>NZ_CP020432.1:477500-640000 GCF_002073795.1 Streptococcus sp. 'group B' | reverse complement strand
GGACAGGATTCTCACCTGTCTTGCGCTACTCATACCGGCATTCTCACTTCTATGCGTTCCAGCGCTCCTCACGGTACACCTTCTTCACACATAGAACGCTCTCCTACCATGACACTTTTGTGTCATCCACAGCTTCGGTAATATGTTTTAGCCCCGGTACATTTTCGGCGCAGGGTCACTCGACTAGTGAGCTATTACGCACTCTTTGAATGAATAGCTGCTTCTAAGCTAACATCCTAGTTGTCTGTGCAACCCCACATCCTTTTCCACTTAACATATATTTTGGGACCTTAGCTGGTGGTCTGGGCTGTTTCCCTTTCGACTACGGATCTTAGCACTCGCAGTCTGACTGCCGATTATATCTCGTTGGCATTCGGAGTTTATCTGAGATTGGTAATCCGGGATGGACCCCTCACCCAAACAGTGCTCTACCTCCAAGAGACTTAACATCGACGCTAGCCCTAAAGCTATTTCGGAGAGAACCAGCTATCTCCAAGTTCGTTTGGAATTTCTCCGCTACCCACAAGTCATCCAAGCACTTTTCAACGTGCCCTGGTTCGGTCCTCCAGTGAGTTTTACCTCACCTTCAACCTGCTCATGGGTAGGTCACATGGTTTCGGGTCTACAACATGATACTATGGCGCCCTATTAAGACTCGGTTTCCCTACGGCTCCGTCTCTTCAACTTAACCTCGCATCATATCGTAACTCGCCGGTTCATTCTACAAAAGGCACGCTCTCACCCATTAACGGGCTCGAACTTGTTGTAGGCACACGGTTTCAGGTTCTATTTCACTCCCCTCCCGGGGTGCTTTTCACCTTTCCCTCACGGTACTGGTTCACTATCGGTCACTAGAGAGTATTTAGGGTTGGGAGATGGTCCTCCCAGATTCCGACGAGATTTCGCGTGTCTCGCCGTACTCAGGATACTGCTAAGGTTAATCTATCATTTTAAATACGAGGCTGTTACTCTCTTTGGCTTACCTTCCCAGGTAATTCTTCTATAATGATTAATCCTATATCGCAGTCCTACAACCCCGAAGTGTAAACACTTCGGTTTGCCCTCCTGCCGTTTCGCTCGCCGCTACTAAGGCAATCGCTTTTGCTTTCTCTTCCTGCAGCTACTTAGATGTTTCAGTTCACTGCGTCTTCCTTCTCATATCCTTAACAGATATGGATACTAGTCATTAACTAGTGGGTTCCCCCATTCGGACATCTCTGGATCAGCGCTTACTTACAGCTCCCCAAAGCATTTCGTCGTTAGTCACGTCCTTCTTCGGCTTCTAGTGCCAAGGCATCCACCGTGCGCCCTTATTAACTTAACCTTATTAAACTAGTTTCTTTAAAACTAGAAAACTCATTAAATATTCACAGCGTTTTCGGTTTATTTTCTTGTTACTTTCTACAATCTATTTCTAGATCGTGGAATTTGATATAGATATTCAATTTTCAATGAACAATTTGAACCTTTCGATTCAATGGAGCCTAGCGGGATCGAACCGCTGACCTCCTGCGTGCAAAGCAGGCGCTCTCCCAGCTGAGCTAAGGCCCCACAAGACCTCTCAAAACTAAACAAGACGCAAATGGCAGGTTTCCTTATCCTTAGAAAGGAGGTGATCCAGCCGCACCTTCCGATACGGCTACCTTGTTACGACTTCACCCCAATCATCTATCCCACCTTAGGCGGCTGGCTCCTAAAAGGTTACCTCACCGACTTCGGGTGTTACAAACTCTCGTGGTGTGACGGGCGGTGTGTACAAGGCCCGGGAACGTATTCACCGCGGCGTGCTGATCCGCGATTACTAGCGATTCCGACTTCATGTAGGCGAGTTGCAGCCTACAATCCGAACTGAGATTGGCTTTAAGAGATTAGCTTGCCGTCACCGGCTTGCGACTCGTTGTACCAACCATTGTAGCACGTGTGTAGCCCAGGTCATAAGGGGCATGATGATTTGACGTCATCCCCACCTTCCTCCGGTTTATTACCGGCAGTCTCGCTAGAGTGCCCAACTTAATGATGGCAACTAACAATAGGGGTTGCGCTCGTTGCGGGACTTAACCCAACATCTCACGACACGAGCTGACGACAACCATGCACCACCTGTCACTTCTGCTCCGAAGAGAAAGCCTATCTCTAGGCCGGTCAGAAGGATGTCAAGACCTGGTAAGGTTCTTCGCGTTGCTTCGAATTAAACCACATGCTCCACCGCTTGTGCGGGCCCCCGTCAATTCCTTTGAGTTTCAACCTTGCGGTCGTACTCCCCAGGCGGAGTGCTTAATGCGTTAGCTGCGGCACTAAGCCCCGGAAAGGGCCTAACACCTAGCACTCATCGTTTACGGCGTGGACTACCAGGGTATCTAATCCTGTTTGCTCCCCACGCTTTCGAGCCTCAGCGTCAGTTACAGACCAGAGAGCCGCTTTCGCCACCGGTGTTCCTCCATATATCTACGCATTTCACCGCTACACATGGAATTCCACTCTCCCCTTCTGCACTCAAGTCCTCCAGTTTCCAAAGCGTACAATGGTTAAGCCACTGCCTTTAACTTCAGACTTAAAGAACCGCCTGCGCTCGCTTTACGCCCAATAAATCCGGACAACGCTCGGGACCTACGTATTACCGCGGCTGCTGGCACGTAGTTAGCCGTCCCTTTCTGGTTAGTTACCGTCACTTGGTAGATTTTCCACTCCTACCAACGTTCTTCTCTAACAACAGAGCTTTACGATCCGAAAACCTTCTTCACTCACGCGGCGTTGCTCGGTCAGACTTCCGTCCATTGCCGAAGATTCCCTACTGCTGCCTCCCGTAGGAGTCTGGGCCGTGTCTCAGTCCCAGTGTGGCCGATCACCCTCTCAGGTCGGCTATGTATCGTCGCCTTGGTGAGCCTTTACCTCACCAACTAGCTAATACAACGCAGGTCCATCTCACAGTGAAGCAATTGCTCCTTTTAAATAACTAACATGTGTTAATTACTCTTATGCGGTATTAGCTATCGTTTCCAATAGTTATCCCCCGCTATGAGGCAGGTTACCTACGCGTTACTCACCCGTTCGCAACTCATCAGTCTAGTGTAAACACCAAACCTCAGCGTTCTACTTGCATGTATTAGGCACGCCGCCAGCGTTCGTCCTGAGCCAGGATCAAACTCTCATTAAAAGTTTGAGCTTTGCTCTTTTCTGTCTCGCTGACAGATTTATTGTTTTTTGTCATTGACGGATTTACAATGTAAATCCACCCTGCACATTCGTTCGTCTTGTTCAGTTTTCAAAGGTCTTTGCCTCTCTTGAGACAACTTCTATATTCTAGCAAACTTATTCTGCTTTGTCAACCACTTTTTTTAAGTTGTTAACTACGCGCTACTAGAAACTGCTCTCTCGAGACAACTTATTTAGTTTACTACATCATCTCTTACTTTGTCAACTCTTTTTTCATACTTTTTCTACATTTTCTGAAAATGTAGATCGGGCGCAAGAAAAAAAGAGGTGAAACCTCTTTTTACTTCTTAGTAACTACTACAAATCTATTAGGATCGTTACCTTCAGAATAACTTTCAACACCCTCTATAGTTGCAATTGTTTTATGAACAGTTTTTCGCTCACTGTTACTCATAGGATCCATATGGTAAGGCTCATTAGTCTCTAAAACACGTCTAGCTATTTTTTTAGAAAAATCAATTAAAGTTTCTATACGATGCTCAACGTAGTCATGGACATTAATAGATACTGAAAAACTCTTAGAAAAGCGGTCATGAAGATAATTTTGTGCTAACAACTGCAACGATTTTAATACTTTCCCATGATAACCAATGATGCGCCCAGCTTCTGGCGTTTCTATTTGGAGATTTATTTGTCGCTTACTTGTCGTAGTTTCTATTGTTGCATCTAAATCCATCTCATAGATGATATTTTCAACGTATTTAGTCACCTGAGCAGCTGCTACTTCAATATTAGGAAGTAGGTCAATTTTTTCAATAGCTTCACTTGTAGTTACAACGTTTTTATCATCAATTTTTGGAAGTTCTGGTTGTGATACGTCTTCTTTTTCAAGCGTTTCATCAACCTCCTCTATATATTCTTCCACCACATCTACGCTAGACGGTACATTCTTAATATTTTTTAACGCTACCGATTCATTAATATCAGTTACTTCGTCGGTGATACCTTCTATTTCAACTTTTGCTGGCTTTTTACCAAAGCCCAAAAAACCTTTTTTCTCACGTGATACAACTTTTATATGTGCCCTCAATCGTGAAATGTTTAACTCTTGTAGTCCTTTTTCAATAGCTTCTTCTACAGTCGCTCCTGTAAATAATACCATGTTTTTCCTACTTTCTTTTCTTACTTGCTTTTCTCTTAGCACGTTTAACTCTTTGTTCTTTTTCGTGTGCCACTCTTACTGCTTCTTCTCGAACCTTTATAATCTTGTATGGGTTGTTCAATAATAGAATTTGAAATACTTGAAAAGCATTAGACACCGTCCAGTATAAAACAACACCACTAGCAAAGTTAAAACTTGTTACCAATATGATAAACGGCATAACATAAGTCATAAGAGTTAAAGCAATATTTTTTTCAACAGCTGCTTTGTTAGTTAACCAAGTTGATAAAAAGGTAAATAAGGCCGCCAGTACAGGTAAAATATAATATGGGTCCGGCTGTGATAATTCTAGGCTCAAAAACGTTCCTACTTTTAAGAAAGAAACCCTAGTCAAAGCTTGGAAAAGAGCCCATAGGACAGGTAACTGAATTAGAAGAGGTAATACACTTGCATATGGGTTAACTCCCTCAGCTTTATACATAGATTGCATTTCATCATTTAGCTTTAAACGGCTATCAGGATCTTTCCCTGGATATTTTTTTTGTAATTCCTTGAGCCTTGGCTGAATTTCCTGCATCTTTTGGCTGGATTTCATTTGCATATTATAAAGCGGCATCATAATCGCTCTGATTATTAGAGTGAATAAGATTATTCCCAAACCAATTGAATGGTTAAAGGAGAGCCATTGTATTGATTTAGCAAATGCATAAACTATTTGCTCCCATAATGTAGCTGAATGACTAGATACTTCTCCTCGTCCGCAAGCAACCAATAAAGAACCTGTCAGCAATATTAAGCTAAATGTTTTAAGTTTTTTCTTCAATTTTATACCTTTCTAGATGAGTCCTGCTATTTTTAAAACGTGTATAAGATTTTTTTCTAATGCTTGATAGTCTAATTCCTCTACACCTTTACGCGCAATCACGACAAAATCATAATCTTGCAGCGCTGTTTTCTGAGAGAGTAAAACATGCCTAATTTTTCTTTTAACAGCGTTACGAACAACAGCATTTCCTAATTTCTTACTAACAGAGATTCCCACACGAAAGTGTTTTTGTTCTTTTTCTAAATAGTAGATAACAAATTTTCGATTAGCAACATTTTTACCTCTGCTGAAAATCATTTGAAAATCCTTATCACTTTTTACCCGATAGGTTTTTTTCAAAATAGTGCTCCATTTATCTAAATTGGTTTTATTATACCATAAATAACCTAAAAGACTCAATTCTTTTCTAATGCTACTATCATCGACAACAGACTAAACAAGACAAAGTGTATTAGAGTATGATATAATGTTAGCGCTATATGCCTTATTATTAGAAAGAAGGAATAAGATGACAAAACAAAAAATTGCCGTTCTTGGACCTGGTTCATGGGGGACTGCTCTTGCACAAGTATTAAATGACAATGGACATGAGGTACGCTTATGGGGAAACGTGGTTGAACAAATAGAAGAGATTAATACTAACCATACTAATCAACGTTACTTCAAAGATATTACCTTAGATTCCAAAATAAAAGCCTACACTAATCTTGAGGAAGCGATTAATAATGTTGACAGCATTCTATTCGTCGTCCCAACTAAAGTTACAAGACTTGTTGCTAAACAAGTGGCTAGTCTTTTAAAGCATAAAGTTGTAATTATGCATGCTTCTAAGGGGCTAGAACCTGGCACTCATGAACGACTTTCTACAATTTTAGAAGAAGAAATCTCTGAACAATATCGTAGTGATATCGTTGTTGTTTCAGGTCCCAGTCATGCTGAAGAAGCCATCGTTCGTGATATTACTTTGATTACTGCTGCTTCAAAAGATATTGAAGCAGCTAAGTATGTCCAAAAATTGTTTAGTAATCATTATTTTAGACTTTATACTAACACTGATGTCGTAGGAGTAGAAACAGCTGGTGCTCTAAAAAATATTATTGCTGTTGGTGCTGGAGCACTACACGGTCTTGGTTATGGTGATAATGCTAAAGCAGCTATTATTACGCGTGGTTTAGCTGAGATAACACGCCTTGGTGTACAATTAGGGGCCGACCCTCTCACTTTCAGTGGTTTATCCGGAGTTGGAGATTTAATTGTGACTGGTACATCTGTTCATTCTCGCAACTGGAGAGCGGGAGATGCTTTAGGACGTGGTGAGAAACTTGAAGATATTGAAAAAAATATGGGGATGGTTATTGAAGGTATCTCAACAACTAAGGTTGCTTACGAAATCGCCCAAAACTTAAATGTTTACATGCCCATTACAGAAGCTATTTATAAATCAATATATGAAGGGGCTAATATCAAAGATAGCATTTTAGATATGATGTCCAATGAATTTCGTTCAGAGAATGAATGGCACTAATATCGTTTATATTAATACTATTTAAAGGAGCTATATATGAAAGTCAGAAAAGCAGTTATCCCTGCCGCTGGTTTAGGAACACGTTTTTTACCTGCTACTAAAGCTTTAGCTAAAGAAATGCTTCCAATCGTTGATAAACCAACTATTCAATTTATTGTTGAAGAAGCACTAAAATCTGGAATTGAAGATATTTTAGTTGTAACTGGTAAATCAAAACGTTCTATAGAAGACCACTTTGATTCAAATTTTGAATTAGAATATAACCTAAAAGAGAAAGGGAAAAACGAACTTCTCAAACTTGTTGATGAAACAACTGGCATTCGACTCCATTTTATTCGACAAAGTCATCCTCGTGGGCTTGGAGATGCTGTGCTACAAGCAAAAGCCTTCGTTGGTAATGAACCTTTTGTTGTTATGCTAGGTGATGATCTAATGGATATTACCAATAATAAAGTTATTCCTCTCACCAAACAATTAATTAATGACTTTGAAGCTACTCATGCATCAACAATTGCTGTTATGGAAGTTCCACATGAAGATGTTTCTGCTTATGGTGTTATTGCTCCACAAGGAGAAGGAGTTAATGGTCTATATAGCGTTAACACTTTCGTTGAAAAACCTTCTCCCGAAGAGGCTCCAAGTAATTTGGCAATCATTGGTCGCTACTTGTTAACTCCAGAAATTTTTAATATTTTAGAAACTCAAAAACCTGGTGCAGGAAATGAGATTCAACTAACCGATGCTATCGATACTTTAAATAAAACGCAACGTGTTTTTGCTAGAAAATTTACAGGGGACCGTTATGACGTTGGTGACAAGTTTGGTTTTATGAAAACTTCTATTGATTATGCTCTTCAACACCCACAAGTTAAAGATGACTTGAAGAAATATATCATTGATTTAGGAAAATCTCTAGAAAAAACATCTAAGAAATAAAATATGAGTCAAGTACAATAAAAAAGTTTCCTATTTAGGAAACTTTTTTATTGTACTTGACGAAGAACTTATTGTTCCTCCACACTTTTATCATTTCATAGGAACTTGTATTTTCCCTGAAACAATCCCCTCTTTAGCTTTTTTGACAGCAACAGATCCCTCACTAGACAATTGATGCTCTTTAATATCTACACCACTATCCTTTAGACCAAAAACTGTTACTTTCCCTCCTGGATATTGTTTTTTCTCTGTTAATTCTGCTACAGATTGGAGAGATTTCCCCACCTCTTTTATAGTAGATGCCAGAACAAAGTTTGCTTTCTTACCATCTTTTGAAACATAATTGCCTTCTTGACTTTGATCTCTGTCAACACCAATTACCCAGACTTTGTTAGATTCCTTGCGGGTCTCATTTTCAGTTTTAGCCTCACTAAAAATTCCTGCTCCTGTACCACCAGCAGCCTGGTAAATAACATCAACACCTGTTGCATACTGTGTGGCAGCAATCGTTTTACCTTTAGCTGCATCTGTAAATGAGCCTGCATAAGATACCGCAACTTTAATAGCCGGATCAATTGATTTTACTCCAGCCTTAAATCCTGCTTCAAATCGCTTAACAACGACGCCTTCCATCCCTCCGATAAAACCAACTGTTTTTGTCTTAGTTGTCTTAGCTGCAGCAACTCCAGCTAAGTAAGCAGCTTCATTGTCTGCAAAAGTAACACTAGCTACATTTTCTTTACCTTTAATGATATCATCTACAATAACGTATTTAACATCTTTATTATTTTCTGATACTTTTTCAATAGTATCATGAATACCAAATCCAATACCAAAAATTAAATTATAGCCACTAGAGGCTGCCGTATCAAGGTTATTAGCATGATCTGATTCATTAGATGACTGGAAATAATCAAAGCCATTACCTTTTGTTAACCCCTTCTTTTTTCCCCACTTTTGTAGCCCTTCCCAAGCTGATTGATTAAACGATTTATCGTCTACTCCACCTTGATTAGTTACCATCGCAACTTTGATATCTGATTTATTTGCAGACTTATCTGAACGATTACCACATGCTGTTAATGTTAGTACAGATAAAGATAGTAGAGTTAAGCCAATAATTTTTCTGTTCACCGAGAATGAACCTCCTAATAAGTTATAGTCACATAAAAACAGATTTCTATCATAACATAAAAAAATCATTTAGCAAACTTTATTCTATTTTTCCCAAAGAAAGTTTGGTTTTAGAGACTATAGCCGTAGAATTATACCAACGATAGACCTATTAAACTGATCGATACAATAATAAATATCATTAAAGCTAAAATACTTTGCCAAGTTTTAAATAATAAAGAACCATTTTGTTTTGTCAAAAAAATAGCCACCAATACTCCACCAACTAAACCACCAACATGGCCTGCTAAACTCACTCCGGGTGTGAAGATATTAAAAAATAAATTTAACAAGATCATCACTTGATATGATTTTCCAACTTGTTTTAAATAAGGATTTTTTCCAAAATAACCTGCGATTGCTATAGCAGAAAAAACACCAAATAAAGACGTTGAGGCTCCTGCTGCCACCACGTGTGGAGTAAAAAATAGCGTAAAAATATTACCCATTAAGCCAGATAAAATATAGAGAATTAGAAATCTCAAACTTCCCCAAATACTTTCCCCCATTTGTCCCACAAAATACAGAGCTAAACCATTTAATAAAAAATGTTCCCAACCAATATGAACAAAGATAGGACTTATTAGTCTCCATAGATTTGTTGGATATGCTTTTAGATAATCACCTTGTATTCCACCAAATTGAAAAATAACTTGGCTAGACTCTGCTTGACTTCCATAAGTTAGTTGCATCAATAAAAAAACAAGGGTTGTCAGACCGACCAAGAGTACTGTCGTCGGATACTCTTTAGCGAACTTCTTCATAGACATAATACCTCCTTAACCGCTACATCATGCTTCTCTTCTACAAAATCCTGTCTCTGACACCTATAAATAGTACTAATAGTATCACCTTCAAAATCACTCAAATAGCGATCAAAATAACCTGCACCATAACCTATACGAAAACCTTTATTGTTAAAGATAAGTCCGGGCACATGAATTAAGTCTATACTAGCTTTTTCAACAGCTCTATCATTAACAGGTTCTAATAAGCCAAACGGTGTTGCCCTCAAGTTATCTTTTTGATAGTCCACAAAAATCATTTTACCTTTTGGATAAGTTTTGGGAACAAGGACACGTTTGCCATCACATAAAGCTTGTTTAATAAGAAGTTGTGTATTGTATTCGTAGTCAAAAGATAGGTAAGTAGCAATTACACAACTATTTTGATAAGCTTTAGTTTTTATAAAAGCCTCTAAAAGTTTAGAGTCAACTTCTGATTTGTAAGCTTGAGGTTGAGATTTTAAGGTTATCAAAACTTCTTTTCTTAATAATTTCTTTTCCATATATCTATGATACCATTAATATTGACCATTTATACAAAAATAGTATAGGGGAAAATAAAATGATAAAGTATGAATTTTTAAGGTTTATTTAAGGTTTCTACTGTATACTAGCATCATCCTAAAATAAGCGGTTTATCCTAGCCGTTAGGAAAATATTATCCTAAATTATTTTCCTTTTTCATAAATCTCCTGAGAAAAGTTAATAACTTTTCTCAACCCTTTTTCCAACCCACTATCGCTACCAGTGCTAGTGGGTTTTTAGTTATCCTACAACAAAACTAAAAAGTTCCTCTCTTTGAGGAACTTTTTAGTTAGATATTTTTAAAGACGTGCATTCAATTCAGCGCTAAGCTCTTCGAATCCAGGTTTACCTAGAAGAGCAAACATATTACGTTTATATGCTTCTACCCCCGGTTGATCAAATGGATTTACTGAGTTAAGATAACCTGAAAGGCCAATTGCTAACTCAAAGAAGTAAATAGTGTAACCAAGAGTGTAAGCGTCTTGTGTAGGAAGCGTTACAAACATATTTGGAACCCCACCATCTGTATGAGCAAGAAGCACACCATCTGTTGCTTTTTTATTAACAAAATCTACATCTTTTCCTTGAAGATAACCAAGACCATCTAAATCTTCGGTTAATTCAGGAATAGTCACATTTTTACGAGGTTTCTCAACGCGAACAACTGTCTCAAAGAGGTTACGGTAACCTTCTTGAATAAATTGACCAAGTGAGTGAAGATCAGTTGAGAAGTTTGCTGATGTAGGATAGATACCTTTTTGATCTTTACCTTCTGATTCACCTGCTAATTGTTTCCACCATTCACCAAAGTATTGTAATGATGGTTCGTAGTTAGCTAAAATCTCTGTGATATAACCTTTGCGATAAAGAACATTACGAACTGCAGCGTACTGATAAGCAATGTTTTCAGAGATTTTATCTGAAGATAAATCTTTACGAGCAGCATTTGCGCCTTCCATAAGAGCAGTAATATCTGCTCCTGAAGCAGCAATTGGAAGAAGACCTACAGCTGTCAGTACTGAGAAACGACCACCAACATTATCAGGAACTACAAATGTTTCCCAATTGTTAGCATCTGCTTCAACTTTTACGGCACCTTTAACTTTATCAGTTGTAGCGTAGATACGTTTATTAGCTTCTTCTTGACCGTACTTTTTAACTAGAAGTTCTTTAAATACACGGAAAGCAATCGCTGGTTCAGTTGTTGTACCTGATTTTGAAATGACATTTACTGAGAATTCTTTATCTTGGACGTATTCAACTAAATCGGCAAGGTAAGTAGATGAAATAGAATTTCCAGCATAAAGAATCTGAGGCGCTTTACGTTCTTCTGCGGTTTGCAAATTAGCAAAATGATTATTCAAAAAGTCAATTGCTGCTTTTGCACCAAGGTACGAACCACCAATACCAATAACCACGAGTACTTCGCTATCTGATTTAATCTTTTCAGCGGCTTTTTGAATGCGAGAAAATTCTTCTTTGTCATAGTTTTCTGGGAGGTCCATCCATCCGAGAAAATCTGATCCAGGACCAGTCCCTTGACGAAGGAAAGCATCTGCTGCACTTACTTGTGGTTGTAGGTAGTCTAACTCGTGTTCGCCTACAAATTGACCCAAGACTTTTGAATAGTCAAATGTAATATGTGTCATTTTATTTCTCCTAACAATTATGTTTCACTATCATCTTACTCTTTTGTGAGTTTTTTTTCAAGGTTTTTTAACTGTATTTTCATATTTTTTGAAACGCTACCAATTTTTATGAAACTTTCATAATTATTTCCAAAAACACTTTGACTTTTGAAAATAAAAAGAGCACACATTTAGCATCGCTTAGGGCTGCTGGATTCCTCCCCTGACCCACTTCACGAGTAAATGTTGCTCCAAAGATATTATAACAAAACTAATATTTTATTGCAAGCTATCAAATCTTAGTTTTTTCACTTAGTTTAGCTTCTTTCTTGCGTTGTCGTCCTTTTCGAAAGAAATCCTGCATTATTTTAGCGCATTGATCTTCTAAAATGCCGGTTTCAACTTCAACTCTATGATTAAGTCGGCTATCACTTAAAATATCATAGAGACTTCCCGCTGCTCCAAATTTCGTATTCTTAGCGCCATATATAACGTGGGGAATTCTAGCTAAGCCAATAGCTCCACTACACATTACACAAGGTTCTACAGTAACAAATAAAGTAGTATCTAATAAGCGCCAATTCCCTACCTTCTCATTTGCATTGTTAATAGCCATGATTTCAGCATGTAAAATAGCTTTATTAAACTCTTCACGAGCATTATGTCCTCTTCCAATAATATGACCATCTTTTACAATGACACAACCTATAGGAATTTCTTCTTTCTCTAAGGAGGATTTTGCCTCCTTTAGAGCTTCTGTCATAAACCATTCTTTTTCTTCTTGGGTAAATTTCTGCATTATAGTTTTCCTAAGTCCCAAGATTTATGTGGCTGAGCTAAATCAACAGAGATGCCACCTGCATACTTTTCAGACTGTAGTCGAAGTTCTTCCAAATGATTTTCGGGGTTTATTCCTTCTCCCGGAAACTGCGGAACATGTGTTAAAACTAATTTCTTAACTTTAGCGTTATAAGCAATCTCACCTGCTTCTTTACTAGTCAAATGTGCAATATGATTTTCATTTCCCTCGTAAAGATAAACGTCTGCTAAAAATAAATCTGCGCCTTTTGTAAAAGGTACAAGGTCAGCAAAATACCCAGAATCTCCTGTAAAGACTAATACTTGACCAGTTTCTCTTTCTGTAATCCTCATGGCATAGCAGACGACTGGGTGGACTGTTTTGATAAACGTAATATTGAAGGGACCAACTTGCTCAACTCCATTGGTATGATAAGCAATTCCTTGAGCAACGTTAGGTAATGTCAATTTAGAAAACTCATAATCATCCTCATTATGTCCATAAACTGGCAATACTTTGGGTTCCCATTTATCTTTAGGGTATAGCAAACGATAATGATACAACACACCCAAATCTGCTACATGATCTGGATGATAATGACTGATGATAACTGCATCCAAATCCAACGGGCTTATTTCTTTTTCTAACTCATTGATTGAACGACTTCCCGCATCTATTAATAAGTGAAAATTATTTTCTCCAGTTAATAGAAAACTTGTGGTTCCTCCATCTTTATAAGGATAACCACCCCAACAACCTAACGTTGTTAATTTCATGATAATCCCCTCCTTACTGATTTAATGCTATTATACCAAATTTTGTTAAGAATAACTGTTTTAGATTTTATGCACAAAAAAGACTAGTAAATCTAAATTTTTAGATCTACTAGTCCATCTAAAATATAGCAATCTTGATTATTTTTCAGTCAAGAAAAAACTATCTTTATATTTAACAGCAACAACAGCAGCTATAATGGCTTTTATTGTATCTCCTGGGAGAAATACTAAGTTTTGAAGAAGTGATTTATCTAATGGGATGTTCATATAAGATGCCAGCCAAACTGCTCCTGCTACATCTACAAAAAGGACCCCTGCTAGCCATACAATAAGGAAAATAGCTATAAAATTCTTTTTATTTACTAATTTTACACCATATGAGATAAGCAAAGGAACAAACAACCAAGCAATAACATAACCAGCTGTTGGTCCTGTCAATACAGGTATAGTCGAACGTAAACCTGAGAATACAGGAATAACTAAACCGACAAGAAAGAAGAGCAAAATAGATAAACTCCCTTTTCTTCCGCCCAAAATAACACCAGCCATCATAACCCCTAGGTTTTGTAAGACGATAGGGACCGGAATGAAACCAAGTGGTAGAGCAGGAATGAAACCAAGTACCACCAATAAAGTAGCCATCATAGCCATCTGGATTAGGCTTTTTGTGTGAAACATTAAAAATTACTCCTTCGAAAAATAAATAGAATCATGGCGTTGACAATTTGGATTAAAAAGCATACGACAATAAGGACAAAAACCAGTTTTATACTCTTTTAATGTCAACATCTGACGACAAGAACCGCATAAGACAGGAAACATTTCATCAGATTTTGTTGCTGCAAAACAATGCTCCTCGAGTGCATCATGACATTTATAACAAGCATAATATTTTTGACAAACAGCACATTTTAAAGCGACAATATCCAATTTAGTATGATAGTGGTAACAGCGGCTGCTACTATCAAGACCAATACCAAAGTACTCTTGCATCATGATTCCTCCTATAACATATTATACAAAAGTTTTTCTATTGTCAACTTTTTTTAAAACGCGGTTAACAAACAGATCAAAAAAAGCCCTGTTTTACCAGGAACTTTTTTAAAAATTACGGTTATTCGTGCCATAACCATAGCGCTCCATAAAATCTTGACGGAACTCTAGAAGATTATCATCCATAATAGCTTGTCTGACATCTTTCATAAGATTGACAAGGAAATAAAGATTATGGTAACTAGTCAAACGAATACCAAAAGTTTCATCTGCTTTCAATAAGTGACGGATATAAGCGCGTGTATAATTTTTACAAGTATAGCAATCACAATTTGGATCAAGAGGCGTAAAATCTTCTGCAAATTTAGCATTCTTAACAACTAAACGACCTTGACTTGTCATACATGTCCCATTTCGAGCAATACGAGTAGGTAAGACGCAGTCAAACATATCTACTCCTCGGATAACGGCGTCTATTAAACTATCTGGTGCACCAACTCCCATCAAATAACGAGGCTTATCATTCGGAAGCATTGGAACAGTAAAATCAAGAACTGCATTCATCTCATCATGTGTTTCTCCGACCGCAAGCCCTCCAATTGAATAACCTGGAAAATCCATCGATACTAAATCTCGTGCTGATTGACGACGTAAATCCTCAAACCCTGCCCCTTGAACAATACCAAATAGTCCTTGATCATGAGGACGGCGGTGGGCATTTAATCCACGTTCTGCCCAACGGCTTGTTCGCTCAATTGATTTTTTTACATAATCATAAGGCTGGTAAAATTGTGGACACTCATCAAAACTCATCATAATATCAGAACCAAGGTTATTTTGAATTGAAATAGCTTTTTCTGGTGATAAAAACATTTTCGCACCATTTAAATGGTTTTTAAAGGTTACTCCTTCTTCAGTGATGTTTCGACTATCAGCCAAAGAATAAACCTGAAAGCCTCCACTGTCTGTTAGAATAGCCTGATCCCAGTTCATGAATTTATGTAAACCTCCAGCTTTAGCAATCAATTCATCACCTGGACGTAACCATAAATGGTAGGTATTTGATAGAATAATTCCTGAACCCATTTCTTTTAGTTCTTCAGGAGATTGTGTCTTAACAGTTGCTTGTGTCCCAACAGGCATAAACATTGGTGTCGGAAATGTACCATGTGGTGTGATTATTTCACCAAGTCTGGCTCCTGTGTGTTTTTCCTGTTTAATTAATCGATATTTTATTGGATGATCAGTCATCGTTTTCTCCTTGCTTCCATGAAAAACAGTCATGGGCTTTAGTGCTAATCAATATCTAAATGTAATACTTTGTATTAATTTCTTTTTTAGCCATTAAGATTTTATCAAAAAAATGTACTCTTGTCATGCTCATCTTAAGGAATGTGTTATAATGAAATGAATTGTACTTTTATGTATGGAGGAGATATGACGAATTCAGAAATTAAAAATGAGGCAAAAACTATATTAAGCAATCTTCAAGGTAAGAATCAACTTTTTTTACTCCCGATTCTTCTTAGTATTATTACGTTATATATATCATTTTATTATCAATATAATAATATGACACTACTTGATTTTTTTGTACCTCTTCCAGTTTATTTCTTTTACACACTTTTTATTATTTCAGTCAGTTTTGTAATGTTAGATGTCGTCAAAAATCAGAAACTAAACGTTAGATTCTCGGACAATACTTATGTATTTTCAAGCCATATTTTCTGGAAATTACTCTCAGTACTTGTTCTAAAAGGACTAATTTTATCTTTCTTTTATCTACTAAGTACTTTTGGTCTACTAATCATCATTTCAAGTTTTAGGCTACTTTTGAGTGGTAACCTTATCCTTGCCCCTGTTTTAATAGTTGTTAGTAGCCTAATTACTACTAAGGCAGTTATAAAACTCGTTCAACAATATTACTCCTATAGTATCTCAACTTTAGTATTTTACACTCAATTAGAAAGTGGAAACTATGAGGGACCATCTAAAGTACTAGTTGCTAGTCGAGAACTAATGAATGGTAATAAACTTAGACTCTTCCTTTTAGACTTAAGTTTTATTGGTTGGCATTTCCTTACAATCTTCAGTTTCGGATTAGTCTATATCTATCTCCTTCCTTACCAAACTACTGCGCGCTTAATCTTTTATAGAAACATTACAAAAAATAGCTAGGAATAATTCCTAGCTATTTTTGTAATTTAAGTACTAAAGAGAACTTACTGCCTTTTTGATACTGACTTTCGACCAAAATATCACCATTCAGTTGATGTGCAAGTTGTCGCGCAATATAAAGACCTAGGCCATGTCCTCCTGTCTTCATATTTCGTGAAGATTCTACACGATAAAAACGATTAAAAATAGAAGCAAGATCTTCATCTTTTATCCCATAGCCTTGGTCAATAATATCGATAACGATATCTTGACGATTTGAATAGGCCTTGATAGTCAAGGGACTTCCAGGATCAGAATATTTGACTGCATTGCTAATCAAATTCAATAAAATTCGTGATAATTTATCATATTGACTAGATAATTTCGAAACATCTGGCGCAACATCAATCATTACTTGCCGATTTTCTTTTTCAAACACCAATTGAAATTCAGATAAAATATCAATCAGTAGTTTATCCAGATAAATTGTTTCTTCTTTATGAGGTTCAGCCGTGTCTGACATAGTCTCTAATGTAATAAAACTTAATTCTTCAACTAGATGGTTAAGACGGTTTGTTTGACGAGAAATGGTATTGAGATAATAGTTAACTTCTTCTTCAGATATAATACCATCTAAAATACCTTCTACTGTTGATTGTATAGAGGTAATTGGAGTCTTGATATCATGTGAAAGTTGTGCAATCATCATTGTTTTTTCGCGTTCACTCTCGTTTAGAGATTTAAACGTTGACTCTAACTCTGAAGACATTTGGTTAAAGGCTGTCTCTAAATCCTTGAATTCTTGTGGTGAACAAATTTGTGCTTTTGTATCAAAACGTCTTTGAGAAATATCCTTCATTTTTTGTTTTAACTTTTTCAAAGATGTAAATACACTTGATAATAAGAACAAATTAACTATACCACCTACGATACAGGCAATAATTGTAACTGAAAGGATGTAGTAAACACCTCGAGTCTCAATCAGCATATGATTAAGCCCAAAGAAAACACCTGCTACAGTTATTAACATAGAAATAAGGTAACCAATAACAATATAATATTTTAATTTCATTTTATTCCTCTAATTTATACCCTAATCCCCAAACTGTTTTGATAGTTGGGGTATTGTCTGTACTAAATTTAGCAAGGTCATTGCGTAAGGCATGGATATGAACATTCAAAGTATTAGTGTCATCTAAAAATTCTTCGCCCCAGACACGTTCATAAAGCTCTGTTTTTGAAAAAACACGATTCAAATGATTTGCTAATATCCAAAGCAAGTCAAATGATTTATTGGTTAAGGAAATTGTATTGCAGTCTACCATTACCAAACGTTGTTTTTGGTCGATAACCAAATCACCAATCGTCAATACTTCAGATTGTTGATGATTCCCATAGATACGTCTTAGAATATTTTTAACACGTAAAACTAATTCCCTAGGACTGAAAGGCTTGGAAATAAAGTCATCTGCACCCATACTCAAAGAGTAAATTTTATCTGGTTCAGATACTTTAGCGGTTATAAAGAGAAAAGGTTGGTTGGGTTCTCGAACTAGAACTTCACTAATAAAATCATAGCCATCCATTTTAGGCATCATAATATCACTAATAATTAGGTCAAAACGATTCTCATCTACCTCTTTGAGTGCTTCTATGCCATCCGCAGCTACTGACACTTCATATCCTGCTTGCTCTAGATAACGTCTATTAATATCAATAATTTCAAATTCATCGTCAACTAATAATAATTTTTGTGTCATTCTACTCTCCTAATGAGTCAAAATAGTGCTATACCTCTAGTATAACACTATTTTACCACGATAACCCTCAATAATTTTAAACAAATTTGGTGTTCTGAATTAAATACTATCCCTATCTTTGTTTAGATTTTTTAAGGCCTAGCGCAGTTAGACCTGTCGCAAAGGCTAGACTAAGCATACCTAGCACACCTACATTTTGTTGCTTTGTTTCACCTGTATTAGGTAAATTTTTAGACATCATAGACATTTTTTTACCAGCTTTATCATTTGATTTGGCTTGTGATGACATTTGCATATTAGCTGACATCTTGTTGTTAGACATCATCATACCGGTATTTATTTTAGATGAAGTCATTTCTTTCTTCATAGGCATTGTCATCTTATCTTTTTTCATCATCATTGATGTGCTATTCATATCTTTTTTAGCGACATTAATATGAATCATCACTGTCTTTTGTCCTAAAATAGTATTCATATCAACTTTGCCATCTTTCGTACCATAAATAGTAATAGTTGCTTGATAAGTATGGCTTCCATTTGCCTTAATTTGATCTAAGAGAGCTTGGCCTTTTTTACCGGCTGTATTGCCATTAAGAGAGACTTGGTAGAAGTATTTACCCTTAGTTAAATCTTTTAACGGTAATAATGGACTATTTTTATCAACACCATTGTCTGACCATTTTGCTCCCTCTGAAGCTTTAAGGATTAAACGCGTTAACATGCCATCTCCACCAAACGCTTCATATGGAATCGTTTCGTTAACACCTGCTAAAAATGGACCTTTAGCTTTTGCAGCACTAACATATTTTGCTGGGACGTCTACTTTTTCTTTAAAGGCCATCTTTAGAGAATTTTTTACTTCCATATCAGTTGTAATGTGAGGAATGTTAATGGTTACCATTTTTTGGCTAATCATGTTTTTTAAATCAACTTTACCATCTTTAGCACCATAAACTCTAATTGTGGCTTGGTAGCTATGTTTATCATTAGCTTTAATTTGATCTAAGAGAGCTTGCCCCTCTTTACCTGTCGTATTACCATTTAAAGAAACTTGATAGAAATATTTACCTTTAGTTAAGCCTTTCAATGGTAATAATGGACTATTTTTATCAACACCATTGTCTGACCATTTTGCTCCCTCTGAAGCTTTAAGGATTAAACGCGTTAACATGCCGTCTCCACCAAACGCTTCATATGGAATCGTTTGATTTACACCTGCTAGAAATGGGCCATTCCCTTTTGCTGCATTAACATAATGAGCCGGAACGTCTACTGTCTGTTTAAAAGCAGTATCAGTTGATTTCTTTACCTCATCTACACTAGTCGTTTTGGTCATCGCTACAGGTGTCGGCGTTGCCATCATTTTTCTAACAGAGGTAGCCACCATCATAGGTTTGTCACTCGTTTTTTCAACTTTTGCCATATTTTGCATTTTAGGCATTTCTGAACTTGTCTCCATCGTAGTAACTTTTGATAATGCCTTATCAGTACTACTTTCTACATTTGTAGAAGTGTTAGCTGTTGGGGCTGTAATGGTTGTTTTAGGTTGGGACATCTCATCTGCTGAAACAATATGAGATTGCCCTAAAGCAACAATGCTTCCACTAGCAATCATTACAGATGCAGCTCCAACTTTCAATCGGCGAATTGACCATTTATTGTATTGTGATATTTTCATAAGGGATTCCTCTTTCTTTTTGTTAATGAGAGTATACCAACAAAAAATAAATCATTTTTTAAGCAATTATAAATTATTTCTTAATTATTACTTAGTAAAACTTAAACTTTTTCTCTTAGTCTAGAAACAAAAAAAGATTGAACAATTACGTTTCAATCTTTTTTATATTTATCCTTACGCTTCCTCTGACACTCCGGACAGATACCATAAGCTACTAACTGAACTCTAGTCACTTCAAAACCTGTT
This sequence comes from Streptococcus sp. 'group B', assembly GCF_002073795.1. Taxonomy (NCBI): domain Bacteria; kingdom Bacillati; phylum Bacillota; class Bacilli; order Lactobacillales; family Streptococcaceae; genus Streptococcus; species Streptococcus sp. 'group B'. The sequence goes on along the minus strand of NZ_CP020432.1, from coordinate 619,878 downwards.
TGTTGGTGTGCTTCTCTAGAAATATCCAATAAGTCAACATCGACAAAATCAACGATTTTCCCACAATCTTCACAGGCAATGTTTAGGTGCTGATGCCCCATAAAATCATAATAAGTTGTACTATAATTGCAAAGTTTTAGCTCTGTCACAAACCCCTCATCCACAAGGACCTTAAGGTTATTGTAAACTGTTGCCAAGCTCATGTTAGGATATTCTGGTAATAAATCATTGTAAATCTTTTCTGCACTCGGATGCTCACGACTATTAACCATATAGGAAATAATAGCTTTTCGAGTCTCAGTAATTCGAATACGTTTTTCACGGAGATGCTCTAGGACGTTTTCATAAGCATCGAGAGGTCTATGACCATGTGAATGACTGTCCATAGGACTCCTTTCCAGCACGAACTTTAATTTAGCATGGTTATTATAGCATAATTTATATTATTTGCCTATTAAACACGGTAATTAGTTAGTTTCTGAGTGTAATTTTTGGTATTCAACTTTCAGACATTTATTCATGACAATCTGTTTGTGTCCTGCTTGCTTTAGAATTGTCTCTGCTTCTTGACTTTCAAGTCCAAGCTGAGCCCAGAAAATATCAGCGTCTACTTCTAAAAATTCTCTTGCAATATCAGGTAAATACTCGCTACGTCGAAAAATATTAACAATATCAATATGTTCAGTGACATCCTTAAGTGAGGCATATGTCATTTGCCCAAGTATTTTCTGTCCTGCATTTTTAGGATTAACTGGAATAATTTGATAACCTGCTTCTTGCATTATTTTTGATACTTGATAAGCTGCAGTTTCTTGACGGTCTGACAATCCTACAACTGCGATGGTCTTTGCTTTTGTTAAATAATTTTTTAACATAAAATCACTTAGATTTTGAAAATGATAAACCATATTAATGACTCCTTTACGTATGTTGTCCACTACTTCGCTTCATACCAAGTCTCACCTGCGTTCTCATCTGCAATCAAAGGTACCGATAAACTAATTGCTGACTCCATTGTTTTTGTAACCAACTCCTTGATTGCTCCTATCTCCTCGTTAGGGACTTCAAGTACAATTTCATCATGAACTTGCAACAGCATTTTTGATTTATAACCACCTTTATCAAGTACCCTATCTAAATTTATCATTGCAATTTTAAGAATATCAGCTGCACTTCCTTGGATTGGTGAATTGATTGCTGTGCGCTCTGCAAATTGGCGAATGTTAAAATTACGAGAATTAATATCTGGTAGTGAACGACGACGATGGAAAAGTGTTTCAACGTAACCCTTATCTTTTGCTTCACGAACAACTGTTTCCATATAGTTTTTTATTCCAGGATAACGCTCAAAATAGGTGTCAATATATTGCTTCGCTAGTTTACGAGGTATTCCTAAATTATGCGATAGACCAAAATCTGAAATACCATAAACAATTCCAAAGTTAACAGCCTTAGCATTTCGACGATCATTGGGAGTGACATTCTCAGGTTTTTCGATACCAAAAACACGCATAGCTGTTGAAGTATGAATATCTGCTCCCTCTTTAAAGGCAGCGATCAAATGTTCGTCTTTTGAAATATGTGCTAACACGCGCAATTCTATTTGAGAATAATCTGAACTCAATAAAACAGCATTGTCTTCTGATGGAACAAAAGCCTTTCGGATAAGCCGTCCTTGCTCTAGTCTAACTGGTATATTTTGAAGGTTTGGGTCAGAACTTGAAAGACGACCTGTCTGAGTCAAATCTTGAACATAACGTGTATGAATTTTACCATCTTCTAAAATATAATCTTGTAAACCAATAATATAGGTTGATTGCAATTTAGTGATTTGACGGTACTCTAAAATTTTAGTTACAAGAGGAGAAATCGGAGCTAAGCGCTCTAATACATCTACTGCAGTTGAATAACCTGTTTTTGTTTTTTTAGTCATTTCTACAGGAAGACCTAACGTTTCAAACAACAACTTTCCTAACTGTTTTGGAGAATTAATATTAAACTCTTGCCCAGCCAATTCATAGATCTCTTGTGTTAAGGTTTCGATGACTTTTTGATTTTCAATAGCCATTTCATTCAAGGTATTTTTCTTAACCTTAATACCTCGAATTTCCATTTTAGCTAAAACATTCGCTAAAGGTTGCTCCATTTCAAACAGCAATTCTTCTTGCTCATTAGCTTTAAGCTGTTGCATAACATTAGCCTCAGAATCCACTAAAACTTTTACTTTTTTAGCTAGATGCTCAAGAAATCGTGTTTTTTCTGGTATAGCGCGTTTAGCACCTTTCCCATAAACAGCATCATCAGTATCCAGTGGCAGATTTGTATATAACCTAGCAATTGTTGATACTAGATTATCCTCAGTAGTAGACAAAAGGTACTTGGCCAATCTAGTATCAAAGGCTGGCTCTGGTAAATCAATATTAAAACGATTTAAAAGGACCTTACTTCTTTTAAAATCATAAGTTTTGATAGGTTTTGATAAAGCTTTTTTAAATAAAGCTTCTTGCAATAACGATACATCACTAGTAGCGTAGATTGTATCGCTATTTCCCCAAGCTATCCCAATTAAATCTTCTACGTGGTAGTTATCACCTAACATCTCAAAGTAATAAAAATCATTATCGGAGAACATTTCTGGTTTTAATTGCTCCACTTCAGTAAAGTCAACCTCAAAATCTTCCTGACTTGTCTCCTCACCCAGAGCTGCTTTAAACTGTTTAAAATCCATCTCATCATAAAATTGAGACAAGGCTTTTATATCTTGCGGTCCACTATAAAGGATATCTTCTAAGCCGATTGTTATAGGTGATGCTATGTTGATTGTAGCTAGGGTCTTTGATAAGAAAGCTTGCTCCTTATCATTGATAAGGTTTTCTTTCATCTTAGACTGTTTCATAGCCTCAATATTTTCATAGATCCCTTCTAAGGAACCATATTCTGATAGCAACTTCAAGCCAGTTTTTTCACCGATTTTAGTAACCCCAGGAATATTATCTGATTTATCTCCCATCAAAGCTTTTAAATCAATAAATTGACTCGGCGTAATTCCCATTTTTTCCATAAGGTAAGCTGGCGTGAATTCTTCAAACTCAGCAACTCCCTTTTTAGAGATTTCTACTACCGTGTTAGTGTCTGTTAATTGAATTAAATCTTTATCCCCAGAAACCACCGTTATATCAAAATGCTCTTTACTAGCTTCGGCTTGTTTTGCAAGAGTACCAATGATATCATCGGCTTCATAATGTTCCAATTCATAATGTTTGATGCCTAAGACATCTAATTGTTGACGAATATAAGGAAATTGTTCACGAAATTCATCCGGAGTTTTAGCACGCCCACCTTTATAATCTGCATACATTTCCGTACGGAAAGTAGTTTTTCCAGCATCAAAAGCCACTAAAATATGACTAGGCTGGACACGACCTAAAATATGATTCAACATCAAATGGAAACCATATATGGCATTAGTATGAAGTCCAGAATTGTTTTTAAAGCGGTCAATTTGATTATAAAGAGCAAAAAAAGCACGAAAGGCTACAGATGAGCCATCAATTAAAAGTAATTTATTCTTGTTTGTCATAGGTCTATTATAGCATAAGCTATCTGTAAACTTCTGAATTTTGTTAGTTTATTAAACAAAAGAACCCTAAACAAACAGTGTTTAAAGTTCCTTTTATTATTCTATATCTATTTTAACGTAAAGCATAGTCATAAATAGCTTTAGCAACCCCGGCTTGGTTATTATCCACCGTTATATATTTACATCTAGATTTAATCTCATCTGATGCATTCCCCATAGCAACGCTATTGGGAACTAAATCTAATAATTCAATATCGTTAGGAGCATCACCAATAGCCATAACTTGATTAATATCCAGTCCTAATTTTGCTATCAAGGATTTTAAGCCTCTTGCTTTTGTTACTCCTTGAGGCATAATCTCATAAATATAGTCTTGGCTTCGAACTCCACTAAATTTCGAGATTAAGGCTTCTTCAACAGCTTCTTGAAAAGCAGTTACATCTGCATCTAATCCCATGTACATTGCTTGAAAGACAATTTCTTCTTGATTGCGAAGAGCATCTAAACTTATTGACTTTGCTTTTGTAAAAACTAAATCAGCATCATAAGCAACAATTTCAGGAACTTCCTCACCAACAGCGTAAAATGTATTTTCAGCTGTTAACGTTAAACAAACGTTGGGAAATTCTTTAACAACCTCCTCAAGAAAGATGAGTTCATCATGTGTTAAAGTTGCAGAATCAATCAATTGCCAATCTTTCGTGCTATAAGTGCTACAACCATTATTCATGATAATATACTCCTCTTTTGTTAAACCTAGTTCATTAAAATAAGGAAGTATACCTGACATCGGTCGCCCAGTACACAGTACAATTTTAATACCTGCTTGAGTTGCTTCTTTAATAGCTTGGATATTTTCCTTTGGAATTTTCTTTTCATCATTTAAAAGCGTTCCATCCATATCAATAGCAATTAATTTTATCATCTCTTTCTCCTCTATCATTTCTTACGTGGTCTGACAACTGGCAAGTGCCATTGTTTCTTATACCCCAACATCCTTAGGCTAGTTACAACTAACACTAACAAATAATAGTCAGTTGTTGTTTTAGCAATTTTAAAATATAAAATGATCCCCACTAATATTGACCAACCTGCATATATTTCACTTCTTAGTACCCCAGGTTTTCGGCCAGCCAGAACATCTCTGACAATACCACCACCTGCACCAGTTAGTACTGCTGCGACAATGACAGCACTAAGAGGTTGATGAGATTGAGTCGCATATAGTGCTCCTTGAACACTAAACGCTGCTAACCCAATAGCATCTGATACAACTTCGGCATCCCGTCCCTTACCACTCAACAAGTTAGGGAAAATCATAATAAACAAAATAGCTGCTGCTGCTGCATAAAAAGCAATTCCTTGACTCCAAAGTGTTTCAATAGGCAAGCCAATTAGTACATTTCTAATAGCTCCACCACCAAATGCCGTTACAAAACCTAAGATAAAAAGCCCTAGAACATCAAATTCTTCCTCAATCGCCACAATAGCTCCCGAACTTGCAAAAGCTACGGTTCCAACCAAACTTAAAATGTTCCAAATATCGATTGACATCTGCACTCCTCACAACTAATTCTATTCTAGTTTATCATTTTTAGAATAAAAAAGAAGTGAGAAACTGCTCAAATTAAGAAATTAAAAGCTGTAACCACTTCTTTAGTTATTAATTTATTTCCTCTTCTAGTGAATACTTTGTGTCTTTTAAAGAACGTTTTAAAAGACATTTGAATGTTTTTCCACTTACGACAACTTGATTTTTAGTCAAATCAACATTAACCTCGTCAACACCCATCACACTTGATAACTTATCAGAAACTGTTTTGGCACAACCATCACATTTCATGCCACTAACTCGATAGGTATGTTTCATATTCTTCTCCCTTCATAAAAATTCAGTCTTATTATCTTTATTATTTTAAGACTTTTAAGCGAAGTGCGTTTAAAACTACTGAAACTGAACTAAACGCCATAGCTAAGCCTGCCAACATAGGATTGAGTAAGGGACCACCAAAAAGATGTAAAACACCCATTGCCACTGGAATCGCTAAAACGTTATAAAAGAAAGCCCAAAATAAATTTTCCTTAATAATTTGAATCGTTTGTTTACTGATAGTCATTGCTTTTAAGAGATCTGTTAACTCAGGTTTCATCAACACGATATCTGCTGATTCAATAGCAATATCTGTTCCAGAACTCATAGAGATACCTACATCACTGCTAGCTAGCGCAGGAGCATCATTGATGCCATCACCAACCATCGCAATCTGTCCGCCTTTTTCTTTAAGTTCTAAAATAACGTTTGCTTTCTGATCAGGTAAAACTTCTGAAACAACTGTCGTGATACCCAATTTTTGTGCTATGGCATCTGCACTAGCCTTATTATCACCAGTAAGTAAAACTAAATTAAATCCTAATCTTTGTAACTGCTTAACTGTTTCTTGGCTATCTGTCTTTAGCTGGTCCGTTAAAGTTATTAAACCGCTCAACACTCCATTTTCGGAAACGTAAACCACAGTTTGTGCTTCTTCTTGAGCTATTTCTATATCAGCCTTTGCTAAATCTAAATTAACATCGTTCTTAGTCATTAAGTTAGCATTACCTACAAGCATAGTTTTACCATTAATAATTGCACTCAAACCGTAACCCAAAATATTTTTAAAAGCCATGACTTCCCTTAAGGGAAGTTCTTTCTCTTTTGCTTTGTTAACAATTGTTTGGCTAAGTGGATGATTTGAAAGTTTTTCTACTGATGCTACTTGACCTAAAAACTCCTCTTTATCTACCCCATATGTTTTGATAGCAACTACTTCTGGTTTCCCTTTGGTCAAGGTTCCTGTTTTATCAAAAACTATTGTATCAATGTGGTGAGCCTTTTCCAACACTTCACCACCTTTAAATAAAATACCATTCTCAGCTGCTTTACCACTAGCCACCATAATAGCTGTAGGAGTTGCTAACCCTAAAGCACATGGACAAGCAATCACTAAGACTGCAATCATAATCTTCAGAGAGAAGGCAAAACTTTGCCCCAGAATTAAGTACCAACTCAAACCTGATAAAATTGCAATGACAATAACAAAAGGGACAAAGACTCCTGATACTTTGTCTGCTAAGTTAGCAATTGGAGCCTTACTTGCCTGTGCAACTTCTACTAAGTTAATAATTTGTGATAGAAGGGAACCGCCAGCTTCTTTTTCAACGAAAATCGTTAAGCTACCTTGCCCATTAATGCTGGCACCGTAAACCTTACTACCAACCTTTTTTTCAACTGGAATACTTTCACCTGTTAACATGGATTCATCAATACTTGATTCTCCTGCTACAACATGGCCATCAAGAGGAATTTTTTCTCCAGGTTTGACAAGAATTGTTTCACCTATTTTAACTTTATCCAAAGGAACCATATAGTCTTCACCATCTTTGATAACTCTTGCTTCTTTTGCTGATAAAGTTAATAATTTTTCAATTGAGGCCGAAGTACGCCCTTTGGATAATATTTCAAAATATTTTCCTAGAGTAATAAGTGTTAAAATAACTGCAACAGATTCGAAATAAAGCTGGTGAGCGTAGTGTATGTCACCCTGTAATATTTCGTACAATCCATATAAGCTATAAATGAAAGCCGCTGTTGTGGCTATAGCAACTAATGAATCCATATTGGGATGCCTTTTAAAAAGTGCTTTAAAACCATTTTGGTAAAAGATACGCCCAAAATACATCACCGGTAGTGTTAACAATAATTGTATCACACCATAGTTTAGAGGTCCCTTATCTGGCATCAAAAATGATGGTAACCATAAGTTAATCATTGGCCCCATGGAAATATAGAGAAGAGGTATAGTTGCAACTGCTGACATCCAAAAGCGATGCCACATCTTTTCAATTGCTAATTGGTGCCGTTCAGATTGGCTTTTAGAAGTTTCCTCTTTGAAAAGCGATGCTTCGTATCCAGTCTCAGAAACACACTCTTCAATCACGTTTGGCGATAAGGTTGTATCATCAAACGTAACTGTCATTTTCTCTGTTGCTAAATTTACTACTGCACTATCCACATGGTCTAACTTGTTGACAGCTTTTTCTATCGTTAAAGCACAAGATGCACAAGTCATCCCATCAATCAAAAATGTTTCTTTTCTATTAGCCATATTTTCTCCTTTCTAATGGCATTGACACTGACCAGGAATGCAATTACAAGCTACACGTTCAAGTGTTTTGCCTTTCTTAGCTTCTAGTGATGCTTGCAAATTTAATCGATCCTTCTCTGTCATTGGTATACTTTCCAATAAGTGTCTAACAATAGCAACATGTTTGGTCTGGCAAACTTTCTGCAATACACTATCTACCTCTGACATCATAGCTAAATCTTCATCAATTAAAGAAGAATAGCTAAATCCTTTTCCCATTTTTTCTCTGCTCACGTAGCCTTTATCTAAGAGCCTTCTTAATAAGGTTTTGACAGTTGAAGGAGTCCAATCATACTTCTCTAGTAAAACTGCTAGTATCTCATTACTGGTTGTATTCTGCTGTGCCCAAACCACTCTCATAATTTCCCATTCTGCGTTTGAAATAGTCATTTTCTCACCTCTTTCGATTTACGTTTGTAAACCAATTTTAGCAAATAAATCTACATTTGTAAACCGAAAAACATTTCTCATCTTTCTTTATTCTATTGACAAAGATGTTGGTTTTATTATAATAATATTACACAAAAATAACATTATATTAAGGAGAATACCTTGAAACCGTCCTTCAAAAAACTATTGCTACTATTTAGTATTATCACCATTTTATCCATCGCCTGTACACCACATGCAAAAGCAAGTGGGCGTTCATGGAAAAGTTGGTTTATCGAACAATACTTTTGGCTAAAGCGCGATAAAAGTTATTATAAAGTTCAAGATGAAAGCTCATTTCAAAAGTACTTAAATGCTAGCCGTGAACAATCTGATAAGGGTTATTACTTAGACCCAAACTCTGTTAATGGAGGGCTTGTTCAAGAGAGACTTTTTGATATGCAAGTCTATTCTTGGAATGACAACGGTAAAGCTAATCAAAAGACCATTTTCTATTTAGCTGGTGGCTCTTACTTAAATAATCCAACGCCTTACCATATCAGCATGCTTAAGACGCTCTCAACTAGTCTTGATGCAAAAATTATTTTACCAATTTATCCAAAAACTCCTCGTTATACCTATGATTATGCTATCCCTAGATTGGTTAACCTTTATAGACACTTTCATGAAAAAAACGCTAATCTCACTTTGATGGGTGATTCAGCTGGCGGAGGATTAGCACTAGGATTAGCGCATGCATTGTCTCACCAATCAGGGCAAGAGGCTATTCCTCAACCTAAAAATATTATCCTCTTATCTCCATGGCTAGATGTGACAATGAAACATCCAGAAATTCCCAAATACGAAGATACCGATCCTATCCTATCTGCTTGGGGTCTCGCACGTGTAGGTGAAATTTGGGCAAATGGTTCTAATAATACTAACCATACATATGTTAGTCCTAAAAATGCCCCTGCTACTAAACTCGCTCCTATTACGTTATTTACTGGAACACGAGAAATATTCTTCCCAGATATTCGCGATTATGCTGCACAACTCCAAGCAGCTAATCACCCCGTTAACTATATTGCACAAGAGGGAATGAATCATGTTTATCCAATTTACCCTATTGAAGAAGCTAAAACAGCACAGTATCAAATGATTGATATCATCAATAAAACTCCTTAATACTAGCTATCTCAACTCTAAAGCTATAAAAAATAAACCATGATTTTGACATGGTTTATTTTTTATTATTCTTAATCTTTTTTATCTAGATTTCGCAACATTTCATCAATCTTATTTCCGTATTCAATAGATTCATCTTTAACAAATTGTAAATCTGGTATTTTATACATAGTAAGGTTTTTGCCAAGTTCACGCTTAATAGTACCAGTTGCTTTTTCTAAACCAATTTGTGCTTTTTGATTATCAGAAGCAAGTGTCGAATGAATAGTATAAAATACTTTAGCCATTGAAAGGTCACCCAACATCTGAACATCAGTAATTGTGACATCTTGTACACGTGGATCATTAACTCGGAGACGCAAAATCTCATTGACTTCACGTTTAATTTCCATTCCAACGCGATCAATACGATGATTAGCCATAATTAATCCTTTCTTCATTGTGCTCATAACTTGAAAGCTAGGACGAGCCTAGCCATAATTTTGTATTCCCTACCAACTAAAGATACAAGTTGGGTTTCTCATAGGGGTTATTTACGTTTAATTTCTTCCATAATGTATGCTTCAATAGTGTCATCTTCTTTGAGATCATTATAATTCTCAATCATTAGACCACCTTCTTGAGCATTGCCGACTTCTTTAACATCATCTTTATAGTGTTTAAGACTTGCTAATTTACCATCAAAAATGACAACACCATCACGGATAACACGAACACTTGAATCACGAGTAACTTTACCATTGATAACCATAAATCCACCAATAGTTCCCACTTTTGAAACTTTAAAGGTCTCACGAATAATGGCTTCACCAAGGATTTTTTCTTGGTATTCAGGATCAAGTTTACCTTTCATCGCTTCTTCAACTTCTTCGATAACTTTATAGATAATGCTATGTTGACGAATTTCGACATCATCAGCATCGGCTTGTTGACGAGCTTGTGGAGTAGGGCGTACGTTAAATCCTATAATAACAGCATTTGATGCTTCAGCAAGAGTTACATCAGACTCATTAATAGCACCAACTGCTGAGTGAACAACATTAACTTTTACTCCTTCAACATCAATCTTAAGGAGAGAAGCTGCAAGTGCTTCTACAGAACCTTGCACATCAGCTTTGATAATAACATTAACTGACTTAACTTCACCAGCTTTAAGGGTATCAAATAAGTTCTCGAGGCTAACACGTTGCGTGTTTTGGCGTTGTTTTAAGAGAGCACGTTTTGCACGTTCTTCACCTGCAGCACGCGCAGCTTTCTCATCTGCATAAACAGCAAAATGATCACCAGCCATTGGAGCTTCGTTCAAACCAGTAATAGAAACTGGTGTAGATGGACCCGCAACTTTGACACGACGCCCAAGATCATTAGTCATCGCACGAACACGTCCAAATGTATTACCAACAACGATTGGATCTTGTACATTTAAAGTACCTTGTTGGACAAGAAGCGTTGCAACGGCTCCCTTACCTTTATCAAGACGGGCTTCAATAACAGTACCAATAGCACGAACATCTGCATCTGCTTTTAATTCTTCCATTTCAGCAACTAAAAGAACTGTCTCAAGTAATTCTTGAATATTTTTACCAAACTTAGCTGAAATTTCAACAAATTCAGACTCACCACCCCATGCAGTAGAGATGACACCATGCTCAGCTAATTCACTGATAACGCGTTCTGGATTTGCACCAGGTTTATCAATTTTGTTGATAGCAACAATAATTGGGACACCCGCAGCTTTAGAGTGATTAATTGCCTCAACTGTCTGCGGCATGACACCATCATCAGCGGCAACGATAAGGATAGTAATATCAGTTACTGATGCACCACGCGCACGCATAGAAGTAAAGGCCGCATGCCCTGGTGTATCCAAGAAAGTAATTTTCTTGCCAGCTTCTTCAATCTGATAAGCACCAATATGTTGAGTAATTCCACCAGCTTCGCCAGTAGCGACACGTGAATTACGTAGAGTATCAAGAAGAGTTGTTTTACCATGGTCAACGTGTCCCATGATAGTAACAACAGGCGGACGTTCCGTTAAGTTATCAGGATTAAGGTAATCCTCATCTGCAAAGAAGCGTTCAATATCAGCTTCATCAACTTCAACCTTAGCATGTGCTTCAATCCCGTAGTCAACCATCAATAGCTCAATAGTGTCTCCATCTAATGATTGATTCTGCGTTGCCATAACTCCCATCATAAAGAGTTTTTTAACAATTTCTGCTGGTTCGCGTTTAATACGTTTTGCAATTTCCGCAACGGTCATGCCCTCAGTATATTCAAATTCTTTTGGTAATTCATGGAATTTACGCTCTGTTACTGGTTTTGGAGCTCCATTAGTCTTACCTTTTTTATTTTTCTTATTATGATTCCAGTTACTATTTCTTTGATTTCTCACTTGGTTTTGATTATTCCAGTTTTTCTTATTTTTTGTTTGCTTTTGACCATCTTCATTTTCATTTGAAAATTGACGAGACTTATCAGAACGAGTTTGTTTTTTACGACGACTATCTGCTGTCTGTGATGGCGTAGCGGCTACTTTATTGACAATTTCTTTTACCTTAGCAACAGGTTTAGAAGCAAGTTTTTCCTTAGCTTTTTGAGCTTCTTCTTGCGCTTTTAACGCTGCTGCTTTAGCTAGTTCTTGCTCCTTAGCTGCTTGACGTTTGGCTTCTTGCTCTTCACGGAAACGCTGCTCACTATGACGTGAGTATTCAGCATTTTGCTCAGCTTTCAAAGCTGCTGCTCGAGCTTTAAAGTCAATGCGATTGCCTGCAGGTTGCTGAGGACGCGTTTGGGGTTTCTGTTTATAATCAGCATAACGCCCATCATTTTTATTACGGTTATTTTGCTGACCTTGTCGGTTATCATTACGATTACCATTTGAACGCTTTTGACCTTGATGGCGTCTGTCGTCAGAGCGTGTATCATTATGGCGATTATTCTTACGGTGATCCCCATTATGTTGACGCTTCTCCGCTTCAGCTTTAGCACGAGCCTCGCGCTCCGCCTTAAAGTTACGACTTTGTGGTTTCGGTTTAGCTACAGGTTGAGTTGAAGGTTTATCATCGGACAAGCCTTGTTTGGTTTCAACAGTTTTAGATTCTGTTTTCACACCTTGATTAGTTTGAACAGAATTTGTTGGAGCTTTAGTTTTAGAAGAGCTAAAACTCTCAACAATACGTGTAGCATCATTTTCTTCAACGCTAGAAGCATGACTTTTTACAGGTAAGCCAAGCGATTGAGCTTGCTCAACCACTTCCTTACTCGTTTTTCCAATTTCCTTAGCGATTTCGTGTAATCTTTTCTTTGACAATTGATGTCCTCCTATTCTGTTATGCCATAAGAGTCCTCATTTTCTTTGAAAATCCAGCGTCTGCGACAGCAACCACTTTTCTTGGTTTGCCTAACGCATCACTTAATTCCAGTGTTGAAAACACTGTGGAGACTTCTGTTTTGTAGTAATTACTTTTATCAGTTACTTTTTTCGTCAAATTTGGGCCAGCATCATTTGCTAGAAAGATTAGCGATACTTGTTGATTTTGAATTGCTTTAATAACCAATTCTTCACCTGTAATAAGGCGCCCCGCACGCTGTGCTAACCCAATGAGATTTAATACTTTTTCTGAATTATTCAAGGCCTAACTCTCTTCTTTTGACCTTATGGTCGACATATGCCAATAGTTCATCATAGAATTCATCAGAAACTTCCATTGAAAAACTGCGATCAAACACTCGTTTCTTTTTCGCTAGGATAGCTTCATCATTGTCCAATTTTATGTAGGCACCTCGACCATTTTGCTTTCCGGTAGGATCTATAAAAACCTGTCCTTCTTTATTTTTAACAATTCGTAAAAGATCTCGCTTATCGATCACTTCACCAGAAACAACTGATTTTCTTAAAGGTATTTTTTTTGTTTTAGCCATAAAACACCTCTCTCATTTATATTATTCTGCCTTATCTGAAATAACTTCAGATTCTTGAGCTACTTCCTCAGTTTGAAGTTCTTGCGCTTCCATTTTTTCGTATTCACTTGCAGATTTAATATCAATACGATAGCCAGTCAAATGAGCTGCTAAACGCACATTTTGTCCTCGGCGACCAATAGCTAGCGATAACTTGCTATCTGGAACAACTACAGTAGCACGTTTTGTATCTTCATCATCAAAAAGTACCATATCAACTTCGGCTGGTGCAATAGCATTGTAAATGAATTCCGCTGGATCTTCAACCCATTGAATAACATCAATGTTTTCTTCAACTGGGATCTCCAATCCTGTTTTAGCATCAACGCGTTTAGGATGGAAATTACTGATAACTTTTTTAATGTTACTTCCACCGCGTCCAACAATTGTTCCAATCGCATCAACGTTTGAATTATGACTGCGTACAGCAACTTTAGTACGATCTCCAGCCTCACGAGAGACGCTCATAATCTCAACAGTTCCATCAAATACTTCTGGAATTTCTCGCTCCATAATGCGTTTGATAAACTCTGGATGACTACGGCTAACAAAAACGTTGACACCTTTAGGATTATTCTCCACTTTATAGACATAAACGTCAATCATATCGTGAGATTTAAAGCTCTCCCCAGGAATCTGATCTTGATGCGATAATTGCGCCTCGAGTGAACCGAGATTGACATAGATAAAACGTTGGTCAAATCGTTCAACAGTACCAGTCATAATTTCACCTTCGTGTTGTTTGTATTCATTGAAGGTTACTTCACGCATTTGACGACGCATTTTTTCCATAATAGTTTGTTTTGCTGACTGAGCTGCCACGCGTCCAAATTCTGTAACAGATTCCTCAAAGCGAATCTTATCACCAAGTTCATACGCTGAGCTAATAGCAAGTGCGTCTTTTAGGCTAATTTCCAAACGGCTATCAAAAACTTCATCAACAACTTCACGAACAGTATAGACGGTAAAGTCTGCTTTCTTCTCGTTAAATTCAATAACGCATGATTCTGATTGACCATAACGACGCTTATAGGCAGATTTTAGTGACTCAGTAACTGCATCAATAATATCTTCTTTATTAATGTGTTTTTCTTCTTCCAAAATACGGAAGGCTTCTAGCATTTCTTTGCTCATAGTGTCCATTCTTGCTTCGCAAGAATCATCCTTTCTTAAAGTTTAACCGCAAGACGGGCTTTTGCAACCGTCTGATAGGGAATATCTACAGTTTTATGACGTGTTTTGTCCATATAATCAATTGTCAAGGTTTCACCATCAAATGATAATAAGTCACCTTCAAATATTTTAACTTTATCAATGGATTTATACAGACTTACATTGATATAAGACCCAACAGCATTTGATAATGCTTCTGCTGTTTTAAGTGGCCTTTCCAACCCAGGACTTGAGACTTCAAGCATATACTGTTCTGGAAATGGATCTGGTTGAATTGTGTCAAGTAAGGGACTTACAACGTCTGTCAATTGTGCTGTATCTTCAACCGTAATGCCTCCGGGTTTATCAATTAAAATACTGAGCACATAGTCGCCACCCATTTTTTCGTATTCTACATCTACTAATTCAAACGGTGCTTGAATAGCAGGAGTTACGACTTGAGTAACAATATCAACAATGGTTTGATTTGCGATAACAGCTACCTCTTCTTTCTAACTTGCTTTAGAACTTACAATGACTATAAATTCTATGAATCACACACATAAGAGGCGAAGTAAAACTCCGCCCCTTTCTGTATTATTTAATACTATTATAGCACAAAATACGATTATTGCAATCATTTACTTTAAATTAGCATCACCGTACACTAATCTTATATCAAAAAATTAAAATTTGTCCTCAATTCTTTGTAAGAGCTTAGAAAACTTTATGCTAATACTTCAAGCTCAAAGAGAAACGATGATAAAATAAAAGAAATTTTTCGAAACTTGGACTTTTGACGAGTGAAAAAGGTGAACACTTAATAAACACTGATACATTAACAAGATTAAAGGAGAGGAGGGGATTCGAACCCCCGAGCCCCCATTAGGGACTACACGCTTTCCAAGCGTGCGCACTCAGCCACTATGCGACCTCTCCATAAAGGAGTAGCAAATAACTACCCACTTACTATTTACTTATTCTAAAATCGTGCTTCTACACGATAGATGACCTGTCCTTTATTTGAAAATTTGCGTTCGTACTCAGTCATGATATTTTGCTGGTAATCACTTGCATGTAAATCTAACCAAACTTGTTTTAAAGTCATACCGTATTGAGAAAAGCTAGCAAGGCTATATTCAAATAAACCTCTATTATCTGTTTTAAAATGAATTTCCCCCTGCTCAGGAAGTATGTCTTTATAGGTATCCAAGAAAGTCTTATAGGTCAATCGACGTTTCTCATGCTTTTTCTTAGGCCATGGATCACTAAAGTTAAGATACATCAAATCAACTTCGCCAGTATCAAAGTAGTTTGATAGACTAGAACCATCAACTAATAGTAATTTGATATTCTTAGCACCGCTATCTAGAACTTTATCCAGAGCATAGGAAAGCACTGACAATTGAATATCAATTCCAATATAATTGATATCTGGATTTTGCTCTGCCATACCAGTGATAAAAGCCCCTTTTCCGGAACCAACTTCTATGTGAATGGGGTTATTATTTCCAAAAATCTCATGCCAACGCCCTTTGGCTTCTTCTGGATTTGAAATAACATAGTGCGGATTATTTTCTAAGTGTTCCTCTGCACCCTTACGTTTTCTAACTCGCATTATACTTTTTAATTAACTCTCTAAACTTTCGTAATTCATAAATTTCTTGATTGACATGCTCCATATCTCGTTTATCAAAACATTTGATTATCTGTGATAAATATGAAAATTGCCCATACCAAATAATTTTGCTCCAGACTTTCTCATTATCTTTATAACCGTAGTAAGACAGCCAATCTTTCCAGTGTTTTTGTGGAATATAATGACTTAAAATATATGCAACGTCATACATGCGATCTGTTAAACGAACAGAATCCCAATCAACCAAATAAATTAAACCACTTGTTGTAATAACCCAGTTGCTATGTTTGATATCTCCGTGAACGATTGTTGCAACCTCTGTTCGAAACTCAGGTAAACTACGCTTTAACTCAGTCACAATAGATTGCAAATAAGTGTTTTCTCGGATTTGAATAGGAGTTTGTTTTTCCCAATCCATCAACAAATCATAAGGGTTTTCAATTTTATACCCTAATTGTAACAGTTGATTTACTAAGGGACGAGACTTGTGCAGGCGCAGTAAAATATGAATAATCTGTTTACTACCCATATCTTCTTTAGTCAATGTTCGACCATCTAACCATTCTTGAGCACTCATCATATCGCCATTACTTGTACGGCGTGCCCACAGTAGTTGTGGCGCAATCTGTTCCTTAGCTAAGGCTGGCAAAATAGGTGTCGTATTATATTTGACAAAGACACGTTCACCATTTGGATAAGTACCAATATAGGCTTTGCCACTTTTTCCTCTTAAGGGAGTAAGCGTCAATTCTTGATTTGATATTGTCACCAGCAGTCCCTCCTTTTCATTTAGTCGTTTCCTCTTATTTTACTTGTTTTATAGGCTTTAGTCAATCATCTTCTTTATTTTGTAAGGGATGTAATATTCCGTCACAATTAACATCAAAACTATCAATAATATAACAGGTTTCAATTCTCTTATAAGTATGATATCAATTACTGTCACAGCATATGATAACACTCTGAGAAAACCTTTTAGCTGACTTGCTTTAGCATTTAATCTAACTGGATAGAGCTGATTCATGTATTGATAATCAAAATGGTGACCTAAAGCTAATAATTGGAACAATAATAAGTAGTTAAATACAAATGCCAGAGCAAGGGCGAGGTAGGTTTCGTTAACAAAGATGACTGATAAGATATTTAAAGTTACCAACCTTATGGTTAAACCAAGATAATCTGAGCTTCTTAGAAATGCCCTCACAAATAAGTTAGTCCATAAACGCGATGGCGTTTTAGAAATAAGTTTTAAAATAACATCTAAAAATGAACGACGTTTTACACTTGTCGAAATTCCCTTAACATTTGTAAACAAAGAGAAAAATTTTAATATAGCCTGTTTTCTTTCCTGCTCATGATTTATAGCTGCATCCCAGTTCAAATTTTGATTGTTATAAAAGACCTTTACCTTGTAAGTTATCACCAACCATTTGATTATTCCTAGACCAAAAATTAACAATGTAATCATAAAAACTGACAAGCCTAACTTTATCAAAATTGGTGATATTAATACTAAAAATAAGGTTTGAACAACCAACCAAAAGATATAAGTCCGTTTTTTAGCAGAATTTATAATTTCCTTTATTGCTTCTTCTTTTATAAGTAAAAATTGTTTATCAGCCGGTTCTAAATAGCTGGCTATTTCCCCCATCGCTAGTAACATTAAGATAATGATTGACACAATCACGATAATTGGCCAATGTGTTTTTGGAAAGTCTTTTAGTAACTGGCTATACTGATATAACAAAAAACCTGACAAAAACATTAATACTAATACAAAATGATCATTAAAGACGTATCTCAAATATTTACTATTTTGAGTTAAAAAGAGACTTCGACGTTTATTAAATAACTTTTTCATATCACACCTCTTTTGTCAGAGCTATGTAGATGTCATTTAAATTAGCATTACTGTCTCCAAAAATAGCCCGTAATTCCTCTAGGGTTCCAACTGCCCGTATTTCTCCTTTATGTAAAATAACAAAACGATCACACATTTTTTCGGCAGAATCTAATACGTGTGTTGACATCAAAATAGATTTCCCTTTAGCTTTTTCTTCTGCTAGAAGATTAATCAAATCTGAAATAGCTAGTGGATCCAAACCTAAAAATGGTTCATCAACAATAAATAAACTTGGAGATACAACAAAAGCACAGATAATCATAACCTTTTGTTTCATTCCCTTTGAAAAATGCATTGGAAACCAGTCTAATTTATCTGTTAGACGAAACATCTCTAATAGTTTTTGCGCACGTGCCATAACTTCATCGGTGGCAATATCATACGCCATAGCTACCGTTTCTAAATGTTCTCTGAGAGTTAGTTCCTCATAGAGACTTGGTGTCTCAGGAATAAAGCCTATTTTCTTTCTATAAAGTTCTTGGTTGGCTTCAAGACTAATGCCATCAATGGTAATATCTCCTTGATAGGGTCTCAAAATACCAATAATCTCGTTAATAGTGGTTGATTTTCCTGCACCATTAAGCCCAATTAATCCAACTAACTCTCCATCATTTACTTCAAAAGAAATATTTTTTAAAACTGGGATATTAACATACCCCCCTGTAACATTTTCAATTTTTAACATTGTCATTCTCTCTATCTTTGATATACTTTATTAACTATTATAACAAAATAAGAAAGGGAAGGTCTATTCTTATGGATAATTGTATCTTAGAATTCCCTTATAGTTTTGAAAATAACTTTAAACCTATTTTGTCCGCTTTTACATCTAATTGAAATGCCAAGCTACCCCATGCTCCCATTATGTTTACAAAAAGCACCTCCATCACTCATCGGACAAAAAAAGACACCTCAAAAAGGTGTCTTTTTAGTATCAATATAATAAATGCAAAGTAATCAGAATATTAGGCTATAAAATTACCAAAGTCAATTATCAGAATAAATAACTGTATTTTTTAGTATATTCGTTGAGTTTACCTTCTAATTTTTTTAGAGTAGTTCTCTTAGAAATCCCCTCATCATATTTGACACCATCCAAGTCCCAAATTAGTTCTTTATGTAATTTTTCTGCTAAACTAGATTTCCCTTGCGGAAACTTAGCATTAATAAGAGCCGAAATTCTTTGGTATTCTTGCTCTAGTTCTGAATACTCACTGTTTTTATTTTCAACTTCTTTTCTTAATGTGTCTAATACATAAGAATCTTGTCTTGATTTAACCTTTCTGAGTAAGGCAAGTTTTTCTTTAAAAGGTATATTTAGGTTTTTTATACGCTCCTGAAGTTCTATCTGGTTATTATAGTTATATTCCTCAGTTAAATCCATATTATTTGATCTATGTGGCTGATAGTTATTATATGTATCCGCAGTAACGCTATTATATCCTAAAAAGAGAGCAGTAAGAGCTGCAGTAGATAATATGATTTTATTTAATTTCAAAATAGTTTTCCTTCTATGATAAATCTCAATTATCATTTTTATTTTATTTATATTATTTATTATACATTTCATTAGATAAAAATGTCAATCATTATATTTAAATTTATTTTAGATACTTCCAAAATTCTAGAAATGTACTTACTCAATAATAAACATCATTAAAAATTGCAATACCCTTTAGGTCATGCTAAGATAAGTATGATGGTAAATATAGATATCACAATCAATACAGGCTACTTTTATCCACCTGTACGACTTATGACCTATCAAACGATAAAAATTTACCATTCCTTAATAGCTACCCAATAAATTTTTCAACATGAAAGGAATTAGTTATGGATAATTGTATTTTTTGTAAAATCATCAGTGGAGAAATCTCTTCATCAAAAGTTTATGAAGATGATGAAGTATTAGCTTTTCTCGACATTACACAAACTACGACTGGGCACACCCTTCTTATTCCTAAAAAACATGTTCGAAATGTGTTAGAGATGGATGAAAAAACTGCACAGATAACCTTTGAACGCTTGCCTAAAGTGGCGCGTGCTGTCCAAGCTGCTACAAAAGCCAAAGGAATGAATATTATTAACAACAATGAGGAAATTGCTGGACAAACTGTTTTTCATGCACACGTCCACCTTGTTCCCCGCTTTGATGAATCAGACGGTATCAAAATTCACTACACTACTCATGAACCCGACTTTGAGGCACTTGCAAAATTAGCCAAAGAAATTAGAAAAGAGATTCAATTATGAAAATAGGTCGTTTAATTGCACTAGGTTTAGTTAGTTTAGGAGCGCTTGAACTTTACAAAAATAGAAAAACTATCAAGGATTCCTATCAAAATACAAAAAATGAGACAGATTCAGCTAAATTAAAATTAGAACGTATCAAAAATGATCTTGCTATTATTAGTCAGGAAAAAGAAAAAATCAGATTAATTTCTCAAGAACTCAATCATAAATTCCAAGTGTTTAATAAAGATATTCAACCTCGTTTAGAAGAAATTAATCAACGCATGGCTAAATATCAAGAGAAAGACGAATAAGCCGACGGTATAAAAATATCTACTCTAAATATAAAAAGAGCAAATAATGCTCTTTTTTATATTTTATGGATTAGTTTGACTTGGTACTGGTTGCGTTCCTGTGTTTGGATTAGGCGTTGCAGCCCCGTTATAATTATTAACACTTCCACTTGAATCAGCCTGACCTGTGTTAGTGTTACTGCTATAGTTACTAGCAGGAGTGCTACTATTATAGTAACTTTGATGAGTTGTTTGATTAGTCTCAGAACTATAAGTAGTATTACCACTGTAACTTGGTGGTGCTTCTGAATAAGGTGTTGTATTATAATTATTCTCTTGTGTTGATGAATAAGTAGAAGAATCATTACTAGCAGTAGTACCATAGTAATCTTCATATAGAATCGCGCTTGTCTTCAGAGTTTTACTACGCTTTTTATCCAGCTCTTTCTTAATTCTATTTTGAACTGCAAGTAGATGTTTCTTAGTTAAAATTTGATAAGAGCCACCATCTGATAGAGTAGCGTCTTCACCCTTCAACTGATAAGATTTAATATGTTCCAATGAATCTTTATAAGCTAACAAATTAGGAATCGTTTTTGATGATATCTCAATATTAGTTTGCATGTTATTACTTACTGCGGAAAGAATTTTTTTGTATGAACTAATACTATTTAACGCCAATATTTTTTTAAGGACTTTTTGAATTACTTCACGTTGTCTTTTTTGACGCCCATAATCTCCCTCTGGATCATCATAGCGCATACGAGAATAAACAAGTGCTTGTTCTCCATTTATTTTATGTGTCCCTGGTTCAACAACAGCCTTGTACTCTGGTTCATTGGCAGCAATTGATATTGGAAAGTCAAATTTATTAGTTACTGTTATACCACCAACAGCATTGACCAAATCAACTAATCCTTGCATATTAATTTGCATAAAGTAATCAACATTAATATCTAATAAGTCTTGAACAGTCATCAATGCCATTTCCGCACCACCAGAAGCATAGGCTGCATTTAGCTTTGCTTCTACGCCAGTCTGTCCATTATTTTTGGGACCACTCAATTTAATCAATACGTCACGTTCTAAGCTTGTCATCGTTGTTTTATTAGTTTTAGGATTTATAGTGACTAAGATCATAGAATCGCTATTTCCTGACCACTTAGATTTTCGATGCTCTGAACCTGTGTCCACACCCATTAATAGTATTGAAAACGGCTTTGTTTCTTCAATAGCATGACTTTTTGATTTAGCTAGCTTAAAATCTTTAAAAGTCTTAGACAATTCATTAGTCGAAAAATTATAAGCTGAGGCAACATAGACTCCCAATGCAATTACTGTTGTTAAAATAATTGCAGAAAACATTAAGGTTATTTTTTTCCAAATTTTCATGTATATTCCTAATCTATCAACTTACTCATTCTGTAAATGTCTAGAAATTCTCCATTTTCTCTTTTAATACCTCTTGTTTGAAGCCCATCTATTTCAAAACTGAATTTTTGGTAGAGGTGAATAGCACGTTCATTACGTCCTTGGACTGATAGTTCTAAGCGGCGTGTAATATCGTTATCTGACGCCCATTCTATTGCTTCTTCCATGAGAATATGACCAATACCATACCCCCAATAATCCTTCTGAACAGCAATAAAAAGATCCCCAATGTGTTCAATTTCAATATCAGACTGACTAATGATTGTTATCAAGCCGATCACTTTATTTTTTAATTTAGCAATCAAACAAATGCAATTTTTCGTTATTAAGGTATTTTCAATAAACGTTTCCATTTCTGGCAAAGATAGTTGATTGCTCACCGTATGCAAAATAAAATCTGTTTCCTCAGTAACAGTATTTAAAAATTCAAGAAGCGCAGATGCTTCCTCTCTCGAAGCTTCTATAAAATCAACAGCAAATTGTTTAGACATCTTGAATCGCCTCAATAATTTCTCTTGCGCGATGCCCATAAGCTTCTAACTGAACTTGACGTCCTTGATTGCTCCTCGTAATAACAATTTCTAAGTAGTTATTGATAAGGTTATCACTAAGCAACTCTCCCCATTCAATAACTGTTACTCCTTGACCAAACAAGAAGTCATCTAAGTCAATAGAATCAGGATCATCTCCAATACGATAAACATCCAAATGGTAAAGTGGTACACGCCCTTCATATTCTCTAACAATAGTGTAAGTTGGGCTCTTAATCATTTGTTTTATGTCTAATCCCTTTGCAATACCTTTTGTAAGAGTTGTTTTGCCTGCACCTAAATTACCAGTCAATAATACGATATCTCCTGACTTTAAAACAGTACCCAGTTTTTGCCCTAGGGCAATAAGCTCTTCTTCATTTTGAGTATAAAACATAGAGATATTATACCAGAAATATCTCTGTCTTCCAACAGTTTGCTGATTCTGACAGCCCCATAGCATATATTTCTTCACTTTTCTTAAGAAAAAAGGAAACCAGGCTACAAATCTGATTTCCTTTTATCTTATTTATCAAACTATAATATTACAAAATAGCCAAGCTGATAAAGTTTAGAATAAATAATATATCTAAAATCCACAGTACCACATGAATATCTTTTGCTTGTCCTTTGATGACTTTAGCTAGTGTATAGGTCAAGAAACCAGCTGCAATACCATAAGTAATGCTATAAGTAAACCCCATAAAAAGAGAAGTAAAGAAAGCTGGGATAGCTTCTGACATATCATCCCATTTGATATCTTTTAAATTTGAAAGCATCATAATACCAACAATAACCAATATTGGTGCAGTAGCTTGACTCGGAACGATAGATACTAGTGGACTAAAAAAACTAGATATAGCAAACAAACCAGCAACTACTAAGGCTGTCAATCCTGTACGACCACCAGCTCCGATTCCTGCTGCTGACTCAACATAGGTTGTAACGTTAGATGTTCCACAAATAGCACCAAAAGTTGTCCCAATTAAGTCTGAATAGAGTGCTTTGTCTAAACTCTTAGATTCATGATTATCACCAGTCGTTGCTAAGATACCAACTTTTTCTCCGGTACCAATGAGCGTTCCAATGGTATCAAAAATATCAGTCAGTGAAAAAGCAAGAATGGCCATTAATACACTTGGTAGACGTGAAGGATTAGAAAATAAAGAAATTAATCCTTTCTCTCCTAATGCAACTCCAAATACTTGCTTCAAATCTCTAAAAGAGGCCGAGAGGTTAGTTGCTTCCCAATTAATAGCATCTAACTTAACCACTCCCATTAAAATACCTAAGAGGGTCGTTGTTAATATCGATAGAATAATCCCTCCACGGATACCTTTTACAATAAAGAAGATGGTAATGCTTAAACCAATCAAAGATAATAAAATTGCTGGATTATCAAACGACACTAGCCCTGGCGTTGCTGAAGAATTTGCTGTAATAGTAGCCAATCCTTTCGCAGCACCCTTTCCAACAACATCATACGTCCCAGGATCAATTGAAAATTTCAAAAAACCAGCATTTTTAATCCCAACGTATGCTAAAAAAGTTCCGATTCCTGCTGTAATGGCTGATTTTAAAGTTGTTGGGATAGACTCAATAATCATCTTTCTAACTTTCGTTAAAGTAATAATCAGAGAAATCAAACCACAAATAAATACCATGGCTAAGGCTTCTTGCCATGTATATCCCAATGCAAAGACAACTGTATATGTAAAGAAAGCATTTAATCCCATCCCAGGAGCTTGTGCATAGGGAAGGTTAGCATAGAAAGCCATAACAGATGTAGCTACAACGGCACCAATAATCGTCGCTAAGAAAACTCCTTGTGCTGGCATCCCAGTCTGAGATAAAATAGCTGGATTTACAAACAAAATGTACGACATTGCAAAGAAAGTCGTTAGACCAGCAGTGATTTCAGTCCGAATTGTCGTCCCGTGTTCCTTTAGCTTAAAAAACTTTTCCATTTTAAAATCGGATTCTCCTTTATTTTTTGTTATTTTACACTTTTAAAAAAATTAATCGTTCGTATATTTACGAACGATTAATATATATTAACAAAAAATAATTCACTTTTCAAGCTTTTTCCCTGCAGAATAATCCATAAAAATAAGACACAATACCTGTAAAAATGTAAATCCTAAAATAAAGTGGAATGAATCCCTACTCGGAACCGCTAAAAGTTCGTTAATTACCACTTGTGGCTTCGTTAAGATATCCCATGAATTTAGACGGGCATAACGACCAATATGAATACCAAAACTTGAAACAAATGATACAATTCCAATAATTCCCCATCTTAAAAATATATTGCTAATTCTAAATTTACGCATAATCACAGAAAAACTTTCGATACCTGATAAAAAACCAAACAAGATACTAGATACATACAAGATATAAAGTATTAAATTTGTCTTATTATAAAGAACGTCTCCGACAAAATGCATATGAATGATATCCGTCAACATATAAAAGGTATTAGGATAGAAAAAAAACCAAGCAAGTGCAAAAAGACCGATAAGAATTTTTTTCTTAAATAAACTAGTAAGGTATGCAAAATCTAACGCTATTAGGGCTAGAGTCATATTCCAAATCAAATTTGGTCCCTGCAAATGATAATATTTAATCCCAAAAGAAATAACAATAAAAAATAAATGTATCGCAAATAGTTTTACTTTCATTCTAACCTCCAATTAATATCTCATTATACAACATATTATTAAATTAAGGTTAAATAAACTTCAAACCTAAAAGACTAACCCTGTTGTGGTTAGTCTTCCATTAATATTCCCCAAAGTAATAATTGTACTAAAAAAAGGCAAGACAAGGCTTTAAAATCAAGGTTAGCCATATTAGTCTGTATTCCATTAAAAAATGCTGACGGATTTAAAATGATTCCTTCTAAACCTAATGATCCTGATTTTTCTAAGCAAAAGGCAAAACTACTAAAAAGCATTACAGGTATAACAGTTGCTAATTGATACCTTTTACTAATATCATATGCATTTACCAATAGCTTCAAACTTAGTAAAGCTGAAGAGATAATAAAAAGAATTGCAAGAAGGTATGCCATATATTGCATAAAATGATTAGACTGCCAAATGTCTTTTGTTGACCACTCTAAGCTCACTAAACTAAGAAAAATCCCTAAACTCTGTGGGTAAAAAAATAAAAGGCCTAAACTTGCTAAAAGACGAATAAAAATATTACGACTATAATAAGCAATGAATCCCATCTCTAACGACAAGACTGATGCCAATAGAATTACCATCAAATGATCAATTTTTACATGATAATACCATATCCCTAAAATACTGACTATGGCAAAAAGATGACTCCAAATTAACTTTTTCATAATCCACCAACTTCCATATTTCCACAGTTATTATATCATATTTCTACTGTCTCTTTTTATTGAAATCTATTTTTGATATAATGTCAGCATGACAAAGAAAATTATCGCCGTAGATTTAGACGGTACTCTATTACATAATAATAACACTATTTCTGACTACACCGCTGATACACTTCGAAAAGTTCAAGCTCAAGGACACAAAGTAATTATTACAACCGGACGCCCATACCGTATGGCACTCGCTCATTATTTACGCCTAGATTTAAAAACACCAATGATAAATTTTAACGGTGCTTTAACTCATATCCCCGAAAAAAAGTGGGCGTTTGAGCATAGTGCAACGATTGATAAAAAATTACTCCTTGAAACCTTAAATTTATCAGATGCTATCCAAGCCGATTTTATTGCTAGCGAGTACCGTAAAAATTTTTACATTACTATGGATAATCGTGATAAAATTAACCCACAATTATTCGGTGTCAATGAAATTACTGATAAAATGGCATTAGATGTTACTAAAATCACACGCAATCCAAATGCTCTATTGATGCAAACACGTCATAAAGATAAGTATGAGTTAGCTAAAGAGTTACGACAACATTTTAATCACGAACTAGAAGTAGATTCTTGGGGTGGTCCATTGAATATACTCGAATTTTCACCTAAAGGTGTTAACAAAGCTTATGCTCTCAAACATTTATTAAAATCACTCAATCTTTCACAAGAAAATTTGATTGCCTTTGGAGATGAACACAATGACACCGAGATGCTGGCCTTTGCACATACAGGATATGCTATGAAAAATGCTAGTCCAACTCTACTTCCATATGCCGACCAACAAATCCAATGGACAAACGAAGAAGATGGTGTTGCTAAAACTCTAGAAAAATTATTATTGTAGTATTTTCAAAAACGATCTCTATTGAAACAGAATTCTAATAGAAATCGTTTTTTAGGTTTTCTACTATATTATTAACAAAAAAAGTTACCACTCTCTTCCCCCATTATAAAAGGTATTTGTGAAAAAAATATCTTTTTTTTAATTTTTATTAGAAATAGTATTGATTTTTTTCTGAAAACGTTTTAAAATATATCTGTTCTATAATTTCGTTGAAATGAAAAAGAATGGCCAATTTTACGATTGGAAGGAGATTATTCTTCTTTATGTCAACGAAAAAATTTTTTAAGGAGGAAGAACAAGAATGGGTATCGGTATTATTATTGCCAGCCATGGTAAATTTGCTGAAGGTATTCATCAATCAGGTTCAATGATCTTTGGTGAACAAGAAAAAGTTCAAGTTGTAACTTTCATGCCAAATGAAGGACCAGATGATTTGTATGGACACTTCAACAATGCTATCGCACAATTTGATGCTGATGATGAGGTGCTTGTGTTAGCTGACCTTTGGAGTGGGTCACCATTTAACCAAGCAAGCCGTGTTATGGGAGAAAATCCTGAACGTAAAATGGCTATCATCACTGGTCTCAATTTGCCAATGCTTATCCAAGCCTATACTGAGCGTATGATGGACGCTAATGCAGGTGTTGAACAAGTTGCCGCAAATATTATTAAAGAGTCTAAGGAAGGTATCAAAGCCCTTCCAGAAGAACTTAATCCTGTTGTAGAAGCTACTCCTGTAGCAGGTGTTCCTGCAGATGTTCCTGCGGAAGTTAAACAAAGTGGATCTATCCCTGAAGGAACTGTTATTGGAGATGGCAAGCTTAAAATTAATCTTGCTCGTATTGACACACGTCTTTTACATGGTCAAGTTGCAACTGCATGGACTCCAGCATCAAAAGCAAACCGTATTATCGTTGCTTCTGATGAAGTTTCTAAAGATGAACTTCGTAAACAATTGATTAAGCAAGCTGCTCCTGGAGGAGTCAAAGCAAACGTTGTCCCAATTAGTAAATTAATTGAAGTAGCTAAAGACCCACGTTTCGGAAACACACGTGCCTTGATCTTATTTGAAACTGTACAAGATGCACTCCGTGCAGTTGAAGGTGGTGTGGAAATCCCTGAATTGAACGTTGGTTCAATGGCTCACTCAACTGGTAAAACAATGGTAAACAACGTTCTTTCAATGGATAAAGACGATGTTGCTGCCTTTGAAAAATTACGTGACTTAGGTGTATCATTTGATGTACGTAAAGTACCAAATGACGCTAAAAAGAATTTGTTTGATTTAATCAACAAAGCAAACGTAAAATAACTTATTATCTCTGAAAACGAAAGGATATCAAAATGGCGGATATTTCAATTATCTCAATGATTTTGGTCGTTATCGTTGCCTTCTTTGCTGGTCTTGAAGGTATCCTCGACCAATTCCAAATCCATCAACCTCTTGTTGCTTGTACTTTAATCGGTCTTGTAACTGGTCACCTCGAAGCGGGTATTATTCTTGGTGGTAGTCTCCAAATGATTGCTCTTGCTTGGGCAAATATCGGAGCTGCCGTAGCACCAGACGCTGCACTTGCCTCTGTTGCTGCTGCTATTATTTTGGTTAAAAGTGGCGACTTCACTCAAAAAGGTATCAACTTTGCCTTCTCTACTGCTGTACCTCTAGCTATTGCTGGACTTTTCCTTACAATGATTGTTCGTACAATCTCAACTGCACTTGTTCACGCTGGTGACAAAGCTGCTTCTGAAGGAAACTTCGCAGCAATTGAACGTTTTCACTTTATTGCCCTCCTTCTCCAAGGATTACGTATTGCATTCCCAGCTGCGCTTCTTTTAGCTATTCCATCTTCTTCAGTACAAAGTATTCTTGAAGCAATGCCTGATTGGTTAAATGGTGGTATGCAAGTTGGTGGTGCCATGGTTGTTGCCGTTGGTTACGCTATGGTTATCAATATGATGGCTACTCGCGAAGTTTGGCCTTTCTTTGCTCTTGGATTTGCTCTAGCAGCTTTGAACCAGTTAACTCTTATTGCAATGGGTACTATTGGTGTTGCTATCGCCCTCATCTACATCAGTTTATCAAAAATGGGTGGAAGCAAAGGTACTTCTAACGCAGGTTCTAACGATCCTATCGGCGATATCTTAGAGGACTACTAGAAAGGAGCTAAACAATGACTGAACAAATTAAATTATCAAAATCAGATCGTCAAAAAGTTTGGTGGCGTTCACAATTCCTTCAAGGTTCTTGGAACTATGAGCGTATGCAAAATATGGGGTGGGCCTACGCTCTTATCCCAGCATTGAAAAAACTTTACACTACTAAAGAAGATCGTGCTGCTGCGCTTGAGCGCCATATGGAATTCTTTAACACACATCCATACGTTGCTGCTCCAATTATCGGTGTAACCCTTGCTCTTGAGGAAGAAAAAGCAAGCGGTACACCTGTCGAAGACAAAGCAATTCAAGGGGTTAAAATCGGTATGATGGGACCTCTTGCTGGTATTGGTGATCCAGTATTCTGGTTTACTGTACGTCCTATCTTAGGTGCTCTTGGTGCTTCACTTGCCTCTGCTGGTAATATCCTCGGACCAATCATCTTCTTTGTTGGTTGGAACCTCATTCGTATGTCATTCTTATGGTATACACAAGAGTTAGGTTACAAATCAGGTAAAGAAATTACTAAAGATATGTCTGGCGGTATCCTCCAAGATATTACTAAAGGTGCTTCAATCCTTGGTATGTTCATTCTTGCTGTCCTTGTTAAGCGTTGGGTAGCAATTAACTTTACTGTAGACCTTCCTAAAAAGACATTGTCAGAAGGGGCATACATCAATTTCCCTAAAGACCATGTTAGTGGACAACAATTGCATGATATCCTAGGACAAGTTCAGAGTGGCTTAAGCCTTGATAAAATGCAACCACAAACACTTCAAGGACAACTTGACTCACTTATTCCTGGTTTAGCTGGATTACTTCTTACATTCTTCTGTATGTGGTTACTTAAGAAGAAAGTATCACCAATTACAATTATCATCGGTTTGTTTATCGTTGGTATTCTAGCTCGCCTTGCAGGTGTGATGTAATAAAACTAAGAGATGGTTACAATAGTATTCCATCTCTTATATTTTATTACCAAAAATCCACTTAGAGTCCCACTATTATGATATAATCAAACTACTATAAATTAAAAAGGGATTAGTCATGGCACAATCATTAAACAAAACTGTTGAATTTCAAACAACAGGAGTTTCGTATTTAGGTATGGGGAATAAAGTTGGAAAATTTTTAGTTGGTGACCAGGCATTAGAATTCTATAACGATAAAAATGTCAACGACTATATTCAAATTCCATGGACATCAATCAATCAAATTGGAGCTAATGTTAGTCGAAAAAAAATTAGTCGTCACTTTGAGGTCTTTACAGACCAAGGAAAATTTTTATTTGCCTCTAAAGACTCTGGAACGATATTAAAGCATGCGAGACGACATATTGGAGACGATAAAGTTGTTAAGCTTCCTACCCTCATCCAGACCATTTTAAAAATATTCAAGTTTAAAAAATAAGATAGACTATAGTCTATCTTATTTTTTAACTCTAATATTAATATGGGAACTTGTCATCAAACCATCTCAAAAAGTTAGAAAAATGGATTGCTTTAAATATTCGTAATCTAATACGTTCTACAATAAAAGCCAACAAATAAATTAAAATCCCTGCTCCTAAAATTAAAAATGGGTAAAGATAAATGGACTCATAAACAAACGTCTCTGCAAAATCTCTTACAAAATATTTTACTATTAGTGGGTGGAGATGACAGAGATAAACTCCCAAGGTTGAAGGGGCTAATACAACAATTATTTTCTTTAAGAATCCCGAGGGCTTAATGCTTGCTCTAGCAAATAATATAAACAAACTTACCGCCCCTAAAGTTAAAGTAGGCGAAACATACCAATACCAAATATCACCAATACTAAACTTCATGACATAAGTAGCAACCAATGATAATAGATAAACTATAAGTAAGTATGATGTTTTAAATATATTTAAATCAATACGTTTCAAATAGGCACCAATAATATATAAAATCAGTAGCCAAGTCATTTCAAAACCCTTGCTCAATGAAAATTCTGGAACACGATTGTTTAAAACAGCTGGTAAAATTGAAAAAATAATAAACATTAACAAAACCAATTGTTTTAATTGTTTATCAGTCAAGGCATTTAATCCATTATTAATAACAGGCATAAAAACCAATAGACCAAAGTAAGCAGTAATGTACCAATACTGCCCACTGACAATAGGGAAAAAAGCATCTCTCCAATTAAGCAAGGTCACTTCATGACCTGTGATTGCAAAAAGTGCTGTTATTGTAAAGGTGTAGAAAAAAACCTGTGTCCAGATAGACAGTAATTTTGAGTAACGATAACGCGAATTAATTCCCACATAACCACTTATTAGTGCGTAACAGTTAACGGCCCCATAAACTAAGACTTGGATAATCCACGTTACTATAAAATAGGAGTCTGCGTGTCCCTCAACCGAAGATCTCAGACCACCTTTTCCAAGAACATGCGTAATAACAATCATGAACATGGAAATAATCCTTAAAAGGTCTAAGCCGTAATGACGACCTGATTGTTTAATACTTGTATACTTTTCCATAATCATATTTTAGCATAGCTATTTCACTAAAACAAAGAGCAGGCTTATAAAGTTAAGGTTTACATTTTACTTATTTTTGGATATAATAACCTTAACGGATAAGTAGTATAATAGTTCTTTTCAGAGAGTCTGCGGTCGTTGCGAGCAGATAAGATTGTTTTATGAAATTCTACCGTGTTCCATTTATGGGAAATAATTTAATCAATCAATCAAGTGCACTTCTGTGAAGCTGGATGGAACCGCGCCTTTGCGCTCCAGCATGACAGGGTGTTTTTTTTAGTATAAAGGAGATTCCTATATGTTAGACTTAAAACGTATTCGTACAGATTTTGATGCTGTCGCTAAAAAATTGGCCACGCGTGGTGTTGACCAAGAAACATTAACAACCCTTAAAGAACTTGATATAAAACGCCGTGAATTACTTATCAAATCTGAAGAGGCGAAAGCGCAACGTAATGTTGCTTCTGCTGCCATTGCTCAAGCAAAACGAAATAAAGAGAATGCAGACGAGCAAATCACAGCTATGCAAACACTTTCCGCTGATATCAAAGCAATTGATGCGGAATTGGCAGATGTGGATGCTAATTTACAATCAATGGTGACCGTACTTCCTAATACACCAGCTGATGATGTGCCGCTTGGAGCAGACGAGGATGAAAATGTTGAAGTTCGTCGCTGGGGAACTCCTCGTGAATTTGATTTTGAGGCCAAAGCTCACTGGGATTTAGGGGAAAGCCTTGGAATTCTCGATTGGGAACGTGGTGCAAAAGTTACTGGTTCTCGCTTCCTCTTCTACAAAGGTCTAGGTGCTCGTTTAGAGCGTGCTATCTACAGCTTCATGCTGGATGAACACGCTAAGGAAGGGTACACTGAAGTGATCCCTCCTTATATGGTTAACCACGATTCAATGTTCGGTACGGGACAATATCCAAAGTTCAAGGAAGATACTTTCGAATTAGCAGATAGCCCATTCGTACTTATCCCAACAGCTGAAGTTCCTTTAACAAACTATTATCGTGATGAAATTATCGATGGGAAAGAATTACCTATATACTTTACTGCCATGAGTCCATCATTCCGTTCAGAAGCAGGCTCTGCAGGACGTGACACACGTGGATTAATTCGCCTTCATCAATTCCATAAAGTAGAAATGGTGAAATTTGCCAAGCCTGAGGAATCGTACCAAGAATTAGAAAAAATGACAGCAAATGCTGAAAATATTCTTCAAAAACTTAATCTCCCATACCGTGTCATTACCTTGTGTACAGGAGATATGGGATTCTCAGCAGCTAAAACGTATGACTTAGAGGTATGGATTCCCGCTCAAAATACTTATCGAGAAATTTCTTCATGTTCTAATACTGAAGATTTCCAAGCACGTCGTGCTCAAATTCGTTACCGTGACGAAGTTGATGGCAAAGTTAGGTTGCTTCATACTTTAAATGGTTCAGGACTTGCAGTTGGACGTACTGTAGCAGCAATCCTCGAAAATTATCAAAATGAAGATGGTTCTGTGACTATCCCAGAAGTTCTTCGTCCATATATGGGTAATATCGATATTATTAAACCAAATTAGGCACTCTAAAATGAGTTGGTATACCAACTCATTTTTTCCATGAACTTAGCTAATAGTTTGACAAACTTGGTAGTAAGGTAGCACTTTCTCAAATCCTTCTAACAACCGTTGCAGAATATTTTCTAAGCTCTGGTTTTCAGTCAAAAGAACATCATATTTTACCAATACTTTCCTTACCTTCCCTGACTTAATTTCTTGCATTAAACGTTGACGATTTTCCTCATTGCCTTCCTCTCGATGAGTTTCACCTTGCCTTTGGACCATAAAATACAATGGAGAGGCAATCGGAATCGATAACACTCTAGCCTGCTTCTCGAGTGTCTTATCAGATTTTTGCCTCTCTACAAAGCTTACCTCAAGACTAACCCCAAAACTATCTTTTACACCATAAACCCTTAGCGCAACAGCCACATCATCTAATTGGTCTGTATCCTTTCGATAATAAACCCAAAAATGTGGACGCCCTACTTGAGCTTGATTAGCCCAATTACTCACTCTTTGCATTTTAAAGCCATCCATACGTTGTTCTAAGGCTCTTGATAACTCTGTAAAGCTATTCCTAGCAAGTTGGCCCTTTGCCTTAAAAGTTTGCATATCGTCCTTTAAAGGGCCTGCCTTCTCAGGCATAATATACTTCATTGATTGGAATTCTAAATAATCATTTAATTCTTGATACATTCTTTTTCTCCATGTAAACAATAGTTAAGTTTTCACGATTATATATCTATACATACTTTCAAGTTCTTTTAAAGTATGTATAGCGAAGTCTCGTTGCTAGAAACAAAGTCTAATCGCAATTATAACTAACCAAGTTTTACTTTCTTCATCACTTAATAGAACTCTTTAAAAACCAATCTTTTCATAGCCTTCTAAAATCTAACAATAGCTATTTTTTCTAGAAAATTTCTCTTCAATAACAGATAGAGTCTCAAGTTAAGGAGAGCCTAAATAATGGTACTTAGAATAAAGTGTTCGAAATGACTCTTTCTGAAAATTTTGGATTAGACTACAATCTAAAAATTGGCTAATGCTAGTGTCATTGACATATCTCCTTTTTATCAATTATAGCAAAATATGAAACTATAACTATGATAATACCTTGAAAAACTAAATATAGGCTGAGTAAATAACTCAGCCTTTTTCTATTAATATTTTCTAAAACGTTGGTAACGTTGCTCCAATAAATCCTCAAGAGATAATTGTGAGAGCATTTCTAACTCTGAAATTAAACTTGTCTTAATCATATCGACAATCTCACTTGAAAAATAACCATGTTCAGGGATTACTTTGTCTACAACTTCCATATGGTAAAGTTCTCCAGCAGTCATCTTCATTAATTGTGCTGCTTCTGTTGTTCTTGTACCATCTTTCCATAAAATAGAGGCAAAGCCCTCAGGACTTAAAATAGAATAAACAGTATGTTCCAACATCCAAACCTTATCGGCAACAGCTAAAGCTAATGCTCCTCCAGAACCCCCTTCACCAATAATAATAGCTATAATAGGGACTTTTAAATCACTCATTTCTAAGAGGTTTCTAGCAATTGCTTCACCCTGACCTCGCTCCTCAGCACCTACCCCAGGATATGCTCCAGCAGTATTGATGAAGGTTATAACAGGTCTTCCAAACTTCTCAGCTTGTTTCATTAAACGTAAAGCCTTACGATAACCTTCAGGATGTGGTTGACCAAAATGACGGTCTAAATTATCTTGAAGGTTCTTACCTTTTTGAATACCGACAATCGTCACAGGACGCCCTGCCAAGTACCCCAAACCTCCTATAATTGATTTGTCATCTGCGAACTGGCGATCACCATGAAGTTCCATAAAATTATCAAAAATCAATTCAGCGTAGTCAAGAGCAGTTAGCCTCCCTTGATCACGCGCATCTTTTAAAATTCTTGTCACATCATTATTCATGACCAACCTCATTTCCATGGAAAGCAATTAGTTGAGCAATGCAGTCGCGTAATTCTGTTCGATTTATAATAGCATCAATAAAACCATGTTCTAACAAAAACTCTGCCTTTTGAAAGCCTTCAGGTAAATCTTCTCTCACCGTTGTTTCGATAACACGACGACCAGCAAAACCAACCAACGCTTGCGGCTCAGCCAGAATAATATCACCTTCCATAGCAAAACTCGCAGTAACGCCGCCGGTTGTTGGGTCTGTTAAAATTGTTAAATAAAACAATCCCTGGTTAGAATGGCGTTTAACTGCTGCCGATACTTTTGCCATTTGCATCAAACTCATAATACCTTCTTGCATTCTGGCGCCCCCTGACGCTGTAAAAATAACAATAGGTAATTTCTTTTCAGTTGCTAGCTCAAATAATCTTGTCAACTTTTCGCCTACAACCGTTCCCATAGACGCCATTATAAAATGAGAATCCATAATAGCTAAGGCCGTAGTTTGTCCTTTTATTTTAGCTAAACCTGTCACCACCGCTTCATCTAAGTTAGTCTTTTGACGTGTAGCAGCCAGTTTTTCACGGTAGTTTGGAAAATTCAAAGGATCCTTAGTTTCAATCCCTGTAAATAATTCCTCAAAACTATCTTCGTCAACTGTTAGCAACAGACGTTCTTGCGCTGAAATTCTAAAATTGTAAGAACAAGCTGGACAAATCTTTGCTAATCCTAAATCTTTCTGATAAATCATATGTTTACAAGAAGGACACTTAGCAAAGAGTTCATCAGGAACCTCAGGAAGACTACGTTTATCAGAAGACCCTAATGCTTTGTTTGGACTAATACGGATATATTTATCCTTTTTACTAAATAAAGCCATCTTCCCTCCTATTGATTGTTACCATAATACCTTGGTAAAAAGTCTTCCATCAGGAATGAAGTATCATAATCTCCAGCCAAGACTTTTTTATCAGAAATGAGATCCATTTGAAATTCTGTATTTGTTATAATACCATCAATTTCAAGCTCATATAAGGCACGTTGCATTTTCATAAGTGCATCAAAACGATTTTCTCCGTGAACAATTACTTTCGCAATCATACTATCATAATAAGGAGGAATAGTGTAGCCTGTGTAAACCGCTGAATCGACACGTAAGCCCATACCGCCAGCAGGTAGATGTAACCCATTAATGGTACCTGGACATGGCGCAAAATTAAATTGTGGATTCTCTGCGTTAATACGACATTCAATCGCATGACCAGTTAACTTAATATCATTTTGAGAAACTGATAAAGGAATTCCAGCAGCGATACGAATCTGCTCTTTAACGATGTCAACACCCGTTACAAATTCTGTAACAGGGTGTTCTACTTGAACACGAGTATTCATTTCCATGAAATAGAACTGTCCGCTATTCTCATCTAATAAAAACTCAATTGTTCCTGCATTTTCATAAGATACAGCCTCAGCTGCACGAACAGCTGCTTCACCAATTTGTTGACGCAGAGTGTTACCTATTGCCACAGACGGACTTTCTTCCAATACCTTCTGATTGTTACGCTGCAGAGAACAATCACGTTCTCCTAGGTGAACTATCTTACCAAAGCTATCTCCAAGTATTTGTACTTCAATATGTCTAGCTGGGTATATAACTTTTTCAATATACATAGCACCATTACCGAACGCAGCCAAAGCCTCCTGTGAAGCAGACTCAAAAGCAGGCTTCAATTCATCTGCTGATTTGACCTTCCTAATTCCTTTTCCACCGCCACCGGCTGAGGCTTTTAACATCAATGGATAGCCGATTTCCTCAGCAATTGATACAGCTTCTTCTACACTTGTAACTTGACCATCTGATCCTGGGATAACCGGAACATCAGCTTTTATCATCTCTGCACGAGCATTGATTTTATCACCCATTTTATCCATAACTTCTCCAGATGGACCAATGAATTTTAAGTTCATCTCTTCACACATAGTAGCAAATTTAGAATTTTCACTCAAAAACCCAAAACCTGGATGAACAGCTTCCGCTCCAGTCACAATAGCAGCAGATAATATAGCATTAACGTTTAAATAAGATTCTGCTGATTTGGCTGGTCCAACACAAATAGCTTCATCTGCTAAAATTGTGTGCAATGATTCCTTGTCAGCCTCCGAATAGATAGCAACTGTCGAAATTCCCATTTCACGGGCTGCACGAATGATACGTACTGCAATTTCTCCGCGATTAGCAATCAATATTTTCTTAAACATTTTTGATGCTTCTCTCCCTCTAAATTCAATACTATCTTCAATTACCTATTGCAAATGTTAACGTTCCACTGGCAGCTAATTTCCCATCAACTTCTGCTATTGCTTCAACAACGGCTATAGTTCCTCTACGTTTGACAAACTTAGCAGTCATAACTAATTGATCTCCTGGAACAACTTGCTTTTTAAATTTCACTTTATCCATACCTGCATAAAAAACAAGCTTTCCTTTGTTTTCTTCTTTAGATAATTCTAAAACACCTGCAGTTTGAGCCAAAGCTTCCATAATTAAAACGCCTGGCATTACAGGATATTCTGGAAAATGACCATTGAAAAAAGGCTCATTGATACTAACATTTTTGATAGCGACTATCTCATCTTCTGATACCTCTAAAACACGATCCACTAATAACATTGGATAGCGGTGAGGTAAAGCCTCACGAATTTCTTTTATATCAATCATTTGATTCGTACCAATCCTTTACCAAATTCAATAACTTCTTCATTGGCTACAAGAATTTCAGTAACTACACCATCATGAGGGGCAGGCACTTCATTCATCACCTTCATTGCCTCAATAATCATCAAAGTTTGTCCCTTCTTCACGCTATCACCTACTGAAACAAAGTTAGGTTTATCTGGTCCAGAAGCTAAATAAGCAACCCCAACTAAAGGACTTTCGACAACGTCACCTTCTGCAACAGTCACAGTCGACTCTGGGATTTCTGAAACTACTTCAGTAGCTTGTTTCGTTTGCTCACCTGCTTCATTAGAGACAGGAGTTGCTATAGTTGGAGTCGCTTCAGGTTGATGACTCATAGGAGACATAGTTGGTACAAGTGGAGCTTTTCCCTCATTTTTACTAAAAGACAGCTCACCGTCACTTGTTTTGAATGAAAATTCTCTCAGACTTGACTCATCAAATTGAGTCATTAAATCCTTAATCTCTTGAATATCCAATTTAATCCTCCCAGCGTTTGAAGGCCAGAACTGCATTGTGTCCTCCAAAACCAAATGTATTTGAAATGGCATAACGAATATCAGCGTCTTGCCCTTGACCAAAAATAACATTCGCTGTAATATCTTCTGATAATTCTGTTGTTCCAGCAGTCATTGGAACATAACTATGACGTATCGCTTCAATAGTTGCAATTGCCTCAACAGCTCCTGCGGCACCCAAAAGATGACCAGTAAAAGATTTAGTCGAAGAAACTGGAACGTCTGTCCCAAGTGCAGCAACAACAGCTTGACTCTCTCCTTTTTCGTTAGCAGGTGTTGAAGTTCCATGAGCATTTACATAGTTAACTTCTTCAGGTTTAATATTAGCTTCAGCCAGTGCAAGTTGAATAGCTTTAGTGGCTCCTAAACCTTCTGGATGTGGTGAAGTCATATGATATGCGTCACAAGTGTTACCATAACCAACAACTTCTGCAAGAATAGTAGCTCCTCGTTTTTCAGCGTGTTCTAAACTTTCTAAGACCAACATTCCAGAACCTTCTCCCATGATAAATCCATTGCGATCTTTATCAAATGGAATAGATGCTCTTGATGGATCTTCAGTTGTTGATAATGCTGTAAGACTTTGGAATCCAGCAATGGCAAATTTTGTAATAGCAGCTTCTGCACCACCGACTACCATAATATCTTGAATACCAAATTTTATATTACGGAAAGCATCTCCAATAGCATCATTAGAAGAAGCACAAGCTGTATTAATTGATTTACATACACCATGAGCGCCTAACCTCATCGCAACATTTCCAGCTGCCATATTTGGTAGAGCTTTTGGAAGCGTCATTGGTTTTACGCGTTTTGGCCCTTTTTCATGAAGACGAATCACTTGTTCTTCAATCTCTTGAATCCCTCCAATACCTGATGCAACGATGACACCAAATCGATCTGCATCAATTTCATCTAAATTTAAATTAGCATGTTGAATAGCTTCACTTGAAGCATATAAGGCATAAAGGGAATACATATCAAATCTGTTCAGATCTTTTTTGACAAAATATTTATCAAATGGAAAATCATGAATTTCAGCAGCATTTTTGACCATGAAATCACTTGAATCAAATTTAGTGATAGGTCCAATACCAACATTTCCTTCTTTAAGGCTATTCCAAAATTCTTCTGGTGTGTTTCCAATAGGTGAGGTTACACCGTAACCTGTTACTACTACTCGCTGTAATGTCATATTATTTCCTCTTTATTATTGCATCGTCATACCGCCATCAATGGCAATAACTTGTCCTGTAAGGTATTCTTGTTCTGCTAAGAAAGACGCTACCTGCGCTACTTCTTTACCTTTTCCAATACGTTTCATTGGAATTTGAGCTAAAATAGCTTCTTGCATTTTTTCTGGGATAACATCTGTCATATCAGATTCGATAAAGCCTGGAGCAATGGCATTGACACGAATGCCTCGTGCTGCTACTTCTCTGGCAACTGATTTTGTAAAGCCAATTAAACCTGCTTTAGAGGCTGCGTAATTAGCTTGCCCTACATTTCCAGTTAATCCAACGACGCTAGAGATATTAATAATAGCACCTTGACGCGCTTTTGTCATCGGTTTCAAGACTGATTGTGTCATATTAAATGCACCTGTTAAATTAATTTTAAGAACGCTCTCAAAATCTTCAACAGTCATTTTAAGCATCAATTTATCATTAGTAATACCAGCGTTGTTAACAAGCACATCCACGCTACCTAGACTTGCAATAGCTTCTTTAATCATGCGATTAGCATCTTCAAAAGAAGAAACATCTCCTGAAATAGCAATAACTTTTACACCATAATCAGCAAATTCAGCTATTAAGTCTTCTGATATTTCAGAACGTCCATTTAAAACAATATTAGCACCTAATTGTGCAAATTGATGGGCAATTGCAAGGCCGATTCCTCTACTTGAACCCGTAATAAAAATGTTCTTATCTTTTAATTGCATATTTTCCCCTAGTTTAATTCCTTAAGATTATTAAATCCAATTTTATCTTCAACAGAATATACTGACAATGAGCTATCTATTTTTTTCAAGAAACCTGAGAGTACCTTCCCTGGACCAATTTCAACAACCTGTGTCATTCCCATTTTTTTCATGGTTTCAATAGACTCATCAAAGCGTACAGGTTCCATAACTTGGCGTGCCAATAAAGATTTGATATCGTCTTTTTTCATTATCTGCGCCTCTGTATTTCCAATTACAGGGATTTCAGAAACTGAAAAATGAACTTTATCTAAAACATCGCTCAATTTCTGACTTGCAGGTTTCAATAAAGCAGTGTGAAAAGGACCTGAAACATTCAGAGGAATTAAACGTTTTACTCCTTGTTGTTTTAGTTCTTCTACAGCTGCATTTACAGCGATTGACTCTCCCCCTATAACAATTTGCTTTGGAGTATTATAATTTGCAGGACTAACAATACCAAACTGAGAAGCCTTCTTACAAGCATCTTCAATTATTTGACGATCAGCATTTAAAACCGCTACCATTTTGCCACTACCAGCAGGTGCTGCTGCTTCCATTAGTTGGCCTCGTCTAGAAACAAGTACTACAGCATCTTCAAATCTTATAGCACCTGAAGCAACTAAAGCACTATATTCTCCCAAAGAAAGTCCTGCAACCATATCTGGTCTAAGTCCAATTTCTTTAAGAATTAAACAATAAATAGCAGTCGAAGTCGTTAAAATAGCTGGTTGCGTATATTTCGTCTGATTTAATTTGTCTAAGTCTTTATCAATCAATTCTCTCAAATCATATCCTAAAACATGACTTGCCTTATCAAAAGTTTCTTTAACAATCGGGAAAGTTTCATATAAATCTCTAGCCATTCCTAACTTTTGAGCACCTTGACCAGCAAATAGAAATGCAACTTTATTCATAGTGTCTCCTTATTTGTATTTATAAATCTGACCAGCGGCTTGCCTCAGAAAGAATAACTTGACGCGCTCCTGAATAAATATCTTCAAGAATCTCTTGACAAGTCTCTTCTGATTTAATTAATCCTGCAATTTGTCCTGCCATAACTGAACCATTAATAACATCCCCATCAACAACTGCATTGCGAAGAGCTCCCGCTCCTAATTCTTCAATCTCATTGATTGAAATACGGCCAGCTAAATAATCTTTTTCTGCTTGGCTATAGGTTGTTACTAGTTTATTTTTTAAGGCACGAACTGGATGACCTACTACCTGAGCAGAAACAGCAGTGTCGATATCTTTTGCTTTTAAAATTTTTGCTTTGTAATTAGGGTGAGCATTAGATTCTTTAGCAACAACAAAACGAGTTCCTACCTGAACAGCATCAGCTCCTAACATGAAACCCGCAGCAGCCCCACGCCCATCTGCTATACCACCTGCGGCAATGACTGGAATTGTAACAGCATCAACAACCTGTCGCACTAATGTCATCGTGGTCAGCTTCCCGATGTGACCACCCGCTTCCATTCCTTCTGTAATGATAGCATCAGCCCCTAATTTCTCCATACGTTTTGCTAATGCAACACTAGGAACAACAGGGATTACTGTTATACCTGCTTCATGAAAGCGTTCCATGTACTTACCAGGATTACCTGCACCAGTCGTTACAACTTTTACACCTTCTTCAATAACCAAATCAACAATATCATCTACAAAAGGTGATAAAAGCATAATATTCACACCAAAGGGTTTATCAGTCATAGATTTTATTTTATCAATATTTGCTTTGACAACCTCTTTAGGGGCATTTCCTCCACCAATAATACCTAGACCACCTGCCTTAGAAACAGCTCCTGCAAGATCTCCATCAGCGACCCACGCCATACCCCCTTGAAAAATTGGATATTTTATATTTAGTAATTCTGTTATACGTGTTTTCATTTTTCTTTCCTAAAATTAATAATTTGACAATCAAACTATATTGATAAGAAGAAGAGTGAGTACCGATCAACGATTGATTGAATACTCACTCTAATAAGTGATTTGGTAAGAATATCTTTTATTATCACTTGCTTCTTTTTTTCTTACGACTTAATTATTTTACTTTTTCTTCAACATAAGCAACTAAATCACCAACAGTATTTAGTCCTTCTTCTGTCTCAATTTGGATATCAAATGCATCTTCAATTTCTGAAATCACTTGGAAAACATCAAGCGAATCAGCATCAAGATCGTCAAAAGTAGTGTTCAACGTTACTTCTTCTGCATCTTTACCAAGTTCTTCAACAATAATTTCTTGTACTTTTTCAAATACTGCCATTTTTAGCTCCTTAAATTTTAAATAATCTTTTATAAATGTGCTATGCACTATATATAACTAAATTTTAACAATTAGACTTCCCCATGTCAAACCTCCACCGAAACCCGATAAGAGGATTGTTTGGTT
Organism: Streptococcus sp. 'group B'; assembly: GCF_002073795.1. Lineage (NCBI taxonomy): Bacteria > Bacillati > Bacillota > Bacilli > Lactobacillales > Streptococcaceae > Streptococcus > Streptococcus sp. 'group B'. Next base: position 577,393 of record NZ_CP020432.1, on the reverse strand, counting down.
ACCATCTAGTTTCAACAAACCGTTCTCATAAGATTCTGAAAGTAAAATAGGGATACTAGCTGCACTAGTATTACCATAATCCATCATATTCTCTGGAAATTTATCACGTGCTATATCAATTTTTCGAGACATCTTATCTAAAATCCTTCGATTCGCTTGGTGTAAGAAAAGATAATCAATATCTTCTTTTTCCAAATGGGATGTTTCTATAAGATGATTGATACTTTTTGAAACTTCTTTGATAGCAAAATCAAAGATTGCTCTACCATCCATTTTCAAAAATTTATCATCAAGTACTTCATCTGAGAAAGGTGAATTTAACCCGACTTGACTAGATTGAAGTCCCTGACGACTACCATCTGTATTGAGAGACTCTGCAAGAAAATGTTTTTCCTTAGAAGCTTCTAGCAAGACACCTCCAGCTCCATCTCCAAATAAAACTGCTGTCCCTCTATCAGTCCAGTCTAATACTTTAGAAACAGTTTCTGCTCCTATTACTAAACCTTTTTGATAGCTACCTGATGATATCAATTTTTCGGCGGTAGACAAGGCAAAAACAAAACCACTACATGCTGCACTCAAGTCAAAGGCAAAAGCATTACTCGCTCCAATATGAGCTTGCACTCTTGCGGCAGTAGAAGGCATCATAGAGTCTGGTGTCATCGTTGCAACAATAATAAAGTCAATTTGACTAGCGGAATAACCGGATTTTTCAATAAGTTGTTCTGCGACCTTATTTGCCAAATCAGCTGTTGTTTCATTTTTACTAATATGACGTTGTTTTATACCAGTACGTGACGAAATCCAGTCATCACTGGTATCCATGATTAATGATAAATCCTCATTTTTAATGATTTGAGAAGGTGCATAATGTGCAAGTTGACTAATTTTAGCAAAAACCACTAGACTAAGTCCTCCAAAAATTTATGAAGATTCCCTAAAGCGCTCGTCAACATTTTTATGTCTTCTTCGCCTAGGTCTTCAATAATATGAGATACCATAGATTTATGAAATTTACTATGCAATCGATCTAATAACCTACCTCTCTTAGTAAGACTCAAGTGAACAACTCGACGATCAATACTTGACCGTTTACGCTCAATGTAGCCTTTTTTTTCTAACTTATTAAGGCTGGTTGTTACAGTTCCCAAAGTTAACATTAATTCTCGAGCGACATCGCTAGGAGTTACCTCAGAATGTTTCCCAATAATTTCAATAGTATGCATTTCTTTTAAAGATACATCGCTAAATTGGCTAGTCTTTAAACTCATTTCCTCAATAATCATGATTCTATTAAAAATGTCAACTAAATAACTATTAATCTGATCGTATTCCAAGATATCACCACCTCACATTAAACTTTGATAGTCAAATTATATCAAAGTTCAAACTTATTTGCAAGACTTTAATCTTAAATAATTTGATTTTCAAACTATTTGCCTAAAAAATTAGGACGCCTTCTATCAGCGTGTGCCCGAACACCCTCTTTAAAATCTTGCTTAAAGGCTAATGATTCTTGTAACTGTAATTCAAGCTTTTTATATTGTTCCCAATCTTTAAAAGCAGCTTCCCAAGCTAATGATTTTATGGCTTGATATGAGTTTATAGAATGTCTACTTAAACGCTTTAATAGTTGATCCTTAATTTTACCTATTTTATCTGATTCACAAAGTTTATAAACAATTCCCAAAGCTTCAGCTTTTTCAGCAGATAAGCTTTCTCCAGTTAAAGCTAGTTGCACTGCACGAGTTATACCGATTGATTTACTAAGTAACAATAAACCTCCTGCATCTGGAGCTAAACCGACACCCACAAAAGCCTGGATAAATTTACTCTTCTTGCTTGCGATAACAAAATCAGCTGCTAATGCAATATTAGCTGCGGCACCAGCTACAGCCCCATCTACACACATAACAACAGGTTTCTCTAGCTGTAGTAGATCATACGATATCTGATTAACTAACTCAGCAATTTTAGTTAATGAGCTAATATCATCGCTCTCAACAGCATCTTTCATCACTTTTAAATCTCCTCCGATTGAAAAGATTGGTCCTTGTGCTTCAATCACTAAAAACATGACATCTTTATTTTCAGACATAAGCCTTATTGCATCAATAATTTCTTGACACATTGGGATGTTAAAACCATTTGAAATATCTGGTCGATTAAGCATAATAGTGGCCACGCTGCCATCAATACCATATATTATATTTTCGAACTTCAAAACGTCTCCTCTCTTTAAGAGTGAAAGAAAAATAAAAAATAATTTGATTATCAAATTATCATGCTTTGTATTTTATCATAAACCTAGCTTTCATGGCAAGATAAAAAATAAAAAAAACGGAATTAAACCTCCCGTTTTTAATAGTTATCTAATTTCACAAAAAATTGACTCAGATCGCTCACTAATACATTAGCCTGCGACTGATTCATTCCAAAGTATTTGTCTTCAATAGCCCACACATCAATACCAGCTGCAATGCCAGCTGCAATCCCCTTCTCACTGTCTTCTACAATAAGAATTTGCTGTTTAGGAATATCTAAAAGTTCTGCTGCTCTATTATAAATAGCTGGATTAGGTTTACTTTCTGAAAATTCCTCACCAGACAGAATTACCTTAAAATATGTATCCAGATTAAAACTTTCTAATGCTAACATGATATCATGTCTAGTAGAACTTGAAGCTAGACCCAAAAGATAGCCTTTGTGATGAAGCTTTTCAATGACTCTTTTACAATCCTGAAAAATTAAATCTTTGTATGGCAAGGGATTATCCTCTTTATAGCGACTATAATCTTGTTGGAGCTTATCAATATCCCAGGTATCATATTGATCACCTAAAACAGATTTCCAAACCTGCTTCATATTTCCTCCAATAAAAAAATTCATTGGTAAATGGTTAATTGTAATTCCATGTTGTTTTAAAAAACGCTCTCGCCTTTTATAATAAAATAATTCAGTGTCAAATAGAACACCATCCATATCAAATATTATTGCTTTATATTTACACATGTAACTATTATATCATTCTTTTAAATTTAGAGGTAATGACAAATTTTCTGACTTTTGTTATAATTTATCTAAAATTCATTCTTGAGGTAACCTATGAAAGTAGTCAAATTTGGAGGAAGCTCTTTAGCATCTTCCCAACAATTATACAAAGTACTAAATATTATCAAATCAGACTACACTAGACGGTTTATTGTCGTTTCAGCTCCAGGGAAACGCTACGAAGAAGACTTAAAAATGACAGATGCTTTGATACAATATTATCAAAATTATATTAACGGTAAAGATATTGTTAAAGACCAAACTTGGATTATCAATCGTTATCAAGAAATTATTAGTGATTTGTCTTTAGGAAGCACTATTGCAGAAGAAATTACTCGCTCTATAGAGCAGCTAGCTTCACTTCCCATAGAAAATAATCAGTTTTTATATGATTGTTTTTTAGCAGCCGGTGAAGATAACAACGCAAAGTTAGTTGCAACGTTTTTTAATCAAAATGACATTCCTGCAAGATATGTTCATCCAAACGAAGCAGGAATTATTGTAACTAAAGAACCATGTAATGCACGAATTATTCCAGGAAGTTATGATAAGATTGAGAACTTATGTCTATACAATGAGGTTCTTGTTATCCCTGGATTTTTTGGAGTCACAGAAGATAACCAAATTTGTACCTTTTCAAGAGGGGGATCTGACATTACTGGATCCCTAATTGCAGCAGGCATAAAAGCAGACCTTTATGAGAACTTCACAGATGTTGATGGTATATTTGCAGCGCATCCAGGTGTAGTTAAGAACCCTCACGCTATCCCTGAGCTTACTTATAAAGAAATGCGTGAATTAGCCTATGCGGGTTTTTCGGTTTTACATGATGAAGCTTTACTTCCTGCCTATCGTGGCAGAATCCCTCTTGTTATTAAAAATACAAATAATCCCCAACAGCCTGGTACAAAAATAGTTTTAAAGCATACTCGTAGTAACATAGCAGTAACTGGGATCGCTTCTGATAGCCGTTTTGCTAGCATAAACGTATCTAAATACTTAATGAATAGAGAAGTAGGTTTCGGCCGAAAAGTACTACAAATTTTAGAGGATTTAAATATTAGTTTTGAACATATGCCAACTGGCATAGATGATCTATCCATTGTCTTACGTGAAAAAGAATTGACACCAATCAAAGAACAAGAAATCTTAAATTACCTAACTCGTAAACTAGAAGTAGATTACGTTGACATCCAACACAATTTATCTACAATCGTAATTGTAGGTGAAAATATGAAAAGTCAGATTGGAGTCACTGCAACAGCGACACAAGCCTTATCAAGAGAAAAAATCAATATCAACATGATATCACAAGGTTCAAGCGAAGTCTCCATTATGTTCGTTATAGACAGTAAGGATGAAAAAAGAGCTATTAAAGCACTATATGAAACATTCTTCCAAAAATAGTACCTATTACACTACTTACACTATTAGATAGATAACAAATCGTCCTAAGTAAGTTTACTTAGGACGATTTTATTTAGAACATAGGATAGTTTTTTCAATTTTAATCGTAACTACTTGGTATCACTGACAAATTCGGACAATTAAGATGCTAGCCGACCTTAAGGAATAATAATTCCAATAAAAAAAGGCTAACCAAAGTTAGTCTCCTTTATCTACTCCGCCAGTAGGACTCGAACCTACGACATCATGATTAACAGTCATGCGCTACTACCAACTGAGCTATGGCGGATTATAGCTAAGCGACTACCTTATCTCACAGGGGGCAACCCCCAACTACTTCCGGCGTTCTAGGGCTTAACTTCTGTGTTCGGCATGAGAACAGGTGTATCTCCTAGGCAATTATCACTTAACTATTGAGTCTTATTCACTCAAAATTGAATATCTATAGTCTAACAAGAAACCGTAACGTTGTCAATATCTCTTTTTGGATAAGTCCTCGAGCTATTAGTATTAGTCCGCTAAATGTGTCACCACAATTACACTCCTAACCTATCTACCTGATCATCTCTCAGGGCTCTTACTGATATAAAATCATGGGAAATCTCATCTTGAGGTGGGCTTCGCACTTAGATGCTTTCAGCGCTTATCCCTTCCCTACATAGCTACCCAGCGATGCCTTTGGCAAGACAACTGGTACACCAGCGGTAAGTCCACTCTGGTCCTCTCGTACTAGGAGCAGATCCTCTCAAATTTCCTACGCCCGCGACGGATAGGGACCGAACTGTCTCACGACGTTCTGAACCCAGCTCGCGTGCCGCTTTAATGGGCGAACAGCCCAACCCTTGGGACCGACTACAGCCCCAGGATGCGACGAGCCGACATCGAGGTGCCAAACCTCCCCGTCGATGTGAACTCTTGGGGGAGATAAGCCTGTTATCCCCAGGGTAGCTTTTATCCGTTGAGCGATGGCCCTTCCATACGGAACCACCGGATCACTAAGCCCGACTTTCGTCCCTGCTCGAGTTGTAGCTCTCGCAGTCAAGCTCCCTTATACCTTTACACTCTACGACTGATTTCCAACCAGTCTGAGGGAACCTTTGGGCGCCTCCGTTACCTTTTAGGAGGCGACCGCCCCAGTCAAACTGCCCGTCAGACACTGTCTCCGATAGGGATTGCCTATCTGGGTTAGAGTAGCCATAACACAAGGGTAGTATCCCAACAACGCCTCAAACGAAACTGGCGTCCCGTTATCATAGGCTCCTACCTATCCTGTACATGTGGTACAGATACTCAATATCAAACTGCAGTAAAGCTCCATGGGGTCTTTCCGTCCTGTCGCGGGTAACCTGCATCTTCACAGGTACTAAAATTTCACCGAGTCTCTCGTTGAGACAGTGCCCAAATCATTACGCCTTTCGTGCGGGTCGGAACTTACCCGACAAGGAATTTCGCTACCTTAGGACCGTTATAGTTACGGCCGCCGTTTACTGGGGCTTCAATTCATACCTTCGCTTACGCTAAGCACTCCTCTTAACCTTCCAGCACCGGGCAGGCGTCACCCCCTATACATCATCTTACGATTTAGCAGAGAGCTGTGTTTTTGATAAACAGTTGCTTGGGCCTATTCACTGCGGCTGATCTAAAATCAGCGCCCCTTCTCCCGAAGTTACGGGGCCATTTTGCCGAGTTCCTTAACGAGAGTTCTCTCGCTCACCTGAGGCTACTCGCCTCGACTACCTGTGTCGGTTTGCGGTACGGGTAGAGTATATGTATCGCTAGAAGCTTTTCTTGGCAGTGTGACATCACTAACTTCGCTACTAAACTTCGCTCCTCGTCACAGCTCAATGTTAAAGATATAAGCATTTGACTCATATCACACCTCACTGTTTGACCAGACACTTCCAATCGTCTGGTTTAGTTAGCCTACTGCGTCCCTCCATCACTATATACTCTAGTACAGGAATATCAACCTGTTGTCCATCGGATACACCTTTCGGTCTCTCCTTAGGTCCCGACTAACCCAGGGCGGACGAGCCTTCCCCTGGAAACCTTAGTCTTACGGTGGACAGGATTCTCACCTGTCTTGCGCTACTCATACCGGCATTCTCACTTCTATGCGTTCCAGCGCTCCTCACGGTACACCTTCTTCACACATAGAACGCTCTCCTACCATGACACTTTTGTGTCATCCACAGCTTCGGTAATATGTTTTAGCCCCGGTACATTTTCGGCGCAGGGTCACTCGACTAGTGAGCTATTACGCACTCTTTGAATGAATAGCTGCTTCTAAGCTAACATCCTAGTTGTCTGTGCAACCCCACATCCTTTTCCACTTAACATATATTTTGGGACCTTAGCTGGTGGTCTGGGCTGTTTCCCTTTCGACTACGGATCTTAGCACTCGCAGTCTGACTGCCGATTATATCTCGTTGGCATTCGGAGTTTATCTGAGATTGGTAATCCGGGATGGACCCCTCACCCAAACAGTGCTCTACCTCCAAGAGACTTAACATCGACGCTAGCCCTAAAGCTATTTCGGAGAGAACCAGCTATCTCCAAGTTCGTTTGGAATTTCTCCGCTACCCACAAGTCATCCAAGCACTTTTCAACGTGCCCTGGTTCGGTCCTCCAGTGAGTTTTACCTCACCTTCAACCTGCTCATGGGTAGGTCACATGGTTTCGGGTCTACAACATGATACTATGGCGCCCTATTAAGACTCGGTTTCCCTACGGCTCCGTCTCTTCAACTTAACCTCGCATCATATCGTAACTCGCCGGTTCATTCTACAAAAGGCACGCTCTCACCCATTAACGGGCTCGAACTTGTTGTAGGCACACGGTTTCAGGTTCTATTTCACTCCCCTCCCGGGGTGCTTTTCACCTTTCCCTCACGGTACTGGTTCACTATCGGTCACTAGAGAGTATTTAGGGTTGGGAGATGGTCCTCCCAGATTCCGACGAGATTTCGCGTGTCTCGCCGTACTCAGGATACTGCTAAGGTTAATCTATCATTTTAAATACGAGGCTGTTACTCTCTTTGGCTTACCTTCCCAGGTAATTCTTCTATAATGATTAATCCTATATCGCAGTCCTACAACCCCGAAGTGTAAACACTTCGGTTTGCCCTCCTGCCGTTTCGCTCGCCGCTACTAAGGCAATCGCTTTTGCTTTCTCTTCCTGCAGCTACTTAGATGTTTCAGTTCACTGCGTCTTCCTTCTCATATCCTTAACAGATATGGATACTAGTCATTAACTAGTGGGTTCCCCCATTCGGACATCTCTGGATCAGCGCTTACTTACAGCTCCCCAAAGCATTTCGTCGTTAGTCACGTCCTTCTTCGGCTTCTAGTGCCAAGGCATCCACCGTGCGCCCTTATTAACTTAACCTTATTAAACTAGTTTCTTTAAAACTAGAAAACTCATTAAATATTCACAGCGTTTTCGGTTTATTTTCTTGTTACTTTCTACAATCTATTTCTAGATCGTGGAATTTGATATAGATATTCAATTTTCAATGAACAATTTGAACCTTTCGATTCAATGGAGCCTAGCGGGATCGAACCGCTGACCTCCTGCGTGCAAAGCAGGCGCTCTCCCAGCTGAGCTAAGGCCCCACAAGACCTCTCAAAACTAAACAAGACGCAAATGGCAGGTTTCCTTATCCTTAGAAAGGAGGTGATCCAGCCGCACCTTCCGATACGGCTACCTTGTTACGACTTCACCCCAATCATCTATCCCACCTTAGGCGGCTGGCTCCTAAAAGGTTACCTCACCGACTTCGGGTGTTACAAACTCTCGTGGTGTGACGGGCGGTGTGTACAAGGCCCGGGAACGTATTCACCGCGGCGTGCTGATCCGCGATTACTAGCGATTCCGACTTCATGTAGGCGAGTTGCAGCCTACAATCCGAACTGAGATTGGCTTTAAGAGATTAGCTTGCCGTCACCGGCTTGCGACTCGTTGTACCAACCATTGTAGCACGTGTGTAGCCCAGGTCATAAGGGGCATGATGATTTGACGTCATCCCCACCTTCCTCCGGTTTATTACCGGCAGTCTCGCTAGAGTGCCCAACTTAATGATGGCAACTAACAATAGGGGTTGCGCTCGTTGCGGGACTTAACCCAACATCTCACGACACGAGCTGACGACAACCATGCACCACCTGTCACTTCTGCTCCGAAGAGAAAGCCTATCTCTAGGCCGGTCAGAAGGATGTCAAGACCTGGTAAGGTTCTTCGCGTTGCTTCGAATTAAACCACATGCTCCACCGCTTGTGCGGGCCCCCGTCAATTCCTTTGAGTTTCAACCTTGCGGTCGTACTCCCCAGGCGGAGTGCTTAATGCGTTAGCTGCGGCACTAAGCCCCGGAAAGGGCCTAACACCTAGCACTCATCGTTTACGGCGTGGACTACCAGGGTATCTAATCCTGTTTGCTCCCCACGCTTTCGAGCCTCAGCGTCAGTTACAGACCAGAGAGCCGCTTTCGCCACCGGTGTTCCTCCATATATCTACGCATTTCACCGCTACACATGGAATTCCACTCTCCCCTTCTGCACTCAAGTCCTCCAGTTTCCAAAGCGTACAATGGTTAAGCCACTGCCTTTAACTTCAGACTTAAAGAACCGCCTGCGCTCGCTTTACGCCCAATAAATCCGGACAACGCTCGGGACCTACGTATTACCGCGGCTGCTGGCACGTAGTTAGCCGTCCCTTTCTGGTTAGTTACCGTCACTTGGTAGATTTTCCACTCCTACCAACGTTCTTCTCTAACAACAGAGCTTTACGATCCGAAAACCTTCTTCACTCACGCGGCGTTGCTCGGTCAGACTTCCGTCCATTGCCGAAGATTCCCTACTGCTGCCTCCCGTAGGAGTCTGGGCCGTGTCTCAGTCCCAGTGTGGCCGATCACCCTCTCAGGTCGGCTATGTATCGTCGCCTTGGTGAGCCTTTACCTCACCAACTAGCTAATACAACGCAGGTCCATCTCACAGTGAAGCAATTGCTCCTTTTAAATAACTAACATGTGTTAATTACTCTTATGCGGTATTAGCTATCGTTTCCAATAGTTATCCCCCGCTATGAGGCAGGTTACCTACGCGTTACTCACCCGTTCGCAACTCATCAGTCTAGTGTAAACACCAAACCTCAGCGTTCTACTTGCATGTATTAGGCACGCCGCCAGCGTTCGTCCTGAGCCAGGATCAAACTCTCATTAAAAGTTTGAGCTTTGCTCTTTTCTGTCTCGCTGACAGATTTATTGTTTTTTGTCATTGACGGATTTACAATGTAAATCCACCCTGCACATTCGTTCGTCTTGTTCAGTTTTCAAAGGTCTTTGCCTCTCTTGAGACAACTTCTATATTCTAGCAAACTTATTCTGCTTTGTCAACCACTTTTTTTAAGTTGTTTATAAAATGATAATACAATATTAGGTTCGCTTAAGAACTCATTTAGTATACTATAATTTTTTATTTGTTGTCAATAGGTTTTAAAAAAATCTCAGAAAAAACTCTGAGATTTTTTAAATTATGTTACAAAGTTAATTTCCTTTAGCTTCAATTAAACCTAGTTCGCCATCTTCACGCTTGTAAAGGACATTTGTCGTATTATCTTCTGCATCTGTATAGATAAAGAAATCATGACCTAAAAGTTCCATTTGCAACAATGCTTCCTCAACATCCATTGGTTTTAGATTAACATTCTTAGTACGTACAATTCTTTGGCTTACTGCTTCTTCATCTGGCTCAGCCTCAAATTCTGTTGTGAAAACTTGACTTGCTGGAATTTTTTCACGATATTTTTTCGCAATTTTAGTTTTATTTTTACGAATTTGACGCTCAATTTTATCAACAACTAAGTCAATTGACCCATACATATCTTGTGAAACATCTTCTGCTCGTAAAGTAATAGAATCTATTAAGATTGTTACTTCAACTTTTGCGGTCTTCTCTCTGTATACTTTGAGGTTGACTCTAGTATCTAATTCTTGTTCTTCATTAAAGTATTTTTCAACTTTAGAGAGTTTGGTCTCAACATACTCACGAATAGCTTCTGTTACTTCGATGTTTTCACCACGAATACTGTATTTAATCATATGAGTACCTCTTTCTTGCGTTGTTAACGCTTTCTATATTCTTATTATAACCGCTTTCATGAAAATTTGCAAGATTTTAGCGTGCTAATGAAAAACTTTTTATATTTTTTATACCTTTTTCTTCTAATAGTTTCCTGATTTGTGCTATTGTTGCGCCTGTTGTATAAATATCATCAACAATTAAAAGGTTATCCCTTAACTCAGCCTCATTTTTTAATGTAAATTGCTGAACTTGTTTGAGTCTTTCTTCTTTATTATTAGCCGATTGCTTACCTCCATCTTTTTTAGAAAGAATATTTTTATAAGGTATATTTGCCGATTGTAGAAAAGCAATCACTTGATTAAATTGCCTATTTTGGTATCCTTCATGACTCAAGGGAACTGGCACTATAGTGTAGCCCTTATACCTTTTTAGAGCAGCCTTTATTTCTTTTGTAAAAACATCTTTCAACAAATAATCCCCTTGAAATTTAAAAAGAGAAAAATATTTTTTTCATTGCTTCATTGTATCTATAAAGGGAAAAATGATTTACCTCTATACCTTTTTACCCCAATAAATACAATCTTGACATTGTTTTCGGAGGATTTGCTTGCAACATGTTTGGCAACCCATCTCCCTACTAAGTGCTTCAAAACTACCCTTGCACGTTTGACAAATTACGTTTTGCTTTGGTTTTAGAAGTATAAGTTCCACAAAAGTTAATTGCGATAAATCTATTTCATGACATAACAAACAAGTCATTAAAATCCTCCTATATGATTCATGTTTTTAATCTCCTTTATGGCTTGGTGCATCGATTTACTTTTCCCATCATGAAGGAAGTAAAGGAGCCCTTCGGGTCTTTCTAATGCTCTTCCAACTCTTCCTGAAATTTGTACCAAGGAACTTTTCGTAAACAAATGATGATTTGCTTGTATAACAAAAACGTCGACGCTAGGGAAAGTTACTCCTCTCTCTAGAATGGTAGTTGATACTAGGATAGACAATTTGTTATCTCGAAAATCTTGCACTAACTTTAACCTAGATGTGCTCTTACTTGAAACAAAACCAATTTTTTCCATAGGAAAGGCTTGTCTTAACATTTCGGTGAATACCTGACCTTCTGCAATATGGGGGAAAAATAATAACAAAGGATATCTCGTTTGTCGCTGTTTATTTATCAGCTGATATAATTTGGGAGGTAGTTTTTGTGTCTGCAAGCTTTTCTGGATACCACTTACCCAAACCATCTCGGGTATCACTAACGGATTGGCATGAAATCTCCTAGCTAGATGTAATTTTTTTAGTTCTTTTCTTGCAACTTTTCTTTCTAACTCAGTCGTTGAAGTTGCAGTCAGAAAAATACTTGTTCCGTTTTTCTTTAAGGCCTGTTTTACACCATGGTATAGTATCGGGTTGTCGACATATGGAAAAGCATCAACTTCATCAACAATTAGCAAATCAAAAGCATGATAAAATTTTAACAATTGATGTGTTGTGGCAATAGTTAAAGGGGATCTCTGATAAGAAGGAGATTCTCCATGCATTAATGTTATGGCACATCTAAAATCGTTTGAAAGTCGCTTATGCAATTCTAAACAAACATCAATTCTAGGACTGGCAATACAAACGCTCCCTCCAGTATCAATTACTTTGGCGATAGAGTGGTATATCATTTCTGTTTTACCAGCCCCTGTCACAGCATGAACAAGAAGATTTTCCTTACTTGAAATACCTTTCAACAACTCTTCTGAAACCTCATTTTGATAAGGTGTCAGTCCCCCTTTCCATTTTAAAGAATTCGTTTTAGAAAATGTTTTTTGTGGGAAATAATATAAATTTTCATTACTAGTAACTCTTCCAAAAACTATACATTCTCTACAATAATAATTTCCAGTTGGTAATTGGCAATTTTTGGCAACAGAACTAGAGCATCGAGTACAAATATAGTCGCTTCCTTTCTTTATAAAAGATGGCAAGTTAATTGCAATTTTTCTAAGTTGCTCAGATAATTGTGCTTTTGTCCAAAGTCTACCTAAATAATTTTCCATATTATTTCATTCGGATTTTTTTGCTAAATTTGAAGAATTTTTGTAAAATTTCTCTATGAACTATAAAACGATAAAATCAGACGGAATTGTCGAAGAAGAAATTAAAAAATCGCGATTTATTTGTCATCTAAAGCGAGTAGAGTCCGAAGAGGAGGGGCGTAATTATATTACGCAAATCAAGAAAGCGCACTACAAAGCCAATCATTCGTGTTCAGCTATGGTTATTGGCGAAAAAGGGGATATAAAACGATCTAGTGATGATGGTGAACCTAGTGGTACAGCAGGTATCCCTATGCTAACCGTACTTGAAAAGCAAGGCCTGACAAATGTTGTTGCCGTCGTTACACGGTATTTTGGAGGTATCAAATTAGGCACAGGGGGGCTTATTCGTGCCTACTCTGGTAGCGTAGCTAATGCCATCAAAGAGATCGGGGTAGTAGAAGTTAAAGAACAAATTGGTATTCGTATTCAATTAACTTATCCTCAATATCAAACTTTTGACAACTTCCTAAAAGAGCACCACCTTCAGGAGTTTGAAACAGAATTTTTAGAAGCTGTAACCTGTAAAATATACGTTGACCCTAAGGAATTTGAACACACAATAACTAATTTGACAGAGTTCTACCAAGGAAAAGCTTTGTTAACTGAAGAAGGGAGTCAAATTGTTGAAATTCCCTTTAAGGCTGAAACCGATAAATAATAGCTATCACTTGATAAAGAATTGATATTTTACTTTAATCAATGTGAGTTTTATAATATTCTTAACCAATGTCATGAAGAGGTATAGCTTATGTCAAAAATTTATAATTCTATTACAGACTTAATCGGAAATACACCCATTATTCAATTACATCATATTGTTCCAGAAGGAGCTGCAGAGGTGTACGTTAAGTTAGAATCCTTTAACCCAGGTTCATCTGTCAAAGATCGTATCGCTCTAGCTATGATTGAAGATGCAGAGCAAAAAGGGATTCTTAAAGCCGGAGATACAATCGTAGAACCTACATCTGGTAATACAGGTATCGGTTTGGCTTGGGTAGGAAAAGCTAAAGGGTATAATGTTATTATTGTTATGCCAGAAACCATGTCAATTGAACGTCGTAAAATCATTCAAGCCTATGGTGCTCAATTAGTACTAACACCTGGTAGTGAAGGGATGAAGGGAGCTATTGCTAAGGCAAAAGAAATTTCTGCAGAGCAAAATGCTTGGCTACCCCTGCAATTTAATAATCAAGCCAATCCAGAAATCCACGAAAAAACGACTGGTAGGGAAATTATCGAGACTTTTGGTGAAAAAGGTTTAGATGCTTTTATCGCAGGTGTGGGAACTGGTGGGACAATTACTGGTGTCTCTCGTGCATTAAAAAAAGTCAATCCTGATGTCGCTATTTATGCTGTAGAAGCTGATGAATCTGCAATCCTTTCTGGTGAGCAACCTGGGCCTCATAAAATACAAGGGATTTCTGCAGGTTTCATTCCAGAAACATTGGCTACAGATTCTTATGATCATATCATTCGCGTTACATCTAACGATGCTATTGAAACAGGACGTATCATCGGCGGACTAGAAGGTTTCCTCGCAGGAATTTCTGCTTCAGCTGCTATTTATGCTGCTATTGAAGTGGCCAAACAACTAGGAAAAGGGAAAAAGGTTTTAGCTCTTCTCCCTGATAATGGCGAACGTTACTTATCAACAAGCCTGTATGATTTTGAATAACTTTAATCTTCAGTAAACGATAACTAAAAAAGATTAGATATGTTGTCTGATCTTTTTTAGTTTATATCTCTTTAAATACTAGTAAGCCCTATTTAGTTAAAATATTAAAACGACAAATAGAACCAAGCAATTTCACTTGGTTCTATTGTTTTTATTGATGATTTGAAACATAGCGGTCAACTGCTAACAGGGCTGCAGCGACATCCTCTGCACTAATTTTGAATGGCATTTCATGTATTGTTTCACCTTCAATTGTTGCTTGCTGACCAACTTTTAAAAGTTCTTCATATGTTGCATCACCCAAATGGAGTTCTGCAAGTGTAGTTGGCATTCCAATCGCTTGGTAAAGATTAATGTAGCGATCAATTTCTTCCTTTGGTCTATTTTCGAGGAAAAGTTGTGTCAACGTTCCATAGGCAACTTTTTCACCATGGGTTAAGTGATGAATATCTCCACTCAAGGCAGTAAAACCATTATGAATAGCATGAGCTGCAGCTAATCCTGCGCTTTCAAAACCTAAACCACTAAGTAAGGTATTAGCTTCAATAACATTTTCTAAAGCTTTTGTAACCACTTTGACATCACAAGCCGCTAAAGCTTGTAAACTATCATTAAATAAAGTACGCTCACATGCTTGAGCAATTGCCACGCCCGCTAAAGTCTGTCTACCGCCAGCCATCGCTATCCCATTTTTTTGTAAGACTGCTCTCGCTTCAACCCAAGTAGCTAAGCCATCTGCAATCCCAGAAGCTAGTAAACGTTTTGGCGCTTGAGCAATGACTTGAGTATCGACCAAAACTAAGTCTGGATTCTTTGAATAAAAAATATATTTTTCAAAA
This sequence comes from Streptococcus sp. 'group B', assembly GCF_002073795.1. Lineage (NCBI taxonomy): Bacteria > Bacillati > Bacillota > Bacilli > Lactobacillales > Streptococcaceae > Streptococcus > Streptococcus sp. 'group B'. The sequence goes on along the minus strand of NZ_CP020432.1, from coordinate 562,254 downwards.
GCTCCTTCATCTGTATAGATTACTGATAACGCTGATGTTGGGGCATCTGTTGAAGCTACTGTTGGTGCAATGATCACTGGTAAATTAACTTTATCTGCAATTGCCTTTGCAGAGTCAATAGTTTTTCCACCCCCAAGTCCAATAATAAGGTCACTATTCTTTTCTTTTGCAACAGCAACGACACGATTGATTTCATTATCAGATGCTTCTCCGTTAAAGGAGACACGATGTGGTAACAAATCGTCTTGTAGATAAGATAAAAACCTTTCTCCAACGATATTATAAACAACATCATCACAAAGGATAAGTGGAGTCTGACCTAAAGATTTGATATGTTCAATACTTTGGAATAAAGCATCCTTTCCTTGTATATAGCGCGATGGACTTGCGAAAACTTTCATTCTCAACCTCTTTCTTCTTTAAAAAATTTTATGTTAAAGATACAGCCTCAAAAGTTGGCGTTCTCTGTTAAATATGTTCTGAGTGTTGACTGGCTTTCCAATCATCTGCAAAGTCGTTAACAGCTTTTGCAATAGATGGCATCGCAAAGACTGATTCAAAAATATCTGGTCCCGCGGTGATTGATTGAGCACCCTGTGATAAGGCCTTCGTTACTTGTGAAGCGTTTTTAAAACTAGCTGCTAAAATTTTGCTAGAAGAACCTGTCCTCTCTATTGCTTGCGCTAATTCCTTAATAACTTGTGTCGCATCAATATCAAGGTTCTCCATTCGGTTAAAGTAAGGTGCTAGGTAGTCTGCTCCAGCTGATATAGCCAAAAGACCTTGCATACTGGTGTATATTGCTGTGGCTGTAATATTATAACCTTCTGCTTTTAACGTTTTAATTGCTGCTAATCCATCTGGCGTAACTGGAACCTTGATATAAATGTCATCATCCGTTTCTTGGCGTATTTTAGCAGCATCATCCAGTATCCCTTGATAATCTTTGGCCACTACTTGAACATGCAAACTTGCTTCACATCCAATAATTTCTCGAACATCACGAATGCGTTGGAAAAAATGTATATCTCCTTCTTTCTTAGCAATGGTGGGATTTGAAGTTACACCTGCTAGTGGCAGTATATGATGCCATTTTTTTATAGCTTCTAAATTTAAAGTGTCAAGTAAAAATTCCATAATAATCTCCTAAAGAGCATGTTCTGTACGTGCAATAATATCATCTTGAGTTGCCTTAGATAGGACATTAAAGAATGCAGAATAACCTGCTACACGCACAATCAAATCGCGGTGTTTTTCAGGGTGCTTCTGAGCATCAATCAAAGTCTCACGTGAGACAACATTATACTGGATATGGTAACCATGAAGGCGATTGAAGAATGTTCTAAGTAAGGCAATTAATTTTTGTTTATCTTCTTCTTTTGCCAAGGTTTGAGGGTTGACTTTTTGGTTAAGGAGTACACCGCCGACAATCTCATCAGTTGGTAACTTCGAAACTGATTTCAAAACAGAGGTAGGTCCCTTTTTGTCCATATTATGAGATGGTGAACAACCTTCAGCTAATGGAGTTCCTGCATGTCTACCATCTGGAGTTGCTAAAGTACCTCGTCCTTGACCTACATTTGCTGAAATAGAGGACGTTCCTGAATAGCGAATACCACCGATTGGTCCACGTCCATAGCGTGTGTTGGGATATTTAGCAATTTCTTCAACATAAACATCATAACACTCACGTACTAAACTATCCGCGTAGTCATCATCATTTCCATATTTTGGTGCTTCATTGATCAACATTTGACGAATTTCTTCACCACGCGGACCTGCGTAATCACTCTGCAATGCTTGCCATACTTCTAATGTGGTTAGGCGTTTTTCTTCAAATACTAATTTTTTAAGCGCAGCAAGTGAGTCTGAAAGATTAGCGATTCCAACTTGTAGACCAGATATGTAGTCATATACTGCACCACCTTCTTTTAAATGCTTACCTCGTCCAATACAATCATCAGTTAAAGCTGAACAAAGAATATCAGGTACTTCTCTTTCGAGACTAATATCAATAGCATTTTCAACAATAACACTCATTCGAGTTAAGTAACGAAGTGTTTTGTCCCAAGCTTCTTTAAGTTCTTTATATGAGGTCATCTGGGTGAAATGCCCATAAGAAGGCGCAAATCTCTTCCCAGAAGCCGGGTCAATGCCATTATTCATTGTAATTAATAACACTTTAGGGAAGTTGATATAGCTCATGCCGGTACAACGATAACCCCATTTCCCAGGAACTGCTGTTTCAACACAACCAATCGCTGAATAATCATAGGCATCTTCTTCGGAAACTCCTTTTTTAATAAATGATGGAATAATAATTTCATCATTATTAAAAGCTGGCATACCAAAACCTAATTTCATAACTTCAATAGCTTCGTTCATGAATGACTTGTCTAGGTTAGCATGATAACGAACCGTTAGATTAGGCTGTGGTAAGTGTGTCTGAGCGACTGATTTTAGTACTAGAAATGATAAAGGATTAACAGCATCTTCCTTATGTCGGGTTTGTCCTCCAATCGTTACATTTTGGTAAAGAGGACTACCAGCAGACGAAAACGTATGAGCTTGGCTGCGAACCTTATTAATAGTTATTGTTTTAATCCATAGGTTAGTTAGGCGCTCAACGATCGAATCCTCAGTCTCACGTCCAGCTTCTAAGTCAGCTTTAACATATGGATACATGTATTGATCAAAGCGTCCATAAGATAGAGAATGACCGTTTGATTCTATTTGAAGAATACACTGAATAAACCAAACCGATTGAACAGCTTCTGCAAACGTTTCAGCTGGGTAATATGGCACTCGTTCACAAATACTAGCGATATCTAACAATTCCTGACGTCTCTTAGTATTTGCTGTTTTAGCTTGTTTTTTTGCTAGGATAGCAAAACGCTCTGCATAGGTTTTAACAGCTTCTATTGTAATTAAAATAGAATCATAGAAATGATATTTGTCAATACTCTCAGGCTTTGTTAAATCTAAGTCAGCTTTAGCTTTTCTTGCTTTTTTTTCAAAGCCAATAAGCCCTTCTTCTAGTAACTTCTGATAGTTAACAGCTAAGTGAGCATCCCCAGAATTCATCTTACCTTCCATCCCAAAGAAGCCTGTCTCCATATAAACTTGAACTTCTTCTGGAAGCATAACGCCCGCACGAGCCCGTAAATTATTATTTTCCCAGAAAGGTGCAATATTTCTAATTTGTTCTTTGGTTTCTTCTGTAATGTAAAAGACGTCACCATCTCGTTTTTCAAAAAGGTCTAGTTCATTTACAACAAATTCTAGAGTGTATTCTGGAAAAATAGGAGCATCTTTATCAGATGAAGCTTGGTTACCGACAATCATTGTCTCATCGTCAATATAGATTGTCATTTTTTCCAAAATATTTTGCAACATGTAAGCTCTCTTTAAAACATTAGGTTTTTCCTGATGCTTTTGATAGGCTTCAGTTACCAAGATAGCACGTTCTGCATCTATGAATGGTTTCTTATCAAGAACCTTATCGCGATAAGAATACATGCGCTCTGTCAAATAGCCAAAATGCTTTTGAGAATTTTGTTGAACATCATTTGTATATTTTTGAGTGAGTAATTGTTTGGTCATAACAGCCTCCGCTTGTTTCTTTCGAAACTAAAAAGTTTTTCTTCGTAAATATAATAGCACCTAAATCCTAAAATAACAAGAAGAAAATAAAGAATAGAATGCTACATCTAAAGTTGCACAAATGTGCATTTTTAGAAAAAGGTTAAGGTGCATTACACACCTCAACCTCTTATCTGCTAGCTATCCCCTTTCCATTTCACATTCATTTTTGTAAGTAATATTATCTTGGATTTTAAAGAATGGGAAGTAAACAGCAGTTGAGATAGCTAAAATGACTATTTGGACGAGTGCACCTTGCCAACCACCTACCATGAATCCAGAAATAATTGCTGGAGTACTCCATGGTAAAGTAACACCTGAGAATGGTTGCATAAAACCAACCGCAATAGCTCCATAAACAATTAAAGCTGCCAAAACTGGTACTAAAATAAAAGGCAGAAACATCACAGGATTCATTACGATTGGAAAGCCAAAGACGATTGGCTCGTTAACATTGAAAATTGCGGGAAAAGCGGCCACTTTCCCAAGTGCCTTGTATTGTTTTGATTTTGCTGCAAAAAGCATCGCAATAACTAGTCCAAAAGTTATTCCTGAGCCCGATAAAATCAAGAAACTATCCAAAAACTGCTGTGTTACAATGTGAGCGCCATTATCTAATGTTAAGCGATTTGCTGCTAATAAAGACTTATTGGCATCTAAATTGGATAGTAACAAAGCAGTCACAATACCATTCACCACAGATTGGCCATGGACACCAAACCACCATAAGAATGAAATAAAGAAAGCAATCCCAATTGCTCCATAAAGTGAGCCTGTTAAGCCTTGCAACGGTACTTGAATGATATCATAAATCATCTCAATAAAGGTACCTCCAGTTGTTACCTTAGCAATCAAATAAACAATCATCGATAAAAGAAAGATAACAAAAGCTGGAATCATAGCTTCAAATTGTTTTGCTATTGCCTGTGGTACTTGCTCTGGCATTTTTATAACAATATGATGTTGGATAAACCATGTATAGATAGCACCAACTACTAAGCCAATAATAATTGCTCCAATAATCCCCTGACCGCCAAACCAAACCTTAGAAATAGCGTCCGCTATTGCTTCTCCTTTTACAGGAATATAAGATGATTTCATTAAAATAAAGAAAGACGAAAGTGATAAAACGCCAGCAGGTAACGGTTCTACACCACTATTTTTAGCATAAGCATAAGCAATTGCAAAACAGGAAATCAAGCCCATAATCGCAAAAGTTCCTGAATAAACTTGCATAAATGGTTCTGTCCATTCTGGTCCAAAAACATTAGCTATGGCTTGATTAAGACCTTTAAATGGAAGCTGCCCTAATATTAAAAAGAGACTCCCAACAACTGTTAGTGGTAAAATTGCTAGCATGCCATCTTTGAGTGCAATAATCCCTCGCATATTGACAAACTTCATAATCGGAGTAATTATTTTCTGACTATCAAACTTTGACATATCAAGCCTCTTTTCTTGTTTCCAATAAACTCAAAGCAAGTTTCAAAACTTTTACACCATCCAACATACCATAATCTGCCATTGGAATAACTGCTATCGGTACACCGTATTCATCACAGATTGATTTTGATTTATCTAGAGTATAGCTAACTTGTGGACCAAGTAATGCAACATCTAAATCTTTAGCATAATCTGCAATTTTTCCTTGTGAATAAGCTTCAATATGTGCCTCTATCCCTTCTTTATCCGCTGCGATTTTCATATTGTTTACTAACATACCTGTTGAAAAACCTGCTGCACAGAATAAACCAATTTTTATCATATTTGATCCCCTTTACTTATTTTTGAATATGTAATTCCTGGCGTAAATCAATAATTTCTTTAATCAAGTTAATCTCAGTAATACTTGTCATCAAATGATCCTGAGAATGAATAAAGAGTGCTGAGATATCTGTCCTTGTCCCTCCTGCTTCTTGTGCAAGGAATTGTGTTTGAAGATTATGAGCTTCTAGGAGTGCACTATCTGCTAGTTCTATTTCAATTTTACTTTCTGCAAAATTTCCTTCTTTTGCAAGTTTTAAGGCTTGATAGATATGTTGTTTAGCATCCCCAGCATTCAAAATGAGCCCCATAATAATTTGGTCTGCGACTATGATTTCCATAAGCACCTCCGCTTTAATGATTTTTTATAAGTTTAAACTTTCTTACAAAAGGTTCTAATTTTCTTTCGCAAAACAAATGTAACATGTCCCTTAATCGTCGTCAATAGACCTTGTGCCCTTTATGATAATAGCGCACTTTTGTGCTTATTCTATAACAATTCACTTGGTAATAGAAACATTATTAAAAGAGCTAGGAATAAATCCTAGCTCTTTTGATACATAGTATCCACAAAGGTGTCTTTATCTAATCTTAAAATATTTAAGGCTGTGGAAAAATCAGTAACTAAATGATTAATATACCCCTTTTTTAAAACGGCTAAGAGTGCCGCAGCCTTATAATTGCCATGAGCAACCGCTATTCTATTAGGAACTTTCTGTAGTTGTTCTAAGGTAATTCCTATTGTCCTTTTAGCTAAATGTTGATTCACAGAATCACCTGAATGATTAAAAAAACGACAAGTAATTTCACCTACAGCTGCTTCTTCATCCAAGCATTGAAAATCTTCTTGATTTAAAAGATCAAGCCACTGTTGTTCATTGCTTTTAGGTTTACCACCAACGCCCACAATTGCCACATCAAGTTTTTCCCAATTATCCATTAGCCCCTCAAAATATTTTGAAGTTAATATTCCTTTCGCTAAATTAGCGTTTTCTTGAACTAGAGTTGCATTAATGAAAGTACAACTTCCTTGGAAACGCCTTGACATTTCGTAAACCAGAGTATTAACGTGATAGCGTGCATTAATATGACTTGGACCTCCGGCCAAAGGAACAAAAGAAACTTGAGAAACCGGATGAGGACGCATTGCTTCAACTACTTTACTAAGTGTCCTCCCCCAAGCAATCCCCACCTTGTCATTCTCTTTAATTTTTTTTCGAATCATAGCTGCAGCTACATGTGCTAAATCCTTCTCTATCTCTGAAGTATCGCTATCTTTTCGCGAAGAAACAATCTCAATATCTTTAAGGTGATACTTACTTTTAAAATAGGATTCTAACTGAAAAATTTCTGGATTAAAATCTGAAATTTCGATTCTAACAAGACCTTCTTCTCTCGCTTTGGCTAACATACGACTTATTGTTGTACGATAAATTCCTAATTCATTGGCAATCTCAGATTGGCTTTTCCCTTCCATATAGTAAAGGTAAGCTACTTTAGCTAACAATTTTTGACGCTCTAATTTCATACTCATAACCTTTCAGCATTTGCTTCAGTTTAACAAAAAGGTTACATCTGTGCAATTTGACATGACACTTTATCTATTATCGCCACAAATGTGCAAAATGTAAGAAAAATAGCCTCTTTTATGGTACTTGTAATAAAGATTGAATGGTAATCTCTGCTTCTTGGAACAAGTTAGCAATATCCGAATTTGGATGTTTATCTGTAATAACTTGTGATACAGTTGACAACGGAAGCTGTTCCACCAATGCAGTCTGATTAAACTTACTAGAATCTGTTAAAATAATGACTTCATCGGCAGCATTCGCCATCTCTTGTGCAACTTCAGAACGCATTAAATCTCTACCCATAAATCCTAGTTTTGGATCAAAACCATCAGTCCCAACAAAAGCTAACGAGACATGAAAAAGTGAAATCATCTTTTTCAAGAGAGGACCTACCGTAACCTGTGAACTTGATTGATACTCACCACCAAGTAAGACAATTTGGCATGAATCATACTCTCGTAAATAGTTAGCAATAAAGCAAGAGTTGGTCAAAATAGTGACATTTCGCTTTGTCTGACAGATATTTTCCGCTAAAAGAGCACAAGTAGAGCCTGATTCTATTAAGATAGTGTCATTGTCAGACACCATATTTGCAGCTAAGGCAGCAATTTCTTTTTTAGTTTTATGGTTAAAAGATAACCTAACATTAAGATCATCCCCACTGTTTAAAACTGCATAACCGTGCTCTCTATGCAAAAGCCCTTTGCCTTCTAGTTTATCTAAATCTTTACGTATGGTTACTTTAGAAACTTGCAACAACTCCGAGAGTGTATTAACATCTATTTTTTGGTACTGGGATACTAAACTAATAATATTTTCTAATCTATTCATGAAACACCTCCTTTCTATTTTATCATTTTTTATTTATTAAACAAGTTCAATAAACTTTCATTCGTAATTGACTTTGTTACGTATAAAAGGTATACTTAAAATGAAATTGAGGAAAATAATATGACAAATGAAAAAGGTATTGTGTTCAACATTCAACATTTTAGTATTCACGATGGTCCAGGTATTCGAACAACCGTTTTCTTAAAGGGTTGTCCTCTTAGATGTCCTTGGTGTGCTAATCCCGAGTCGCAAAAAATGGTTCCAGAAACAATGAGAGATGCCATTACTAATGAAAGCGTCATCGTGGGCGAAGAAAAATCGGTTGATGATATTATTGAAGAGGTTTTAAAAGATATTGATTTTTACGAAGAATCTGGTGGGGGCATAACGCTATCTGGCGGTGAAATATTTGCACAATTTGAATTTGCCAAGGCAATTTTAAAACGTGCTAAATCACTGGGAATCCACACGGCTATTGAAACAACTGCTTATACTAGACATGAACAATTCATAGACCTTATCCAATACGTTGATTTTATTTACACCGATTTAAAACATTACAATAGCCTCAAACACCAAGAAAAGACGATGGTTAAGAATGCTTCAATCATCAAAAACATTCATTATGCTTTTGCCAACGGTAAAACGATTGTGCTACGTATTCCTGTCATACCTAATTTTAACGATTCATTAGAAGATGCTGAAGAATTTGCTTGTTTATTTGATCGCCTAGATATCCGTCAAGTGCAACTCTTACCTTTCCACCAATTTGGACAAAACAAATATCGATTACTTAATCGTCAATATGAAATGGAAGAGATCGCTGCACTACACCCAGAGGATCTACTCGATTATCAAGCTATTTTTAGCAAGTATAATATTCACTGCTACTTTTAAATATTTAAAACCTAGACTTGTCATTAATCAAATCTAGGTTTTTGTTTATTTATTATTCAAGTAGGCTAGACCTTCCTCAACCCAACTAGGTAAATTTTCCTCAAGTGGTTTGAAACCTATCTTAAGACGATTGTTAGAAAATCGATGACGATGCTGAATATGATGTCTTTCTTCTTCAAGGGTCCGAAGCGATAAACTTGCTTTTTGTGTAAATTCATCTACATCTATAACCTGAACATAGACTTCATCACCTACACTAAGAACATCATAAATATTATCAATGTAACCTGTTTTAATTTCAGAAATATGGATAAGTCCAGTCCTACCATCCTCAAGAGAAACAAAGGCTCCATAAGGCCTAATGCCAGTGACTGTTCCCTTTAACTTATCGCCAATCTTCATTTTATTCTTTAACCTCAATCGTTAAAATAACAACATCTTCCAATGGTTTGTCTTGAGAACCAGTCTCTACTGCCGCAATCTCATCAAGTACCTCAAAAGAACTTTGGTTTACTAATTGTCCAAATACACTGTGGCGACGATCTAGATGCGGTGTACCACCTTGTCCAGCATACAACTCAGCAATTGGTGTTGGCCAACCACCTCGCTCTAATTCCTTTTTCGCATAAGGAATTTTTGTATTTTGGACGATGAAAAATTGGCTGCCATTCGTATTTGGTCCAGCATTAGCCATTGAAAGAGCTCCGCGAACATTATATAATTCTTCGGAAAATTCGTCTTCAAAACTTTCCCCATAGATAGATTCACCACCCATACCTGTACCAGTTGGATCACCACCCTGAATCATAAAATCTGGAATAATACGATGGAAGATAATACCATCATAATAACCTTGTTTAGCTAAACCAATAAAGTTTGCTACCGTTTTAGGAGCATGATCCGGGAAGAGTTTTACAGTCATATCCCCGTGATTTGTTTTAATGACAGCCACAGGACCTTCTGTATTTTCAATATCTACTTGTGGAAATGTTAATTCTTTTTCTATCAAACCTAGTTCCTCCAGGGCATACAAAATGCCATCTTCTTCTACTTTTTTTGTGATAAAATCTGCTTTTTTTTGAGCTTCTGGGTGTGACACTCCCATCGCCACAGCTAGTCCAGCATAATCAAAGAGTTCTAAATCATTGAGCTCATCTCCGAAAACCAAGATATTCTCTGGCTTTAAGCCCAAATGTTCAACAACTTTAGAAACACCTAAAGCCTTCGATGTTCCTTTTAACACAACATCTGAAGAATGATCATGCCAACGTATCAAGCGAAGATGTTCATCTAACGGTTCAGGTAGATGAAGGCTATCTCCTTTATCTTCAAACGTCCACATCTGATAAATATCATGTTCTTTATTGAAATCTGGATTAACTTCGAGATCAGAATACACAATATCAATCGCATCATTTACCAAATCATCACGATCTGATAAAACTGCCTCATGACGACCAGCTAAACCGTACTTAATACCAACAGTGTCTGCCCATTTCTTATATTGCTCTACATATTCAGCAGGAATAGGACGATGGAAGATGATATTCTTATCCTTGTCCTTAACATAAGCTCCATTTAATTTTACACAATAATCGGCATTTAAATCTTGAACTTCTTTTGGAACGCCATATCGTGCCCTTCCTGAAGCAATACCTACAACAATTCCTTTATCTTTCAAAGCTTTAAAAACTTTTAAGATCGATGGTGGCATATAACCTGTATCTTTAACACGAAGCGTGTCATCAATATCAAAAAACACCGCCTTTATTTTTTTTGCTTTATATTTAGTTTTTGCGTCCATGACTAACCACTTTCATTAACATAGTGTCTCTATTATATCACTTATTCATCATCTTGTGGTACCAAATGGTGTTGGAAAGCATAGACAACCGCTTGAGTTCGATCTGCCACATTTAGTTTTCCCAAAATATTAGAAACATGAGTTTTAACAGTCTTTAACGAGATAAATAATTCATCAGCAATCCTTTGATTGTCATAACCTTTGGCTAATAAATTAAGGATATCACGTTCCCTTGCTGTTAAGCCCTCATGTAAAGCTGGACATTTATCATGAGCCTTAATTTTCTTATCTACTTCATTTTCAATAGCTTGTTCTCCCCTTGCAACTTTACGAATGGCATTAAGAATCTCTGCTGCACTTGAGGTCTTTAACATATAGCCTTTGGCACCTGCTTCAATAACAGGGTAAATTTTTTCATTGTCCAAGTAAGATGTTAAGACTAAAATAGCAGCTTCTGGCCAATCCTTCAACAATGCTAAGGTTGCTTCTACACCGTCCATTTCAGGCATTACTAAATCCATAACAACAACGTCTGGACGTAACTCCAGTGCTTTTTTTATGCCTTCTAAACCATTTGAGGCTTCACCTATTACTTCAACATCAGCTTGTAAGTTTAAAAAACTTTTTAAACCGAGACGAACCATCTCATGGTCATCAACAAGTACAATTTTTATTTTATCCATTTTTATCCTCACTCTGATTTACTAAAGGTAATCTTATATCCATAGCAACTCCTTTACCAGGCTGACTGAGAAGCTGTAAATTTCCTGCTAAATCTTCTACTCGATCTTCAATATTTTTTAATCCATAACTTAAATCATAGACAGAATCCATATCAAATCCAATACCATTATCAATCATTTTTAACTGCAATTCATTCTCTGTTTGATTGAGGTACACTTCGAGACGACTGGCTTGTGAATGCTTTAAAGTATTACTGATAAATTCTTGACCAATTCTAAAAATATTGTCTTCAATCTTTTTGGGTAAGGTTAGAATTGATTCGTGATAAACAACTTCAATGTCGCTCTTATCGGTCAATTCTTTCAATATCATTTTGAATCCTTCAGATAGGGTCTTATTTTCTAATTCAACTGGCCTCAAATGAAGTAGCAGAATTCTCAAATCATTTTGTGCATGCTGAAGCATTTCCTCTACTGCTAATAATTGCGAGCCAACCTGATCAACGTCTAGCTGAGAAACATTCTGTGCAATCCCTGACAAAACCATGGAAGCTGCGAACAAATCCTGACTAACTGTGTCGTGTAAATCACGTGCAATACGCTTACGTTCTTGTTTCACAATTTCTTGGCTTTTTAAAATACGACTATTTTCCTTAGATTGTAGACTTGCTGTCATTAAATTCATTTTTTTAGAGAGCCGTTGAATATTGGTCGATATTTCAGTACCATCATCGGTAACATTTATTGATTGGTTATTTAAAATGCGACGTAAATTATGGTTAATTTGACGTTTACTATTATCGTCTAATAAAAACCAAGTTAGCAATAAAAGGATAGTTACCGCTAAAGATAGAAAGAAAATAGAGAAAATCAGTTGTTCAATCAGCCACAAACGAGACGTTTGATAGAGGTGCACCAAATTAACACCCAAACTATCAATAATGACAAAACAAATGGCAAATATAATAACACTTCCATAGAAGAAAGCTAAAAAGTAGTGGTGCTTTTTCATTTACGACTAACCTCAACTTTCCCAGCGATAGTGTTTACAACTAATTTGACACGTTTCAAAAGGTAATATTCTTCCTCTTGTGACAATTTTATAGATTCATTTCTTAGATCATACTCCTCAAAATCAAAGTACTGTACACTACCGTAAACAGAACTAATATCAGCCTTTACGGCAACGTCTAAAGGAACCAATACTTTGGTATCACCAAAAACTTTTTGAATTATAATAACATTATCCTGCCCAGATACAATAACATTTGTTAAATCAATTGTATCAGTCCCAGAGATTCTTATAATATTAATATCTTCAAAAGCATAAAAGTCACTTTCGTGCTGATCAGTACCTAACCATTGGTTTCGTGTTGTCTTAACATCTAATTGATGGTTCTTAAATTGAATCAAAGCATAACGATTTTTTTTCTTAACTTGCGAGAAATGATTGATTAGAACATACAAAACTGCAAAAACAACGGCTGCAATAATGTAAGGGTTAAGCATAAAGATTAAAAATAGTAATAACAAACTTGTCGTTAACAGAAAATTATGACGACTATCGTTGTTATAAAATCTTAAGGCTAAAAGAATCAAAGCGAGAATAAAAATAAAACTTGTCCAGTCATCTGATAAAATTTTCATTAATCCCATAACTAAGACAACGGCTTCAACAAGTAGAAAAAACTGAAATTTTTTCATAATAATCCTTCCATTACTCTATATGACGTATTTTATCAAAAAGCCCTATACTTTGCACCATTATTGAGAGAAAAATTTGGCATATTGGCAGAACCTTTCTAGGCATGGTCTCTACCATAGCAAATTAAAAAGAAGACTTTAACATCTTCTTTTTAATTTTATTGAGTTAATGGATTGTTAGCTGTTCCTGTATTAGTTGTACTATCACTTGGTAGTGTTGAACTACTTGTAGAAGTGCTACTACTATCAGAAGTGCTAGCATCCGTTGATGAGCTTACAGAATCCGAGGTAGTTGTTCCTGTTGAGCTTGAAGCCGAAGAATCTATTGGCGTAGATGATGAGTTATTTGTTGTTTTAGAACCAAGAAGATACAGCTTAACTTTATCTCCTCTCCTTAATCCAACTTCTCCTCCGTAATAAGGATCCTGACTTGCTATCTTACTTGAAGATGGAGGTGTTACTACTGCTTGATAAACGCCATTTTGCATTTGATAGAAGACAAGATTATCTGCATCTAATCCGAGGTCTGTCAAGGTTTCTATTACTTCTCCAACTGTCATACCTGTTACATCAGGCATAATCATTGGATCATTAACAGCAACCGTAAGTGTTAATTTCTTATTACCATCAGGATTAAAAGATGTTCCTTCTGGAAGCGACTGTGCTAAGATTGTACCAGTAGTATAATCATTATTAATTTTACGCTTAACCTTGATTAAAGATTTTTTAACACCTTTGCCTTGAAGATCTTTGAGGATATCTTTGTAATTATGTTCCTTATAATTACCTAGAGTGAAACTCTTGTTTGGAGTGGCAATATAAAGATTAACTTTAGCCCCTTCTCTACGAGAACGTCCTGCAGCAGGGTCTGTTTTTACGACAAGGCCTTCTGAAACACTATCACTCTCAATATTACGAATAGCTCCTACTTTCAATCCAGAATTTTCCAATGTCATTTTTGCTTGAGCTACTGTTTTGTTGCTAACATCTGGAACACGAATAGTCGTAGGACTTACTAAAATTTTATAAGCAAATACAATTATTCCTACAACACAGAGTGCAAAGAATAATTTCATGATTGTACCAAGAAGTCGATGAGAAGCCTTCTTTTTAGACTTCGTTTTATCGTTACTCGCAGAATCAGGAGTTATTTTTTCTGTTGTTTTGGCCTGTTTTTGATTACGCAACAGTTGTTCTGTCGTTAAAGATGATACTGTAGATGTTACTTTTGGTAGTGTCTTAGTACTCTCAGTATCATTAAAAACAAGTTTTGGTTCACGGTGACGTGTCGAGCTTAGAGCAGTTGATAAATCACGTCCCATCTCATAAGTTGTCTTATAGCGATCTGTTAGCTTTTTAGCTGTTGCTTTAATGACAATGTTTTCCAAAGCTTGTGGAACGCTTTTATTTTCTGCAAGGATTGATGGTAGTGGTTTTTGGAAGTGCTGTAGGGCAATAGTAACTGCACTATCCCCATCATAAGGAATATGGCCAGTTAACATTTCAAAAAGCATGATTCCCATGGCATAAATATCACTCTGAACAGTCGCTTTTGAACCACGCGCCTGCTCTGGCGATAAATAATGAACACTACCTAACATAGAATTCGTTTGCGTTAAACTAGTTTCAGCAAACGCTACCGCAATACCGAAATCTGTAACTTTTACAGTCCCTTTTTTAGTTAATAAAATATTTTGAGGTTTTAAATCACGGTGTACGATACCTTTCTGATGTGCCAGTGACATGGCTGAAAGGACTTCATTCATGATTCGAACAACTTCATTATTTGATAGGGGTGCATTGTCTTGAATATACTTTTTTAAATCGAATCCATCAACATATTCCATTACTAAGAACTGCTGTCCGTCTTCTTCACCTATATCACGAATAGCGACAATATTAGGATGTGTCAGCTCAGCCATTGCTCGTGCTTCTCTCTGGAAGCGAGCAACCGCAATCTGATCTGTTTGATAATTGGTTCGCAATACTTTTATTGCGACCTCTTCATTATCTAAAATTAGATCTCGAGCTAGATAAACATCCGCCATTCCACCTCGTCCGATTGATTTAAGGATCCGATAACGACCAGCAAATAATTTGCCAATCTGAATCATTAAACCGCCTCACTTTCAACGTAAACTAGTGCCACAGTGATATTATCAAGACCTCCTCTATGGTTTGCTAGAGTGATTAAATCTTGATTCTTATCATCTAAGGTTTTTTCTTGTGTTAGTACTGTAGCAATATCGGCATTACTCAACATATTAGTTAGTCCATCACTATTAACTACAAGGTAGTCACCTTCTTCAAGTAGATGAACTCCTAAATCAGGTTCGACTGGATTGGCTTGACCAATTGATTGCGTAATAATATTTTTTTGAGGATGACTAGCAGCTTCTTCTTCTGTTAATTGGCCGGCTTTTACCAATTCATTAACAAGAGAATGATCACTCGTCAATAAATGATACTCCCCTTGACGAACGATACCGATACGTGAATCTCCTACATGTGCGAAAATAATATTATCTCCTACAATGGCAACTGCTTCAATGGTAGTTCCCATACCTTTGTAATCATCTGACTGACCTAATTCATATATTTTGCGATTCTCAGTTTCAATAGAGACAAGCATCCAATCACGAATTTCTGATAACTCAGAAAAATCTGTCTCCGCCCAATCACTTCCTAGATCAGTTACAGTCATCTCGCTAGCAATATTTCCTGCACGATGTCCTCCCATACCATCTGCTAAGATGATTAGTGGGACGCCGGCTTTATTTTCAAATTGATTAATAAAATCTTGATTATTGGAACGACGTTGCCCAATATCTGTTAAAAGAGATATTTCCATATATTTTTTTCTGACGATGTCAGTTTCCTCCTAGACACTACAAGATACGTTTGACTTGTCCAATAAAAAAGCCATCTGTATGATATTGTTCAGGACTTATACTAATACAGCCTCTCTTTACAATATCCTCTTGTGTATGACTCAGTTCTACTTGCTCAAAATTGGGGTGGTTTTCTAAGAATTTTTCAATAACTTGAAAATTTTCTTCCTCAAAAATGGTACAAGTGCTATAGGTTATTATACCACCTTTACGTAGCGTTTGACAAACGCTAGATAGGATAGACAATTGAATCTCTTGGAGGGCTTCAAAGTCTTGATTAGCTTTATTGTACTTAATATCTGGTTTACGGCGAATTAGCCCGATACCTGAACAAGGTGCGTCTACTAAAATTTTGTCAAAAGTATCCTCAGGAAAATACTCATGAGCTTTACTTGCATCTAACTTTTTAGTTTTTATCTTATCTGACAGACCTAGGCGTTTTGCATTTTCCATAACCAATTCCAATTTATGATCATACAAATCTAAAGCAGTTACTGCCCCTGTAGTCAAATATGAGGCGATATGACTTGTTTTTCCTCCTGGTGCACTACATGCATCCAATACTTGGTCATTACCCGAGACTTTGAGTGTTGGAGCAACTAATTGACTAGATTCATCTTGGATAGTAATGAGGCCATCTTGGAAAAATGATGTCGATGCAAAATTTCCTGAGTCTGCAACTAAAGCTGTCTCTGCAATATGTGAATCTCTAACATTTAAAGTTTCTTTAATAGTTTGTTTTTGCGATAAGTCAGTCACACGAAGACTGGCTTTATTTCGCTCAAATAAACTCTCCATAATTGCTAAAGCTCTTGTCTCACCATATTGGTCAATTAATTTTTTTACGAGCCACACTGGCATGGAATAAGCAACAGAGTAACGTTTGTTTTGGCGTTTTATTGATGCAATTTCAGGGAGCGTCTCCGAACTTACTCTTCGTAAAACGGCATTAATTAACTTTTCAGCACCCTTTTTATTGCCTCGATTCTTAGCAATAGTGACAGCATCATTAACAATAGCGTGATCTGGGATGTTGTCCAGATAGAGTAGTTGATAAAGACTCAGTAGCAAGAGATGATATACCCATAATTCAAGCTTATCACGATCAACTATAAAGTGTGATAGATACCATTCTAGCGTTATTTTTCTAGCCACAGTTCCATAGACAATTTCTGTTACTAAGGCACGATCTTTATCTGATAGTCTAGATTTTTTTAAACTCTTATTAAGTGCGATATTAGAATAAGCTCCTTTATCAAAAACTTCTTCTAAAGTCATTAAAGCTAAACCACGCGCACTCTTTTTCCAATCATTCGCCAAATTTATCTCCTATTTCTAAATTACGACCAACACCATTTAAAAAGTCTTTTATATCCATACGAGGTTTCCCTGCTGGTTGAACTGATTTGAGTTCAATAGCTCCGTCACCAGTTGCTACTGTCAATGAGTTCTTTGTCTTAGCGATCACTTGACCCGGTGAGCCCTTTCCTTCTGACATTGTTACTTCATAAAGTTTAAAACGATTTCCCTCCAAAAGGGTATGTGCAACTGGCCATGGATACATCCCTCGAACATGGTTAAAAATGTCGCGCGATGATTTATTCCAATCAATTCTCTCTTCATCTGGACTAATATTAGGAGAAAAACTTACCTCTTCTTCATTTTGTGGTATCGGCTTAATATCACCTGATAGATAACCTGGAAGCGTATCTAATAAAAGGTCACGACCAACAACGGCGAGTCTATCAAACATTGTCCCTACATTGTCTTCATCAGTTATCTCAACGGAAGCTTTTGATACCATATCCCCTGCATCCATCTTTGCAACCATCTCCATGATGGTAACCCCAGCTTCTTTTTCGCCATTAATAATGGCATAATGAATTGGTGCCCCACCACGATATTTTGGTAATAGAGAAGCATGTACATTAATTGCAAAACCTACCGATTCCAAAAGCTTTGTTGGTAAGAATTGACCAAAAGCAGCTGTTACAATACCATCTGCACCTAGGGTCATTAGTTGCTCTAATTCTGGACTTCCAGATAGTTTTTCCGGCTGATACACAGGAATGTTGTTTTCCAAGGCCACTTCTTTTACAGGGGTCATTTTAATTTCTTTTTTACGACCTACAGCACGATCTGGTTGCGTCACAACAGCTAAAACATCATACTTACCATCTGCTAAAATACCTTTTAAAACCGTCGCTGAAAAATCAGGGGTACCCATGAATAATAATTTTGTCATTGCTTTTTCCTCGTCTTTCTTTTTTCAATTATATCATAGCACTATTCTACATCATATTTTGCGGTTCGTGGTCTATTGCTAAGCGAAGATCTCTATTCTCCTTGTCTTGAGTGATGTCTAATAAGCGATTCAAAACAAGTTCAAGGTTGTCCTCAAATCGATACTTGATAATAATTTGGTAGTGATAAAGGTTATGTGTTCTTGCAATTGGTTTTGGCGTTGGACCTAACAACTTTACTTTATCACTAAAGCCTTGCTTCAATAAACTTAATACTTCATAAGATTTTCGTATTAACCACTCTTCATCTTTATGCGATAATGTTAAACCAACTGTAAAATAATAAGGAGGATAACCAAGTTGTCGACGGATATTCATTTCATATTGATAAAAAGCTTCAAAATCTTGCTTTTGGGCTAATTGAATAGCATAATGATTAGGATTATAAGTTTGAATGACAACCTCTCCTTCTTTTTCAGCACGCCCAGCACGTCCAGCCACTTGAGTTAATAGCTGAAAAGTTCGCTCTGATGATCGAAAATCAGGTAAATTCAGAGAAGTATCTGCATTTAGTACTCCAACTAAAGTAACATTTGGAAAATCCAATCCCTTAGCAATCATCTGTGTTCCCAATAAAATATCAGCTTCATGATTTCCGAAACGCTTCAAAATAGACTCATGACCGCCTTTTTGCCTTGTCGTATCAACATCCATCCGTAAAATCTTTGCGTCTGGGATAACTTTCAAAAGTTCTTCATAAGCTTTTTGGGTTCCAGTACCATAGTAAGAGATACTTTTACTATTGCAATTTGGACATGTTCTTGGAATAGGCTTTTCAAACCCACAATAATGACAATTCATGGTCTTTGTAGCCATATGTAAAGTCAGAGAAATGTCACAATTAGGACATTGATCAACGTAGCCGCAGTTTCGACACATAATAAAACTAGAATAACCTCTACGATTGAGCATAAGAACCACTTGCTCTTTCTTATCTAATCTATCTCGGATTTTATCTAGTAAATATGGTGTGAAATTACTAACTTCTTGTTGACCAATAAAATTTCTAAAATCAATAATTTCAACCTGAGGAATACGTGCTTTAGGATTAGCACGATGTTTTAATTCTAAAAATTTATAAACATCCCGACTAGCTCTAGCTCGGCTTTCGATACTTGGAGTTGCTGATCCCATTAGTAACACAGCTTTATGATATTCTGCACGTAGCAAGGCCACATCGCGCGCATGATACCTTGGGTTAGATTCTTGCTTATAAGTTGATTCATGTTCTTCATCTATAATGATGGCTCCGATATTTTCCAAAGGAGCAAAAATTGCTGAACGAGCTCCAACGACAACTTTAGCTTGACCTGATTTTATCTTTCGCCACTCATCAAATTTTTCACCATCTGACAAGCCCGAGTGCATAATAGCAACTCGCTTTCCAAAACGGGAAATAAAACGATTCGTCATCTGGGGAGTTAAAGAAATTTCTGGAACGAGAACAATCGCTGTTTTTCCCAACTTTAAAACGTTATCAATGACATGAAGATATACCTCTGTCTTACCAGACCCTGTAATCCCCTCCAACAAGAAGGGTTTATTCTGATCCTTACCAATTCGGTCAACAACTATTTTAACTACTTTAGCTTGTTCCTGATTTAAATCCAAAAAATCCGTTTTTAGGATTCCTTTAAAATAATTATCAGATCTACTAGCTTCTTTTTCAATGACCTCAATGATTCCTTCTTCTCTGAAAAAATTAACTACAGGAGATGAAAATTGTTTGTTTAAAGCTGTGAGGCGCCCTGGTTGAGGATTTTCTAACAGGAATTCTTTCAACTCCAGTCTCTTTTTCGCTCTTGCTGCTATTTGACTCTCTTCTAACAGAGTTCTGTTGATTTTGTAAATCTTTTCTGTTTTTATTGTTTTCTTATCTTTGGCTAAATATTGAACTTCTATGAAACCTTTTTGAATTAATCTGCCTGCTTTTTTGGCATCTTGAGAAGACAAACTTGAAAAGACAATTTCCGTTTTATGACCAAATAGATCTTCTCTATCTTCTGATGGTAATGTGTCTGTTGCTAACAAGAGTTTATCATATTGCGAATTCAAAAGACTTGGTAACATTGATTTCAAAATAGATATTTTATAAGAAAAGACAGTATGGCGCATCTGATCAGCTAAGTCTAGTTGTTCCTGATTTAAAACAGGTTCAAAATCTAGGACCCCCGCAATATCCTTAGTCTCTAATTCATCATCATCTCTGAAACCGACAACAAAGCCTTGCAAAAGACGATTCCCTCTTCCAAAAGGAACATGAACGCGTGCTCCTACTTGTACCAAATCTTCCAAATCTTTAGGAATGGCATACGAAAATGGTTTATCTGTCTGCATCAGAGGAATATCAACAATAACCTGTGCTAATTTTCTTGCCATAAACCCTCCCTAATTCTCTAAAATATGAAAAGAGGCTGATACAGAATGTTTCAACCTCTCACTTTTGACTTGCTTAAATTTTTTCGCCGTCTTCTTTTTCTTTAGCAATTTGCTCTTTGATTTTACGTTCTTCTTCTTCTTTAGCAAGGCGTTCAGCTTCGATACGAGCGCGAACTGAGGCACGTTTTGCTGATGGATCTGGGTGAATTACAACATTACCTGACTCGATTTCTTCTAAAGCGCGAAGTGTTGATTTCACAGATTTAAAATCTTGAGTGGCTTTCTCACCAGCTTCCAATTCATGAGCACGCTTAGCTTGTAAAATAACTAAAGAATATTTTGAAGGAACTTTATCCAACAAAGTGTCGATAGAAGGTTTTAACATCATAAGGCAATTCTCTTTTCTATTTTTAACTTAATTTTTTATCAGTTTCTTTGACCATGTTGGTATAACGCCCAATAACACGATCCACACGATAATGTTCTGCTTCAATGACACGTTTAACACGTTCTGCTGCTAATGACACTTGATCATTGACAACAGCATAGTCATACTCCCTCATCAAAGCAATTTCTTCTTTGGCACGTTCAATACGTTGGGCAATCACTTCTGGACTATCTGTCCCACGTCCTACTAAACGCTCTTCTAATTCCTCTAAATCTGGTGGTGTTAAGAAAATGAAAACACCGTCCGGAACCTTCGATTTAACTTGAAGCGCTCCCTGAACTTCTATTTCAAGAAAAACATCAATCCCTTTGTCTAAAGTCTCGTTGACATAACTTAAAGGAGTTCCATAGTAGTTACCAACATACTCCGCATACTCAAGCATTTGACCTTCTTTAATCAACGCTTCAAACTCTTCACGTGTACGGAAGAAATAATCAACTCCATCAACTTCGCCTGGGCGTTGTGGACGAGTAGTCATTGAAACGGAATAATCAAATTTATGGTCAGGGGTTGAAAAAATTTCTTGCCTAACTGTCCCCTTACCAACACCAGATGGTCCTGAGAAAACAATTAGCAAACCACGTTCAGACATTACACACTCCTCAAATTAATAGATCGGGTGTTAAGTGTTAAAAAGACCAGAACAATCTGGTTCTTACCTTAACTATTAACTTTTATAGCAATTCATAAATTGCTCCCTAAATAAAGTTTCTTCTCATTAGTTTAACAAAAAGAAACCTTTTTTTCAAGGTCTCCTATTATTTTTTATAGAGTCTTTTTACCCCACTTATTCCACTACTTGAATTAGTAAAATCCTCAGGAACTCTCTCTCCAATTTGGATAAAAAGCTTGATATAAGAGGGTGCCTCAATGCCCTTTTTAGTATAGTATTTTCCTGCTCTAGAGCGACGCCAAAACATAAAGAGCGGTATGACTAAATATGCAAATATCCCTACCTCAGGTAGAAAATAAGCGAGGATAATAATGATAAAGCGAACCACAACTGAACGAATGGCAAAAGTTGTCATGACTTTTATAACCCGCTCTTTCAATTCACTAGGAATGGTCACTAAATCATAGCTTGCCAAACGAATCCGAATAATGTCTGATGTGAGACCAACTAATAACGTTAAGAGTCCATAAGCCATAACAGCAAAATTATGATTCTCAAAAGAAATCATAAATTTAGTAAAGAGAGGAATCAAACAAATACCTAGGTGTTCAATGATATCAAGAGCTATAATTTCATCATTAGTCTTTTGAGCATCTAGGCTATTTTGTGCCCTTTCGTACCAAAAATTAAAAACAACAACAAAGCTAACAATAAATAAACCTATGTTCCGTGTAAAGTCACCAATATCACCCATCGTAGTCGGAGTTTTTATCTCCAAAACTAAAATCGTCATAGCAATGGCCAAAATTGCATCACTAAGCGTATCAAAACGTTCTTTAAATTTTTGCATACATATATCCCTCTTAATACATTATGGCATCTCGACTGGAAAAAAACTATCACAGCCAATCCTTTTCTCGTGCTATTTTAAGTGCCTCCAAACGATTATTAACTCCTAATTTATCAAAAATATTTGACGTGTAATTACGAACTGTACCATTCGATAAAAATAAAGTGCATGCAATTTCTTTGCTGGTCTTCCCTTGAGCAATTAGGGAAAGAATTTTTATTTCTTGCTTACTCAAAGGATTAGATATAACGTTTTCCATTAATTCAGGCGAATATTCTTTACCCCCAGATAAAACTTTTTGAATCGTTTTCATCAAATCAGCTACTGAGCGGTCTTTCAAAACATAAGCATCTACATTTGAACGAATAGCCCTTTGGAAATAACCTGACCGCTTAAAGGTTGTTACAATTATGACCTTAACATTCTGGTATTTTCTAACCCACTCTAAGACATCTAAACCTGATAATATCGGCATCTCAACATCCAATATTGCAACATCTATGGCTTTATTGGATAAAATGGCAATAGCTTCTTCACCATTTCCAGCTTGATCAATAGTAGAAACACTTTCTTCCATCAAAAGTAATTGGCACATAGCGTCTCGTAGCATGGACTGATCCTCAGCAACAAGTAATTTCATCTTATACCTCTTTCAATATCACCTGAATATGAGTTGGTTTACTTCGGGACAAAATCGTTAGTGTCCCTTCAACGATAGTTAATCTCTCTTGAATACTATGCAACTCATCTCCGTCAAGGTTTGTAAAACCACAACCATTATCAATCATCTCAATATTTATAGTAGCACCTTGCCTTACTAAACTCAACTCCACGCTATCAGCTTCAGCATGCTTAACAATATTATTGGATAATTCCTTTAATATCATTGTGATTGTAGATTGTGTTACTGGACTTAGTTGTGACGTCTCTAACTTATTAACAACTGTTAACTTGATGTTAGATAATTGAAACAAGCGGTACAACTCATCAATTTCTTCCACTACTGTACGATACTTGAGGTTAGAAACAATTTGACGGACCTCACTCATCGATTGATGACTAATATGATTTAATTCTGATAGTTCTTTTTGTACCTTATCATAGTTCCTTTTTTCTAACAACTTTAACGCTAGTTCTGTCTTTAGTGTCATCATAGCAAATGTATGTCCTAAACTATCATGCAAATCACGCCCTATACGGTTACGTTCATTTTCAGCTGACAAAATATTGATATACTGATTTTGCTCTGCAATTTTTTCTCTTTGTTCTTCGCTATTTCTATTTTCAATAGCAATCCACATGTAACCGATACAAAAAATAGGAACAATTAGAAACATGATTCTATCACCAAAGTCTGATGCCTTAAAGAAGCATAAAAATACCATTGTGGCTAGAGTGCAAGCAAAACTAATGAATCTAAAAGACTTCAATTTATCTCTAAAGCGATAGACGAGTAAATTACTCAGAAAGTAAATATACCAGATGAAACCACTATTTATAAAAACTGTCATGTAGAAAATATATGTCAACATTGTAAACCAGGCAATCATGTGATACTTTGATTCGCCCCTGATAATAATAGAGTATAAATATGCTCCTACAAAAGCTAGCGTAAAAAATAAAGTCCAAAAAGGGTAGTGATAATAGAGAATCCCTCCTATGGGGTAAATCAAAAATACTAACGGAATAAAATACATTAAATCATAGTTATTTTTTTTATTTTTCAAATTGAATGCCTCTTCTGAGATAGTAGATAAGCGATAACTAACATTATAATACCATAGCCTATCAGAATAATAAGAGAAAAAACAGCAAAACTATTAGCAAACGGACTAAGGATAACTTGAGTCAAATGGTAAGTAGGGGTTAACTTTGATAAACCTTGCAACCATTTTGGGAACATTGTAATTGGCATCCACATGCCACCAAGAACAGCTAATGACATATAACAAATATTGGCTACCATTGACATTAGTTCAGTATTTTTAAAGTAGGAGACGAGCAATCCAAAAGGAATAAAACATGTTGCTCCTCCTAATAGCAATAAAAAGCTCTGCATCCATTGTTCTATTGGCATACTAACTTGCCTTAAAATATGCCCTGTTAGGAAAACAACAGTTATTGCTAGGCAATAGTAAAATAAAATACGAATAATTTTTGCTAGATAATATTGCCACATTGGTACTGGTGAGTGTCTTAATAATTGCATTCGGTTTGAGAGTTGATCATCTTTCATAGAAAATGGAAAAGTAAAAAAAGCAAAGCTAAGACTTGAGAATCCTGCCATCGTTATCATATAATTACGAACGTAGATAGCTTCGATGGCTTTAGTGAGTCCTTCGCCCATAAATCCTGAAAAAAATAGAAAAAAAGCCACTGGCATACCTATAGCCATAATGAGATTGGCAAGTTGACGTTTTGTCAAAAGAAATTCCATTTTCAATAATGCTTTAAAGATTCTCATGTTTTACCTCCTTAGTAGTCTCAAAAATACGATTTAACAAAGTTCTATTGGTCATCTCAATAGCTTCAATAGGACAACCATTATCTGCCAGTATTTTCCATACAGTTTCAGCCTCCCCAGTAACAAACGTTATACTATCACTCTTGGCTTCACACTCTGTAATCAAATAGGTAGGTAATAATTTTTGATAACTAAGCGGAACGGTGAATAACTTTTCGGTTTTTTCTTGCTTCATGGCAAAGGGGGTTGTATCGCGTAATAACTTTCCTTTATGAAGTACTAAAATCCTATCAGCTGTATGTTCTACCTCTTCGATATAATGACTAGAATAGACAATTGTGTCACCTTCTTTTTTTAGTGTCGCAACCAGCTCCCAAAATCGTTGACGTGTGGAAGTATCCATTCCGGAAGTAGGTTCATCTAAAAATAGTAATTGGGGCTTACCAACCAAAGTTAAAACAAAAGCTAAAAGTCGTTTTTGCCCTCCAGATAAAGTCTCTGTAAATTGTTGCAAGTGCGCATCACTCCACTGTAGATAGTCTAAAATCAGAGACATTGGCAGCACTTCTGGAAATAAACACCTTTGGAAATCAATGAGTTCTCTCACTGTAAACTTTGAGGGCAATACATTTTCTTGTGGTAAGATGGCCACCTTATATTTTAACCTATTGTGGTGTGCAGGCAGATTAAAAATAGTCAATGCTCCTGAAGAAATACTAATATCACCTAATAAAGTTGACATCAGAGTTGTTTTCCCTGCACCATTAGGTCCAATCAATGCTACACATTGGTTAGAAGCTATACTAAATGATATATCTTCTAAAATCGTTTTTTGCCCGATGCTTTTAAATATATGATCAACCTTAATTATATCTTTTGCCATTTGGTTCTCCTTTACTATAATCATAGTATAAAAAATCAGAAGGAAACTTTTTAGATATTTTTGTCATTTCAAAATATGACAAATGTCAACTCTATAACAAAAGGAGAGCTAACAAGCTCTCCTTTTGACTATTTTGCAAAATCAACAGCTCGCATTTCACGAATAACTGTTACCTTAATATTACCTGGATAATCCAAGTTTTGTTCGATTTTTTCACGTACCTTATGCGACATAATAACTACTTGATCATCAGAAACTTTACCAGGTTGTACCATGATACGAATTTCACGTCCGGCTTGAAGTGCAAAGGCATTTTGCACTCCCTCAAAGCCATTAGCAATTTCTTCTAAATCACGCAGACGTTTGATATAATTTTCCATTGACTCATTACGCGCACCTGGTCGTGCTGAACTAAGGGCGTCTGCAGCAGCAACAATTACTGCAATAACGCTGTCAGGTTCTACATCACCATGGTGGCTTGCAATAGTATTAACAACAATCGGATGCTCTTTGTACTTACGAGCAAATTCCATACCAATTTCAACGTGACTGCCTTCAACTTCGCGATCAATAGCTTTCCCCATATCATGGAGGAAGCCAGCCCGACGAGCTAAATCAACATTTTCTCCTAGTTCTCCAGCTAAAATACCTGCAAGTTTACCAACTTCAACTGAATGACGAAGTACATTTTGACCATATGATGTACGGAACTGCAAACGTCCCATAATTTTTATCAAATCAGGATGCAGATTTGGTGCACCAATCTCATAAGCTGCTGCCTCACCATACTCACGGATACGTTGATCCATTTCCAAACGATTTTTTTCAACCAACTCTTCAATACGAGCTGGATGGATACGTCCATCTTGAATCAAAGATTCTAAAGTCATACGAGCAATTTCACGACGAATGGGGTCGAAACCTGATAAGACAACGACTTCTGGCGTATCATCTATGATAACATCAATACCTGTCAAACTTTCCAGAGTACGAATATTACGTCCTTCACGACCAATGATACGTCCCTTCATATTATCATCAGGGAGATGAACAGTTGTAATTGTTTGTTCAGTAACATATTCACCAGCTAAACGTTGCATAGCTTGGGCTAGCAAGTCTTTTGCTATCTTGTTTGATCGATCTTTTACTTCCCGTTCTGCTTCTTTAATACGTGTCGCAATATCATGAGCTAAATCTTTTTCGGTATCAGCTAAAATGATATCTTTAGCTTCTTCTTGACTAAGCTCTGCGATGCGTGACAATTCTTCTACTTTTTTTGTTTCTAAAGTAGCAATTTCCTGTTCGCGCTCATTAATATGTCTAGATTTATCGGTTAGACTTTGTTCTTTGCTATCTAACATTTTTTCTTTGTTAGATAGATTTTCATCTTTACGATCAAGAGATGATGCACGATCTGTTAAACGTGCCTCCATCTGTTTCAACTCTTGTCTATCAGATTTAAATTCCTTTTCGATCTCTTCACGATATTTTCTAGCCTCTTCTTTTGCTTCTAAAAGTAATTCTTTTTGGTGAGCTTTACTTTCACGTTCCGCTGCTTTACGGATGTGTTCTGCTTCAATTTCTGCTTTACCACGTAAATCAACGGCATCTTGTTCTGCATTTAAAAGAGTTAGTTCTGCAGCTTCTTTTGATGATTTCATTTTCATTGAAATAGCCACATAACCAATAATCAAACCAATGAGTGCACAAACCATTGCTAATATAATATTAAACATGTTTATACCTCAATTTTTTTCTAGATTTCATATAGAAAGTCCACTTTTAAGTTTATCATAAAAAAGGCGTTTTCACAATTTAAAATTATAGACATTTATGATATGATTAGAATGTTATTTAAAGGGATTAGGAGAAATTTTCAACATCTCCTTTAGTCTCTAGAATGTAATACAAAAGGAGAAAACTTATGACAAAAGAAGTTGTCGTAGAGAGTTTTGAATTAGATCACACCATCGTTAAAGCACCCTACGTTCGTTTAATTTCAGAAGAAGTTGGACCGGTCGGAGACATCATTACTAACTTTGATATCCGCCTTATTCAGCCTAATGAAAATGCTATTGATACTGCTGGTTTACATACTATCGAGCACCTTCTGGCGAAGTTAATCCGCCAACAAATTAATGGTTTGATTGATTGTTCTCCTTTTGGTTGTAGAACTGGTTTTCACATGATTATGTGGGGAAAACAGGATGCTACTGAAATTGCTAAAGTCATCAAATCTAGTCTAGAGGCTATTGCTGGTGGGGTCACTTGGGAAGACGTTCCTGGAACAACCATTGAATCTTGTGGAAATTATAAAGACCACAGTCTCCACTCTGCTCAAGAATGGGCGAAATTAATTCTTTCCCAAGGGATTTCTGACAATGCTTTTGAGCGCCACATTGTCTGATCTAATAAAAAATAAAAGTCAACTTTTGGAATTCCAAAAGTTGTCTTATTAATTTAAACAAAGGATTTTGTTCTGTATCATAGAGAGCAAAATCCTTTTAATTTTTCCCTAATATCCTCATAGCAGTCGTACACATCTAAATGCGAATACAAAAAACACCCTAATCGTTAGACTGATTTTCTAACTTTTAGGGTGTAGACAAAAAACTGGTTTTGCTCTTTATATTAATAATCTAAACTATCAGCTCTTCCAGGAGCGTTACCTACAAAGTAACCTGTCTTGGCATTGATAGAGAACAAATAAGTGCCATCTAATTTAAACATATTGTAATAACCATTACCATTGATAATATTTACAGGTTCAAGAATATAGTTATTTCCAGAGAAATAGCCTCGCGCCTGTGAAGTGGCCACGATTTTCTCTAATACTCCTGGGTTAAATATCCAGGCAGGATTTCCTGTGTCCGCAATAGCAGCATTATTATACGGTACTCGGCTACGGTTACGTTCCAAATTACCTGATGCAGTGCCAGCTGCCTGATTATTTATTGTAGCAGCTGATGAGGAAGATTGACCGTTAGTTACGTTTGGTTGTTCAGTTGTTTGAGTGTCTGAAACCTTATTAGACGAAGACTGTTCTTCTTGAGTTTTTTTAGCCTGTTCTTCGGATTGTTTTACCTGATTACGACCAGTTGAAACGATGGAGTGAAGTAAACTATCTAGACTAGCATTACCAGTATTAAGAGTTTTACTATCTAAAGAGTCAAAATTCGCTCCATCTTTTACTTCTAATTTTTCACTCTTCTTACCATCAACTACAGCAGGCGACTTAAACTTGTCGTTAACAGCTTTAACAGCATCAATTTGACGTTTTAGACTATCAAATTTAACTTTTACTTTACCGTAGTATTTAGTTCCTTTTAAAGCATCAACTTTCTTTTCTAATTCTGACAATTTATCAAATTCGCTATTTTTGAGTTGGGTTTTCTTATCATCAACAAAAAAGTTAGCATAAGCTTTGTTGAAATTATCTAAGTTCTGACTAGCTTTTTTATCTTCTTCTGATGAAGTCGTCGTAGCCTTAGAACTAGAACTTTGACTTGTTGCAGTTTGAGAATTTGTCGAATTATTATTCTTGAAATAGTTGTAACCAAAGATTGTTACTATTAGAAGTAAAATAAGAGCAATCAATGTTCCTACAATACCTCCACGCTTCTTAGAAGAGGATTTATACTCCTCTGAATCAGCAATAGTCGAATCTGGTTCTGTTGCAGTTGGTTCTGCTTCCGTATTCAGAGGAGGAACTGGAGTTACACTATTTTCTTGTTCTTGTGAAGATTCTTCTTTAGGTGAGACAGCATTAGCTTCTATATCTTGTTCTTGAGAGACTGAATTATCCAACTTTTTAGAAAGCTCTTCTGCAGCTAACATCGCTGATAATTCTTCGCGCTGTTTCTTGATAAAATCATCTAAAGATGCCGTATCAAGGTTTGCAAAATCGCTTGATTTTGTCTCAAACTTTTGTGAAGCTACTTCATCACGATGTTGTTTGATGTATTTATCAAGAATACTATCTTCTTCGGTAATACCAGCCTTAATTTCAGAATCTTTTCTAACAGCCTCTTCTACTGTCATTTCTTTAGCATCTTTAAATTCAAGACCATCAGTTTCTTTTTCTGGTTCAAAAAATGGGTGTTTTTGATCTTCTGACATGAGTTCTCCCCGTTATTTTACTTGACGTCTCACACGTTCACCGTAATATTGGTACAAATCAACTTTTAAAGTACCATTGTAAAGCTTACGTTTTTTATCAGCTTGTGAGCCGTATTTTTTTTCAAATCCTTCGTCACTAGTTAGGATAAACTTGCTCCAAGTTTTTAAAGGCGCAAATGTTTGTCCCATCTCATTATACAAAATGTCCACTGCTTTGTCATCCAGGAGTCGTTCACCATATGGTGGGTTGGAGATAATAACACCGTTAATTTTATCTGTTTTTAAATCTTGAAGACGCATTTGTTTCAATTTG
This sequence comes from Streptococcus sp. 'group B', assembly GCF_002073795.1. Lineage (NCBI taxonomy): Bacteria > Bacillati > Bacillota > Bacilli > Lactobacillales > Streptococcaceae > Streptococcus > Streptococcus sp. 'group B'. The sequence goes on along the minus strand of NZ_CP020432.1, from coordinate 532,095 downwards.
ATAACATCTCCAAGTCCTGCTTCTTCTGCATTTTTTCTAGCAATTTCTACCATACGACCGTCTAAATCAAAACCTGAAATATCTAAATCAATATCATAGTTTGCTTTACTCTCAGCTTCATCGCGAACCTTTTGTACTTGACTTTGATCTACCCATGGCCACGCCTCAAAGGCAAAATCACGATTAAAACCAGGAGCTATATTCATTCCAATCATAGCGGCTTCAATACAAAAAGTACCTGAACCACAAGTTGGATCAATCAATGGCTTATCAGGGAACCAATTAGATAATTGAATAATAGCTGCTGCCATGTTTTCTTTAATTGGCGCACCACCTTTTTCTGCTCGGTAACCACGTTTGAAGAGACTTGATCCAGTCGTATCAATCATGACAGTCGCTTTATCTTTTAAAATAGAAACTTCTATTTTAAATTCAGCTCCATTTTCTTGTAAGGGAACTCCTTCAGGACGGTGAAAGACTTTTTGAAGTTTCTTAGCAACAGCTTTTTTAGAAATGGCTTGTACACTAGGTTCATTGTGCAATTTTGACTTGACACACTTTGCTTTAGCAATAGGAAATTTTGCCCCTAACGGTAAATAATTTTCCCAGTCAAGGCCATATACACCCTGAAAAAGTTCCTCAAAAGTACGTGCTGGAAACTCTCCTACAATAATCTTTATACGATCGGCAGCTCGTAGCCATAGGTTCGTTTCAATGATTGTTTTGATGTCTCCGTGGAAACGGACTCTACCGTTCTCAACTTGGCAGTCAATTCCTAGGTTTCTGATTTCTCTACCAACAATGGCTTCTAAACCAGCAGCAGCAGTTGCTATTAATTTGAATGATTCTTTCATTTTTCCTCTTTTACACTATCGTATTCATCACAGTTAAAAATTGGCTGAGATGTTATCTCAGCCACTAACCTATTATGCAATTTTCTATAAGCCATGTTTTGTTCCAGAAACAACTAGGAATTGTTTCTTTCGATAATCATCTGTCTACTGCAAAGCAGTCAGGATAGATTGTTCTCATTCCAACTATCCCATGCCCCTACCAAAGTTTGGGTTGCTAGCTTGAGGGGTTTACCGCGTTCCACTTTCTAGATTTCCCTAGAAACTACGTCACTGTGGCACTTTCAAAGCTATTCAGGCATATCCAAAGACTTAGCCCTTTTGCTTGCCGTAAGATAGCTAGCTATCTCCCTAGGCTTATTTTTTCGCCTAGCACAAACACTACTGGCATCACAGCCAGTGCTAGCATGGACTTTCCTCATAGTATATCAATACTACGCGATTATCCAAAAATTGCATATTTGAGAAATCCTTATTCTCTAATTTGTCTTCCAAAAACTTCTTTCTCAAGGCGGCTAATGCGTTTTAAAATATCAAAATTGGTTGCAGATTGGGCAATCGGTTTTTGATTATACATAGCTGTCCCTGAATTTCTTACATTTGAAGCTTCGCTTTCTTTTTTGTCTAAAGCTTGTTGTAGACGTCTATTTTCCATTTGGAGCTTCTCAATTTGCTCAAGATAATTTTCGTAATCTTTGATGACATCATCCAGAAATACATCGACTTCTTTCTTGTCATATCCCCGCATACTAACTTTAAAATCTTGCTCAAAAATATCTTTTGGGCTATAAATAATACTTGCCATTCTATTCTCCAAACCAGTCAAATCGTTTTAATATAAGTCCTATCCTTTATATCAAAGTAAATAATACCTAAATTAAATGGAAAAATCAAGCGTAAAACGTTCTCATATCCGAAAAAACGATCATTCCTCATATATTTCATTTAAGCGATCAAAAGTTAGGAAAGAAATATCATAAGCTTCCTTTTTTTCCATCATTTCTAGCAAAAATTTTAAATTAGTTTCATTTTCAGAATCATAAAAAAGATATGCACCTTGTGTGTTGTTAATGAGAAAATGATTGTATTGTTTAAATTGACCCGGGTTTTCATAGCTTGGGAAAGTATATTTAACAAAGTCAACTTGCTTAAAGAGTGCCAACTTAGCTTTATTAGCCTCATTCCAATTTTGGCCATGGTTCTCAAAGGTAAAAATTGTCGCAATTTGAAAATCATATTCTTTTTGTAAATCAAGAGCAACTTCCAAAGCCCAGTACTCAAACCCTAAATTTCCCATAAAAATAAACCAGTCTGCTCCATTTTCCAAGAAGCGTCTAAAATCCTTATCAATAGCCTTTTTTATAATAGTAATCCGAGGATCCTTATCCTGGAAAATCCCTAATTCAAAATTTTTGTAACCTGTTACAAGAATAGTTGACTTCATTTGTTGTCCATCCTAATTTTATGGTATAATAGTTTTGCTTATCTTAGCATTTTATTTGTAATGCAAGGAGAAAAATGGTTAACTATCCACATCAGCTTATTCGGAAAACAACAGTTACAAAATCAAAGAAAAAGAAAATCGATTTTGCCAACCGTGGTATGTCATTTGAAGCTGCTATCAATGCAACCAATGACTACTATTTGTCTCACGAATTAGCTGTCATTCATAAGAAACCAACGCCAGTACAAATCGTCAAGGTAGATTATCCTAAACGTAGTCGTGCCAAGATTGTAGAAGCTTATTTTAGACAAGCTTCTACTACTGATTATTCTGGTGTTTACAAAGGTTACTATATTGACTTTGAAGCCAAAGAAACCCGGCAGAAAACTGCTATGCCTATGAAAAATTTTCATGCTCACCAAATAGAGCACATGGCAAATGTATTACAGCAAAAAGGGATTTGCTTTGTCTTGCTTCATTTTTCCACACTTAAGGAAACCTATCTACTCCCTGCTAATGAGTTAATTTCATTTTATCAGATTGATAAAGGCAATAAATCAATGCCTATTGATTATATCAGAAAAAATGGATTTTTCGTAAAGGAGAGTGCCTTTCCTCAAGTCCCTTACTTAGATATTATTGAAGAAAAATTATTAGGCGGTGATTACAATTAAAAAGGAATCTGTTATCAAACTATTGAAGTATGCTTTTGGCATTATAATGGGATTTATTATCTTAGCTATTGTAATAGGTGGGCTCCTATTTGCATACTACGTTAGTCGTTCTCCGAAATTAACCGATCAAGCTTTAAAATCCGTTAACTCTAGTTTGGTTTATGATGGTAATAATAAACTTATTGCCGATTTAGGCTCAGAAAAGCGTGAAAGTGTTAGTGCGGATAGCATTCCACTAAATTTGGTTAACGCTATCACTTCTATAGAAGATAAACGTTTCTTTAAACATAGAGGTGTCGATATTTATCGTATTTTAGGTGCAGCTTGGCATAACCTTGTTAGTAGTAATACGCAAGGTGGTTCAACCCTTGATCAACAGTTGATTAAACTGGCTTACTTTTCTACCAATAAATCTGACCAAACGTTAAAACGTAAATCACAGGAAGTTTGGCTTGCGCTTCAAATGGAGCGTAAATACACCAAAGAAGAAATTCTTACTTTCTATATTAATAAAGTTTATATGGGAAATGGGAATTATGGTATGAGAACAACAGCTAAATCATACTTTGGTAAAGACCTAAAGGAATTATCTATTGCACAACTTGCTTTGCTCGCTGGTATTCCTCAAGCACCTACACAATATGACCCTTATAAAAACCCAGAATCTGCTCAAACAAGACGTAATACCGTTCTTCAGCAGATGTATCAAGATAAAAACATTTCTAAAAAGGAATACGACCAAGCTGTTGCAACTCCAGTAACTGATGGCTTAAAAGAATTAAAGCAAAAATCTACTTATCCAAAATATATGGATAACTACTTAAAACAAGTTATTAGTGAAGTTAAACAAAAAACTGGTAAAGATATCTTTACTGCTGGGCTAAAAGTGTATACTAATATCAACACTGATGCACAAAAACAACTATATGACATCTACAACAGTGATACTTACATCGCTTATCCAAACAATGAATTACAAATAGCATCTACCATCATGGATGCGACTAATGGTAAAGTCATTGCACAATTAGGCGGGCGTCATCAGAATGAAAATATTTCATTTGGGACAAATCAATCTGTCTTAACAGACCGCGATTGGGGTTCTACAATGAAACCTATCTCAGCTTATGCACCTGCTATTGATAGTGGTGTCTATAATTCAACAGGTCAATCATTAAACGACTCAGTTTACTACTGGCCTGGTACTTCTACTCAACTATATGACTGGGATCGTCAATATATGGGTTGGATGAGTATGCAGACCGCTATTCAACAATCACGTAACGTCCCTGCTGTCAGAGCACTTGAAGCCGCTGGATTAGACGAAGCAAAATCTTTCCTTGAAAAATTAGGCATATACTATCCAGAAATGAACTATTCAAATGCTATTTCAAGTAACAACAATAGCAGTGATGCAAAATATGGTGCAAGTAGTGAGAAAATGGCAGCGGCTTACTCGGCTTTTGCAAACGGCGGAACTTACTATAAGCCGCAATATGTTAATAAAATTGAATTTAGCGATGGAACCAATGATACTTATGCAGCGTCTGGTAGCCGTGCGATGAAAGAGACTACTGCCTACATGATGACGGATATGTTGAAAACAGTACTAACATTTGGTACTGGTACTAAAGCAGCTATCCCTGGTGTTGCACAAGCTGGTAAGACTGGTACTTCCAACTATACAGAAGATGAGTTAGCTAAAATTGAAGCAACTACTGGTATCTACAATAGCGCCGTTGGTACAATGGCTCCTGACGAAAACTTTGTCGGCTATACTTCTAAGTACACAATGGCAATTTGGACTGGTTATAAAAATCGCCTTACACCACTTTATGGTAGCCAACTGGATATTGCTACTGAGGTTTATCGTGCAATGATGTCCTACCTAACTGGCGGATACAGTGCAGATTGGACAATGCCAGAAGGGCTCTATCGAAGTGGAAGCTACTTGTATATCAATGGGACAACTACAACCGGCACTTACTCTTCTTCTGTCTATAAGAATATCTATCAAAATTCTGGACAGTCAAGTCAAAGCAGTAGTTCAACATCCTCTGAGAAACAAAAAGAGGATAAGAATACAGCAGATGATGCCAATTCATCATCCCCACAAGTCGAAACACCTAATAATGGTAATGCTACTACCCCTAATAATTCCAATCAAACTGTGCCAGGAACTGGACATGGTAATGGTAATAACAATACAGCACCTAACGGTAATTAAAAAAACTGGATAATATATCCAGTTTTTTAATTTATAATTACTATTACTAATTAGCTAGTGCTCCCATCGGATCCCACGGCGCTAAAGTAATTGGCTCTGCGTTGTAAGCCTCTAATTCTTCTTTAGTAAGCAATTCTTTACGAACGACTATTTGGTAAGTATATTCATCCATCCAAGCATCTGAAGCTACAAAATAACCATCCTTACCAACTTTCTCTCCCCAAGAGTTCTCAACTTTCCATTTTAAAGGTTGTCCAGATTCATCAAGGTCTACTCCCGTTAAGACCATAGCATGTGTCATTAAACTTTCACTATAATCTAGGCGGCCCGCTTTGTCTTGGCTAAGTTTAATATCCATAGATGAATTAAAATCATAAGTCGTAGTTGCTAGGATACCCTTTTGACGATTTGATACTTGACCTACGTCTGAACCAAACCACACAGTTTCTCCTGATTTCATTTGCGCAATCGCTAACTCTTTAAACCGTTTCATATCAAGGTTTAAATATTTAACAGCTGGGCCTCCGACAACATTTCCAAGCATCTCAACTGTATAGGATTGTCCATAAGGCTTATCTACAGTTGGAGCATTGATAATAGAAACATAATCTGATATGTCAAGATTAACATATTTTTGATAAAATGCTTTCGGTGTAATATTTTTATCAGACTGATAATGATTGTCTTTATCACGATAAGCAAAATCAAAAGATTGCGGTGGCAAGCCAAGGTTCATTGCTAAAAAGTTAAAAATTTCTTGAAGCAATTCTTCCTTTTTATTTTGAACAGTTGCCCCATCTGCTCCCTGCGCTATTAATTCTCGTAGAATCTGTGCATCTTGGCGTAAAAGTTTATTCAAATATTGATTTAGTTCACGACTAGCACTTGATGAAACAGATTCAGGATAAACTGTTTTAGGAACGACACCATATTTCTCAAACAGAGCAACCACCATGTCCCATTGTCCGCCATCTTGTTGAGGTACATCTAATAGGAATTTTACCTTACGACTACTCAATTCCTGATTTGCAGTCGCAATAATTTGTTCCATAAACCAATTTGATTTTTCATACTTATCCCAGAAAAATGTATGTGCCTGAGATAATTCAAAGTTCTCGAGTTTAAAATCTGAAATCAGTTTATGACGAAATGTGTTCAGTGCAGCAAACATCCAGCAACGTCCTGATTGTTTCTGATTAGAGACTTCATCTTTGGTCAAATCAATTGAAAAGACATAGTCGTTCTCAATCTCACTTTGACGAGTCTCTAGAGACTTCAATAAACCATTGTGAGTTACTGCATTTTCAATAGCGCTAAATTTTGTATTTGCTTGGTAATCAGCTAATAACTTATCTGTAAATGTTTGAGTTAATTCTGACATAAATTCCTCCTTTTATACTTAGCTACTATTATAAACATTCTGAATATTTCTGCAAGTCTGAAAGTAATTTATTAGAGAAACAAAAATAGCTAGAATATTCTAGCTATTTTTCTTATTTCCAGAAATCATCAAAAATTGTGATTGGAAGATGACGTTTATGTTGACCCTTATACCACCAATTTTCAATGATACCTCGAGACTTGTCCGAAACTACCTTCCCTTCAAGATAAGCATCAATTTCTTGGTAGGTTACTCCAAGTGCTATTTCATCAGCGATTCCTGGTTTATTTTCTTCTAAATCTGCGGTTGGAATCTTTTCGTACAAGTCTTTATCAGCACCAAGTTCAGCTAATAACTGTTTTCCCTGACTTTTATTAAGTCTAAAGAGAGGTAATAAGTCCGCACCTCCATCACCAAATTTGGTGAAAAAACCTGTAATATTTTCTGCAGCATGATCAGTACCAATAACCGCTCCAGCATATTGACCTGCAACTGCATATTGACTAATCATTCTTTGACGAGCTTTAATATTTCCTTTATTAAAGTCTGTAATCTCTACTCCTGCTGCATTAAGAGCTCTAACTTGGCCATCAACAGCTTCTTTAATATTAATGGTCAAAGCAATATCTGGCTTGATAAAATCTAATGCTTTTTGTGCATCTTCTTCATCGGCCTGAATACCATATGGTAAACGAATAGCTATAAATTGATAGTTTTCCCCTGTATCAGCACGCAACTCTTCAACTGCTAGTTGAGCTAGACGTCCTGCTAAAGTTGAATCTTGCCCCCCTGAAATACCCAGTACATAGGTCTTTAGAAAACTATGTTTTAATAGATAGTCTTTTAAAAATTCTACGGAACGACGGATTTCTTGACTTGGATTAATAACAGGTTTTACACCGAGTTCTTTGATAATTTGATCTTGCAAAGTCATCTTACTTCTCCTTTTGCCAAAGCTTCTTTACGGATACGATCAATCAGGTCCATTTTATTTTGCCAAACATCGCGTGCCAAATCAACTGGGTAATCCTGTGGATTCAGAACACGTTTATACTCATCCCAAAGCTGATCAAATTCTTTGCGTCCGTACTCTTGAATTTCTTGAAGGCTTGGTAATTGATAAACTAATTTCCCTTTGTCAAAGATATCTACCAGTAAGGGTACTGCGTCAAAATCACGGACTGTTTTATTGATATAAGTATAAGTTGGATGAAACATGTCAATTTCATCTAATTGTGTCACATCAGTGTCTGCAAATGTGATGTAATCACCCTCAGATTTCCCTTTAGCTCGACTGGTGATACGCCAAACTTGCTTTTTCCCAGGTGTTGATACTTTTTCCGCATTGTTTGATAGTTTAATTGTATCTCGCATACTACCGGCGTCAGTCTCAATAGAAACAATTTTATAAACAGCACCTAGCGCAGGCTGATCATAGGCTGTAATTAATTTTGTTCCGACACCCCAAACATCAATTTTAGCTTTTTGCATTTTTAGGTTGAGGATTGTATTTTCATCTAGATCATTCGAAGCATAAATCTTTGCATTAGGAAAACCGGCGTCATCTAACTGCTGACGAACTTTCTTAGACAAATAAGCTAAATCACCTGAATCAAGGCGAACTCCCAAGAAATTAATCTTTTCGCCCATCTCTTTTGCAACTCGAATAGCATTAGGCACACCTACACGAAGGGTATCATAAGTATCCACTAAAAAGACGCAATCTTTATGAGTTTCTGCGTAAGCTTTAAATGCCTGGTAATCATCGCCATAAGTTTGAACTAAAGCATGTGCATGCGTTCCTGATACTGGAATATTAAAGATTTTACCAGCACGAACATTACTCGTTGCGTTAGCACCACCAATAATCGCTGCCCTAGTACCCCAAATGGCTGCATCCATTTCTTGAGCACGTCGTGTCCCAAACTCTAATAGCGGTTCATCTTCAATAACAGAACGAATACGAGCTGCTTTTGTAGCAACAAGTGTCTGGTAGTTGATGATATTTAAAATCGCTGTCTCTACTAACTGACATTGTGCTAAAGGACCTTCAATTTGAACTAATGGTTCATTAGCAAATACAAGGTCACCTTCCTTAGCTGATTTGACAGTCAGTTCCATTTTTAAATTTTTTAAGTAATCTAAAAATTCTTCAGGATAACCTAACTCTTCTAAATAGGATAAATCACTATCAGAAAAGCTCAGATTTTCTAAATAACGAACAATACGTTCTAAACCTGCAAAAACAGCATAACCATTTTCAAATGGAACCTTGCGAAAGTAAGCTTCAAACACCGCTTTTTTATTGTGAATACCTTTATTAAAATAGACTTGCATCATATTAATTTGATATAAATCAGTATGTAGTGTTAAACTATCGTCTTTATACATCAGACAATCTCCTTTTAATCATGAGCCTAGGATAAGGCTATATGTCTAACATTATAGCATATTTCTATCTCGGTAGTTCAGTTTATCACCTTACTTTCATGAAAATAAAAAGAAAGACTAATCGTTTTTCGATAGTCTTTTCTACTTTTAGTATTTCTTAGAAATGCTCAGTTATATAGTTATAAACACCCTGTCCAGCGATAGCACCTTCACCAACAGCAGTCGCAATCTGACGTAGATCTTTTTGACGAACATCCCCAATAGCATATAGTCCTGGAATTGATGTTTTCATATTTGTATCAGTTAAGACCCAGCCAGTCTCGTCCGTAATACCTAATTCTGAGACCATGCTAGAATGTGGTTTCAAACCAACGTAAATGAAAACACCTCCGAAAGTCATCTCTGAGATTTCTCCAGTCTTTAGATTTTCAACAGTTACACCAGATACTTTAATCTCATTTCCTTTAATCTCTTTGACCACTGAATCCCATACAAATTTTATTTTTTCGTTAGCAAAAGCTCGGTCTTGAAGTACTTTTTGAGCTCTCAATTGATCACGTCGGTGAATAATAGTAACACTTTTAGCAAATTGAGTTAAGAAGACAGCTTCTTCAACAGCAGAATCACCGCCACCCACAACTAAAAGATCCTGATCACGGAAAAATGCACCATCACAAACCGCACAGTAAGAAACGCCACGACTAGTATATTCCTCTTCACCCGGAACTCCTAAAAGGCTGTTTTTAGCTCCGGTAGCAAGGATTACTGTTTTGGCTTCATACGATTCATCTTCGGTGATAACACGCTTTACATCACCATCGTTCTCAACTCTTTGAACTATACCATAAATATGCTCTACTTCAAATTTTTCCAACGGCTCATACATCTTCATTGATAATTCTGGACCTGAGATATGATCGTAGCCTGGATAGTTCTCAATTTCAGCAGTATTATTCATCTGTCCACCTGGAGCACCTTGTTCAATTAACCCAACTTTAAGGTTTGAACGTGCAGCGTAAAGCGCTGCTGTCATACCACCAGGACCTGAACCTATTATTAAAGTATCATACATTACTATTTCTCCTTTGAATCTTATGGTTTTATTCTATAGCAAAGCGTCTATATTTCCAACTAATCTGACTAAGCTTTTATCATTAAAATGATAGCTACAAATGCAAAGGCAAGTATTGGAGCTGTCATAAGAGCTATCAGAAGGACATCATAAAGAACAGATTGGCGTTCTCTAGCTGTTTTATCTATGTTTTTCTTGGCACGCCAAAAGACCCAAAATATACCAACTAAAATAACAGTTATGCTGGCAAGCCCTAAACCTTGTAAATAAACTTTTGCTATTTCTAAAAACATCTCTATCCAACAAGCGATTGTCAAAACATATCGCAGCTTTCTTATATACTTAGCCTAACTCAAGAATAATTAAAAATGAAGATTAGACATTCTAACCTTCATTATATCAAAATATTTTAGCTTATAGGTACGATTTGTTATAACTAGCGAAGAATTCTTTTGTACGTTCTTCTAAAGGATGGTTAAATAATTGTTCAGGCGTCCCAGACTCTAAAATACGACCTTTTTCCAAAAATAAAACTTTATCTGCTACTTGGTAAACAAAATTCATATCATGACTAACAAGCACCATGGTTTGCCCCTGCTTAGCAGCATCTGCAATAGATTTTTCAACTTCTCCAACTAATTCTGGATCAAGTGCTGATGTCGGTTCGTCTAAAAGAAGAACATCAGGTTTCATGGCTAATGCGCGTGCCAAAGCAACACGTTGTTTCTGTCCACCTGATAAATGTCTTGGATAATATTTTTCACGATCTGCAAGTCCGACCTTTGCCAGTTCGTCTCTTGCAATCCGTGTTGCCTCTTGATCTGACATCTTTTTGACAATTTTCAAACCTTCTTTTACATTATCCAAAGCTGTACGACGCTCAAATAGATTGAATTGTTGAAAAACCATGGCTAACTTACGGCGTAATGTTAGTATGTCATCTTTACTGATTGATTTAAAATCAACCTTAAAATCATCAATTTCAATTGTTCCATAATCAGGCTCTTCTAAATAATTCATACTACGAAGAAAGGTTGATTTTCCTGCACCTGAAGCACCTACTAGAGCAACAACTTGACCTTTTTCAATATCTAAATCAAGTTTGTCTAACACTTTTTGACCAGAAAATGATTTAGTCAATTGTCTCAATTTTATCATTAGCGTACTCCTCCTGGAATCTCATCAGTTAAATGGTGTGGAGCCTTAATTGCCATTTTTCGTTCAATAGCATTTCCCAATTGTTCAATTAAGAAACTAACCGCCCAGTAAACAAGTGCCACAGAGATATAACGTTCAAAATAGCGATAATCGCTACCACCCATAATTTGTGCTTGGGCAAACATTTCAACAATACCAGCATTAAAAGCTAAAGAGGTTCCCTTAGTTAGACCAATTAACGTGTTTATCAAAGTAGGTGTTGCGACTACTGCTGCGTTTGGAATAATAACACGACGATAAACTTGCGCTGAGGTCATCCCTAAACTACGTGCTGCCTCAATTTCACCTTGATCAACCGACAAAATCGCCGCTCGTATAGTTTCACTTGTATAAGCCGCTTCATTAAAAGCAAATGCAGTAATAGCAAATACAGAAGCCGGTATAGCATTAATGTTCCAATCAAAACCATATTTTTGGTTTAAAAATTTCAAGAAAAGTGGAATTCCATAATAACTCAGCATTAATTGAACAAGTATTGGAGTCCCACGTAAAAAACTAACAAATAAAGCTTGAATCGGATATAAAATTTTGACACGGTTAATTTTCACTACTGCAAAAATCAAAGCTAAAATGAGTCCAAATAAGGCTCCTGCTACTGTCAATAATAGCGTTATGGGTAATCGCTCTAAAATTGAGGGTATTGCATCTAAAACAGCCTTCCAACTAAATAATTTCCCCGCTGGAACCTGACTAACCAAATTATTATACCAAGACCATCCACCCGTCAAGATAAATTGATTCATTCCTTCTACTTTCCTTTTCTAAACTTTCTTATCTTCGTTATTCTATCACGCAAACTCTCACATGTAAAAAGATAAAACTTATAGTCTCACTGATTTATTTATCAATGTTTGAAACGTAATCTCCACCGAAATATTGTTTACTTAAACGTGCCAAAGTACCATCTTCTTTCAAAACTTTAATACGCTTATTTATAAATTTCTGTAGAGTTTTACCTTTTTTATCTTTTGGTAAAAGGAGGTATTCTAATCCATCCTTATTATTACCAATTTTACCTTTCAAAGGAGAAACGCTTAAGTTTAATGATTGATCTTTTACAATATAGTCAGATGAAATGGCATCATATAGGATAAAGTCAATTTTTCCACTCTCAATATTTTTTAATCTGCTAGTAACACCAGTTGTCCCAGAAACATATTTGATTTTTATTGGTTTTTTATTAGGATGATTTTTATTCCAATTTTCTAGAACCTGTGCATAGTTAACGCCAGATAAAACTTCTGTTGATTTTCCAGAGAGGTCACTTAATGATTTGTAATGGCTCCCCTTCTTCCCTACTACGGCATAATTTGAACGGGATATAGGATCTGAGAAGAGATATTTTTCTGCTCTTTCTTTATTATATGAAAAATCATTAGCTGATAAATCAAATTTCCCTGCATCAATACCTGTTGAAATAGTATCAAAAGGAACTGTCTTGAAGGTTACTTTGTACTTACTACCTTTAAAAACAGCTTTGACAACATCAACGTCATAACCTTTGAATTTCCCGTCTTTTTGATAAGTAAATGGTGCCGTGTCAGAATCTGTAGCTACTTTAAGTTCTACTTTCTCTGACGCCTGAACTGATACTGCTAGGCTGGCGGTTGCGGCTATAGTTGCAATAGATAATATTATTTTTTTAAACATAAGAATTCTCCTAAAATATCATATTACTAGTCTAACACTCTAAAATCTATCTGTATAATAGTATTTCCTTATCAGGTGATAAAGATTTTATATCAATAAAAAAGCCTGAAACGAACTGATTTCAGACTTTAATAATTTTAAAAACTTTGTTTTTTAGCTTTGCGCTCCGCACGCCCCTTAGCACGATTACTTGCTCTACGCTCTTTGCGACGCTTTTCTTCAACTTTCCATTGAATTTTTTTCTTGTAACCTGGTTTTATTTTTTTCTTTTTCTTTTTCACAAGTCCAATCATTTCTGTATCTAATTTTTGATAGGACTTTTCACGGTTATTACGACGATCACGGTCGTATGTATCTTGAAATTCACCGTTTTTAATGACTTTAGGAATAAAATTAATACCTAGTTTTTCAAGTTCACGAATATCAGAATCGTCACTTGGCTGATATAAAGTTATAGCAGTACCAGATAAGCCATTACGGCCTGTGCGACCGACACGGTGGACAAAGAAAGATAGGTCTTGAGGGATGGCATCATTGATAACATGGCTAACACCTTCAATATCAATACCACGCGCTGCTAAATCTGTTGCAACGATATATTCAAATTCGAGGTTTTTAACCTGATTCATAATACGTTTACGTTCACGAGGTGCAATCCCACCATGAATTTTAGCTACTTTTAAGCCATTACTAGAAAGATACGAGTGTAATTCGTCTGCACGCTCTTTCGTATTAACAAATATCATTGCAAGGTAAGGCTGCATTAGTTTAGAGAGTTCCAAAATTTGTGCATTTTTATCACGTCCTTTAGTGGACAAAAGCCAGTTATCGATGGTATCAGCGATAACTGTTGCTGTTTTGATTTTTTCCATTACTGGATTGGTCAAATATTTCTTTAAAAATGGCTGTAATTTTTGTGGAATCGTTGCTGAAAAGACTAAAATTTGAACATCCTTGGGTAAAGACCCTGCAATCTTATCAACGGTATCAAGGAATCCCATATCCAGAGTCATATCTGCTTCATCAACCACAAAAGTATGCGCCTTATGAATAACTAAATCACCTGACTTCACCAAATCATAAATACGTCCTGGGGTTCCAATGACAATATGAGGTTGGCTTACTTTCAACTTTTCAATTTGACGTAATTTGTCAGTACCACCAACATAGTTAACCACCCGTATTTCTTGCTCTGAATGCTCAGCAATTTGTTTAGTTGCCTGATAAATTTGTGTTGCCAACTCTCTACTTGGTGCAGTAATAACAACTTGAACATCATCACTACTTTCATCTAGCTTCTCAAAAATAGGAAGTAAAAAGGTGTGGGTTTTACCAGAACCAGTTTTCGATTCCCCCACAAGATCGCGGCCTGAACGAACAACTGGAATCAATTTAGCTTGAACATCAGTTGGATCGACGAATTTTAACTCATCGAGAGCCCTCTGAATGTATGGTTTAAAATTAAAATCTTTAAATGACATGTCTATTTCCTTACTATTATTATGTTCATTATACCATTAAAGGCTACAAGAAAGCAAAAGGGAATCTGGCAGTCCATACCACATCCCCTAATAAAGTTTAAAGATATAAAATAGCAAGTGTAATAGCGCTCATGAAAATACCAATAGCCCATAAAAAAGCATCTACTTTCCATTCGCTCCATTTATTACCTTTGCCAGACACACCACCTAATTCTAAATGGTGATGAAATGGTGTCATGCGGAAGATACGTTTCCCAACACCAGTTTTCTTCTTAGTATACTTAAAGTATGCTACTTGCAACATCACTGAAGACGTCTCAAAAACATAGACAAAGCCGATAAAAAGCAAGGTCCATTCCTGACGTAAGGCAATTGAAATGGCTGCTAACATAGCACCCAATGCAAGTGAACCAACATCTCCCATAAAGACTTTAGCTGGTTTATGATTAAAGACAAAAAAGCCAAGTAAAGCACCAATCATGATAACGATAATCAATAAAATATCAAATTGCGTTTGATTATAAGCAATGATTCCATAAGTAATCAAACTGATAACAACCGAAATAGAAGCTAGACCATCAATTCCATCTGTTAGGTTCACAGCATTTGAAAAACCAACAACCCAGAAAAGAACAAAAAAAGCGTATAAGTATCCTACTTCAAGGTTAAAACCAAAAATATTTATCGCAGATGTGCCACTTGGTAACACATGGACAAAATAAAAAATTAGACCCGCAATTAGTTGGAGCGACATTTTTTGCTTTGGAGTCAAGCCCTCATTGATTTGTTTAAAAATTTTCAAAAAATCATCTAAAAAACCAATAATTCCATAGATGAGAACAACAGATAAAATACCAAAAGTTGCACCTAAATTACCACTATTTTCTTTAGATAAAATAATACTAAAAATAAGTGAGACAAGAAGAGCAACAACCAAAAATACCGTTCCTCCCATTGTCGGCGTACCTGCTTTGGCTAGATGTTGTTTGACATCTTCATGCATTTGTTGCCCGCCAATTTTCTTCAATTGGTAAAACTTAATGAAGCGTGGAATGGCAATAACTGTCAGGACAAATGCTATGACACCTGCCATTATACTTAAAAA
This sequence comes from Streptococcus sp. 'group B', assembly GCF_002073795.1. Classification (NCBI taxonomy): domain Bacteria; kingdom Bacillati; phylum Bacillota; class Bacilli; order Lactobacillales; family Streptococcaceae; genus Streptococcus; species Streptococcus sp. 'group B'. The sequence goes on along the minus strand of NZ_CP020432.1, from coordinate 516,601 downwards.
CATGTTAATCTCCTATTGTAATTTTGATTTTTTTAATTTTATTGATGGATTTTCCAACATCAATACTTTGTTTTCTTACTTTACCTGAGGTTGAACCTTTATAGGTCACTTTTATACCTGTCCATTTAGCAAACTGTTCAACGTTTGCTTTAGACCAACCATACATATCAGGTAATTCAGTCAGTTTATTTGTTAATACTAGTAGCTGTTCATTCTCAGCAAGATTAGCTCCTGGTCTTTTAGATACTTTAGAAACTTTACTACCATTTCCTAAAATAATTGGCTGAACCAGATTACGACGTAATTCTTCCGCTACATGACCTGGATTTTCACCAACTATTTTTGATAGTTTATATTTTGTCTGATGTTCTGAGTCATTCAATACCGGTTTTAATATCGTTTCTTTCATTGCTGTTGCTTGTTCTAAAACAGGATTAACAACATCTTTCCAGAATGTGATACTAAATTTTTCGGGTTGTTGGATGGTAACATACATGATGAAGTCAGGATTTTCCGATGGCACCATAGCCACAACTGAGTTAATAGTATCATTTTTTCCTTGCAGATAACCACCACCACCTTCCTGGGCGATTTGGGCAGTACCAGATTTTACTGCAACTGATTGATTCCCCACCTGAATAACTGGGGCACCTGCTGCGTATAATGTACCATAATAAGGATCTGTCCCAACAGTAACCATATAATCACGTGTTTTACTAGCTGCTTCTTTGGAAACTGGTTTTCCAACGACTTCTTTTCGTGCTGTACGAGAAGTCCCTGTATTTGGATCATAAATACTGCTAATAAACTGTGGTTGTAACATAACACCATCATTCGAGATAGACGTAAATGCGCGCAACATTTGAACTTGCGTTACACCAATACCTTGACCAAATGAGCTCATAGCGATAGTTACTTCATTGTCAGATGGGAACAAACCTCCACTTTCATGAAGCATCCCAAAACGTGTTGGGTAACCAAATTTAAACTTAGAAAGATAGTTTAACCATTTATCTCGTCCCATTTTTTGTTCCAAGGTTACCATACCAACGTTACTGGAATGTGCAAACCCTTGTGGAAAAGTCATATAACTACCAGATGATAACCCTTCATTGACATCCCAATCTCGAATAACCGCATCTGCAATTTTATATTGTGCACTGTTATACACTTCAGTAGAGTTAAAATGCTTAGAATCAATTGCAGAGGCTAGAGTCATTACCTTCATTGTTGAACCAGGTTCAAAAAAATTATCATATAGTAGTGTGTTATAGGTACCCAAATTTTTCTTATCGTAACCTTTAAGGGTAGAAGGATTATAAGTAGGACGCTGACTCGTTGCTAGAATTTCTCCCGTTTTAGCGTTGACAACTGTAGCACTCGCAAATTTTCCTTTGGTTTTTTCTGCGAAAACATCCATCTGAGTCTCTAAAACAGTCTGAATAGGCTCTGATAAAGTTGTGTAGATATCCTTACCATTAACCGCCCTACGTTCTGTTGTTGCAGTACCTAAAAGAACATTCCCACTACGGTCTTTTTCGTATGTTACTTTGCCATCAGTACCTGATAATACCTTGTTAAGTGCCGCTTCAAGGCCTGTATTACCAACTAATTTTTTTCCATCTCCATCATCCTGAGGAAGAGTAAATCCTATAAATTGTGAAGCAAATATCCCATTTGGATAAATACGCCCCGGACTGGTAGAAAAACCAATTCCTTTGATATCTGACTTTTCCATCGTTTTCTTGATGTCAGCCATCTTGGTATAAGACAATCCTGAACCTGAACTTCCAAAGGAAACTTGAAACAATTTCTTTTGATTGAGTTGTTTTAGGACAAGATTTTTCTTCATGCCCAATTTATTCTCTAAGATACTAGCTACTTTTTCATACTGAGAAGGTTGTACATATAGTTTTTGACCTGTAGCTGTCGTATAGTTCTTTGAGATAATAGCGTAGAGACTATAGGTCGTAGCATCCTCAGCGATAGGATTTCCATTACGGTCGTAAATTGTCCCACGCTTCGCCTGTACTGTCATACTTTGTTGATAGACTTTCTTGGCTTCCTTGGATAAATTAACCCCAAATTTACTATCTGTACCAACGATGATGACAAAGTTGATGATAAAAATGAAAAATAGGAAAATGGTTAAAATCATCAGATTTTGACCTACTCTTTCCCTATTTTTCTGCGGCGAACGCCTATCTCTTATATGGATCACATAATCAAGGAAGATTTTTTTTAGCTTTTTAAAAAAAGTCACAGACTAGTCCACCTTCCGATAAATATTGTCGTTTTGAATTGTTAAACCAGCATCTTTAGCAATTTTAGTAATTCGATCACGATTAGAAAGCTCATTTACTTCTTGTTTAGCATTGTCAAATTCTGTCTGTTTATCGTTGATTTTACTATTTAATTGATTTACTTCTTGTTTAACTTGTAAACTATTACTTTGCAAGTAAATAATACCGACTGCCATGATAATAGCAGTAATTACAATAGCGCCATAAAAAGCTTTCTCAATGCGAGAGAAAGTCTTGATGTGACGTTGTAAGGTTTGTGTTACTGCTTCAGTTCGTTTTTCATTTGTCATAAGTTTCTTTCTTATTATCGAATACGACGCGCTACTCTCAATTTCGCTGAATGGGCACGATTGTTCGCTTCTAGTTCTTCTTGACTTGGTAAGATGGGTTTACGATTAACGAGCTCCATCTTAGGTTGTAAATCATCTGGTATAAAAGGAAGACCTTTAGGTACTTCTACTGTTGATGCTTCTTTAAAAAGTTGCTTAGTAAGACGATCTTCTAAAGAATGAAAAGTGATGACAGATATACGACCATCAACAGCTAATAAGTCCATTGCTTGTTGTATAGATTCATCTGCAGCTCCTAGTTCGTCATTGACTTCAATACGAATAGCTTGAAAAATTTGTTTAGCTGGGTGACCTTTTTTCTTCAGTTCTTTGGCAGATTTAGACGATTTGATAATCTCAGCCAATTCTGTTGTTGTAGATATTGGTTTTTCAGCTCGTACTTGCTCAATTTTTCGAGCAATTTGTTTTGAAAATTTATCTTCGCCATACTTAAAGAAAATCCTTACTAAATCATGATAACTATAAGTGTTCACAACGTCATAAGCTGTAAGGCTCTGCTCTCTATTCATTCGCATATCAAGGGGGGCATCTTGTTTATATGAGAAACCGCGTTCACGCTCGTCCAGCTGTGGGCTTGATACACCTAAATCATAACAAATACCATTAATTTCCGACACTCCTAATGCTTTTAAGTTAGAAGATAGATTTCTGAAATTATCTTTGATAAAGGTTACTTGACCGGTATCCACATATTTCTTTAAACGTATATGAGCAATGTCAATAGCCTTCTGGTCTTGGTCAAATGCGTAAAGGTGCCCATCTGGGCCTAATTGTGAAAGAAGATATTCGCTGTGTCCTGCCCCACCTAAAGTAGCATCTACATAGGTACCATCCGGCTTAATATCAAGCATATCCACAGTCTCGTGCAAAAGCACAGTAATATGATGAAAATCGTTTGTCATAACTTTAATTGTACCATAAATCCTAAACTTTAGAAAAGTAAAAGAGAGACCGATAAATGCAATCTCTCCTATTATAGGTCAACTATTCCCTTACTTGACCAGTTCCATTAATATAGTATTTTGTACTTGTTAAAGCTTCTAATCCCATCGGTCCACGCGCGTGTAATTTTTGAGTCGAAATACCAATCTCTGCTCCGAGTCCAAAAACGAAACCATCTGTAAAACGTGTTGAAGCATTAACATAAACTGCCGCTGCATCTACCATATCCTGAAAAATTTCTGCCCTACTGATATTATTAGTAATGATAGCTTCTGAGTGATGACTACTGTATTTATTAATCCAGCTAATTGCTTGTTCAAAAGAATCTACTACTTTTACTGACATAATATAGTCTAAAAATTCAGTAGCATAATCAGTCTCACTTGCAGCAACAGCATTTTCTAAAAGTTGTAAAGCTTCCTCATCGGCACGAAATTCAACTGACTGGTTCGATTCTTTGAGCATTTTCTCCAATTGAGATAAAAATCCCTTAGCAATAGCTTGATGAACAACTAACCCTTCAGCAGCATTACAGACACTAGGGCGTTGGGTTTTAGCATTAATAACAATCTTAGCTGCCATATCTAAATCTGCAAATTCATCAATATAGATATGAACATTTCCAACACCTGTTTCGATAACAGGAATCTTTGACTTTTCCTTCACCGTTTGAATTAATTTTGTACCACCTCTTGGAATTAAGACGTCCACGTAGTCTGTTGCCTGCATTAACTCCTCTGCTACAACATGACTAGTATCTTCAACTAATTGTACTATATCTGGGTTGTGGCCTGTATCTTGCAATGTTTGGCGCATACAATTAACCAAGGCAGTATTTGAAAAAATAGCATCTTTACCACCACGTAAAATAATAGCGTTCCCTGTTTTAAAAGCTAAACTAAAGGCATCCACCGATACATTGGGACGACTTTCAAATATCATTGCAATAACCCCTAAAGGCACTCTTTTTTTAAGGATTTTTAAACCATCTAAATTTGTATAACCACTAACAACTTGACCAATCGGATCTGCCAAATCTGCTACCTGATAAATACCGTTTGCTATCGCCTGTATGCGGTCTTTGTTTAGTCGTAGACGGTCCACCATAATTTCTGAGATACCATTATCTTTTGCCTTAGCAACATCGCGAGCATTCTCAGTCAAAATGGTTTCAGTATCAGCCACTATGTTTCTCGCTAAGTCCCTGAGTATCTCATTTTTACTAGCTGTACTTAATCGTGCTACTGATTGACTAGCTTTTTTAGCATTTTGCCCTAATATTTCAATATACGTCATAACTCAATCTCACTTTCCTTGAGCAAAATAAGTTCCAATATTATGCCCATCTAACACCTTTAAAATATCACGAGGATTGGCGCCATTCATCAATATCATTTGTCCATTGTTATCAAACACCATTTGTGCACTTTTAATTTTACTAAGCATGCCACCAGTACCAAACTTACTTCCTGCTCCTCCAGCTGACTTAATGATGTCATCGGTGATCTCAGAAACATGACTACGTAAAACAGCATCATCATAAATATTAGGATTTTTATCAAAAAGACCATCAATATCTGACAGCATAATTAATAAATCTGCTTTAGTAATTTTAGCAACGACAGCAGAGAGACGGTCATTGTCCCCAAACTTCGTTTTATGATCCATCTCATCCACGCTGACAGCATCATTCTCATTGACGATTGGCAAAATTCCCATAGAGAGCAGACTCTCAAAAGAGTTTGTTACATTTTGCAAACTCTCTGGAAAAACCACAACGTCACGTGTTAATAAAATTTGGGAAACATGAGTTTGATAGTGCGAAAATATCTGAGAATAAAGACTCATCATGGCTACTTGTCCTACGCTAGAAACTGCTTGTTGTTGTGATATTTCTTGAGGACGCTTATCCATTTTCAAAATGTCTAAACCAAACCCCATAGCTCCAGATGATACTAAAATCACCTCCATACCTTTATTCATAAGACTAGAAATAACAAATGCTAAATGGTCTATTTTACTTAAATTAATTTTCCCACTTGTCTGTACGAGGGAACTGGTTCCTACTTTAATAACAATTCTTCTAGTTGTCTCAAAATGTCTTTTCATAAAAAAATTATATCATAGACCCTTTAGGAATGCTATCTGAAAACATCATTGAAAATTCACAAGCATTTCCAAGTGTTTTCTTTTATTACTATGCTATAATCTAGAATCGGAAAACGTTTTATAAGTATTAAGGAGATATTATGTCTAGAGAATACATCACCTTGTCAAAAAATATCATCAAACACCTTGGTGGGCAAAATAATATTAACAATGTTTACCATTGTCAAACACGCCTTCGCTTTAGTCTCAATGATCCGACGAAAGTAAACCTTGAGCAATTAAAAACTTTAAAAGAGGTAAAAACTGTCGTTATCAGCGGAGGGCAACATCAGATAGTGATCGGGACTCATGTCGCAAAAGTGTTTGAAGAAATTAACTCCCTCATTGAAACTAACTCAACGACTAAAACAGAACAAACCAAAAAAGCCAAAGCAGTTAGTCGAATTATTGATTTTGTTTCTGGGACTTTCCAACCGATTTTACCAGCTCTATCAGGCGCTGGTATGATTAAGGCATTGCTAGCTTTATTACTAGTATTCAAAATCTTGACACCGTTATCTCAAACATATATATTACTAAATCTTTTTGCAGATGGTGTTTTCTATTTTTTACCTATCTTAATCGCCATCACAGCTGCTCAAAAATTGAAGGCTAATCCTATTTTAGCTTTGGGAACTGTTGTCATGCTCCTTCACCCTAATTGGGCTAATTTAGTAGCTTCTGGTAAACCAGTATCCTTATTCCATACGATCCCATTCACACTTACTAACTATGCATCAAGTGTCATTCCCATTATTCTAATTATTTGTGTTCAGGCTTATATAGAAAAATATTTAAATCAAATTATTCCTAAATCACTACGTTTAGTGCTTGTTCCTATGTTAATATTTCTCAGCATGGGAATTTTGTCGTTCTCTATATTGGGACCAATGGGTACTATCGCTGGCCAATATTTAGCTGTTATTTTTACTTTTTTTATCCAAATACGCCAGTTGGGCACCTGCTTTTCTAGTAGGAGCATTTGCTCCTATCCTAATCATGTTTGGTGTTCATAGTGGAATTGCTGCATTAGGAATCACACAACTAGCGAAATTAGGGGTTGATTCTATTTTTGGACCAGGCATGCTCTGCTCAAATATCGCACAAGCAACTGCAGGTACAGTGGTGACTCTTATAACAAAAGAAAAAAAGCTTAAAGAAATTGCTGGACCTGCTGCCATAACAGCTTATATGGGAATCACCGAACCTATCTTATATGGTGTCAACCTTCCGAAACGTTATCCTCTAATAGCCTCACTTATTGGTGGTGGTCTTGGAGGACTCTATGCCGGTATAATGAACGCTCACCGCTTCGCTGTAGGCTCTTCTGGTCTACCAGGTCTATTTCTTTATATCAGTCATACTTCAACACATCTTTTTATTACCATACTTATTGCAGTTATCATTACTGTAAGCACAACTGCTATATTGACATTCATTCTAGCACAATATTACGAAAAACAAGTTAGCATCAGACAAAGAGACTAGGTTATCCCTAGTCTCTTTGTCTGATAAGATATAATAGATAGCAATAAAAATCAAATATTTTAGAGCTAAAACTAGCGTTATTAAACAAAGGATTACAGTGGCTGCCTTCCAACCGTAAAGTCCACAACAAGCCTTTATTTTATCCGCTATAACTATCTCAGTTATTAAGCATTATTCTTACTGTATGATTTTTCTAAAATCTTTTTACTAAACAAGCTTCTTCCAAAAATTTTTTAGCAGTAAGTATTGGCAAATTGATAATATGAGCAACCCAATGATAAGGATTATGATATTGACAGCTACAGTATTCCATACCATTGACCAAAAAATACTTATTCCAATAAGAAAACTACCTATTATCATCATTCCAAACAATGAACCAACTAACAGCCATTGGCCTAACCCTCTATTAAATAGTTGCGTAACCTCTTGCCAATTCAAGAACAAATGTTTATAGTCACGTCTATAAATAAACTGGCCTTCGATAAGTCCCATGAAGACTAGACCTAAAATGAAGCTCAATAAAACGAGGATTGATAGTTTAAGTAGAAAGAATCCTACCAAGAAATAAATAAAAGTAGGAACTGCAAGTTGTAATGTTATCAAAGTTACAAATTTATGCTTTAAGAAATACGAAAATGATATAGGCAAACTTTTTATAAAGTAGAAATTACTTTTTTCTAAAGAAATACCTACCCCTACAATGCTAGCTGGCATCACACATAAACTACCTATTAATATTCCTGCTAGAAAAGCTATCCCAAAATAATTTTCATTAAAAAATCGACCAATCTCTTTACCATTATTCAAAATTGGAACAATGAACATTGCTAGATATAATAGTGGCATTAAAAATGTATTTGTCAATAATGTCGCATTTTGTAAACTTGATAAATGGTGTTTAACAAGAGTTTTATTAATTGACTCACGTTTACTAAAATCGATTTGACGATGGACTTTTCTCTGCTTGACCTGTCCATACAACAACTCCTGATAGTAGCGTGGCATAACCCATTTATAAATAGCACCTATCAAGAATAAAATGATTAAGAGCGGGAGATAATAGTTGAGAAGACTCTCCATACTAAACGGCGCTGTAACAATATCATAATAACCTCTGACATAAGAAATTGGAGCGATATCTTGTAATTTCCCTTGTACCATCTTTTGACTGGTCATATTCACAAATAATAAGGGAACTATCGCTCCAAATGTAGCTAGTGAAATTAATATAGTAGAAATAAGTTTCCGATTAGCACTTCGAATAATGGCACGGCCTATTAAACTATTAATATACAATGAAATCACCGTTACCGATAAAAATAAAATAGCAAAATTTATGATTGCTAGGAGGACCGCAAGTGGGCCACCTATTATACGCCAATAAGCCACAATCATTAAGGTTAGGATTGGCATTAGAAAAGTTACAGACATCCCAAATGTTGCAAAAATTTTAGCAACATAAAGCTCTTCAGATTTAATAGGCAAATAAGCATATTGTTTAACATCGTCACTCTCATAGAAAACACTGTACATCGCAATAAAAGAGTAGATAATGGATACTAGTGTAAAGATACCAATGTAGAACGTGAAATAGCCCGGATATTCTTTAAAATCAAGTGATACAAAGAGAAATACATAAATTATTGAAAAGAGCAAAATCTGAAATAACTGATTTCTAAACATGGATTTATAAGCTGAAAATTCTTTTTTAGGATGCTTTTCTTGCTTTTTTCTTAGTGCCGATAGAGTCTGAGGGTTTGAATAAAGGATATTAATTTTTACGAGTTCCCAGATACGTGACCAATTCATACTTTATCCCTCCCTATTAGCTTGACGTCCTGCTAATTCCAAATAGATAGTTTCCAAATCTTTATCTGGATATTGCATTTTTAACTCACCTAAGCTACCGACAAAGATTAATTTCCCTTGTTTCAAAATACCTATTCTGTCGCATAACTGTTCTGCAACTGCTAAGACATGTGTTGAAAAAATAACTGTTTTTCCATTTTTAGCATGTTCTTTCATCATTTCTTTCAAATCAAAAGAAGCTTGAGGATCTAAACCAGTTAATGGCTCATCTAGAATCCAAATGTCAGGATTTGGAAGAAGGGCACCTATAACAATGACTTTTTGACGCATACCATGTGAAAAACTTTCAATAGGATTATAGCGCTGCTCCTCTAGTTCAAATATGTCTACCAATTTTGTGATACGTGCTTCAATATCTTCTGGGGCAACATCATAAATTTTAGCTAAAAAGTACCAGTATTCCTCTGCTGTTAAATTCAAGAAAATATCTGGCGAGTCCGGTACATAACCTATTTTTTTCTTAATTTGGTCACGATGTTCTGTCAAAAGTAGGTCATCAATATAGACTTGGCCATAAGTTGCATCAATAATAGATGTTAGAATACTAATTGTCGTTGTTTTTCCTGCTCCATTGTGACCGATTAATCCAAAAATCTCACCATCTTTAATGGAGAGGGTTAAATCACTGAGAGCTTCTTTTTCCCCGTATACTTTCGAAACATGTTCAAACTTAATCATAAAAATCTTCTTTTATCTCCTAATGATTTCCAAATACTTTAGAAAGCAATCCCGTTGTTACCTTATTTTGCTCATATCTCTCAGACAATTTTTTAGCAGATTTTTTTAATTCCTTAACTGTAGCTAATGACTCGAAAGATTTTTCTATCTCATTATTTTCCAATTGCTGAGTTAACTCATAAGCAACACGAGGTACATCGCTAGTTTTTATCAAACCATTCGATGCTGATAATAGTATTGATGATAGCACTGCATCTTCACGGACAGATATATCATTGTAAGTATGCTGTATCTGCCGATAAAAATCACGACACTCCTTCTTCATAAACAAACCTTTCTAAAAAGATAATTAATAATAGTTGTATTATTTTATATATACAATAGTTTTATCAATTATACTGCGCTATGGAATGTTTGTCAAACGTTTTCAAAAAAGAGTGCTTTCCATCACTTATCAGTCTATCAAAACTATTCTCAAATCCATCCTATATCTTACAAAAAGAAGTTGAGGTATTTTTCCCAACTTCTTCATGCTCTTAAAGTTCTTTATATAGCGATACAGCATTCTCAACTGTAAAGCCATACTCTTCGAAAATTCTGTTACCTGGTGCTGATGCTCCCCAAGTATCAATAGTAAGTGTTAGCCCATTTAAACCAACATATTTACCCCAACCGAAGCTTGATCCTGCCTCAATAGCAAGACGTTTTGTAACAGCTGATGGAAGCACTTGCTCTTGATATGAAGCCTCTTGTTCATCAAAAATGTTTTGTGCTGGCATAGATACGACGCGAACATGGATGCCCTCTGACTCAAGTTTGTCTTGAGTATCTAAAGCTAATTTAACTTCTGAACCTGTTGCAATGATGATACCATCAAGTTCACCTTTAGCTTCTGATAAAATATAAGCACCTTTATTAACCCCTTCTTGGGCTAATTCTGATGTTCCTTCAAGAACTGGTAAGTTTTGACGTGTTAAAACAAGCATCGTTGGTCGATCTGTCTCTGATACAGCTCGTTGCCATGCAGCGTTTGTTTCATTACCGTCTGCGGGACGGATAACGTTCAAATTAGGCATTGAGCGCACTGATGCTAATTGTTCTATTGGCTCATGAGTTGGCCCATCTTCTCCAACAGCAATAGAATCATGTGTCATAACATAGACAGTTGGCAAGTTTTGAAGTGCAGCCATACGTACTGCTGGTAACAAGTAGTTTGAGAAGACAAAGAATGTACCCCCATAAACACGAGTCCCACCATGAAGCGCAATTCCATTCATTGCAGCAGCCATTGCAAATTCACGTACACCAAACCAAATGTTACGCCCAGCGTAGTTACTTGCTTGGAAATCTGTTTCTGCTGCTACCATTGTGTTATTAGAAGCTGAGAGGTCTGCTGACCCTCCCCAGAGGTTCGGTAATTGAGTCGATAATTGTTGAATAGCTTGTTGGCTTGAAACACGACTAGCCACTGATGAACCTAGGTCATGAGCTTTCAATTCAACTGTCTCAGCTTGGCCAGCAAAAGCTTCTTTGTATTCAGCTGCTAATTCTGGATACTCAACTTCATATTTAGCAAAAAGATCATTCCATGCCTCTTCTGCCTTCGCACCACGCGCTTGAAGATCTGAGGCAAATCGAGCTGCAACTTCAGCAGGAACAGTAAAGTCTGGATATTCCCATCCATAAGCCTTCTTGGCAAAAGTAATACCTTCTGCACCAAGTGGCGCTCCATGAACTGAAGATGTTCCCTGTTTCTCTGCGCCAAATCCAATAATAGTTTTAACTTCAATAATGGTTGGTTTATCAGTTTCAGCTTTAGCAGCTTCAATTGCTGCAGCAATCGCTTCTAAATCATTACCATCTTTAACTAAGATATGTTGCCAACCATATGATTCAAAACGCCCTTTAACATCTTCTGTAAATGATTGAGACGTTGGACCATCAAGTGAGATATCATTTGAATCATAAAGAAGGACCAATTTACCAAGTTTTAAGTGTCCAGCAAGACTGGCAGCTTCTTGGCTAACACCCTCCATCAAACAACCATCACCATGAAGTGTATAAGTGTAATGATCAACTAAATCAAAGCCTGGTTTATTAAATTTAGCAGCCAAATGAGCTTCAGCCATTGCCATACCAACAGCATTAGCAATACCTTGCCCTAAAGGTCCAGTTGTTGCTTCTACACCATCAGTATGGTTAACTTCTGGATGTCCAGGTGTTTTTGATCCCCATTGGCGGAATTGTTTTAAATCATCAATTGATAAATCATAGCCAGCTAAATGAAGTAGGCTATAAAGAAGAGCTGAACCATGCCCAGCTGAAAGTACAAAACGGTCACGGTTTGTCCAATTGCGACTTGTTTTTGGGTTTACATTTAAGAATTTATTCCAAAGCACATAAGCCATAGGCGCAGCTCCCATAGGAAGACCTGGGTGCCCAGAATTTGCTGCTTGGATAGCATCAATAGAAAGCGTGCGGACTGTATTAACCGCTAATTGATCAATGGTGTCAAATGTCATGATAAAACCTTTCTGTTTTTAACAACTAAATTTAAAATTGTTCGTCTTTGATATTATAACATAAAATACGTAAACGTTTTAACAATTTCTGGAGGAATTAAAACCATTCAATTAAGTAATGGGATTAATTGTCATAAATAAGTGAATCTATTTCCTGTAGTTCTCGCTCTGAAGCACCTTTATTAAGGCAATAGGTTAGTTTGGCTTTATAAGGTCTTGAGCGACTCTGATAAATAACCATATCAAATCCCTTTCCTTCGTCATAAGGTTCGACTTGAATAGAATTATTACCAGAGAAATGTTGTCGAATGCGATATTCCAACAATGACTGTTCCACAGCATTACCTGTCATATCTAGGCCAATCCTAAAGGGCATTTTTTGACTATTTTTCGAGAAAATAAGCAATTCCAACAAATGTAAAGTCAGCAAAGAACAACCATCTTCTGTTAAAGGTCTAATTCGATTAACATTTGCAATAATCTTCTTTGAAATATCATGCAACTTATCCCTCATATTATGATCAATAAGTCGATACGTTTGTTCTAAATCAGGTTGTTCAACTAAAATATGACCTTTAAAGAAATAATAATGGCTATATAACTGACCAAGTTGGTAAATAACCTGATCTGATGTCTCGTCAGCTAAAATACTCTCCTTTTTAAAGTAGATGATTGTTTCGGTTACACAATCAATAATCGGGCCTCCAAATCCCATGATGTATTCCATTGTATTGATTGGTAAAATATTTTGTGAATGTAGAAAAGCAAAAGTTGCCAGAACTTCTCCTTCCCTATACTCAAGAGCAAAACGACTCATATACAAAACTAAGGCTGCGTCTAACCGTTTATAAAAAGCATTACATTGATAATGTTCCACAATGGGCTTGAGATTATCAGATAGTTTTTCCATAGCAAGGAGACGATGATGACAAATACTAAACCAAAGCCCCAGATTTTGCTGAGCTTCTCGAGTTAAAGTATGTTGAGCCAAGCGCTCTATTAATAGAATTAATGAGTCTAAGTCTAATTTCTTTATCATATTTTGGCACTTGTCATAAGACCATAGTTGCTTGAATAATTCATAATAAAAATAACGCCATTGCAATTCATCACCAATCTGTTTTCCTTGTGAAATAGCAATATCAAATTCCGCTAACAATTCATTGAGATGAGCAAGATGACGATTTAAAGTAGCCTCACTAACCATCAATTCTTGAGAAAGACCAACGATTGTGAACTGACGCTGATTAAATAAAGATATTAAGATAGTGTATTTAATACTATCTTTCATCAGAGCTTTCAACACTTCTTGATTGGATAAGTTATAATCCTCTTCTAAAAATAACTTATCCTTATAATAAACGATTCGACAATTAACTTTTTCTTGTTCAAAGTAGCTATTAAGATTATTGATATATTTAAGCAAAGTTGCTCGACTTAAACCAGTTTCTAATAAAGCTAACTTCAGTGCTATTGCCTGAGGAGAGCCTCTTAAAAAAGAAAGTAGCCGATATTGAACACGCCTTTCTTTTTCCATTAGAGCTTCTATTCGCATAGCCCAATCCTCTTTTCATAAAGGTTGATAGCTGCTTGATGTAACATATAAGCCATCTCAGATTCTCTAGCTGTATAAATGAAATCTTGAAAAGCCAAATCAAAATCTGTCATGTCACACGATATAGCTTGAACAAGCTGATTGGCAGTAGCCAAACAATTTTCCTTTGAGATTAATTGAGCCCCCAATAAATGGCCCGTTTTTTGATTAGCAATCAATTTTATCCTTAAATCATACTGTTCTTTAGGGAAATAAGTAACACTAACGGTATCCTCGTAAAGACCAGCTTCCAGCTCAGTTAATCCAATGTTAGCTCTATAATAGCCAAAGTGTTTAGATCCTGTAGCGCGTGTTATTTTTAATTTTGGAACAGCATGTCCCGATAAATGGTATGCCAACATTTGTGCCGAACGGATTGCTTGGTTAATTAAGGGCATATAATAAGCACTATTAAGACCTTTAAAATACGACCAAATCAAATCGCCAATAGCATAGATATTAGGGTCACTCGTTTGGAAATAATCATTTACAACAACACTATTATCAACACTTAAATCAACCAACCCAGTTAAAAGACGACTATCCGGACGAAAATTAACAGCTAATATGACAGTATCAACTGTAAAGGTGTCTCCTGTTAGCGTTCGCAAACAAAGTTTTTCTTCTCGGGTTACAGTAATTTTCTCAACCTTTTGATTTTGGAAAAAATGTAGTTTTGATTCAGCCATCGCATCAAGTAAAGGAAGGGACATATCAGGATCTGTATGCCTGAAGTCTGGTCTTTCTTGAGCTTCTAACAAAGTGACCGCCTTCCCTGATTCATGTAAACTATAAGCAATATCTAAACCGATGATACCTGCCCCAACAACTGCTACCTTATGACTTTTATCTAATACCTGCTTAGCATTTTGACTAGTTGCATAAGTTTTTGTTGTTAAAACACCTTGCGCATCAGCCCCATCAATATAAGTTGATTCTGCTTGGGAGCCCATGGCACAAATCAATTGATCATAATAGACAGAAGAACCATCTGATAACATTAATTCCCTATCTTCTTTATTAATTTTCTCAACTTTTAGACCAAATAGACAGCGTATATTCTGCAACCGTTGCTCTTCTTCTGTCTGCCACATGGCCTGATTTAAACCACTAATTTCGTGACGATAATACCAATTTAAGCCATTTGGAACATAATCTGGATGAATTTCTTTATCAATCAAAACGATATCCCAATTAGGATTTAATTGGCGTAATTTCTGCGCACAAGT
The DNA here is from genome assembly GCF_002073795.1 of Streptococcus sp. 'group B'. NCBI lineage: Bacteria > Bacillati > Bacillota > Bacilli > Lactobacillales > Streptococcaceae > Streptococcus > Streptococcus sp. 'group B'. The sequence goes on along the minus strand of NZ_CP020432.1, from coordinate 501,475 downwards.
CATACCAGCAAAAGAAGCTCCTAAAATGACAATTACTTTATTTACATATTTTTCTGTCATAATTACTTATTATAACAAAAGAAGTTATTTTTGAAAACGGTAACAAAAAACTGAGACCATAAAGTCGGTCTCAGCATCAAAAATCTCTTACATCATAGCAAATATTAAGGCTGCTAAAATAGCTCCTACCATAGGTCCTACTATCGGAATCCATGAATAAGTCCAATCAGAATCACCTTTGTTCTTCATCGGTAACAAGGCATGCAATAAACGAGGACCAAAATCACGTGCAGGATTAATAGCATAACCTGTTGTTCCACCGAGCGATAGACCAATCCCAACCACTAACATACCAACACTCATCGTACCAACTCCTGGAGGCATATTGTATTTTCCGATGGCAAAAATAGTAAGTACAAGAACAAGTGTTCCCAATACTTCACTTAAAAAATTGGAAAAATTATCCTTCAAAGCCGGACCAGTTGCAAAAGTTCCAAGGATATCTGCTTTATTTTCTGCAGCCTCATAATGGGGTCTAAATTGCAAATAAACAAGAAGTGAACCTAGCATTGCACCAATAATCTGTGCAATCATATAAAGAATAGCTGTTCCCCAAGCTAAATCACCTTTGATCGCAAAAGCTAATGACACAGCTGGATTCAAGTGGGCAGGGCTAATATTGCCAGATACCAACGCTGCAATAGCTACAGCAAGCCCCCATCCAAATGTGATAACAATCCATCCAGAATTATGATTCTTCGTTTTAGGCAAAACAACACCTGCTACAACACCATTACCAAGTAAGACTAAGAGAGCTGTTCCTAAGAATTCTCCAAAAATATCCATTATTATCTCCTTCAATTATCCTTCAAAGCTGCCAAGTCATTGTCTTTTAGAGTCTCATGTAATTCTTCTTCATAGAAAGTTTTGTCTTGATCAGACCATTGATAATGTTTAGCCATCTCATCAATAACAGGCTGAATCAAAGAATCTAAATTATCTCTCATGAAAAGCATATGATTCGTACGTCTTAAGAAGAAATCCGTTGGGCTAAGCGCCATTTCATAATCCATAGCATAGTGAAGTGACAACGTTTCTACCAAGCTCAGACCTTCTGCTTCTGTAATTTGGCGTGTCAATGCAAATAATTTTGGTGCATTTGACCCATAAAGGTTAGCAATATAACGTGCATCCTCAATACTTAAACCACTTAGTGTGCCCAATTGAGCATAAGCTTCAATTTCAGAATCAACATTAGATGGGTTAATCTCTCCTCCTGAAACAGGATAGGTTTTAGAATTGATTAGTTTAAACTTGCGATTATATTCTTTATCCAAAATGTTAATAATAGTTTCCATGGCACCTTCTGCCATTTTTCGATAATCAGTAATTTTACCACCAGCAAGTGTTAATAGGCCATTATCATCACGCTCAAAACTTGATCCTCGAGAAACAGCTGATGGGTCCAATTCTTTTTCAGAAGTACTAGATTCTACATGAGAAATAGCTTTTTCAACATCCTCACGATGATTTTTATGTGCAATATAATCTTTAACGGAATCAATTAATTCTTCAAAACTTTCATCGCTTAGTTTTCCACTATTGCCTCCATTATAGTCAGAGGCACTATTCCCTGATAGTAGTGGACGCAGACCTGCCCATGAACTCTCAATATCATCAATAGTAAGCTCTGCTTCTGGGAAGCGTTTGTTTACAATATTAAGGAGGTAGTCAACATCTTCTTTAGTTACCGTAGGATGTTCTAAGTCTCCATGGTAATCAGTATCTGTGGTTCCAAAATAAGTCTTATCTTCACGTGGCAAAACAAAAATCATGCGACCATCATTTAGACCTGTATCAACATAAACAGGTTGAGAAACATTTAATTTTTGGCGATCTACAACTAAGTGAACTCCCTTAGTTGGACGTAATTGATGAATTTGTTTACCTTCATTGGAGAAGTTGCGAACGGTGTCACTCCAAGGTCCAGTTGTATTAATAACAAGTCTAGCTTTTATATCGATAACTTGGTCAGTCAACAAATCACGCGCACGTACTCCTATAATTTGATTGTTGTCATCAAATAAGAAGTCCTCAGCTTTGACATGACTGGCAATATAAGCTCCATCCCTATTAGCACGTTTAATATTTTCAATCACTAGGCGTGCATCGTTATTACGGAAATCTAAATAGACCCCTCCGCCTAGCAAACCTTCTTTTTGTAAATCAGGCTCACGCTTAAGAACATCTTCTGCGCTTAAAACTTTATTGGCTGCGGGTGTGTTTGTCACACCTGCTAATAAATCATATAAATCCATAGCCACTTTAAGGCGAAACATACTAAAAGTAGAACCCGGCTCATCGTAAACCGGTAAAAGCATTGGATCTGGCTTAGGAATGTGTGGTGCAATTTGCTGCACGACTGCACGCTCTGATACTGTATCAGAAACAACTTCTACATCAAATTGCTTCAAGTAACGAAGACCACCATGGACCAATTTTGTTGAGCGACTACTTGTCCCTTCTGCAAAATCTTGCATTTCAATAAGTCCAGTATCTAATCCACTAGCTGCTGCTTGTAAAGCGACACCAGCGCCTGTGATACCCCCACCTATGATAAGTAAATCCAGAGTACGATCTTGCATTCTTTGTAAGGCTAAACGTCGTGTTTCTCGTGAAAATTCCATCTCTACACCCCCTTAATCCTCTTGAGCAAATACTTGTGTCGCTTTGACAGCTTTTCTCCACCCTTTATACAGTTTTTCTTTTCGAGACTCATTCATTGTTGCTTGGAAAAGTTGTCCTGTTGCGTTCAGTTCTTTTAGTTCATCCATACTTTCCCAATAGCCAACTGAAAGTCCGGCTAAGAAAGCTGCACCCAAGGCAGTAGTTTCAAGGTTCTTCGCACGAGCAATATCAATCCCTAAAATATCCGCTTGGAATTGCATTAATAAATTATTCATTGCAGCTCCACCATCTACACGAAGTTGTTGGATATCAATTCCTGAATCAACTTGCATAGTGTCAATAACGTCTCGTACTTGATAAGCAATTGACTGAAGTGTAGCTTTAACAAAATCTTCTTTACTTGTCCCACGAGTTAATCCAAATACTGACCCTCTAGCATTTGAATCCCAATACGGTGCACCCAAACCTGTAAAAGCTGGAACCACATAAACCTCATCGTCACTTGTTGATGATTGAGCAAGGCCTTCTGACTCACTTGACGTTTCAATCATTCTAAGACCATCACGTAACCATTGAATAGCGCTTCCTGCAATGAAGATTGATCCTTCAAGTGCATAATGAACCTTACCATTAATGCCGTAACCAATCGTTGTTAATAGATTATTTTGAGACAGTTGCATCTCTTCGCCCGTATTCATGATAATGAAGGAACCTGTACCATAAGTGTTTTTTACCATACCAGGTTCAAAGGCCAACTGTCCAAATAATGCTGCCTGTTGGTCACCAGCCATACCAGAAATTGGCACCTCTCCACCATAAAAATGGAATGGAGTAGTTTTCCCATAAACTTCAGAATTAGATTTTACTTCTGGTAACATTGCTTTAGGAATATTCAGTAACTCTAAAATTTCATCATCCCATTTAAGTTCTTTAATATTATAAAGCATCGTACGAGCAGCATTTGAATAGTCTGTAACATGGACGAGACCGTCAGTTAACTTCCAAACTAACCAAGTATCAATTGTTCCAAAAAGCAACTCTCCTTTTTCAGCACGTTCCTGTGCTCCAGGAACATGGTCTAAAATCCAACGAACTTTTGTTGCCGAGAAGTAAGCATCAATGACAAGACCAGTTTTTTCATGAATCATATTAGTATGACCTTCTTGCTTCAATTGATCAGCAATCGGGGCTGTTTGTCGCGATTGCCATACAATAGCATTATAAATTGGAAGACCTGTTTTTTTATCCCAAACAACAGTTGTTTCACGTTGATTGGTAATACCAATAGCCTCTATCTGTCCAGGTTTGATGCTTGATTCAATAAAAGCTCCAGCAATGACAGATTGAACAGAATTCCAAATCTGATTAGCATTATGCTCTACCCAGCCTGCTTGAGGAAAAATTTGGGGAAATTCTTTTTGGCTACTCGCAATTTTTTCACCTTTTTTATTAAAAATAATTGCTCGAGAACTTGTTGTTCCCTGGTCAATCGCCATAACGTATTTTTCTTCTGAAGACATAAACTTCCTCCTTAAAAGTAAGCGTTTTCTTTTTGTAATTCTATTATACCTAAATCAGTCTATCCTGCACTATCAAAAATTTAATATGCCCCTAAAATTTTTGATAAGATATCATCAATAACACCAAATTAGCCAAATAATAGCTAAATCAATAATCATTCCGATATACCAAACTAGTCTAAAATACCATTTAGTCGTTTTATGTCGAAAAACTTCTCCACCTAGGAATGCACCAAATCCCCCTAATAATAAACTCTCTATCAACAATGTTTTCTCACTAATACGCCATGCCCCTCTAATTGCACGCCTTTTATCAATAGCATAGGTTGCAAATACTAAAATATTCCATAACAGTAATGCTAATAGTAATTCAATCATTATTTTTTCCTTCCTAATAAAAAAGGCGAGACAAAGATTATCTTTTGCCCCACCCAAGTGTTGACTTTAATTTAAAATTGTCTCACCATTAAGAATTTGGATCATCCAAACTACGACCATGTAGTCCTTTTTCTCTCTGGACTTGACGAAGTTTTTCCGGGGTAACATCATTGCCCTCATCATCCACTAATTTAATTCCTTCAACGTGGTGACGGACTGATCGGCGGAAACCTTCAATATACTCTTCACGGAGCTTTGCTTGTTCAACCTTCTCTTCTCCGGTCAATCCAACTGTTTTTTTCTTTTTTGAAAGCTCGTTAATACGAGCAATTTTTTTAGGATCCATAAAATGCCTCCTTATTTTGTGTTTAATAAGTTAAAAGCAGCGACTGTTCTTGCCTTTGCAACAAGGCTATTGAGTAAAGCCAGACGATTTTGTTTCATTTTTTCATCATCTGTCATTACCATTGTATTATCAAAGAAATCATTAATAATTGGACTAAGTGCGAAAAGCTTATCTAAGTTGTCATGCATATCCTCAGTCAGTTCAAGTGACAAAATAGCTTGATATAGCGCCTTCTCCTGATTATTTTCAAACAATGAAGAGTCCACCGATACAGAATGAGTAACTTTTTCAGCTAAATTAAATGCACGTGACAAACTTTCAACGGAAACTTTATATTGAGCATCCTTGCTCTTTTGCACCAATGCTTGGCTAGCTTCTAGAATAAGGCTAACAATATAAGTGTCTGATTCTAAAACGGCTTCTCGAATATCTTTAGGGACCTTAGAGCCAATCATCTTTTCAATACGAGCTGAAATAAAGGCCATGACCTCTTTTTGATTAGCATAATCTAAACTAGCAAACGATAGACCATAAAGGTTAGTTACTAATTCATCAAGTGGGATATCCCAACCAAAAGCTTCCAAAATACGGACAATCCCCTGAGTAGCTCGACGAAGAGCATATGGATCATTTGAACCACTTGGAATCAAACCAACTGAGAAGAATGAAAGTAAGGTGTCAAATTTATCAGCTAACGCTAGAATTGCACCAATTCTGGTTTCTGGAAGCTCTCCATCGGCCGATGTCGGCATATAATGTTCACGTATCGCTGCTGCTACTGCGGGCTGTTCCCCTGCAAGTAAGGCATATTTCTCACCCATAATACCTTGTAATTCATCAAACTCATCAACCATTCCAGTTAAGAGGTCAAATTTATAAATACTTGCAGCTCGAAGCACAGCTAATTTTTCTTCATCAGAAAGACCTGCCTTATCAGCCAAATGTTGTGAAATAACTTTTACACGATCCATATGTTCATAAAGTGAACCAATTTTTTCATGGAAAGTTACTTGTTTTAATTTCTCAACTAAATCTGCAATATTAAGTTTCTGATCTTCTTGCCAGAAGAATTCACCATCTTCAAGACGAGCCACTAAAACTTTTTCATTGCCTTTTATAACATTTTCGATATGCTCAGCATTTCCATTACGCACAGAAATAAAGTTTGGTAACAATTTTCCATCCCTGTCGCGAACAACAAAATAGCGTTGATGATTTTTCATTGAAGTGACTAAAACTTCTTCAGGTACATCAAGGTATTTCTCGTCAAATGAACCCAAGAATGCTGTCGGATACTCAACTAAATTAAGCACTTCATTTAGTAAATCTTCGTCAATTTCAACTGAAATATTTTTCTTTTCTTCGATAGCATGAATTTGATTAACAATCATTTGCTGACGTTCTTTTGCATCAGCAATAACAAATTGTTGTCGCAAGTCATCTTCATACGAACTGGCAGATGAAATTTCAGTGTCAGAACCCAAGAAACGGTGTCCTCGACTAATACGCCCTGAATGAATATCAAGGAAGTCTAGCTCTAAGGCTTGATCATCTAATAATACCACTAAAGTGTGAACTGGACGAATATATTCAAAACTATTATTTGCCCAATGCATGTTCACTGGGAAAGTCAATTCTGTTAATACCTCTGTCACACTCGCTAAAACATCAATCGCACTTTTTCCAGTTTCATGCTTAGTGACATAAACATATTCTTCTCCCTTAACTTCACGAAATTCGATATCATCAACACTTAAACCTTTTCCGCGAACAAAACCTTGGGCTGCTTTAGAAAAATTCCCTTCTGCATCCAAAGCAATTTTCTTAGAAGGACCCTTGAAATCTTCTGTTAAATCTGTCTGCTGGTCTGCCAATCCTTTAACACGAACAGCCAAACGACGTGGAGTTGAAAAAGTTTGAACAGTTTCAAATGATAAACGATGATCCTCTAAAAACTTGACCATTTTTTGGCCCAATTGCTTCTCACTCGGTGTCACAACATAAGCTGGCAACTCTTCAAGTCCAAGCTCCAATAATAAATCTTTAGTCATTTCCTACTCCTTACTATAAAACGCTTCAAATGCTTCTCTTAAATCCTGATTCATCTTATCAAGAACAACTTGCCTATCTAAAATATCGGTACCTTCTGCACGAACAACACAGAAATCATCAAAAGCCATAAAATCTTTAAAGATAGCTTTTAAATAATGAACAGGAAATTCATATGGACTATATTGTCCTTTAGAATAAATAGAACCCGCAGATTCTAACATAAGCAGACGATAGTCATCTGTCATTAATCCGACCGAACCATTTTCAGTGTACTTGAAAGTCTCACCTGCAATAAAAATATTATCAATATAAGTTTTTGCTCTAGCAGTCACATTGTAATTGTGCATTGGAGAAACAAAGACAATACGGTGATGTGACTTAAACTGTTCAAGTAAATCTTTAGAGATTTTAGCTTGAACAATCTCATCGGCTGTTAATTCCAAACCCTTTCTTTGTTTAGACCAAATCGAAAGTAGTACTTCTTTCGTAATTTCTGGCAAAAAACAATCATATAAATTTAAAATAGATAACTGATGGTTAGGGAAATGCTCATTATAAAGTTCAATAAACTTTTCTTGTAGAATAGTTGTAAATGAGTACGGATTCGAAAAATCAGGATGACTATTAACAATGAGTGTGTTCATTAGTCTTCCTCAGCAAGTAATTTGATACGAGTTTCCTCATCCAAAAGTGGGAAACCAAGTTTTTTACGTTCGGCAACAAAGGTTTTAGCAACAACACGTGCTAAATTCCGAATACGTGCAATATAGCCTGCACGCTCAGTAACAGATACTGCTCCACGTGCATCTAATAAATTAAAGGTGTGTGAACATTTAAGGACGTAGTCATAAGCTGGATGAACAAGTCCTTCTTCTAAAGCACGTTTTGCTTCTCTTTCAAATTTCTCAAAGTTTTCAAGTAACATTACTTGGTCTGATATCTCAAATGAATATTTTGAATGCTCATACTCTGGCTGAGTAAAGATTTCACCATATTTAACACCTGGTGCCCACTCAATATCATAAACAGAATCTACCTCTTGAATATAAGAGGCTAAACGCTCTAGTCCATAAGTAACTTCAGAAGTTACAGGACCTGTTTGAAGTCCACCTACTTGTTGGAAATAAGTAAATTGTGTTATTTCCATTCCATCAAGCCAAACTTCCCAACCTAATCCAGCTGAACCTGTAGATGGATTTTCCCAGTTATCTTCAACAAAACGGATATCATGCTCAAGTGGATTGATACCTAGTAATTCCAAAGACTTCAAATAAAGTTCTTGAATATTTGACGGCGAAGGCTTCATTACCACTTGAAATTGATGATGTTGGTAAAGACGGTTTGGATTTTCACCATAGCGGCCATCAGCTGGACGACGTGATGGTTCAACGTATGCAGCATTCCAAGGCTCAGGGCCTATAGCACGTAAGAAAGTATAAGGGCTCATTGTCCCTGCTCCTTTCTCATTATCATAAGCTTGCATTAACATACAGCCTTGGTCATTCCAAAACTGTTGTAAAGTTAGAATAATTTCTTGAAAAGTTAATTTCTTAGACATCATTTTCCTTCTTTCATACTTTATTACAGCTGTTGGGAAGGTGACAACAATTGACTTAAAACGGACAAATGATAAAAACCACGTCCTACACCACCTATGCCCAACAGCACAGGGGCGTCAAAGACGCGGTTCCACCCTAATTTATTACTTCATTTTTGATTGTACTTTTACTCACTAAAAAGTGCCAATATTCATCCTATTCTACCCAACTTTCACTACCTTGAGCTCGCTAAAAAAACAGCTGATGAACACCTCTTCTTACTGAGACAGTATAACAAAAAATGACTTTTATGTCTACTATTTATCTTATTCTTAAGATACCCTAGACTTTTTGATTCCATTTGGAATAATGATCGTTTTTAATAATAAGTTTTCTTCACGAATTCTTAAATAAATAACAAAAGCATAAATTGGCAAGACAAATAATGCTGTATACTTAGCATGACACAATAAAGTTACACCTAAAAGTTCAGGAGCAATATTTAAGAAATAGTTAGGATGCTTAACAACCCTAAATAGCCAGTGATCTACAAATTGATGATTTTTATCTACCATTAATTTCACTGTCCAAATACGACCAAGTAAACGTGTTACTGTATGTAACATAAACACAGAAAAAATCATCAAGCTAAGCCCGATTACGCTAACAAAATTAAAACTTGCTTTTGTTAGAACAGCCTCAGTTACAGATGAAAAATAAATGATAATATGAAGAACTGTGATTGCTTTTGAAACACCTACACCATATTCTTTAGCACCATTTTTTCTTAAGGCCTTTTCATTAGCTATAGATAGCTTTAAATAAGCTAAACGAATGATAAACATAGCGGCCATTAACCCAATAATAATTGACATTGTAAACTCCTATTGTTTTGTATTATATTACAACATTATAAGAAAAATAGTTTTATTGTCAAACTATATTTCATTAAAAATTAATAAATTAAAAAGAACTAGTAAAAACTAGTTCTTTCAAGATTGCCAACGTTTTTCTCCATCAAGGTATGTTGCAACTAAATCTAGATGTTTATCTAATACAATAAAATCCGCTGCATAGCCTTCTTTTATCTGTCCACAGACATTATCAATGCCTACAGACACTGCTGGAACATAACTCGCCATACGCACTGCCTCTTCCGGAGTAGCAATTCCCCATTCTACAACATTTTTTAATCCATCTTTGAGCTTAAGAATAGAACCAGCTAAATTCCCTCCATCTTTCAAACGCGCAGTTCCATTAGACACAACCACGGGCAATTCCCCTAACATATAATCTCCATCAGGGGCACCTCCAGCTGCCATACAATCTGTTATTAATGCCACATGATTATGGCCTTTTTGTGTCATTAAAATGTCACAAGCAACAGGATCAACGTGATGACCATCGCAAATGAGTTCAGCATAAGTATTAGGTAAATTATAAACCGCACCAACCATACCTGGTTCTCGGTGTGTCAAACCACGCATACCATTATACGCATGTACCCAAACTGAGGCACCCGCCTTCACTGCCTTTTTAGCTTCTTTATATGTCCCATTAGAATGACCTAAAGCTACCGTAACACCTTGCTTTGTGATTGCTGAGACAAATTCCTCAACTCCCTCACGTTCTGGTGCCAAAGCAATTTTTGTAATCAAGCCTTTTGCAGCCTTCTGCCATTGAGCAAACTCTTCCAAGTTTGGATTTCTCATATAAATCGGATTTTGAGCTCCTTTATATTCCTCAGTAAAATATGGTCCCTCAAAATAGATGCCTTGAATTTTTGCTCCTTGTTCTTTGCCCGCTACTGCCGCAACTGCTTTAGACGCCTCTTCTAGTCGCTTTGTATCTGAAGTTAGGGTTGTCGGCAAGAAAGATGTGACTCCAGTAGATAGTAAGCCAGCACTCATTCGCAAAATTCCTTCTGAATCACAATCCATAACATCAGCGCCAGCAAAACCATGAATATGTGTATCAACTAAACCAGGTGCTATTTGGTAACCTGAATAATCTAAAATCTCCTCTTGTCCAGAAATATTTTCTATCCATTTACCAAAGTGATTATCTTTTATTTCTAAATAACCGTTTTCCTTTACATGATCAGCATAAAAGAATCGGTCAGCCTTGATGTACTTCGTCATCTTCTTCCCCCCATTCACTCTCATTATAACGCTTTAAGGTATTTTTGTAAATGGTATATACCTATTTTTTAAAAAGTCATGGTTTATTCTAAGAAAGAACTATACACTTGTTATAAACCACTTCACTTGGTTGTACTTTTAAGGTTTTAATTGCTGTTGCTCATAATTCTTTTCCTTCTCCAAAACTATCAATTGCTAATTCTCTTATAGTTTTTGATGAGAATGGCTAATTAAAAAGCATAGCAAAAAAGTCTAGTAAAACTAGACTTTCAGGATTTTACTGAGCAACACCCGTCCCATTAGTAGCAGGTACAGTACCAGTTCCTGGAGTCGGAACAGTATTGTTAACCCCTGGAGTAACTGGTGTATTATTCGTTTGCGGTTGCTCATAAGTTGGTGCTACATCCTGATTAACGTAACTAGAAGTATCCTGACTAGCAGGATTAGCTGTCCCTTGTTCTGTAGTTTCAGCTACTGAACTAGAGGGAGTTTGATTCCCAATCAAACCATATTGTGTCTTAACAGTATCAATACGTTTTTGTAAAGCTTCTTTAGATTCTTTGACAGTTAACTTTTTGACTGCTGCTTCAGCTTTTAACACATTTTCTTCTGAAGGGGCTTGTTCTAGAATTTCTACTAAATCTGTAGCATCTTTGGTAGCTTTCTTATCTGCTTCGTCTTTAAGATACTTATCTTTTGCTTTCTTAAAACGTTTTTGCAAAGCTTCTTTTTTAGAAGAATTGGACAATTTATTTAAAGCAAGTTCGACATCCTTCAATAATTTTTCTGAAGGTTTCTTCTCAAATTTATCTAACATATCTTGTGCCTCAGTTAATTGAGAATCACTGACATGGTTAACACTGCTTTCTACAGTATCCATTTGAGTAGTGCCATGATCTTTAAATAAGAAAAACGTAACAGAAGCAAAAATTAATAAAATAATACTAGCAATAAGTGCTAAAAGTTCTTTTTTATCTATTTTCATACTCACTCCTAAAGTTTCTTCACATTATTATAACATAAACTAAAGGACATAAACAAACCTATTTTAGAAGAATCATCGTCTATCACTCTTATTTTCTACCGGTAACTTAGTTATATTTGACATCTCAACTACTTTGTATTACAATGTAGTTAACCAGTAACTTGTATTACAATATAGATAAGGATATAATATGATTCCATCGCAAATGCTAAAAGGATTACTTGAAGGAGCTATCCTAAAAATCATACAGCAAGAGGAGACTTATGCTTATGAAATCTCAAAAAAATTAAATTCTTATGGTTTTGGGGAAATTTCCGAAGGGACAATCTACCCCATTATCTTAAGGCTACAAAGCAATAAATATATAAAAGGACAACAAAAGCCTTCCCCTCAAGGACCTAAACGTAAATATTATACGTTAACCAATGAAGGCGTGGAGCAATTAGCCCAATTTAAACAGAATTGGGAGTCACTTAGTAAAGCATTAAACAAACTACTCTAAAAATTGGAGAGGAAACTAGCATGGATAAACTGAAAAAATTACAAAAAGAAAATACGCTATTAGAAGGAAGAATTGATAACTCTAATAACCAAACCTATACAGATATGATTGTCTATTTGCGAGGTGCTAGCATTAGCCCCTACCACCAGGAGCTCATTCGAAATGATATTGTCAATATGTTATTAGAAGCACAAGAGCGACAAGCAAGTTTAGTTAGTGTATTTGGAGAAGATAGGCACGACTTTATAAACCAAGTTATTAAATCTACACCTAAAATCTCTAAGAAAGAAGAAACATTACAACGTTGGGATTTAGCCATTTTACTACTAACTATCCAAATGATTATCTTTTTAGGAGGATATCTCATTACTGAAGCACTTCAACAGTCAGTACCAGATCTAATCCCTATTACTCTATTAGATGTTCTTTTTGCAATCTTTATCAGTATTATTGCTGTCAAGATAACTGATACCATAATATATGCTACATATAACTTCGATAAATCGAAAGAAAAGAAATATTTCTTTCGATATATGTTTCTAATTCTTTCGCTTATCATAGCTTATATCCTTATAGGAAAATATTGTCATCTTCCTTTCATTAATATCCCCCTTTGGATTTATTTAATTATACTGGGACTTAGCTTCTCTCTTCATATCATTGTTAAAAAATACCTGAATAAACATTATTATATTGAATTTTAAAAGAGGTATAACTATATAAAAAATAAAACGACAAGGATATTCTTAGTCGTTTTATTCTGTGCCCATTTTCACGAATGCTCTCCATGCAACTGATTTTTAAGATAAAAAATTAGTTATCTCAAATAAGCCATTTTATTGACTATTATAGTATATTAACTTCCTGTCAATTCTTTTATTGACAAGCCTGTCTTTACACACTATAATATATGATATCAAATTGGTGAGTAAACACTCACTCACTGAGAGAGGAGCAAAAAGTTATCATGAAAAAAGTCATCGATTTAAAAAAACTACAAAAAGCATACGCCTCAGAAACTGTTTTAAATAATATTAATTTGGAGGTGTTTAAAGGAGAAATAATTGGATTAATAGGACCCTCTGGAGCAGGGAAATCTACCTTGATTAAAACTATGCTTGGCATGGAAAAAGCAGATAAGGGAACAGCTCTTGTTCTTGATACTCAAATGCCAGATCGTAATATTTTAAATCAAATTGGCTATATGGCTCAATCTGATGCCTTACACGAGTCTTTAACTGGCTTAGAAAATTTATTATTCTTTGGAAAAATGAAAGGTATTCAAAAAACTGAATTAAAACAGCAGATAACTCATATTTCTAAAGTAGTAGATCTAGAAAACCAACTTGATAAATTTGTCTCAGGTTACTCAGGAGGTATGAAAAGACGGCTTTCTCTAGCCATCGCCCTACTTGGAAACCCCACAGTTTTAATCCTAGATGAACCTACCGTTGGAATTGATCCATCCTTGAGGAGAAAAATCTGGCAAGAGCTAATTAATATTAAGGATGAAGGACGTTCTATCTTTATTACAACCCACGTTATGGATGAAGCAGAATTAACAAGTAAGGTTGCACTACTATTACGTGGAAACATTATTGCCTTTGATACTCCATTACATTTAAAAAAACAATTTAATGTGAGTACTATTGAGGAAGTTTTCTTAAAAGCTGAAGGAGAATAATCATGAGAATTATTGCAATAACTGAAAAGGTTATAAAAGAACTGTTTCGTGATAAAAGAACACTTGCTATGATGTTTTTAGCACCTATTTTAATTATGTTTTTGATGAATGTTATGTTTTCTGCGAATAGTAATACAAAAGTTAAGATTGGAACTATTAACGTTAACACGAAGGTCGTTTCAAATTTAGATAATATTAAGCATATTCAAGTGAGATCATTTAAATTTAACTCATCTGCTAAAAAAGCACTCAAATCAAATAAAATTGATGCTCTTATTTCGGAGGACAATAAATCTTATACTGTCTTCTATGCGAATACAGATTCTTCAAAGACGACTTTAACAAGACAAGCTTTTAAAACCGCTGTTAATACAATGAACAGTAAGGAACTGATTTCGCAAGTTAAAATTTTAGCTAATAAGAATCCGAAACTAGCACAATCCTTACAAACTCGCTCCAAATATATCAAAGAAAAATATAATTACGGAAATAAAAATACAGGCTTTTTTGCAAAAATGATACCAATACTAATGGGATTTATGGTCTTCTTCTTTGTTTTTTTAATTTCTGGAATGGCTTTATTAAAAGAGCGTACTTCTGGTACACTTGATCGACTCCTTGCAACTCCTGTTAAACGTAGTGATATTGTATTTGGATATATGTTATCATACGGCATTCTAGCAATTATTCAAACGATAGTTATCGTTTTATCAACTATTTGGCTACTAGATATTCAAGTTGTAGGTAGTATTTTTAGTGTCATCATTGTCAATTTTATTTTGGCTCTGGTTGCCTTATCATTAGGAATCTTAATGTCTACTCTAGCAAAATCAGAAGTTCAAATGATGCAATTTATTCCCTTAATTATAATGCCTCAATTATTCTTTTCAGGAATAATCCCTCTAGAAAATATGGCAAGTTGGGCTCAGACAGTCGGTAAAATTCTACCGCTATCCTACTCTGGTGATGCACTTACAAAAATAATTATGTACGGTCAAGGATTACCTAACGTTTCTTCAAATCTTCTGGTACTTCTTCTATTTTTAATTATTTTAACCATCGCAAATATCTTTGGACTAAAACGATACCGTAAAGTATAATACCATTTGAAAAGGAACTAAGTATGAAAAATAATATTATTTTTTCTATTGAACAGTATATTAATGACCAAGAGATGCCAAAAGGAAAACAAAAAGTTATTTTATCCGCTATAGAGCTCTTTGCCTCACAAGGCTTCCATGGAACTTCCACTGCTCAACTAGCTAAAAATGCAGAAGTTAGCCAAGCAACTATATATAAATATTTTGAAACTAAAGACAAGCTTTTGGTCTTTATTCTCGAGTTAATCGTACAAACTATTGGACGCCCCTTCTTTACAGAATTATCTACATTTTCTACTAAAGAGGAACTAATTCATTTCTTTGTACAGGACCGTTTTAAATTTATTGAAAAAAATAATGATCTCATTAAAATATTGATGCAAGAATTATTAATCAATAGTGAAACATCAACTATTTTTACTAAGCTAATAAATTCAACTGATCCAAACATTACTAAAATTTTCAACTGTTTAAGTGAAGGAAATTCGTTGAATAAAATGGAAATACTTCGAGCAGTAATCGGACAGTTCATTACTTTCTTTATTCAATTATATATCCTTAATATAAAGCCTGAAAATCTAGAGGAAGAACTAAAACAAATAGAAAAACAAATATTAAAATTACTGAGCTAGATAATACTTCTAAATTTAAAGAAAGCATTCAATCTACTCTACATCTCATTAAAAATACCATCGTATACTCTACTCTATCAAAAGATACATTTAAATAATTCACCATTATTTCTTGTTCATGTTCTTTAAGTAGGCTAACTGTTCTTTTTTATCATATTTTTACCTTTCTTCACTTCTGATTGCTTGCTATTTTTTACTTCGTTTGACTGACTTTTAGATCCCCTATTCATTTGACAGCCTACTAGTAACATCCCAATAATAGATATGGGAATTAACCATTTTATATATTTTTTCATCATGCTCTCTTTTCTTAAAAACTACTTCTTATGTCAAGTACCTAATAAAAATAATTATTTTTTACAAGATTTTAAAACCAATGTTAGTCTAACAAAATTTTTACGATTTCATATTATTATTTAGAGCTAACATATGAACTAAAAACAAGTTTATTATTTTATCTTTAATTTTTACCATCACCTGATTTTTAATATATATAAATTATTTTTTTATGTAACCAAAGCTCTCTTTAATTCGTTATATTAATGAAGAGGGTTTAATATAATAGCGAAAGGAGGTAAAATGTCAATTTTAGATGACTATGAAAAAGAATTACTAGTTATTTCACATCAAATAATAGCTTACCTTATTAAGTCAGGTGTTAATCCTAGTCAAGCACAGGATGTTACTCAAGACGTCTTTTTACAAATACTAGAATCTGATTTCTCCCTTCCACTTGATAAAATAAAAGCTTGGATGTATCGTACTACAATTAGGAGGTATATTGATCTTTATCGAAGAAATAAACGCTATAACGAAATCCTGCAAAAAGAATTCTTTATAGAAAATAACTTGTATTACACCGAATCAGAGAAGTTTTTTGAATTACATGAAGCAATATTACACTTGAAGAAGGATTATCAAACTTTAATAGATTTATATTATTTTAATGATTTTTCAATTAAAGAAATATCTGAAATTACTGGACAATCACAAAGTACAATTAAAATAAGACTTATGCGAGCTAGAAGAGAAGTTAAAAAATATTTAGAAAAGGATAATTTTAAAATATGATAAAAACAAAGTTTAGTGATCCACTGGAACAATTAGCCAAAAAAAGGAAAAGGAAAACATTATTCAAGACAGTAGTATTGGCATTAATAACTGTACTATTAGTAGTTGGAATAGCTTTTAAAGGATTTACATATTTAACTTCAAAAAATGGTCAAAAAACATATCATAACTTTGAACTACTTTCTGAAATAGCATATCCAAATATTTCCTATGATAGTCTCTATTACCAGCCAAGCGGTCAGTTTACTGGTAAAGTACATGCTGATAGATTTAAAGATATCGATGGGGTTCAAATTCCATATTCTAGTTTTGAAGAAAATTATAGTATCTCAGGTACTTTTGGCACAAATGCTGATGAAAAATCAGAAAAGAATGGCTTGTATGATCGAGGTACTAGACAAAAAGTTCCACAATTTTTCAATAAAAATGTTAAGTATAAAAAAGGAGAAGCCAAAACAACTCCAACAAATGATTTAAAATATGTAAATAAATTGAATAATGATCTTATTGAAATTGCAATAACTTTTGATAAGTCCTATAGTTACAAAGAAATAAAAACAATGATACCAAATAATATAAAACAAAATTGGTTATGGATAGGTACAAGCACAGAATTAGATACATCATATTGGCCAACAAAGTATCAATTCGGTACAGATCCTGAAACTTTGAATACACCACAAATATTCATAGATAAAATAAAAGAAAACTTAAAAGGTAACTCAAAAGTATACTTTAATAATATAAATATCTACTCAGATTTAGAAAAGTATGCCAAAAAATACGACAAGGTAAATAATAGCGACAAATTAAAATTTTCGGGAATAATATTAACAGGTAAAGCCGAAAACTTTAAACAACTTAAAGAAAAAGAATGGATACATGCTTCAAGTATAGGGGCAAACATAGAATATAAGCCCTATTATAAATTAGATAAAGAATGATAATTAATTGTTAAAAAATTTGTTTGGTAATTTTACGTAACTTTTACAGCTAATAACTCATAGAAAAAAAGACAAGATAATAATCTTGACTTTTTTCTTTGATGCCCGCGACCAAAGTCGAGCTAGCACGTCCGTGAGGACACCCGATTTTGAGTCCTACCATGCACCTTTAAAAGTTAATAAACATTTATTTAACAAAGTTTAAGATGTTAGCTAAAAAAACATGTAATTTTGAAATTTTAGTGATTAATGAATGACTCTATTTTGTCTTCTGCTCAATGCTTGATAGTGATCTGATTTGATACTCATTTACATCAAAGTTTGAATCATCTAGCCATCTTTCAAACCGTGTTTTTTTCTCTGGCCATTCTTTATCTAAAATAGAATACCAATTTGTATCTCTGTTACGACCCTTATATACAACAGCTTGTCTAAAAGTTCCTTCAAAAGTAAAACCAAGTCGTTTTGCAGAATTATTAGATGGTGCATTCAAACTATCACATTTCCACTCATAACGGCGGTAACAGAGTTCTTCAAAAACATATTTCATAACCAAATATTGAGCTTCTGTTGCTATCCTTGTTTGTTTTAGTTTTGATGAATAAACCACCCATCCCATTTCAACAACTCTATTTTTTGTATCAATACGCATTAATGAAAAAGTCCCTAATGCTTTACCAGTATTATTATCAACAATAGCTAAATAATAAGGATCTTCTGATTTTAATAGAGTTTGGAAAAAGACATCAAATTCATTCTTACTATTAAATTTGCTAAAAGACATATAAGTTAAACTATCTTCAGTAGACAATTCTCCATAAACTTGAAATAAGTCTTCAAAATGATCTGGATTTATTTTTTCTATTCTAACTGTTTTCCCATTAAGTGTATCAATCTTCGGATTTTTACCTTCCGTAAAATTTTCAACGACATCACCCACTAGTTGATTAAACCTATTGTATCTCATTTAATTTTTCTGCTTTCACAAATTTTTATTGTCGTCTATTTAAAATATTATTCCTTTAAAATAGAATAATATGCTCTGGTTTTCCACTCACCTTTTGGATTTTTTTACAATATGACGACGTTCACCTTCTTTTTGCATTCTTAGGCATTCCATAACATTTTCAGATTTTTTATTATTAGTTCAAATCGAGCATAAATTCTTTCCAAATCTAGTTGTTCAAATCCAATTGACATCAATTTTGAACAAGCTTTTATCATATAACCTTTTCCACTATAATTTTTATTTAATATATAACCGAATTCTGCTGGAAACTCGTCTCTAATTTCTAATTCTATAATACCAATCATTTTATTTGATTCTGTTTCAATCATCGCATAGATTCCTAATAATGATTTCATACAGACATTCGCCAAAATCAATGTGCTTCTTCTGTGGTATTGGCTTTATATCGTTGCATATGAAATACAGTTTCAAAATCAGATGAAAATTCTAAAAACTCATTTACATTAGATAAATCAACAAGCTGAAGTCGCTACCTTTCCATTAGTACTATGATTGCACATTGCTAAATTACAATATAGTGTATCCAAATTATTCATTTCTAATCAATATTCCTTCCTTAATTATCTATAAACCACTTCAATAATCTCCAAAAATACAATATTATAAGCTTTAAATTTCTTTGTAAGTCTATAAAATTATTCTAAATTATTATTATGTAAATTTATACTATAAATCAGTTTATCTGTCCATTTTCCATTCTCAAATGAAAAATCTTTTCGAGTTGTCTCATAGGTTAATCCCAATCTTCTAACCAACTTTTCCGATCGTTCATTCCCAGGAGTAATCTGTGCTTCAATATGATGAAAACCCAATTTTTCATAAGTACTATTAAGTAATGCCAAGATTGACTCAAATGCATAGCCATTACTCCAAAATTGATTATGAAAAACATATCCCAATTCTCCCCATTGCATATCTGCTCTTGCAAGGGTAACAATATTTAACATTCCTACGTGCTCACCGCTTTTTAGAAAAACACCAAATATATATACTATGTCACTTTCCCATTCTTTCCTTTGTAAATTTACTAAATTTTTAAACCAATTAATGTCACACATAGACATATCAAGTATCCCATCATCAAATGGAGTTAAAGATGGTCCACGATTCATAAAACTAGTATACCAACTATCATAATCACTTTCTTCTAGTGGCCTTATAATAAGTCTCTCTGATTCTAAAAAAAATTTATTCAATTTTTATTTCCTTTCTTCCAGAGTAAATAAATAAGTGTGTTTTAATTAAAATTTCCATAATATTACCTCCTTGAAAAGTTATTAACTACATTATAAAAAATACAATAATAAAAAACAAATATAAGTAATTTTAGGTAACTTTTCACAATAAATTATCTAACAAAACAAAAAAGACAAGGTCTAGAAACCTTATCTTTTAAAGTATACCGGCGGCTGGGGTCGAACCGACACGTCCGTGAGGACACTGGATTTTGAGTGCTACTGAGCACTTTTTAAAGATAACAAACATTGATTTAACAAGGTTTGAGTATTAGACATTAACTTAAAAACCAAGTAATTTTGAGATTTTAGTGATTTTGTAGTGACTGTTCGTCGTGAAAAATAAATACTCATTTTACTGCAAGATTCTTTATTTTTCATATTTATATATATTACTTGAAAAAATTTTTATCCTTTTTTTGCTTCGTTTTGCTTAGCCTTCTGATACAATTCATCTACTCTATCATTATAAACTCTTCGAAGCTCTATTTCCTTTTCTTCAAGCTTTTCCATATATTCATTGAATTCTGATATGAATGTATCCTTATTATCATCCATATTATATAGGTGTGCATGAGCTTCTTGGGGTAATTCCCAACCTTGACCTAAAGTTGCTTGATAGACAGACTCTTTTAGGCTATCTGTTCTTGCCATAAACAAGTGAAAGTCATCCTCTAGTTGCTCTCTGTTACGATAAATGTTTCTGAGATTTTGATCATACTCTTGATCGAGTTCTTGCAGTTTTTTTGTATCTACCATACTAGCCTCCTAGTTGACTGGATTATCTAACTCTGGTTTTGGAAGTTGTGTCAAGAAATCAGATGCTGCTTGAGCTGACTGGCCTTCAAGACCATCCGTGATATTGGCGTTATAGGTGGATGCATAGTTTTTTAGGTCTTGGGCATCTGTCTCTATGGTTGCTTTTAAATTTGTTCCAGTATCCGTAATAGTGCTTTTTGCTGTAGCAACTATTGCCTTAATAGCTATTCTTTCTTGTTCTTTCAACATTTTATTCAAGGGCAATTTCAATTCTTTGGACATTCATTTAATCTCTCTATTTTAGGATAAGTTTGTGACAATATCACCAGCTAGTTGCTCATCTTGAGCTGTTAAATTTTGTGCAACTGTTACTAAATTGGTCGTAAATGTGGTCATTTTTGTTTTATAGTGATCAAGTGCTTCATAATCAGAAGTCTCTACGCTATCATTCCAAACTGTTGACATTTTTATATCTGAAACCAGAGCATCAACTTCTGATTGGCCAAGGTGCATAGCCATTATTTCAGCTGATGAAATAGTGGATGTCGATATTTCTACAATCGTATCCTTAGCTTCACTAATATGTTTTTTTGTTGCAGAGACTTTTTCTGAAACATCTGCTTCTGCTAATTGCGTTGCCATATAGAGCATTTGAGTTCTAAGTAAAATCCGTTGACTGCCTGATGCTGATTTGATCCTACTATGGAAGCTTGCGATGTTTTTGCGATCCCACTCGAGGCCATCTTTTTTAGCTTTGGAAATTATGGCTTTGTAGTCTTTTTGGAAGTTATCGTACAGTTTTTTAGCTTCGTTTACAGTGACACTGATACCACAAGCTTTTAATGTTGCAATTAGTCGAGTCAGGTCCCCAGTCAGAGCGCCTTTGAGTACTGGTCCTAGCTTATCCGAATCATAATGCTCTCCTAAAAGATTCTTTATGAATTTTTTTTCGAGTCTAGCTAAGTCTTGACCAGATGTTAATAATTCTGGATGATAGCTTTCAGAAGCAACTAAAGGATTTCCGCTACTATCAATTTGGAAGGCACCAAAATCGTGAGAAGATTGCTCATCAAAAGTACCCGTATATTTACTAGGAACAATGACATTTACTTTCCCGAATTGGTCTTTCCATGGCTTTTCACGATTAAGCATACTAACTATATCAAAGGGATTGACATAGTAGGTAACATGCTTCCCAGCTTCTTGGATTTTTTTAGCAGAAATGCCTTCCATTTTTTCCAAGCTTCTTGATACATCAGGGCCATCGAAAAGGACTACTTGACCAACATTCTCCAATTCTGCATAGCTAAGATTAACTACTGCTTGAGATGATACAATTGTACCGAGTGAGTGACCAGTAATATCCATAACAGCTCCAGGTGCTTTTCCTTTTAGCTCGGCAATTTTTTCTTTCATTGCCTTATTAGCCAATTTCGCTTGTGGAATATACTTGTTAGAGACAGCAAACATTGCATTGTTACTAACCCAATCGTTTAGTGTATCTAGACCAATCCCATCACTACCACGAATGGCTAGATAAGTGTGCTTTGTAGTGCTATCTATTTTTTCAGTATCTGACAGGTAGTAAGCATTAAAACCTGCCTTATCGTCAGTAAGCACACCTTTTTGATAAGAATGAGTAACATAATGCTCAGTGTGATAGCCTCCATTGACATCTGGAATGAGGACCTTTACATTTTCATCAATAGATTTTAAGGACTTATCTGGTTGCAGGTAGACAATACCATCATTGGGGAGGTTAGTGCCACCCTGTGTGATTTGACCTTTGTTATCTTCTGAGGGTTGAGAAAATTTTACTTCTGTTACTGAGTCAGTCTCAAATAATTCAGGAAATGAATTAGGTCGACTATTATATGCACTTTCTGCTAAAGAGCTATGTAAGTTATCAAAATTATCTAAGTTCCAATTACTCAATTATTCTTCTCCTCTACCTTGCTTGTGGTAAAAATTCTATTACTTTATATAGGATGATTCAAGCTATTCATAAATGTGCCAAATACCATTTTTATGTATATATGGCTTATTTAGCATTCCCATTGATTTGATATTTGGGATATCATTTTTATGAGCTAAATAAAAATCAACTATTAATTTTGAATTTTGTAGATGATTAAACTTTCCTCTCAGTGAAAGATTATAATCACCCCCTTGTGGAGTTCCATTCCCGCTTTGTTCTACTTTTACACTTGACCAATCGAATTGAACGGACTCAATTTGGTTGTTATGTAATTTTACATAATCTATGATTTCTTGCTCATGCTCTTTGAGATAGGCTAATTGTTCTTTTTTTGTCATTTTTTTATCTTTCTTCACTTCTGATTGCTTGCTATTTTTTACTTCGTTTGACTGACTTTTAGGTTCACTATTCATTTGACAGCCTCCAAGTATCATCCCAAAAATTGATATGGGAATTAACCATTTTATATATTTTCTCATCATGTTCTCTTTTCTTAGAATATAAATTTTATATATCAAGTATATAATGAAATTAACTATTATTCACCAACATTATAAAATTAATTTTAGTATAACAAAATTTTCACGTATTTTTATAGTTTTAGTCTTAACATGTAAACAGAAAATCATTTGTATATTTTAAATGCCCTAATTAAATTAATAATTAATATTTATTATTATATAAATTCTTCTACAATGAAAAAAATAAATATATATTACAAGTAACTTTTCACAATAAATTATCTAGTAGAAAAAAGACAAGGTCAAGAAACCTTGTCTTTTAAAGTATACCGGCGGCCGGGGTCGAACCGGCACGTCCGTGAGGACACTGGATTTTGAGTCCAGCGCGTCTGCCAATTCCGCCACGCCGGCTATCTTAAAACTGGGGTAGCTGGATTCGAACCAACGCATGAGGGAGTCAAAGTCCCTTGCCTTACCGCTTGGCTATACCCCATGAAAAGGCGAGTGATGGGAATCGAACCCACGAATGTCAGAGCCACAATCTGATGTGTTAACCACTTCACCACACCCGCCATATTAGAAAAAACACGGGCAGTAGGAATCGAACCCACACTGAAGGTTTTGGAGACCTTAGTTCTACCTTTAAACTATGCCCGTTTACTATGGAGAGAGAGGGATTCGAACCCCCGAACCCGAAGGAGCGGATTTACAGTCCGCCGCGTTTAGCCTCTTCGCTATCTCTCCTAAGGTATAAATGGCGCGAGACGGAATCGAACCGCCGACACATGGAGCTTCAATCCATTGCTCTACCAACTGAGCTACCGAGCCTATTGCGGGAGCAGGATTTGAACCTACGACCTTCGGGTTATGAGCCCGACGAGCTACCTAGCTGCTCCATCCCGCGATATCTTTAAAGGAGGATGTGGGATTC
>NZ_CP020432.1:370000-475000 GCF_002073795.1 Streptococcus sp. 'group B' | reverse complement strand
TCTGGGCTGTTTCCCTTTCGACTACGGATCTTAGCACTCGCAGTCTGACTGCCGATTATATCTCGTTGGCATTCGGAGTTTATCTGAGATTGGTAATCCGGGATGGACCCCTCACCCAAACAGTGCTCTACCTCCAAGAGACTTAACATCGACGCTAGCCCTAAAGCTATTTCGGAGAGAACCAGCTATCTCCAAGTTCGTTTGGAATTTCTCCGCTACCCACAAGTCATCCAAGCACTTTTCAACGTGCCCTGGTTCGGTCCTCCAGTGAGTTTTACCTCACCTTCAACCTGCTCATGGGTAGGTCACATGGTTTCGGGTCTACAACATGATACTATGGCGCCCTATTAAGACTCGGTTTCCCTACGGCTCCGTCTCTTCAACTTAACCTCGCATCATATCGTAACTCGCCGGTTCATTCTACAAAAGGCACGCTCTCACCCATTAACGGGCTCGAACTTGTTGTAGGCACACGGTTTCAGGTTCTATTTCACTCCCCTCCCGGGGTGCTTTTCACCTTTCCCTCACGGTACTGGTTCACTATCGGTCACTAGAGAGTATTTAGGGTTGGGAGATGGTCCTCCCAGATTCCGACGAGATTTCGCGTGTCTCGCCGTACTCAGGATACTGCTAAGGTTAATCTATCATTTTAAATACGAGGCTGTTACTCTCTTTGGCTTACCTTCCCAGGTAATTCTTCTATAATGATTAATCCTATATCGCAGTCCTACAACCCCGAAGTGTAAACACTTCGGTTTGCCCTCCTGCCGTTTCGCTCGCCGCTACTAAGGCAATCGCTTTTGCTTTCTCTTCCTGCAGCTACTTAGATGTTTCAGTTCACTGCGTCTTCCTTCTCATATCCTTAACAGATATGGATACTAGTCATTAACTAGTGGGTTCCCCCATTCGGACATCTCTGGATCAGCGCTTACTTACAGCTCCCCAAAGCATTTCGTCGTTAGTCACGTCCTTCTTCGGCTTCTAGTGCCAAGGCATCCACCGTGCGCCCTTATTAACTTAACCTTATTAAACTAGTTTCTTTAAAACTAGAAAACTCATTAAATATTCACAGCGTTTTCGGTTTATTTTCTTGTTACTTTCTACAATCTATTTCTAGATCGTGGAATTTGATATAGATATTCAATTTTCAATGAACAATTTGAACCTTTCGATTCAATGGAGCCTAGCGGGATCGAACCGCTGACCTCCTGCGTGCAAAGCAGGCGCTCTCCCAGCTGAGCTAAGGCCCCACAAGACCTCTCAAAACTAAACAAGACGCAAATGGCAGGTTTCCTTATCCTTAGAAAGGAGGTGATCCAGCCGCACCTTCCGATACGGCTACCTTGTTACGACTTCACCCCAATCATCTATCCCACCTTAGGCGGCTGGCTCCTAAAAGGTTACCTCACCGACTTCGGGTGTTACAAACTCTCGTGGTGTGACGGGCGGTGTGTACAAGGCCCGGGAACGTATTCACCGCGGCGTGCTGATCCGCGATTACTAGCGATTCCGACTTCATGTAGGCGAGTTGCAGCCTACAATCCGAACTGAGATTGGCTTTAAGAGATTAGCTTGCCGTCACCGGCTTGCGACTCGTTGTACCAACCATTGTAGCACGTGTGTAGCCCAGGTCATAAGGGGCATGATGATTTGACGTCATCCCCACCTTCCTCCGGTTTATTACCGGCAGTCTCGCTAGAGTGCCCAACTTAATGATGGCAACTAACAATAGGGGTTGCGCTCGTTGCGGGACTTAACCCAACATCTCACGACACGAGCTGACGACAACCATGCACCACCTGTCACTTCTGCTCCGAAGAGAAAGCCTATCTCTAGGCCGGTCAGAAGGATGTCAAGACCTGGTAAGGTTCTTCGCGTTGCTTCGAATTAAACCACATGC
The DNA here is from genome assembly GCF_002073795.1 of Streptococcus sp. 'group B'. Lineage (NCBI taxonomy): Bacteria > Bacillati > Bacillota > Bacilli > Lactobacillales > Streptococcaceae > Streptococcus > Streptococcus sp. 'group B'. The sequence goes on along the minus strand of NZ_CP020432.1, from coordinate 473,100 downwards.
TCCACCGCTTGTGCGGGCCCCCGTCAATTCCTTTGAGTTTCAACCTTGCGGTCGTACTCCCCAGGCGGAGTGCTTAATGCGTTAGCTGCGGCACTAAGCCCCGGAAAGGGCCTAACACCTAGCACTCATCGTTTACGGCGTGGACTACCAGGGTATCTAATCCTGTTTGCTCCCCACGCTTTCGAGCCTCAGCGTCAGTTACAGACCAGAGAGCCGCTTTCGCCACCGGTGTTCCTCCATATATCTACGCATTTCACCGCTACACATGGAATTCCACTCTCCCCTTCTGCACTCAAGTCCTCCAGTTTCCAAAGCGTACAATGGTTAAGCCACTGCCTTTAACTTCAGACTTAAAGAACCGCCTGCGCTCGCTTTACGCCCAATAAATCCGGACAACGCTCGGGACCTACGTATTACCGCGGCTGCTGGCACGTAGTTAGCCGTCCCTTTCTGGTTAGTTACCGTCACTTGGTAGATTTTCCACTCCTACCAACGTTCTTCTCTAACAACAGAGCTTTACGATCCGAAAACCTTCTTCACTCACGCGGCGTTGCTCGGTCAGACTTCCGTCCATTGCCGAAGATTCCCTACTGCTGCCTCCCGTAGGAGTCTGGGCCGTGTCTCAGTCCCAGTGTGGCCGATCACCCTCTCAGGTCGGCTATGTATCGTTGCCTTGGTGAGCCTTTACCTCACCAACTAGCTAATACAACGCAGGTCCATCTCACAGTGAAGCAATTGCTCCTTTTAAATAACTAACATGTGTTAATTACTCTTATGCGGTATTAGCTATCGTTTCCAATAGTTATCCCCCGCTATGAGGCAGGTTACCTACGCGTTACTCACCCGTTCGCAACTCATCAGTCTAGTGTAAACACCAAACCTCAGCGTTCTACTTGCATGTATTAGGCACGCCGCCAGCGTTCGTCCTGAGCCAGGATCAAACTCTCATTAAAAGTTTGAGCTTTGCTCTTTTCTGTCTCGCTGACAGATTTATTGTTTTTTGTCATTGACGGATTTACAATGTAAATCCACCCTGCACATTCGTTCGTCTTGTTCAGTTTTCAAAGGTCTTTGCCTCTCTTGAGACAACTTCTATATTCTAGCAAACTTATTCTGCTTTGTCAACCACTTTTTTTAAGTTGTTAACTACGCGCTACTAGAAACTGCTCTCTCGAGACAACTTATTTAGTTTACTACATCATCTCTTACTTTGTCAACTCTTTTTTCATACTTTTTCTACATTTTCTGAAAATGTAGATCGGGCGCAAGCTTAACGATTCTTTTTAAAATCATTAAATTTTAAAACAAATTTCAGACATATTGCCAAAGTTTTGATATTATTACTATAATATAGTTTGTAGAGGAGAATAATATGGGCCAAGAACCTATCATCGAATATCAAAATATCAATAAAGTGTATGGGGAAAATGTTGCGGTTGAAGATATTAACCTTAAAATTTACCCTGGTGATTTCGTTTGTTTCATCGGTACGAGTGGATCAGGTAAAACAACATTAATGCGTATGGTTAACCATATGTTAAAACCAACAAATGGTACTCTATTATTTAAGGGAAAAGATATCTCTACTATTAACCCCATTGAATTAAGACGCAGAATTGGATATGTTATCCAAAACATTGGTTTAATGCCTCATATGACCATTTACGAAAATATAGTTCTTGTACCAAAATTATTGAAATGGTCAGAAGAAGCTAAAAGAGCTAAAGCAAGGGAACTTATTAAATTAGTTGAATTACCCGAAGAATATTTGGATCGCTACCCTAGTGAGTTGTCTGGCGGTCAGCAACAACGTATCGGTGTCATTCGCGCTCTTGCAGCAGACCAAGATATTATTTTAATGGATGAGCCTTTTGGAGCTCTGGATCCTATTACTAGAGAAGGTATTCAAGACTTAGTCAAGTCTCTTCAGGAAGAAATGGGGAAAACTATCATCTTAGTTACTCATGATATGGATGAAGCCCTCAAGTTAGCAACAAAAATTATTGTTATGGACAATGGTAAAATGGTCCAAGAAGGGACACCCAATGATCTCTTACATCATCCTGCTACTAGTTTCGTTGAACAAATGATTGGAGAAGAGCGTCTCCTTCATGCGCAGGCTGATATTACTCCTGTTAAACAGATAATGTTAAATAATCCTGTTTCAATAACTACTGAAAAAACACTAACTGAAGCTATTACACTAATGCGCCAAAAACGCGTTGACTCACTTCTAGTAACCGATAACGGTAAATTAATTGGTTTTATTGACTTAGAATCTCTAAGCAGTAAATATAAGAAAGATCGACTTGTTTCTGATATCTTAAAACATACTGATTTTTATGTTATGGAAGACGACTTACTTAGAAATACTGCTGAGCGTATTTTAAAACGTGGTTTAAAATACGCTCCAGTTGTTGACCATGAGAATAACTTAAAGGGCATTGTTACTCGTGCATCCCTAGTTGATATGTTATACGATATTATTTGGGGCGATACTGAAACGGAGGATCAATAATGGTCAATTTCTTATCACAGTATGGCATGCAAATATTAGTAAAAACATGGGAACAAGTCTATATCTCATTTTTTGCTATAGCACTTGGGATTGCAATTGCTGTTCCATTGGGTGTGGTCTTAACACGTTTTCCCAAAGTAGCCAAAATTATCATTGCTATAGCTAGCATGCTACAAACTATACCAAGTTTAGCCTTATTAGCTTTAATGATTCCATTGTTTGGAATTGGAAAAGTCCCAGCTATCGTTGCTTTATTTATTTATTCCTTGCTTCCTATACTAAGGAATACTTATATAGGTATGAATAATGTCAATCCAACACTTAAAGATTGTGCTAAAGGGATGGGAATGAAACCTATTCAATCTATATTTCAAGTTGAGTTACCTTTAGCTACTCCAATTATTATGGCTGGTATTCGCTTGTCTACTATTTATGTTATTGCTTGGGCTACATTAGCTTCTTATATAGGTGCAGGTGGACTTGGTGATCTCATTTTTAGCGGGTTAAATCTTTTTCAGCCCAAATTAATTCTAGGGGGCACAATTCCTGTTATTATCCTGTCACTTATTATAGATTATCTTTTAGGATTACTGGAAACAGCTCTAACGCCCAGAACAACAAGAAGGGAGGCTTAGATATGCTTAAAAAATCGCACTTTTTACAGATATTTACACTTTGCTTAGCCCTCTTAACGATTTCTGGTTGTCAATTAACCGATACTAAAAAACCTGGTCATACCACAATTAAGGTTGCTGCCCAAAGTTCTACAGAGTCTAGTATCATGGCAAATATTGTCACCGAATTAATTCATCACGAATTAGGATACAACACAACTTTAATAAGCAATCTTGGTTCCTCTACGGTTACTCACCAAGCTTTGCTCCGTGGTGATGCTGACATTGCTGCCACACGTTATACAGGAACAGACATCACAGGAACTCTTGGCTTAAAAGCTGTTAAAGACCCTAAAGAAGCTTCTAAGATTGTAAAAACTGAATTCCAAAAACGCTACAATCAAACTTGGTATCCTACTTATGGTTTTTCTGATACTTATGCATTCATGGTTACTAAAGAGTTTGCCAGACAGAATAAAATCACCAAGATCTCTGATCTCAAAAAGTTATCAACAACTATGAAGGCAGGGGTTGATAGTTCATGGATGAATCGCGAGGGAGATGGATACACTGATTTCGCTAAAACATACGGTTTTGAATTTTCACATATTTACCCTATGCAAATTGGCTTAGTCTATGATGCGGTTGAAAGTAACAAAATGCAATCTGTATTAGGCTACTCCACTGACGGTCGTATTTCGAGCTATGATTTAGAAATTTTAAGGGATGATAAAAAATTCTTTCCTCCTTATGAAGCCTCTATGGTTGTCAACAATTCTATCATCAAAAAAGATCCTAAACTAAAAAAATTACTCCATCGACTCGATGGTAAAATCAATTTAAAAACGATGCAAAACCTTAATTATATGGTAGATGATAAACTTTTAGAACCTTCAGTTGTTGCCAAACAATTTTTAGAAAAAAACCATTATTTTAGAGGAGATAAATAAATGAAACAAATGAATACTTTCCAACAATTTATCTACTACTTCCAACATAATGGTAGTTATATCTTAGAACAATTTATCCACCACTTTTTAATTTCAATTTACGGCGTTATTTTAGCTGCAATTGTTGGTATCCCTCTAGGTATCTTCATCGCTAGACGTGGTAAAATTAAAACCTTTGTTATGGGAATCGCAAATGTCATCCAAACCATTCCTTCTTTAGCTATGATCTCTATCATTATGTTAGGTCTAGGGCTAGGTATTAAAACAGTAGTTGCAACTGTCTTTCTTTATTCTCTTCTGCCAATCATCACAAATACTTACACTGGTATTAGAAATGTTGACTCCGACTTACTAGATGCTGCTAAAGGAATGGGCATGACTAAGCGTCAACGTTTATTTATGGTTGAGTTACCACTATCTATTTCTGTTATCATGGCTGGACTTAGAAATGCCCTTGTTGTAGCAATTGGTATTACAGCCATTGGTGCTTTCGTCGGTGGAGGCGGACTTGGAGATATCATCATAAGAGGAACTAATGCAACAAATGGTGGTGCTATTATCTTAGCAGGATCTCTTCCAACAGCCCTTATGGCAATTTTCTCTGATTTAATCCTAGGCGGTATCCAACGCATGCTTGAACCAAGAAAATAACTATTAAAAACTTGTCAGTAGAGACAAGTTTTTTTGATGTTTCAGAATAATTTCTTAAGTTCTAAAATTGTTTTTTACTATAGCTAAATCCTAATCCTCCCAATATAGCAATGGCACATCCTATAACAATAAAGCTAACATTTGATAAGGCAAATGAAAAGATAGTCATAAATAGTGTTCCTATAGGCATAAACATAATAGCAATAGTAAATATAGTCGACATCACACGCCCCATATACGCTTCATCGACCCTGATTTGTACCTGACTGAAAAAATGAATATTAAACATTGTCAGAAGACTATTAAAAAGAAAACTACCACTGTAAGATATCCATATCGGTAATTCAAATAGAGATGGGAATCCCATAACTATGACTCCCAAACTACTGAATACTAGCATAGATAGCATAGAATTAATACTAGATTTAATTTTTCTAGCAATAAGCGCTCCAATAATTGATCCGATAGCTGATATACTAAGTATTGTTGCATAAGCACCTGAAGTTTTCAATAGGGAGTTAGTAAAAGGTAAAAGATAATTGAACATTGCTAGGAAAGTGTTTAATAAAGCAGCAATAATTAGAAAAAACATAATTTCTTTTTCTTTTTTGATGTAAGTAAATCCATCTGCAATATCAGCTAAAATATTTTTTATCGCTACCTTTTCTTGTTTTGAAAGCTGTACCCTTTCCACTTTAATAGCATAAAGAAACAGGAAAGAGATCAAAAAAGTAATCGCATCAACAATTAAAGTAATCCTAATACCAAAATTATTAAAAATAAGGAAACCTAAAACAGGGGAACTTACACTAATAATTTGCACAATGGTTTCCAGATTAGCATTATAGGTAATGATATCAGCTTTATCTACTATTTCAGGAATATAAGATTTATAAGCCGGAGAAGAAAAAGCATTGGAAACCGCTAAGATAGCATTAGCAACTATTAGACCATACACCATTACTTTATCATCTCCAATAAAAGAAAGTAAGAAACACATGATAGCACAGATAGCATCTGTTATTAGTAAAATTTTTCTTCGTTGAAAGCGATCAGCTAAGGCGCCTCCAAAAGGGTTGAGGACAATAGAAACCAACAACTCTACTATCTGATAAATACCTAAAATCTTTTGTCCTAGACCACCTATCGAAGCAATCCAAGTACTATTTCCATAATCATAAAGCACATCACCAAGTTTACTGACTGCTCGACTAGATAGTAATTTTATACCATTAATATTCATAATTCCCTCCTTAGTTCGACATTATAGCAAACCAAAAGGAGAAATATTAAAAAATCCCATAAATGGGATTTTTTATAATCTTGTTACCCTATTAAAGTGTTCCTGAAAATTTTCAACATGATGTTTAGAACCAATTGCTTGGAAGCAAAAAATAGCTTGCTTCATGCTTTGTATTCCTCGACTATCCCCTTTAGCATAGGCAAGAAATCCTTTTTCATAGAGTAAAATAATACGGTGATAAGCATTCCGCTCATTATTTAAAAGTGCTTCAACTTTCTCTAGAAAAAACGTTGCTTCTTCTAGAGCGCGCCGTTCTATTAGTGTCTCTACCACATTTAGGAGGGTTGCTTCGACAACATTGCGGTTTGTATAAATATCTCGATAATATTCCTTTTGATTGATAACCTCTTTAACAAGTTGGCAAATATGCCTTGTGTTGTAATACCGGTAAAGATTTCCAATCAAAATATAGTCACTAATTTCCCAACTATCCTTTTGAAAGAGGTAATCCGACAAAAAGCAAAGGTCTTCTTCCGACATTTTTCTTGAGGAGTCATATTCACATATCATTCCTCTAAAAAGAACTATGTTTAAACGACAACGTATATCTGAACTATCCTTTTTTAGTTTACCTTCTTCCACAGAAATCATCTTTTCTAACCCAGCTACGTCTCTTTGATAATGATATTGAGCCATCTGAGACATTACTGATCAGATTTTTGATATTTATTTACTCTATCCATAAATTCGCTAATTGATAAATCAATTGCCTCTAAAGCCCCTAAAAATTTTGTTAATGATAAATCTGATTCACCCCTCTCAAATCGTGATAACTGAGAAACAGAAAGTTCATTTGAAGCAACCTGTTTAAGAGAAAACTGTCGATTAAGTCGAAATTCCCTAAAAATAGGGCCATATATAAACATTAGTATTCCTTTCTAACCGTAATCTCATTGGTAAACTTATGAGGTAATTTCAATAATTTATATTTACCAACTTTAACCAATATATGAGCTGATATATAGTCATTTTCTTTTATTTGTAATATCATATCACAAGTTCTTCTAAATCAACATATGTTAATTTATCTGGGAATTTTTCTCGTAAGGTTACTTTCATATATTGAGTACTTACCATACAAAATTCCTCCATCATATACTCTTTTTTTCAATTATAAATTAAAATAGAATCATCTCATCTAACTTTGTCATTGCCTTTGTGCTATTTAAAGTAGTTATTTAAATTTACAATGGTTTCTCAAGTATTTAGAAGTTTTAAAAATGACTTTAGGACAATTTTTGAATATTACACAAAAAACACCCCATGGTGTGAACCATGAAGTGCTTCCAATCGCTGATATATAGGTATATATTAACGTTTTGAGGATTGTGATGCTTTACGGGCTTTTTTTAAACCTGGTTTTCTCTGACAACTGTAATATATGGTGTTATATGGTATAAACTAGCTAAAAATCAACAATTTATATCCCAAAAGTGCACTATGTATTACAATATGTTCGCGGAGGGGTTATCAAAAGGTTATCAAAAAATTTGTTTTCGGGGCTTATAAAATAAAGAAATTAATTATTTATAATTTGATTGAGATACTTATCATTTTTATCTATTGCTTTACCAAAATGTAAATAATAAACTTTGTTATCCTTCATGTAAAATGTTATGTCTTCTAATCCAACTTGATTATTTTCATATCTATAATAACTATCAGGATAGTAAGCTTCCTCAACATTTTCACTCGATTATAAATCATCATAACTACCTTTATTTAAATCTACCTGTGCCTTTACTTTTTCCCAAAATTGTCCTACAAGTCCAGTGTCAATTTGGTTTTTTATCGTTTTTATTGATGATTTAGCAGTCTCAGAAATATCATCAATCTTTTCACTATAAGTCGTCTTAATAGAATCAGCTTCTTCTACTATTTCCGGGGCATGGACAAACCTTACTAAAGCTTTTTGAATTTGCTTTTTGAATTCTTTGTCTTCTTTGGTTCCTTTCAATACAGCGCCTATTAAACTCATTTATTGCCTCTTTCACTTTATAGTCCATCTAAATTAGTAGTATTTTCTTCCTTCTAAACTAGAAATGTCATTTTCTAATTTTACTCGGTCTTTTAGAAACTGTGTCCGACTATTTTCCTCTTGGACAATGATAGTCTGTTTATAGTTTTCATATTCATCAATTAATTCCATTTGATAACTTTCAATTATTCGATTTAAACTCATAAAAGTCGAACCATCTGAATCATTTTGTCTCAAAAAGTGACTTGTCTCTTCATAGACTTCTTGTAAATAAGTCTCTAACTCGTTCTTTTTATCCTCAAGGCTATATAATTTATCTTCTATCTCCATATTTTCGCGATGATAATTATCTTCCAATTTCCCTAGGTTTATTTTTAGACTATTAATTTTGTTTTCATTTTGATCTAGTATTGTGACCATTCCTTAAATTCTCCTGCTAATTTGGAGTCCTCTTCTAGCAATTTTTGGACACCAGATTCAATTTGTTTTTGAAGATTAGTATATGAAGTTGTGATCTCTTGTGCATTAGTAACTTTTTCATCAAAGAAAGTTTCAATTGGTGTTACTATGGTGTCCTCTCTAACTCCACCCGCACTATATGCATCAGCTAATTCTTCTGGACTTAAATCTGTTATACCAGGAGGCATCACTTTAGTTTTTGCAAATAGTTCTGATGCTTTTTCTTTAGCTAATTCAGCATTCTTCTTGATATCATCAGAAGCTGTTTGAGATGCCGTGGTTAAACCGTTAGCAATAAATATAGCCTGTTCAGAATCTAAATATACTTTTTCACTATGACTAAGTTTGCCTCCAGATTTTTTTAATTTAGCTTTAGCTTTTTGAAAATGAACTTCTTCATAAAGAACAGACTGAACAGCTGGTGACTTAGGATTTACGATGTTACCTTTTTCATCTTTTAACTGACCATCATCAGTAAATTTCCAACTCTCTATTTTATGACTTTTACCATTTACCCATTTCACGGTACCATAACCTTTATCATCTAGTTTATTAAAATCGTTCCACCAAGTTACATTATCCTCTTTATGTCGAAAATTAGCAAAATATTCAGGATGCTTAGCCATGAATTTTTTTCATCTTCATTTAAAGTGCTATACCTAAACCATCCATTAAATACTGTAGTCGGGATATGATATTTAGCACCTAATTTTAGCATATAAGCAGATTGAGAATAGCCTGAAAGCTGAGTCACAGTCCATTTGTCATGTGACTGTACGTCTTTTAAAAATTTATCAGCTGATTTTAACTGAGTCGAACTTTGATGTGGTTGAGCAGATGAAACTGCGCCAATTAAATCTTTATAATTACTTGAATCCGTTGCGGCGGAAATAACTGCAACACTGTTATAATCTACTTTACCCTTGATAATTGGTGCAACTGCCATACCCTGATAGCCAGACATATCGTCAGGAGAAGTTTTTAATACCTTAAACGCTTTACCCGTCTTTGTTACTATTAAATTTGTTTCATTAGATTTTTTTGGATTAGCTGTTATTATTTTTCCGCCATTTTGTTTCACATAGTTTGGATTTACACTATATACGTTCTCACCTTGATTCAATCTATTTAAATCATACTCGCTATAAGAATATGTCATTATCTTTTTTCCTTTTCTCCTGTAGAAAACTCAACTAAAATATGATTTTTTGTTCTTCCATATTTTTAATTTAAAAATAGCATAAAAATCTAGTTATCCGCATAAAAACTGGACTTATCACACTTTATCAAGGTCAAAACCACTCAATTTACTACTAATTTACTACTTATGAATGAGCTTTGATACGACGATTTATCCTTGAAAAGTGAAGATATAAAGATACTTCCAATAAAATTTGAATATTTAATAGGTAGACACTTCAAAAAATGAGGTGTCTATTTTTTTACCCGATTTTGAAAGGAAGTGAACTTATGAAAACAAAAAATCAAGAATCAAAAGGTCGTTCCCCACTCTTTAAGACCATCAAACATTCATTCAGCCAATAAAAAAGAAAGGATAGGTAAAAATATGGAACTTAAATTTGTGATTCCCAACATGGAAAAAACATTCGGCAATTTAGAATTTGCTGGCGAGGATAAAGTCGTTCAGCGAAGAATCAACGGACGGCTAACTGTCTTATCAAGAAGCTATAATCTCTATTCTGATGTTCAAAGAGCAGATGATATTGTGGTGGTGCTTCCTGCTGAAGCTGGCGAAAAACATTTCGGCTTTGAGGAACGTGTGAAGTTAGTCAATCCACGTATTACCGCAGAGGGCTACAAAATCGGCACTCGTGGTTTTACAAATTACCTTTTACATGCTGACGACATGATAAAAGAATAAAGAAAGAGAGGAAAAATGATGAGATTAGCAAATGGCATTGTATTAGATAAAGACACGACTTTTGGAGAATTGAAATTCTCTGCTCTACGTCGTGAAGTGAGAATCCAAAATGAAGACGGGTCGGTTTCAGATGAAATCAAGGAACGTACCTATGACTTAAAATCCAAAGGACAAGGACGCATGATTCAAGTAAGTATTCCTGCCAGCGTGCCTTTGAAAGAGTTTGATTATAACGCACGGGTGGAACTTATCAATCCCATTGCGGACACCGTTGCTACTGCCACCTATCAAGGAGCAGATGTTGACTGGTATATCAAGGCAGACGATATTGTGCTGACAAAGGATTCTAGTTCATTCAAAGCTCAACCACAAGCAAAGAAAGAACCGACACAAGACAAATAGTCGCTAGGTAGAAAGGAGACTTTTTCGCATGAAACAGCGTGGTAAAAGGATTCGCCCATCTGGTAAAGATTTAGTCTTTCATTTTACGATAGCGTCACTCCTGCCTGTTTTCCTGCTGGTTGTCGGACTGTTTCATGTGAAGACAATCCAGCAGATCAACTGGCAGGATTTTAACCTATCACAAGCAGATAAGATTGACATTCCCTATTTAATTATCAGTTTCAGTGTCGCAATTCTTATCTGCTTGCTGGTAGCGTTTGTATTCAAACGGGTTCGCTATGATACGGTTAAACAACTTTACCACCGTCAAAAACTGGCAAAGATGATACTTGAAAACAAGTGGTATGAATCTGAACAGGTCAAAACAGAGGGTTTCTTTAAAGATAGTGCTGGTCGTACAAAGGAAAAGATAACCTACTTCCCTAAAATGTATTATCGACTTAAAAATGGCTTGATACAGATACGGGTGGAAATCACGCTGGGAAAATATCAAGACCAACTCTTACACTTGGAAAAGAAATTAGAGAGTGGCTTGTACTGTGAGCTGACGGATAAAGAGTTAAAGGATTCCTATGTGGAATATACTTTGCTCTATGACACCATAGCCAGTCGTATTTCTATTGATGAAGTAGAAGCTAAAGATGGTAAACTTCGCTTAATGAAAAACGTATGGTGGGAATATGATAAGCTCCCTCATATGTTGATTGCTGGTGGTACAGGTGGCGGTAAAACTTACTTTATACTGACACTGATTGAAGCCTTGCTTCATACAGATTCAAAACTGTATATTCTTGACCCGAAAAATGCTGACCTTGCGGACTTAGGTTCTGTGATGGCAAATGTCTACTATAGAAAAGAAGACTTGCTTTCTTGCATTGAAACATTCTATGAAGAAATGATGAAACGTAGTGAGGAAATGAAGCAGATGAAGAACTATAAGACTGGCAAAAATTATGCTTACTTAGGTCTCCCGGCACACTTCTTAATCTTTGATGAATACGTCGCTTTCATGGAAATGCTGGGAACAAAAGAAAACACCGCAGTTATGAATAAGCTGAAACAGATTGTCATGTTAGGTCGTCAAGCTGGCTTCTTTCTAATACTGGCTTGTCAACGTCCAGACGCAAAATATTTAGGCGACGGAATCCGTGATCAGTTTAATTTCAGAGTGGCTTTAGGTCGTATGTCTGAAATGGGCTATGGCATGATGTTTGGCAGTGACGTACAAAAGGATTTCTTCTTAAAGCGAATCAAAGGTCGTGGCTATGTTGATGTAGGAACAAGTGTCATATCAGAGTTTTATACTCCCCTTGTACCAAAAGGATATGATTTCTTGGAGGAAATTAAAAAGTTATCCAACAGCAGACAGTCCACGCAGGCGACGTGCGAAGCGGAAGTCGCAGGTGTGGACTGATCTTGCTGGCTGGTGTGGCAATAGCCACGCCAGCACTTAACCCCCCGTATCTAACAGGGGGGTACAAATCGACAGGAAACAGTCAAAAAAACATTAGAAAATCCTTTGGTTACAAGGGATTTACAAAATTTCAGCGTATGTCAAATGGGCTTTAAAAGTTGACATACGCCTTTTTGATTGGAGGGATTTTTACTGAATGAACAAACTTGGTTACAGCATTTAAAAGAAAAACGCTTGGCTTATGGACTATCTCAAAACCGTTTAGCTGTTGCGACTGGTATTACAAGGCAGTATCTAAGCGATATTGAAACAGGAAAAGTCAAGCCATCAGAGGATTTACAGCAGTCCCTTTGGGAAGCTCTGGAACGCTTCAATCCCGACGCTCCCCTTGAAATGCTGTTTGATTATGTAAGGATTCGCTTTCCGACAACAGACGTACAGCAGGTGGTCGAAAACATCTTACAACTGAAACTGTCCTATTTTCTTCATGAGGACTATGGTTTCTATTCTTATTCAGAGCATTATGCTTTAGGCGACATATTCGTCCTTTGCTCCCATGAACTGGACAAAGGAGTTCTGGTGGAATTGAAAGGTCGTGGGTGCAGACAATTTGAAAGCTATCTTCTGGCACAACAAAGAAGCTGGTATGAGTTCTTTATGGACGTTTTGGTGGCTGGCGGTGTGATGAAACGCCTTGACCTTGCCATTAACGATAAGACAGGGATTTTGAATATCCCTGTACTCACTGAAAAGTGCCAACAGGAAGAATGTATCTCCGTCTTCCGCAGTTTTAAAAGCTATCGCAGTGGCGAACTGGTACGCAAAGAGGAAAAGGAATGTATGGGAAACACCCTCTATATCGGTTCATTACAAAGTGAAGTTTATTTCTGTATCTATGAAAAGGACTACGAGCAGTACAAGAAAAATGATATTCCCATTGAAGACGCAGAAGTAAAAAACCGTTTTGAGATTCGATTGAAAAATGAGCGTGCCTATTATGCAGTCCGTGATTTACTCGTCTATGACAATCCAGAGCATACCGCCTTTAAAATTATCAATCGGTATATCCGTTTTGTAGATAAAGACGATTCCAAACCTCGTTCTGATTGGAAACTGAATGAAGAATGGGCTTGGTTTATTGGGAACAATCGTGAACGATTAAAACTAACCACAAAACCAGAGCCTTACTCCTTCCAAAGGACGCTGAACTGGCTATCTCATCAAGTTGCCCCGACCTTAAAGGTTGCGATTAAACTTGATGAAATCAACCAGACGCAGGTTGTAAAAGACATTCTCGACCATGCGAAACTGACAGACCGACACAAGCAGATTTTGAAGCAACAGTCAGTAAAAGAACAGGACGTGATAACAACAAAAAAATAACTCAAATACAAATTCATTGAATATAGAGAGGAGAACATTTTTATGAATTTTGGACAAAACCTTTATAACTGGTTTCTATCAAACGCTCAATCACTGGTGCTTTTAGCAATCGTTGTGATTGGCTTGTATCTTGGCTTCAAGCGTGAGTTTAGCAAACTGATTGGCTTTTTAATTATTGCGATTATTGCGGTTGGCTTAGTCTTCAACGCTGCTGGAGTAAAAGACATTTTACTAGAGCTATTCAATCGCATTATTGGTGCTTAAATAAAACCGTTCTTTTGTGGAATATAAGTGGTTTTCTTATGTTCCGCAAAGGAATGGTACACCAAACGAAGTGCGGTAGGGATTTTTGAATCTCTACAAAGAAAGGACGTGAATATATGGACGATATGCAAGTCTATATTGCGAATTTAGGCAAATACAATGAGGGCGAATTGGTCGGTGCGTGGTTTACCTTTCCCATTGACTTTGAGGAAGTCAAAGAGAAAATCGGCTTGAATGATGAATATGAGGAATACGCCATTCATGACTACGAGTTACCCTTTACGGTTGACGAATACACTTCCATTGGCGAACTCAATCGACTATGGGAAATGGTATCGGAATTACCCGAAGAATTACAATCGGAGCTATCTGCTCTGCTCACTCATTTTTCAAGCATTGAAGAACTAAGCGAACATCAAGAGGATATTATCATTCATTCCGATTGTGATGATATGTATGACGTGGCACGCTACTACATTGAAGAAACGGGTGCTTTAGGCGAAGTACCAGCTAGTCTTCAAAACTATATTGATTATCAAGCCTATGGTCGGGATTTAGACCTTTCAGGAACGTTTATCTCAACCAATCATGGGATTTTTGAAATCGTCTATTAAATCTGTCGGTACATTACTACTGGCAGATTTTCTATTTTACGGGGTGGCTCAATCAGCTACCCCTATTTTTTATGAAAGGATTGATTACATGAAGAAAATACGAAGCTATACCAGTATCTGGTCTGTGGAAAAGGTACTGTATTCTATCAATGATTTTAGACTTCCGTTTCCCATAACCTTTACGCAAATGACATGGTTTGTCGTGTCACTCTTTGCAGTGATGATACTTGGCAACTTGCCCCCTCTTTCCATGATAGAGGGAGCATTTCTCAAATACTTTGGGATTCCTGTGGCTTTCACATGGTTTATGTCTACAAAAACTTTTGATGGTAAAAAGCCTTATGGATTTTTGAAGTCTGTCATTGCTTATGCACTGCGACCAAAGCTGACCTATGCAGGAAAAAAAGTAACGCTTGGCAGAAACCAGCCACAAGAAGCCATTACAGCAGTTAGGAGTGAATTTTATGGCATATCCAATTAAATACATTGAAAACAATCTCGTCTGGAATAAAGACGGGGAATGTTATGCTTACTATGAGCTTGTTCCTTACAATTACTCATTTCTAAGTCCAGAACAGAAAATACAAGTGCATGATTCTTTCAGACAGCTTATCGCACAAAATCGTGATGGCAAAATTCATGCTTTACAAATCAGTACAGAATCCAGCATACGTTCTGCACAAGAGCGTTCCAAAAATGAAGTCACTGGCAAGCTCAAAGCGGTTGCCTATGACAAAATCGACCAACAGACAGACGCTTTAATATCCATGATTGGCGAAAATCAAGTGAACTACCGTTTCTTTATCGGCTTTAAGTTGCTTCTCAACGATCAGGAGTTTTCTATGAAAAGTCTTACCGTTGAAGCAAAAAATGCTTTGTCTGATTTTGTCTATGATGTGAACCATAAGCTGATGGGCGATTTTGTTAGTATGAGTAATGATGAAATCCTGCGTTTTCAGAAGATGGAAAAGCTCTTAGAAAATAAAATCTCTCGTCGTTTCAAAATCCGCAGGTTAGATAAGGACGACTTCGGCTATCTGATTGAACACCTTTACGGACAGACAGGCACTGCCTATGAAGAGTATGAGTACCATCTATCAAAGAAAAAGCTGGATAATGAAACGCTGATTAAATACTATGACTTGATTAAGCCTACTCGCTGTTTGGTGGAAGAAAAACAGCGATATTTGAAAATCCAGCAGGAAGATGAAACCGTCTATGTAGCTTACTTTACCATTAACAGCATTGTCGGAGAACTGGACTTCCCGTCCTCTGAAATCTTCTACTACCAGCAACAGCAATTTACATTCCCGATTGATACGTCAATGAATGTGGAAATTGTAGCGAATCGTAAAGCCCTATCTACTGTCCGCAATAAAAAGAAAGAACTGAAAGACTTGGATAACCACGCTTGGCAAAGTGATAATGAAACCAGCTCCAATGTGGCGGAAGCTCTGGAAAGTGTGAATGAGCTGGAAACCAATTTAGATCAAAGCAAGGAATCTATGTACAAGCTGTCTTATGTGGTAAGGGTATCAGCAAATGATCTTGACGAACTCAAACGTCGTTGTAATGAAGTGAAAGATTTTTATGACGATTTAAGCGTAAAACTGGTACGACCATTTGGGGATATGCTCGGCTTACATGAAGAATTTTTACCTGCCAGCAAGCGTTATATGAATGATTATATTCAATACGTGACCTCTGATTTCCTCGCTGGTTTAGGTTTTGGTGCTACTCAAATGCTGGGGGAAAATGAGGGGATTTATGTTGGCTACAGCTTAGATACTGGACGCAATGTCTATCTGAAACCTGCTCTTGCCAGTCAAGGGGTTAAGGGTTCAGTAACCAATGCGTTAGCGTCGGCTTTTGTTGGTTCGCTGGGTGGTGGTAAATCCTTTGCGAATAACCTTATCGTCTATTATGCGGTGCTTTATGGGGCACAAGCAGTGATTGTAGACCCAAAAGCAGAACGTGGCAGATGGAAAGAAACCTTGCCAGAGATTTCCCATGAAATCAATATCGTCACTCTGACTTCTGATGAGAAAAACAAAGGCTTACTTGACCCTTATGTGATTATGAAAAATCCCAAAGATTCTGAATCACTGGCTATTGATATTCTGACATTCCTTACGGGGATTTCCTCTCGTGATGGGGAACGCTTCCCAATCCTTAGAAAAGCCATTCGTGCAGTAACCAATAGTGAAGTACGAGGGTTGATGAAAGTGATTGAGGAATTACGGGTTGAGAATACGCCACTAAGTACCAGTATAGCCGACCATATCGAAAGTTTTACAGACTATGACTTTGCACATTTATTATTCAGTAATGGTTATGTGGAGCAGTCTATCAGCTTAGAAAAACAACTGAACATTATACAGGTTGCGGACTTGGTACTTCCCGACAAGGAAACTTCCTTTGAGGAATATACCACTATGGAGCTTTTATCCGTTGCTATGCTGATTGTCATTAGTACCTTTGCTTTAGACTTTATCCATACAGACCGAAGCATTTTCAAGATTGTAGATTTAGACGAAGCATGGAGCTTTTTACAGGTAGCACAAGGAAAAACACTATCTATGAAGCTGGTTCGGGCTGGTCGTGCTATGAACGCTGGGGTATATTTCGTGACCCAAAATACAGACGACCTCTTAGATGAAAAACTGAAAAATAACCTCGGCTTAAAATTTGCATTTCGTTCCACTGACCTTAACGAGATTAAAAAGACCTTAGCCTTTTTTGGTGTAGACCCAGAGGACGAAAACAATCAGAAGCGATTGCGTGATTTGGAAAACGGGCAATGCCTTATCAGTGATTTATATGGTCGTGTCGGTGTGATACAGTTCCACCCTGTATTTGAAGAACTGCTCCATGCCTTTGATACCAGACCACCTGTGCGAAAAGAGGTGTAAATGTGAAACCATCAATAGTAAACAGAATAAAATCAAACTGGACGCTGAAACGTCTAGGTAAAGTGGCAATGACAGTGGCTTTCACACTTGTGATTGCCATTTTTCTTTTAGCCATGCTGGGAACGGTGGTTCAAGCTGCGGGCTTGGTAGATGATACGGTCAATGTGGCAAATGAATACAGCCGATACCCACTTGAAAACTATCAACTGGATTTTTATGTGGATAATAGCTGGGGCTGGCTTCCGTGGAACTGGTCGGACGGGATTGGAAAACAGGTCATGTATGGACTATATGCCATTACCAATTTTATTTGGACAATCAGTTTGTATGTTTCCAATGCGACAGGTTACTTAGTACAGGAAGCCTATTCCTTAGACTTCATTTCCGCTACAGCAGATTCCATTGGTAAGAATATGCAGACCTTAGCTGGTGTGAGTGCAAACGGATTTTCAACAGAGGGTTTCTATGTTGGATTCCTCTTACTCTTGATTTTGGTTCTTGGGGTTTATGTTGCCTATACGGGACTGATAAAGAGAGAAACCACAAAGGCAATTCATGCCATTATGAATTTTGTGCTGGTGTTTATCCTATCGGCTTCCTTTATTGCCTACGCTCCCGACTACATTAAAAAAATCAATGACTTTTCATCAGACATCAGTAATGCCAGTTTATCACTTGGCACGAAGATTGTC
Organism: Streptococcus sp. 'group B'; assembly: GCF_002073795.1. Lineage (NCBI taxonomy): Bacteria > Bacillati > Bacillota > Bacilli > Lactobacillales > Streptococcaceae > Streptococcus > Streptococcus sp. 'group B'. Next base: position 455,064 of record NZ_CP020432.1, on the reverse strand, counting down.
ATGCCCCATTCCGATAGTCAAGGCAAGGACAGCGTGGACTTAATCAGAGATAGCCTGTTTTCCATACAGGTTCAGCAACCGTGGCTACTGCTTCAATACAACAGTTCAGACATTGAAAGTATCGGTATTGACCGTGTGGAAAGCCTGCTCTCCACCAGCCCAGATTCCAACAATGGCGAAGACAGAGAAAAAATTGTTGCGGAAGAAATTGAAGACAGAAGCAATACCAATCTAACCATTACAAAGACCATTAACCGTTTAGGTACAGTCTTCTTCCTATTTGTCTTCAATATTGGGATTTCCATATTTGTATTCCTATTAACAGGAATCATGATTTTCTCGCAGGTACTTTTTATCATCTATGCTATGTTTCTGCCTGTGAGCTTTATTTTAAGCATGATTCCATCATTTGATGGTATGTCAAAACGAGCCATAACAAAGCTCTTTAATACCATTTTGACACGAGCTGGAATCACATTGATTATTACGACAGCATTTAGTATTTCAACCATGCTCTATACCTTATCGGCTGGTTATCCGTTCTTTTTGATTGCTTTTCTACAGATTGTGACCTTTGCAGGAATCTACTTCAAGCTGGGCGATTTAATGAGTATGTTTTCTCTACAGAGTAACGATTCTCAAAGTGTGGGAAGTCGTGTGATGAGAAAACCTCGTATGCTTATGCACGCTCACATGCACCGTCTACAGCGGAAACTTGGACGTTCCATGACTACTCTAGGGGCTGGGTCTGCCATTGTTACAGGTAAAAAAGGACAGTCGGGTTCGGGGAGTTCTGCAAGGACACAAGCAGATCACTCCCGACCAGACGGAAAGGAAAAATCAACACTTGGAAAACGTATCGGTCAAACCATCGGTACAGTAGCTGATACCAAAGACAGAATGGTAGACACTGCTAGTGGTTTGAAAGAACAGGTTAAAGATTTGCCGACCAATGCAAGATATGCAGTATATCAAGGAAAATCCAAAGTAAAAGAGAATGTCCGTGATTTAACCAGTAGTATTTCTCAAACCAAAGCGGACAGAGCCAGTGGACGCAAGGAACAGCAGGAACAAAGGCGAAAAACCATTGCGAAGCGTCGCTCTGAAATGGAACAGGTCAAACAGAAAAAACAGCCTGCTTCTTCTGTTCATGAAAGACCGACTACAAGACAAGAACAATATCATGATGAACAGACCTCAAAACAGTCTAATATTCAGACTTCATATAAGGAATCTCAACAAGCCAAACAAGAGCGTCCAGCAGTTAAGTCCGATTTTTCAAGTCCAAAAGTGGAACGCCAAGGCAATACCGTTCAAGAAAAAACCGTTCAAAAGCCAGCAACTTCAACCACTACAGCAGATAGAACTTCACAACGTCCAATCACAAAAGAACGTCCGTCTACTGTTCAAAGAGTACCACTACAAAATACAAGAAGTAGACCACCAATCAAAACCGCCACCATTAAGAAAGTCGGTAAGAAACCATGAAGTTGAAAACTTTAGTGATTGGTGGTTCTGGATTATTCTTGATGGTCTTCTCACTGCTTCTGTTTGTTGCCATTTTATTTTCAGATGAACAGGACAGCGGAATTTCCAATATTCATTATGGAGGTGTGAATGTTTCCGCAGAAGTGCTGGCTCATAAGCCTATGGTAGAAAAATATGCCAAAGAATATGGCGTTGAAGAATATGTCAACATACTTCTTGCGATTATACAGGTGGAATCGGGCGGTACTGCGGAAGATGTTATGCAGTCCTCGGAATCCCTCGGTCTTCCACCTAATTCATTGAGTACAGAAGAATCCATTAAGCAAGGTGTGAAGTATTTCAGTGAATTATTAGCCAGTAGCGAAAGGCTCAGTGTAGATTTAGAATCGGTTATCCAGTCCTACAATTATGGTGGTGGTTTCTTAGGGTATGTGGCTAATCGTGGAAATAAATATACCTTTGAACTGGCTCAAAGTTTCTCAAAAGAGTATTCAGGTGGCGAAAAAGTGTCTTACCCCAATCCCATAGCCATACCTATCAATGGGGGCTGGCGATACAACTATGGCAATATGTTTTATGTGCAACTGGTAACGCAGTATCTTGTCACAACAGAGTTTGATGATGATACGGTACAAGCCATCATGGACGAAGCACTGAAATATGAGGGCTGGCGATACGTTTACGGTGGAGCTTCCCCGACTACTTCTTTTGATTGTAGCGGACTGACACAATGGACGTATGGAAAAGCTGGAATTAACTTACCACGAACCGCACAACAGCAATATGATGTGACCCAGCATATCCCACTATCGGAAGCACAAGCTGGCGATTTGGTTTTCTTTCATTCTACCTATAACGCTGGCTCTTATATTACTCATGTTGGGATATACCTTGGCAATAACCGTATGTTTCATGCAGGCGACCCAATCGGTTATGCCGACTTAACAAGCCCCTACTGGCAACAGCATTTAGTGGGAGCAGGACGAATCAAACAATGAGAAAGGAAGATTTAATGATGAAATTTAGAAAAAATCAGAATAAAGAAAAACAGATACCAAAGGAAAAGAAACCTCGTGTCTACTATAAGGTCAATCCTCATAAAAAGGTTGTGATTGCCTTGTGGGTACTTTTAGGGCTTAGTTTCAGCTTTGCGATATTCAAGCACTTTACAGCTATAGATACTCATACTATTCACGAAACAACTATCATAGAAAAGGAATACGTTGATACTCATCATGTAGAAAATTTTGTAGAGAACTTTGCGAAAGTCTACTATTCATGGGAGCAATCCGATAAGTCCATTGATAATCGAATGGAAAGTCTAAAAGGCTATCTGACAGATGAACTTCAAGCTCTCAATGTTGATACAGTACGCAAAGATATTCCTGTATCGTCTTCTGTAAGAGGATTTCAGATATGGACGGTAGAGCCAACTGGCGACAATGAGTTTAATGTAACCTACAGTGTAGACCAGCTCATTACAGAGGGAGAAAATACAAAGACCGTCCACTCTGCTTATATAGTGAGTGTCTATGTAGATGGTTCTGGAAATATGGTACTGGTTAAGAATCCGACCATTACCAACATACCTAAGAAATCAAGTTATAAACCAAAAGCCATTGAAAGTGAGGGGACGGTTGATTCCATTACAACCAATGAAATCAATGAGTTTTTAACGACGTTCTTCAAGCTCTATCCTACAGCGACAGCCAGTGAACTTTCCTACTATGTGAATGACGGGATATTAAAACCAATCGGAAAAGAGTACATCTTTCAAGAACTGGTAAATCCTATTCACAATCGTAAGGATAATCAAGTCACGGTATCGCTGACAGTGGAGTATATCGACCAGCAGACCAAAGCAACGCAGGTATCTCAATTTGATTTGGTACTTGAAAAGAACGGGAGTAATTGGAAGATTATAGAATAACAAATATTGGTACATTATTACAGCTATTTTGTAATCACGTACTCTCTTTGATAAAAAATTGGAGATTCCTTTACAAATATGCTCTTACGTGCTATTATTTAAGTATCTATTTAAAAGGAGTTAATAAATATGCGGCAAGGTATTCTTAAATAAACTGTCAATTTGATAGTGGGAACAAATAATTGGATGTCCTTTTTTAGGAGGGCTTAGTTTTTTGTACCCAGTTTAAGAATACCTTTATCATGTGATTCTAAAGTATCCGGAGAATATCTGTATGCTTTGTATGCCTATGGTTATGCATAAAAATCCCAGTGATAAGAGTATTTATCACTGGGATTTTTATGCCCTTTTGGGCTTTTGAATGGAGGAAAATCACATGAAAATTATTAATATTGGAGTTTTAGCTCATGTTGATGCGGGAAAAACTACCTTAACAGAAAGCTTATTATATAACAGTGGAGCGATTACAGAATTAGGAAGCGTGGACAGAGGTACAACGAAAACGGATAATACGCTTTTAGAACGTCAGAGAGGAATTACAATTCAGACGGCGATAACCTCTTTTCAGTGGAAAAATACTAAGGTGAACATCATAGACACGCCAGGACATATGGATTTTTTAGCAGAAGTATATCGTTCATTATCAGTATTAGATGGGGCAATTCTACTGATTTCTGCAAAAGATGGCGTACAAGCACAAACTCGTATATTGTTTCATGCACTTAGGAAAATAGGTATTCCCACAATCTTTTTTATCAATAAGATTGACCAAAATGGAATTGATTTATCAACGGTTTATCAGGATATTAAAGAGAAACTTTCTGCGGAAATTGTAATCAAACAGAAGGTAGAACTGCATCCTAATATGCGTGTAATGAACTTTACCGAATCTGAACAATGGGATATGGTAATAGAAGGAAATGATTACCTTTTGGAGAAATATACGTCTGGGAAATTATTGGAAGCATTAGAACTCGAACAAGAGGAAAGCATAAGATTTCATAATTGTTCCCTGTTCCCTGTTTATCACGGAAGTGCAAAAAACAATATAGGGATTGATAACCTTATAGAAGTGATTACGAATAAATTTTATTCATCAACACATCGAGGTCAGTCTGAACTTTGCGGAAAAGTTTTCAAAATTGAGTATTCGGAAAAAAGACAGCGTCTTGCATATATACGTCTTTATAGTGGCGTACTGCATTTGCGAGATTCGGTTAGAATATCGGAAAAGGAAAAAATAAAAATTACAGAAATGTATACTTCAATAAATGGTGAATTATGTAAAATCGATAAGGCTTATTCCGGGGAAATTGTTATTTTGCAGAATGAGTTTTTGAAGTTAAATAGTGTTCTTGGAGATACAAAGCTATTGCCACAGAGAGAGAGAATTGAAAATCCCCTCCCTCTGCTGCAAACGACTGTTGAACCGAGCAAACCTCAACAAAGGGAAATGTTACTTGATGCACTTTTAGAAATCTCCGACAGTGACCCGCTTCTGCGATATTATGTGGATTCTGCGACACATGAAATCATACTTTCTTTCTTAGGGAAAGTACAAATGGAAGTGACTTGTGCTCTGCTGCAAGAAAAGTATCATGTGGAGATAGAAATAAAAGAGCCTACAGTCATTTATATGGAAAGACCGTTAAAAAAAGCAGAGTATACCATTCACATCGAAGTTCCACCGAATCCTTTCTGGGCTTCCATTGGTCTATCTGTAGCACAGCTTCCATTAGGGAGCGGAGTACAGTATGAGAGCTCGGTTTCTCTTGGATACTTAAATCAATCGTTTCAAAATGCAGTTATGGAGGGGATACGCTATGGCTGTGAACAAGGATTGTATGGTTGGAATGTGACGGACTGTAAAATCTGTTTTAAGTATGGCTTATACTATAGCCCTGTTAGTACCCCAGCAGATTTTCGGATGCTTGCTCCTATTGTATTGGAACAAGTCTTAAAAAAAGCTGGAACAGAATTGTTAGAGCCATATCTTAGTTTTAAAATTTATGCGCCACAGGAATATCTTTCACGAGCATACAACGATGCTCCTAAATATTGTGCGAACATCGTAGACACTCAATTGAAAAATAATGAGGTCATTCTTAGTGGAGAAATCCCTGCTCGGTGTATTCAAGAATATCGTAGTGATTTAACTTCCTTTACAAATGGACGTAGTGTTTGTTTAACAGAGTTAAAAGGGTACCATGTTACTACCGGTGAACCTGTTTGCCAGCCCCGTCGTCCAAATAGTCGGATAGATAAAGTACGATATATGTTCAATAAAATAACTTAGTGTATTTTATGTTGTTATATAAATATGGTTTCTTGTTAAATAAGATGAAATATTTTTTAATAAAGATTTGAATTAAAGTGTAAAGGAGGAGATAGTTATTATAAACTACAAGTGGATATTGTGTCCTGTATGTGGAAATAAAACACGATTAAAGATAAGGGAAGATACTGAATTAAAAAAATTCCCCCTCTATTGTCCGAAATGCAGACAAGAAAATTTAATTGAAATAAAGCAGTTCAAAGTAACTGTGATTACAGAGCCAGACGCAAAGACGCAGAGCCGATAAAATGAGATTAATACAATCTCATTTTATCGGCTCTTTCCGTTATGTATGGATTCTTTTAATTAGTCTTCGATGTTTCTTGCTTCGTTGATACCGCTGGCTAAAGATTCCATTAAGGATAGTTCTTTGTCTGTAAAGCTATCCATGTATTTCTCTATCTGTAATCGTCGGGTGCTTTTTACCAAGTTATTAGCAGGTAAGAAAAATTCATCAACGGAAACATGAAGTAACGATACAAGGTCATAAAGAACTTGTATGCTGGGGTGTTGCCCTTTATTTTCAATATTAGTTAAGTACCGTGGGTCAATTTCAATCAATGCTCCCACTTGTTCACGAGTTAAACCTCGTTTCAATCGAGCTTCTTTAATGGCTAAACCAAAGGCTCTAAAATCATATTTATCTTCTTTTTTACGCATAGTAGACCACCTCTATACATTTTATTGTTCCTACTGAATTAAAAACAGGTATAGAAAAACGTGTTATATGGTTTATAGGTTTATATTTAATAAAAAGCACTACTAAACGCCAATAAAAAAAACCGTTATATGGTAGTGCTATTTACGCTGTTAAAATATTGTATATTACTTCCAAATGGCGGTTTGTTGGAGGTCAACGTCGCCATGAAGTACATCATATACAATAAATTTCCTTACATTGGGTTCTTGTCAAAAAAAGTCGTCTATCTGCAATAGATAAGTACGTCCACCAATGTGGTTTTATAAATCATATAGATAGAATAACAGAAGCATGTAAACAGAGAAATAAATCTGTTTATATGCTTTTTTGGCTATTCAGAACTTTTTTACAAAGTTTATTTATCAGTAATGCAACAAATCCCCCTTTCACATTGGGACTAAGAGTGAAAGGAGATAAACGAGCAAGGCTCACTTCCTTTCCTAGACAGAAAGGGGGTGAGAAACATGAAACCATCTTCTTTTCAGACCACAATAGAAAATCAGTTTGACTATATCTGTAAACGTGCTATGGAAGACGAGCGAAAGAATTATATGCTTTATCTTTCAAGGATTGCAAAGCGTGAGGTGTCCTTTTCGGATGTTGGCGATTATCTTGTTAGCCAGTTTGCGACAACAGATAACTATTCAACTGACTTTCAGATTTTTACACTCAATGGGTTATCAGTAGGCGTTGAAAATGATTTGTTGAGTGAAGCATTACGTGAGTTGCCAGACAAGAAACGTGAAATTCTACTGCTGTTTTACTTTATGGACATGAGCGATTCAGAAATTGCAGACCTGTTGAAATTGAACCGTTCTACTGTCTATCGGCATAGAACCAGTGGACTAGCCTTAATTAAAAAGTTTATGGAGGAATTTGAAGAATGAAAACACAATATCCTATGATTCCCTTTCCTCTCATTGTAAAGGCAACAGATGGCGATACCGAAGCGATTAACCAGATTCTACATCATTACAGAGGGTACATAACGAAGCGTTCCCTACGACTTATGAAAGATGAATATGGCAATCAAAGTATGGTCGTTGATGAAGTCTTACGTGGAAGAATGGAAACCAGACTGATTACAAAGATTTTGTCATTTGAAATTAAGTAATATCCTCTCTCCTTTCGTGGAAGCGTGCTAAACCATTCCACGCTTCCCGAACAGGGAGGTTTGTTATTCCACCAAAGCATATTGAGCTTTCAATGTGTTTTGATAGGCTAACGAGCCATTGTTCTTTGAAAACTGAATAAAAGTAATCGAATACGTTTCGATAAGAAAAGAGCCAACGGAACTAACCGCCATGACCTATCTTATAAAGATAGCGAGCGATTCATGTTAGTGATCCGAGAAGCAATCTTTAGCAGGATTGCCTGCAACGACATTCTTATCGTGATAATGATACTCCCATACAGTCAATAGTCCGAGCGTGATAAAACCGTCGCAGGCAATGAGTATGGCTACATGAGAACCATGCAGGGGTGGAACTCCCGTGAGCTTTGCTAAAGCTGTTCGATTGCTGGTAAAACAACTTTTATGAAATCCAAATAAGTGATTTGGAAAGGAGGATTTTATGAAGCAGACTGACATTCCTATTTGGGAACGTTATACCCTAACCATTGAAGAAGCGTCAAAATATTTTCGTATTGGCGAAAACAAGCTACGACGCTTGGCAGAGGAAAATAAAAATGCAAATTGGCTGATTATGAATGGCAATCGTATTCAGATTAAACGAAAACAATTTGAAAAAATTATAGATACATTGGACGCAATCTAGCGTCGCCAAAGGGTCTTGTATATGATAAAATAGTATTAAGTCGTATCAAGGCTCTTTCCATAAAGGAAAGGAGCAAATGCCATGTCAGAAAAAAGACGTGACAATAAAGGTCGAATCTTAAAGACTGGAGAGAGCCAACGAAAAGACGGAAGATACTTATACAAATATATAGATTCATTTGGAGAACCGCAATTTGTTTACTCGTGGAAACTTGTGGCTACAGACCGAGTACCAGCAGGAAAGCGTGATTGTATCTCACTTAGAGAGAAAATCGCAGAGTTACAGAAAGACATTCATGATGGTATTGATGTTGTAGGAAAGAAAATGACACTCTGCCAGCTTTACGCAAAACAGAACGCTCAAAGACCAAAGGTTAGAAAAAACACTGAAACTGGACGCAAATATCTTATGGATATTTTGAAGAAAGACAAGTTAGGTGTAAGAAGTATTGACAGTATTAAGCCATCAGACGCTAAAGAATGGGCTATTAGAATGAGTGAAAATGGTTATGCTTATCAAACCATCAATAACTACAAACGTTCTTTAAAGGCTTCATTCTATATTGCTATACAAGATGATTGTGTTCGGAAGAATCCATTTGACTTTCAACTGAAAGCAGTTCTTGATGATGATACTGTCCCTAAGACCGTACTAACAGAAGAACAGGAAGAAAAACTGTTAGCCTTTGCAAAAGCTGATAAAACCTACAGCAAAAATTATGATGAAATTCTGATACTCTTAAAAACAGGTCTTCGTATTTCAGAGTTTGGTGGTTTGACACTTCCAGATTTAGATTTTGAGAATCGTCTTGTCAATATAGACCATCAGCTATTGAGAGATACTGAAATTGGGTACTACATTGAAACACCAAAGACCAAAAGTGGCGAACGTCAAGTTCCTATGGTTGAAGAAGCCTATCAAGCATTTAAGCGAGTGTTAGCGAATCGAAAGAATGATAAGCGTGTTGAGATTGATGGATATAGTGATTTCCTCTTTCTTAATAGAAAGAACTATCCAAAAGTGGCAAGTGATTACAACGGCATGATGAAAGGTCTTGTTAAGAAATACAATAAGTATAACGAGGATAAATTGCCACACATCACTCCACATAGTTTGCGACATACATTCTGTACCAACTATGCAAATGCAGGAATGAATCCAAAGGCATTACAGTACATTATGGGACATGCTAATATAGCCATGACGCTGAACTATTACGCACATGCAACATTCGATTCTGCAATGGCAGAAATGAAACGCTTGAATAAAGAGAAGCAACAGGAGCGTCTTGTTGCTTAGTAGTACAAATGAATTTACTACTTATTTACCACTTCTGACAGCTAAGACATGAGGAAATATGCAAAGAAACGTGAAGTATCTTCCTACAGTAAAAATACTCGAAAGCACATAGAATAAGGCTTTACGAGCATTTAAGAAAATATAAAAAGATAATTAGAAATTTATACTTTGTTTTACTTAAAAATAAATGTTCTTTTTCATTTATTGATCCACTGCGATTAATTTCATCATCTTTATTATGGGTTATACAGTAAGTGATTTCATCATTATCTGAAAAAATAATTTTCACAGTACTACGCCAATCACCTGGCATTGTTGTTGTTATTGGATTGGAAATTTGAATCTCCTTAATATCTGAATATGAATTTTTCAATGCTTTGACTAGACTAACCTCATATTCTCGATTCCGTTTTAGTTCTTCTTTTCTTTGTTGTTCTTTCATATAAAATCCTCCGCTAAAAATAAGTAGTAATAGGGCAACTATTAGTAGTATTATTTTAGAACTCTTTTGCATTTTCACTCCTTTATGAAACAATTACATCATCTAGCTATAATATATCAACTTAGGAATTTGAATAAGCCAATATATGAAAATACCATTATTCAAATTTCTCCTGACCATCTGAAAAAATAATTTTTATAGTTTTTTTTGTTTTACCAATTCTTGAATCAAAAAAATTCATATTTTTTTCATTAAATTTTCCGCTATAATTTTTTTTCGATTCCAAATTATGTGTAATATTATAAACAATAGATTTTTTATCATTAAATGAAATCTTTACAGTACAATGCCAATCTCCAGGAATTTCAGTTGAAACAGGATGTGTGATTTTTATTTCTTCTATATTCTCATAGGAATTTTTCAATGCTTTGACTAGACTAACTTCATATTCTCGATTCCGTTTTAGTTCTTCTTTTCTTTGTTGTTCTTTCATATAAAATCCTCCGCTAAAAACAAGTATGAATAATGCAACTATTAGTAGTATTATTTGGGTACTCTTTTTCATTTTTACTCCTTTATGAAACAATTACATCATCTAGCTATAATATATCAACTTATGAATTTGAATAAGCCAATTATTTATTAATTTGTGAGGCAATATCTGAGTCTGTTTGTTCGACAACATCCGCAACTTTCAATAATTGTTGATTTATATCTTCTAATAATTGTGCAAATTGTGTGATTTTTGGAGATAATTCATTGAATTGGGCTTCAAAGCTATCAAATGCTGTACCATCCCAATTTTCATCAATAACAGCTTGTTCTTGAGTCAAAACTGTTAACACATCTGTAATTGATTGTGATCCTGTTGTATATTTTTGTGCTGAAATACGGAGTTCTTCAGGTGTTAGTTTAATTTGTGACATCATTTGCTCCCTATTTTTTTAACTGCAGTATAGCATATTTAGATGTTCCTTACACAGATAAAACTCATAATAGGTTAATCTATTAAAAATACAAACAGCGATTTATATTACATCTACTTTACTTTCAAAACGGAAAGGTTATCAAAAGATTTTAAAAAAACACCCTACAATATCTTGCAAAGTGCTTTGAAACGTTGATATAACAGTATATTAACATTTTGAGAATTGTGATGCTTTACGGGCTTTTTTAAGACCTGGTTTTCTCTGACAACTGTAATATATGGTGTTATATAGTATAAACTAGCTAATACTCATCAATTTACATCCAAAAAGTGTACTATGTATTGCAATATATTCGCGAAGGGGTTATCAGGTTATCAAAAGTAAAATTGACAATAAAAAAACACCTTGCAATTGCTTGCAAAGTGCTTTGAAACGTTGATATAACAGTATATTAACGTTTTGAAAATTGTGATGCTTTACGTGCTTTTTTAAGACCTGGTTTTGGGTAAAAAAAATCAAATATCTTTAAAAGCCTATTAAACTAAGCTTTCAAACTTCATTTTCGTTGAAAATAAGCACTTATAACCTAATCTTACAAACAATGGATTACCATTAGATTACCAAAAAATTCGTTTTCGGAGCTTATGTAATTGAGAAATCGCATTTATTTCATTTGGTATATTATGCCTAGGTTCAGAAACTAAAATTAATCGATAATATCCGAAAAGTTTTTCAAACTATTGTAAGATAATACTCCAATTTGAAAATAAACTCAAAAAACCTTTTTCTTCGTTTTTCTTCGTTTTTCTTCGTTTTTACTTCATTTCTAACTTGTAATACTGACTACGATCCCTTGTACTAGTGCCATACCAAGTTAAAATTTTCTTATCACGTAATCTCTTTAACAATTTTGATGAATATGACACACTCCGCCCCAATAATTCTGAGGCTTTTTTTGTGGTCATTTGTTCACCAGTATTATACATATGTTGAAGTAATAATTTCTCATCTACACTTAATTTGCTATAATCTTCAACCTTAATCTCTAAGGAATCCCTTGTACGTAATGTTCGACTCGTAATGCTATTCTCTAACGTCAAAACTACCTTATTACCCGGTTCTGAATATTTAGGCTCATGAAGAAAAGCCGACTCCATCTCAGAATAGATACGCTTAACCCCTTCATTCATCTCACGAACCCAACCAAATTCAGTCAGGGTTCTCGCAATCCGAGGATTTCTAGAAAAACGTTCATGCTTGATGTTCTCAACCGTTACAATATTCGGTAACTTACCTGGACTGTGAATCTCTAAGCGATCATCGAACATTAGAACACGGATATGATCACCATAGACAGAATAATCACGGTGAGTTACGGCATTGACAATACCTTCAAACCAAGCAAATTCTGGGTATTCTGGTAAGATTTGAAACTGACCATTGTCATCGAGATACTGAAATTCTCTAAGCTGCGTACGGATAAAGTCCCTAACCTTAATAATCAGCACTGGCAAAGCATCATCAAAGGTCACTTCTTTGATGACATTAAAGTTACTCCCTGTTCCCATATCTGTCCCATCAAATCGTTGGAAACGAACACGTGCTTGAGGGAAGAAAGCTGATGGATACTTCCCAAAAAGTAAAATCGCAGCTTTAGTCAATTTGCCATTAACCAAAAATCGTCTAGCTTTGAGGATTTCCTCTGTGGAGCGCTCTGATAAATCAAAGTGACTTTTGAAATCCTGTACGATATTTTCATCAATATCTTCCAGTGTTGCATCTAAAACAGTCTCATCTTCAAAAAAGCGTTGCCCTTTGTCATAGCTAAGTTGTGTTCGTTGTTCATAACTTAACTTTATCGACTCATCACCTTGACGAAGGTAAACGTCATCATTCGGTGCAGCAATAACGCGATTAGAAGACAATTCAACTGAGATAATCAGAATGAGATCATCTTCTCCCTTGTAATTAACCACAGGAATTTCCTCAAAGGATAAGTTTAATGGTGTCTCACGCATCTCACGGTCAATTTTTTTAAACTCATCAATAGGATAAGCTTTGCCATCCTTGAAACCAGTGATGAGATTTCCTTTCTTCTCATCCTCAATACCAATAACTAACTGACCACCATCAGCATTGGCAAAAGCAATTAAATGCTTGAGCAGTTCTGACGGTTTTTTACGTGCAGATTTTCTATCTAGATATTGACTTTCTGGTGAGAATTGGTAGTGGGCTACATAGTGAGATAAATCATTATTTTTTATCAAAATTAATCCTCCTCTCGACTGCAACAATAGAACTTCCTAGTTGCAGAATATTTTAATCTAGTACAGAAAAATCTATGTCTTGTAGAGTTATTGCACTATCTGTTAAGTCAAATAAATCCCGTCCAGACTTAGACATATCAAAATCATCTATTGAATCCAATGAAAATAGTACATAATAGTTACTATCCTCAGGTAAGTCAAAGATCATTTTGATTTCTTCTTTGTTTTCATCTAACATTCTTTTGAAGGTCATCCTTGGATATATAGTATATTCTAGAAACTGTATCTCAGCTCCAAATAATTCTAAAGAGATTATCTCTCTAGGACGTACTACACCTATTTCAGTACCGACTTCTAATTCAGGATAACTTGAAGAATATAGCTTCTCTTTATCAAATGAAAAAGTAATTGTCCCCTGATTTTTTATTTCTACCATTCTATTATTAACAAATGACTCGAACAAGACTTTTGTAAAATAGACATCATCATTATTTATTTTATGAGGAAAATCAAAAGTAACAGAAAAAATTTCTTGTATCTTCCTAAGTGCTTCAAAAAAATCATGGTTGTTCTTAAATACTTCTCTTTGACCGTCATCAGGTACCAAAGTTTTATTAAATATTTTTATGCCAGTTGTAAAGAAGGACCTGATAATGTCTAAATTTTTGAAATAATCCTCTAAAGTCGTTAAAGTATCATAATTTAATTTAGTAGTTAATTTTATATGATCGGATTCTTCGTTTAATATTATTCCTAAATCAATCAACTGATCTCTATGTGAAATAATTTTAATCTCCGTTAAGCTGGAATATGGTACTCTCTTCACAGGTACTATAATTTTTTCTCTTCCTACTTTCACTTCTATTGGATCAAGAGCAGGAAATGTTTCTACAGGACCTATTATTTGTTTTGTAACCCCTGAACTACCTAAATGAATAATAGTTGGAGGATCTTTTTGAAGTGATTCATCTAGTTTAAAACTTCTTTGAGTTCTATACATAGCTTCAGTTAATTCATCAATATTATGTAATATCATACCTTCAAATTCTAATGGAAATTTTATTCTCACTTGAAAGCTGTTCTCTTTACGATTCTTTTTTGAACGTAAAACATACATATCCTTAGTTCCCGCCATCAGTTCATATGAATATCCTTTTGGAGCTTCCAGATTGAGTTTTTTCCTTAGAGCAGTAGGAGTATTTATTTCTTTGTTAGTCTTTTTAGAAAATACCGAATTAAACTTCGAGGTAACCATCACCAATCCTCCTTTAACTCATCATACACCATTATTTTTGATATTAGAATATCTTTTTCCTGAGTAGATAATCGTTTCCCCTTTCGTTTTCCTCTGATAAATTGAATCAATTGATTTCTATTTTGATTAGTATCAACAAAAATATACCTCACATCACTTACATCAAATTTTAGTACGCCATCATGCGTTTGTGATATGCTATCCGTATAAATTTTATTGATTTCTTCAGCTCGAATATCCTCTTCCTCAACCAACATTAACGGAAGCTCCTTCGGATTCAATTTAGGAATGTACCGCCACTCATGCTCATCTTGAAAATTCTTTGTTATTTCTATGACATTATTATCTTTATCTCTACGTTTCATCTTACCTACATAAGGTTTAATCATTCTAATATATTCAAAAATAAAGTTAGTTAAGACTTCATTAACTTCCATGGAGTTGCCTCCTTGATTTAATAATAAATCCATAGTGTTTGTCAGTTCTTCTACATGAGCAGAATTCTCATTTAGGTAATGAATTGGTTGTATCCCTTTTTCTATTCCAAATTTTTTGTGAAAAGCTATTGAAAATTTACCATATCCTTTATCATTTGATGATAATGAATTTCCCTCTGCATGATAGCTTATCTGGTGTAGTGGAATATCACAAAAACATGTCATAGGAATATACCATTCAGTTAAATCTTTGTCGTTATATCTTAAGTTCAAATAACTAATATCTTCAGGGTAGTATCTGGGAGAAATTGCCATATTAAATATAACTTTTTCTAAGAAGGAGTACTCTCTCATAAAATTAAATAACGCATTTGCCGTAATCTTTGATTGTACAGCTTCAGAGACTATTATCTCATCTTTCGCTTGAAAAGCTTTCATATCCATTGTCAAAAACCTCTAAAATAAATTAATTCACCCAGTTCCCCTATCATAGTTTTACTTCTTCTTGCTTTTAGAAAAATTCCCTAGTCTAGATTTGATAGTGTTCGCACAAACTTCGGTTAAAGGTTCACCGATTGCTTCTCTGTAGTTAAACCCTAATAATTGCATTGTTTTTAGGGTGTCTTTATTTAACAGCTCTGTCATTTGTTGAAACGAAACAGATTGCTCTTTCGTCACGTTACCAAAAGTCCCCAATAAAGAAATAATACGTTTAAGGGTATTATGAAGATATTCAATATCCTCATCTTTAATGGTAACTTTTTCGTACTCTTCTTTATAGATTTGCGCAATCCTTAAAGCATCAGCTCGTTCAGATAGTAACTCATTTACAATATCATCATAAGAAGCTCTCAACTTGTCAGCCTCACGCTCAGTCTTCATTGATTGAATTTTACTATTGATTTTAGCTGTTGTTCCTTTAACTGCTAAAATACCTAATTCAACACCGACATTAGCAATTGATTCTGTAATATAAGGTTCCATAATCCTACTTTATCTCCTTCACTTTACTTTCAATAACTTCCACATTACCAACAGATAGACCATTATTTCCTTAAACTATCTACTACTTCTTTAATATAGACCATTTGTTCATCTGTTAGTTCCAGAAGAGTTTGCAACTGTTCATCAATATTCTTTTCGAAATCAAGTAAATTATTACTATCTGAATAGTCTAAAATATCCGGAACGACTTTAGCTAAAGAGGTGAGGGATTCATCGGTCATCAAAAAGGCAAGACGTATCACATAGGAGCTGACATACTGATAAAAGTTTTCTGCTTCTTTTTGGCTATCAAACATCTTTAAAGCTAGACGACTTCGGCCAAAAGCAGTCTGTGGCGGAAGAATCTCAAGTTGATTATCACGCTTTTGACCACCAGCATTGGCACTTGAAACCACAACTTTCCACTTGTCAATTAAATCTTTATTAACCTTTATCACGTCTCTTTCAGCAATAAACCAAGTTGCACGTCCCGCCTTTCCTGCTTTGTCATTAGTCAAGAGTTTAATCTGATGTGAAACATCGAAAGACTGCCCTTGATCAAGGATAACTTTATCAGGATTTAGTTCTGCAAAGTCACTTTCAACCTGAAAAAGCTTCTGATTAATCACCTTACTGTCTGATAATGGTTTCAGATGATAATTTCTCATAAAGACTTCAATATGCTCAACAATTGCCTCGTTACTTGGATTTAAAGGCATTAGCTTATCACCTGGATGACTTCTAGTCACAGTTACTTCCTCACCGGCATAACTATAGGTGTAGTCGAAAGTCTCTCTTTCTACCTGATAATCTTTGACAACAACTGAAATACCATCTGGAATAGCAACTTCGCCAAATATTTCACCAGCATCAGGATAGTAAATTAATTGTCTTAAATGTTGACTATTAATTTGATTTTTACCAAATTCTTTCATTCCTTTTCCAGACTGATGAACCCAACGCCCACCAGGATATATGAGACAGCTATATTTCAGAGCTAAGTTATCTGCTAATAATTGAAAGTCTTGGAAAACATTTTTTACTCGTTTTTGTTGACCAGTCCTCATAATATTTTCGTTTGTAGACTCTTGGTATGGCGGATTGCCAATAACTATATCAAATTTCACTTGATTAAATGCCTCCTCTACAATTTCTTTTCCCTTATCCTGTGTACTCTTGAGTATCTCCGTTAAGTTTTCAATATAAACCACATTGGTCTTATAATCTCGATAGCCTACTAATGTTCGCTCAGTGATTGTCTTAGCCATTGGTGTTTTAGCAATAGCATATACATTATTAGCTAATATTTCTTGATAAACTCGATCCGCTTCAAATCGACTATCATCATTTTCTATCATCCGTTGATAATACAAACTAATGGCACTATGTAAAGGATAGAGTCCCGTTTTTGAGTTGAGGTCTAAAATTTTAACATCTTGATAATAAACTGATGATGTTAGCTGATTATCTACCCAGTGGAGATTGGAAGTAGCACCATCTGTGACAGACTGAAAATTATCATCATAAAAGTTCAGACCACCTATAGACTTGGTAATCTGCATATTCACAACTCTCCAAGGTGTCAAAACAGTTTCTTTGTCAGGATTCTTAAATGTCCCAAATAGCTCGGCAATATGCTCAGCGCGCTCTATAAAGTCTAAATCATCAAAAGATTTCGCTCGTTGACGGATAATACGGCCTGCTTCAATAAAGACTTCGGCATCATAGTACTTGGTAATATCTTGAAACATTCCCTTGGTAAAGCCCTTAGGCATAAACTCTTTCCAGGATTCATTATCAACTTGCTTGATAAAGTCTTTGATCGTGATATCCTTAGACAGGTCTACTTTCATTCCATAAATCATCATAGGAATACGGATAGAAACTCCACGTAATATGGAAATTAAATTTTTACGTTGCTTCTTAGCTTCTTTTTGCTTTTCTATAAGTTCTAGATCCTCCGCTGTCCTCTTTGCTTTTGGTTTCTTCTTAGCACGCTCAGCTTGTTCATTCTCAGCATCAGTCAGACCATTTTCATTAATGACAACTTTTTTAGGTGTCTTCTGACTTTGTGTCTTTCCAACAATAGCATTTAGCTCATTAAACATTGATTCATCATCTGATGTAAGAGTAAGCAGGTGGTCATTGTAGAGACTATCATCTTCAAAGCCTGAACGTACTGCTTTTTCAGCATAGACCTTTTTAAGCTGAGTCAACATTCTGTCCACATCAAAAGTCTTCATACCATTATCAGAGACTCCTAAAATAGGCATGAAATTAAGCAGACGAGCCATTGCCTGTTTTTGCTCTTGAGTATTCTTTTTACCTACACCCGAATTTATTTGAGCACTCTCTGCCATAACTGTTAGAGCTCTATCTGGTGCAAAATCAAAAACATAACAATTTTTCTTCATTCCTAGCTTTTCATGAGAAAAAGGTGTCTGAGCACGAAACGCAGCCTGAAGGTAATTCATGGCACTATTGGTATTTGACAAGAATAAAACAGCTGTCCACTCTGGAATATTGACCCCTGTTGTTAACTTGCGAACCGTCAAAGTGATGGTTTTTGTTGCTGATGGGTCGTCTGTTATAGCATGACGAACTTTTTCAATATCAACTTCATTCGCAACACCATCATCACTACTCGAACCACGAACGACATTAACAATAGCATATTCTTTACCAAAAATGGGATGTTCCTTTAGTAGATCTTCAAAAGCATTTGCTTCTTTCACACCAGGCATCAACCAAAGGGTATGACGCAATTCTTCTCGATAAGATTTTGTTGAAAATGGATAATTTGTCGTGCTATCTGGATTCGTAATATTATCCAAAAATGCTCGAACACTAGACTCATGAACAAGTTCTCCAGCTCCATTGACGCGAAAGAATTCCCTAAAGTTAAAGGATTTCGATTCATCCGAAAAACGTTCCTTATGTTTCATTTCAAAAGTATACATTGATACTTTGGGTAAGGTTTCATATGGATTAGGCTTATCCGGATGTTCCAATTCCCATTTCTTTTTAGCTGCTTGCTCCATGACGTAGTCCCAAGTATAAACTTGTTCATCGTCAAATTGGTCAAGTAAATTAAACGGGGTACCTGATAATTCTAGAACTTTCGTCTGCTCCTTAAGCAACTCTTTCATGACGGTATCACTCAATTCCGTCTGAGTTCCTTCATGTGCTTCATCAATAATAATTAGGTTCCAATCAACATCTGAGAAATCTTTTAGATTTGTCTGTCCATTATTATAACGAAGCAATTGTATAGAAGCAAAATAGATAAAGGGATGGTCTTCCTTCTTCAAGTTTTCAAGTGTCTCTCCTTGATTGACCGATCCATAATTATAGCCTTCATCAGCCATTTTCATTTTTTTGAAGTCATCAAACCATGAATCAGCTACTACTGGACGGTGGGTCATGATAAGTACTTTATTGAATTGTTCATTTTTTATCAACTGCAAAGAGGTTAAAGTTTTACCGAAACGCATTTTAGCATTCCAGAGCATCCTATCTTTCTTCTTAAAGATTTTTTGAGTTTGTTCAACAGCAGCCTCCTGTTCAGGACGAAGTATGATGATAGGCTCTTCCACAACTGTTTCATCAGCAGGGATATTAAGATAATTTTTACCTTCTTTAACCGCTTTAATTGCAGACTTAGCTGTCTCTAAATCTGTCTTGAACCACTCTGTACCCTCCAATTGCTCTGCTTGCTTAACACCTGAACGTTTTAAAACATTATGCACATCGTAATCATGAAACCAAGATTTTGTTGACTTCTTATAGGCAAGTTCAACCCAACCAAGTGTATAAGGCAAACCTGAAGTTTTCATATATTGATTGATACGTTTTGGTGCAGCTGTTCTTAAAAACTCACTATTAGGAGACCAGTCCGTCTCTATATCATCTGAAGAAACAGTACCTTCACCAATTTTTTGTGTTCCTTCAAAAGCATTGAATAAGCCACTTTGATTATCAACGGTCTGAATATAAATAAATTTCCTCTCAGCAGTCTTGTACATTTCTTGAGCCCTTGGCTCCAAGAATCGACCAATAGCACTAGCTTTGATATCAGGATCAATATAAGTCAACATAACCCAAGCCAAAATATCAAATACTTGTTCCAATGATTTTAAAGCATTCTCTTTTGTGGCGTCTTCTGGATTTAATATATGAGCTGAATTATTCCCCTTACCCTTTATTTCATAGAAGTTATCTACAATTTTTTTATTAGGGATAAGTCCTCTTATGTCCTTCAAAACATCGTTAAAAGTTGCTCGCTCTCGAATGTCAATATATTCTCTATCAGCAATTAATCTAGCTGTATTTTCAGCAACTTTTCTAACCTTTGTTAATGTTCCTTCGTAATCGCCGTGAGTATAATTTTCTTCCGCCATGTTAATGGTTTTAAAAAGTTCTGACGTATCTATATCAATAGCTAAAAATTCAAAATTTGATATCATCCTTAATCTCCTAACAAATAAACTTTCTGAATATTTATTTCTTTACTCTCCAATATCTTTTCAGCAGTTTCTTCTACAACAAAATTATCATCTATATCGAAGAAACTAAGCTGTCCTTCAACAATACTTTTATCATTTTCAACTTCTTTTCCTAAAAGTTCTGATAAAGAAAAAGGAATTTTTCTAACCAGACTAGGGTGGCCTTTTACTACTTGCCATTCATTAAACCAAATAAGATCCCCTGTAACAGGATGTCTCTGAGTTAAGGTATTTCCTCTTACAATATTTTTATGAATCAGATAATACGCAGATTTATAAATATCACTCTTATTCGTCAATCTATCTCCAAACGTTATCTCGTACCAATCTAAATAATAAAGGAACATACGTGATCGCGCCACTTCTAAATTATCTTCAAGAAATTCAATTCCATAAATAGATGACAGAGCTATCAACGATTTCGTCTTCCAATTTCGTTTATCATATTGTTTAATTACAGAAGCGAGTTTTCTTTCTAAAATAGCTTGTAAAAAATTACCATCTCCTGCAGATGGCTCTAAGAATGTCGCAGAGATATTTTCACATGCCTCTTTTACTCCAGGAGTATCTAGCATTTTCTGAACCATCCATGATGGTGTAAATACTTCACCATGCTTTTGAACTCTATGCTTTGATTTTATTAAATTCTCTTTCAAAACCTACTCCTTGAAACCTTTATTGTTAATTCCTATTATATCATGTTTCAGTAAATATCTTTATATTTACAGGGGTTTGGGGATTCTCCCCAAAATAAAATAGAATCATCAGTCAAAAAGTGTCAGTCTGACCTTTACTGATGGTTCTATTTTTACGATAGTGTGTATACACTGTCTGAGCTCGCAAAGACCTTTGGCATTTTAAAGACATTGCCGTACTTTATACAGTGCCGTACATTGTCCGCACAAAGATTTTTAACGACTTCATGATAAAAAACGCTGACCATCATCAGCGTTTTTGCTATCATATTTTAAAACTATGCCATCAAAATGACTGGAAGACTATCACTTCTTAGCTATTCGTTGCTTATCTTCCTTCAACTGCTTCTCCACTAGTTCCACATGCTCCTCCATTAGCTGACCAAGTTCCATCAAATCTTGTCGGGAAATTTTCCCAAACTGGGTTGCACTCTTGGCAATAGAATTAATTGTTCTACCAATAGATAGCAACCTATCCGTCAGCGACTGATATTCTGGAAAACTCACTACCCAAGCTTCAAAATCAGGTTTTAATAACTGCTTTCTAGCAAAAAGAGAAAAATTTGAGATGCCATCTTGCTTCATGCGCTCTAACAGTTTTTGATTTTCTTCTTCAGATAAAAAGACCTGTTTTATAACATTTCTAATTCTCTTTTTAGCCATTATGCCCCCTTAGACAGTAGTTTCCGTTTCTTTTTCTGGTGGTAACGTGTTAACTGCTTCTCATAATTTGAAACTAGCCTTCTGCTATACTCCATAGCTCTGTATGCTTGACTATCTTGAGATTGCTCTGCAATTTTAGATAATTGCCTTAAATTATTTTCGATACGTCTTAGAGAATAAATCAATTCATCAAACTGAGATTCATCAAATCGCATAAAGAGTGACGTTTCCTTAAGGAGCATCCGACGAGCATAATTAGAGAATGTCTGTAATCCTGTATCATCTACTAACTGATTAAGCACTTTATTCTGCGACTCCGTCACATAAAACTTCTTTAAAACATTTCTTACACGTTCAGACATGATGGATCATCCTTAAATACCTGTCTGCCAGCTTAGTATCATATCGTTTCAACTGTTCTACTAGTTCTAAATAGTCAGTTAATATTCCTTCTTCTAAATCTGGAAAATCATTCTCTGAGGTTTGACAAATGATTTCAAGCTGATTTGTAATTTCCCTAATCGAAAAGCTGTAGTCCTCCGTCTCACTTTCATAGTCTCTCTTGAGTTCTTGGTAGCAGTTGTACTCCTCTTGTGACTTAAACCCAGCCACTAACATATTTTCTAATTGGTAATATACTGTCATCTCTAGTTATCCTCCTAATCTTTCCATAAATCCATAGCTGCTAAGAAATCTTCTGAGACTTCCACATTTGAAATTTCTAATGGGTGGTAGTCTTTTTCAGATGCTATCACTTGGTCAGCAGTTATAAGCCCTCTAGCTTCCCAATTCGTCAGTATCCCTTTGACGTAACTCATGTTTTGTTTCCTTGGTTCAAGCTCAGCTGTTTTCTGAATAGCTAACTGCAATAAGGACTGATTAACCGTTAATCCTTCTAGTAATGTTTTCTCCTGTTGGGTTAATTCTCGATGCCATAGCGTTTCCATTAACCAGATGTCATCAGTCAGTCGTGATGAAATTGGATCATTATCTAATCCTATCTTATCTTGACTTAACTTATCTTTACCTATCCTATCTTTACTTATCTTATCTTTAATTATATTGCGGTTCCCATCTGGATCCAGACTGGTTCCAACTTGGAGCCGAGTATTTTGAAGATAATTGACCAAGCGCGGACCTAGATTTAAGCTCTCCAACAATTGATTATCCTTCAGATAATCTATAAGAAGTTGACGATGACTACTCGGTGTGTAACGGTCTGCTTTGATGGTATTCTGCTCAAAGAAATCCTTGATAAAGTAAACCATCTCATTATTTAACAAGAGTAAATACTGCTTAAGGGTTAATAAATTTAGGCTATCTTCATTAGCATTGATCATTCGCATAATTGGAAAAGCTTCAACAATACCATCGTCATCCGCATTGACTACCAAGTGACAATAAAGTGCCTGCGCTTCAAGTGGTAGGCGCAAAAATCGTTGTGTCTGCACCACTGTCTTACTTAACATTCGTCTATTAGCCATCCTTTACCTCATCTTTCATATTGCTTCAACCAACGGGTGACCGCTCGTTTATCGTACAGAGTCACACCATCAATAACCATTGTAGGCATTCCTTCTCGTGTCCATTTTTGAATGGTGGTCGTTGAAACATCTAACCAGCGGGATAAGGCAGACATCCTAACCATCGGCTTATAGAGTTCCTTATCCTCTAAAGCACGTTCAATGGCACTGCTGACCATCCCGTCATAATAAGCTCGCAACTGTCTTTCCAATGATTTTGGCAGTTGTACAACTAAAGTCGTTTCATCCGTCATAAGATTACCTCATTTCTATTTCTCAATTAAATAAACTCCGAAATTTATTTATTATTCATTTTGAATTATATATCCTTTTAGAATTTATGTCAACTATTTTTATTCAAAAAGAATTAAATGTGTTATAATACTCTCAAGGAGGTATTTATGACCAATCATATTGCAAAACTGATAGAAGAGAGTGGCAAAAAACTGACTGAGATTAGTTCTGCTACAAATATTGCTTATCCTACCTTATCGGGATACAATCAAGGCATTCGTCAACCCAAAAAAGGAAATGCTCAAAAATTAGCTGATTATTTTGGAGTATCTGTTGCTTACATCTTAGGACTTGACGATAATAGACAAGCCCCGTCAACTATGGACATTATCACAGACAGCTTTAAAGTTTCCGAGATTAGTTCTGTAACACCTTTTAAAAGCGATATGGAGAAGCTGAAGAAAGGAATTGAATTAGGGGAGATTCATTTGTCTATGCCCTTAAATGAGGGTTTCTCAGACGATTTTAGACGCATTTTAGCTCGTTACTTGGTCAATCATGAAGAAGAGTTCATGAAAACCTTCACTAAACACATGAATAGTTTAAAACGAGAGTCAGAAATTTGGCAAACCTGGATTCAGACCGAAGAATACCGAATTAGACAAGAAGATCGACACAAAAAATAACTAACAGTTTCTCAATTACATAAGCTCCGAAAACTTAGAAACGGAGAACTGTTATGTCTGTACATAAGTACCAATCAACAAAAGGAATCACCTATTTTGTTAAAGTTTATCTTGGTCTAAATGACTATGGTAAGAAAAAATATTACACTAAGCGGGGGTTCAAAACTCGCAAAGCTGCTAAAGCACATGAAACTGCTGTTAATCATCAGTTGAATAGTGGGACATTTGTTCATCTTACTGCTCAAACAACCTATACTTACCAAGAGTTATATCAAAGGTGGTATGAAGCTTATAAAGATACCGTTGAAGCAACTACTGCATCAAAAACTGCCGACCTTTATCGCCTACATATTCTTCCTGTTTTTGGAGAAAAGAAAATTTCAAAAATCAGTCCTTTAGACTGTCAAACCTTCATCACTAACAAAGCTAAGACTTTTAAAAACATGAAGCAAATCAAATCTTATACTTCTAAAATATTTGAATTTGCTATTAACATGAACTATATTGAGCGCAATCCTATGAGTAAGGTTATTATGCCGAAATTCAAAAAAACTGTCAGTGAGAATTACTGGACAGTTAACGAGTTACATCAATTTTTGACAATCATTTTGGAAAATGAACCCTATAAACATTATGCTCTATTTAGATTACTAGCTTATAGTGGGTTACGAAAAGGAGAACTATATGCTCTCAAGTGGGAAGATTTTGATTCTGATAGCCAACTATTAACAGTCAGCAAAAGTCTAGGCAGAATAGATGGCCATGCCATCGAAAAAGAAACAAAAAATACTTTCTCAGTTCGCTCCATTTATCTTGATGACGAAACATGTTCTATCCTAAACAAATGGAGACAAGAAACATGCAAAGAAAAGGGGCAATTATCAGTAACACCTCTTTCTATCGATAAAGAGTTTATGTTTACATACTGCAACCGAGATGGTGAGATAGAACCCTTGCATGCTGACTACATCAACAATATTCTAAAACGCATTATACGGAAACATCATCTTAAAAAGATTAGTCCACATGGTTTTAGACACACTCATGCGACTTTGATGATTGAAATGGGAATTGACCCTGTAAATACTGCTAAACGTCTAGGACATGCTAGCAGCCAGATGACTTTAGATACTTACAGTCATGCTACAAAATCAGGAGAAAAACAATCCATTAAAAAGTTTGCGGATTACCTCAATAAAGCTAAATAACTTTTCTGACTTAACCGCTCTTAAAACTAGGTCTCAACAGATTACCAAAAGGATTACCAAGGCGCTTTTTTCAACAAAAAAGCACCTTGCGAAATCTTCGCAAAGTGCTCTGAAACGTTGATATAACTGGATATTAACGTTTTGAAAACTGTGAAGCCTTGCGGGCTTTTTTGAGACCTGGTTTTTTACGTTCAACCATACGTGCGTCACGTGTAAGAAGTCCAGCACGTTTCAATGAATCGCGGAAATCTGGGTCAACTTCTAAAAGTGCACGTGAGATACCATGACGGATCGCACCTGATTGACCTGCATATCCACCACCTACAACGTTAACAAAAACATCGTATGAACCTTGAGTTGAAGTAACTGCGAAAGGTTGGTTGATAACAAGACGAAGGTCTGCGTGTGGGATGTACTCTTCTACATCTTTTTTATTGATTGTAATTTTACCAGTACCTGGAACCAAACGAACGCGTGCAACAGCGTTTTTACGGCGACCAGTACCTGCATATTGTGCTTGTGCCATTATATAATGCTCCTTTCCTCTTAGATAAGTCCTGAGATATCAAGTACTTCTGGTTGTTGTGCAGCATGTGTATGCTCACCGCCAACAAATACTTTCAATTTCATACCTTGTGCACGTCCAAGAGTGTTATGTGGAAGCATGCCTTTAACTGATTTTTCAATCAAACGAACAGCATTTTTAGAACGAAGTTCACCTGCTGAGATTTGTTTCAAACCACCTGGATACATTGAGTGAGTGTAGTAGATTTTATCTGATGCTTTTTTACCAGTTAATTTAACTTTTTCAGCATTGATAACAATCACAAAGTCACCTGTATCAGTGTGTGGTGTGAAAGTTGGTTTGTTTTTTCCGCGAAGTACGCTAGCAACTACTGCAGAAAGACGTCCAAGAGGTACATCTGTTGCGTCAACAACGTACCATTTGCGTTCAACTTGGCCTGGTTTAGCCATGAAAGTTGTTTTGTTCATGATTTCTCCTATACGAATTCGTTTTTGTTTACAGGTGTGGATGTTCCGGTCCACGAGAGTATTTGAAAGGTTCCGGGGCCTTACAAATGGGGTAAACAATACCGCTTATAATCATATCAAAATAAGGTAGCATTCGTCAAGTTATTTCTTTTATTTTATCAATTTTCATCCCAAAATAAATCATCTACAGTTTTATTCAAAGCTTGACACAATTTAATCGCTTAATTATAGCCTCCTTTTTCAATGGCGGCTATTGTCTGACATGATACACCGACCTTTTCAGCTAGAGACTGTTGTAATAAATCCATACTAGCTCTAGCTGTCTTTAAGCGTAAATTTTTCATATTACTATCTGTCCTTATACTTAAGGTAGTATACTGAAGTTCCCATAGCTATCAATGATATTCCTATAACTGCTAAAATTGCATCATTTCCCCTTGAAAAATAAGTAGCAATATCAACTTCCTAGTAAAAGCATCAATAAAATAGTTATTCCTATGAGGGCAAATGCGCCAGCAACAAAAACATTTTCCAAAATCTTTCATCAACAAACGGAGAGACTCTTTTTAGATTAGAAGTCGTAACAAAATAGAAATACCACTAAATAAAGTTAATATTATTATAAAATCAGGTGACACGCTTCCCTTTATTAGCTTTCCAAAAACACTTTCAAGCCATAAGATAAAAAACATCGTCTAAAAACATTTTTGATAACTTTGTAAAACCAATTGTTGTTGTCGTTCATCATATTGAGGATAGTTCTTATTTTATTTTTCATAATATGTCTCCTACTATTTTATAGTTTCATAGCATCATATAAAATACATTTTATAAAATGTATACTAAAAGAACATAACGTACTGTTATGCCCTTTGATTTGTTATCGGTTTTCTTCCCCTAAAGAGAATAGAGCTAAAGCACCTGAGCCCACATGAGCTGAAATAACTGGCCCTAATGGACGAATAATAACTTCTTCAATACGCTCATCTGCTAATAACTGTTCTTTCATAACTTGAGCTGAATCTTTCTCTCCACTATAAGCAATAATTAAAGTGCTATAAGATAGTGTTTTTGTTGCCTGAGTCACAATCTCTTTAATACCTTTTTTACGGCCCCTTGTCTTGGCAAATGGTACTAATTTACCCTCACTATCTAACTTAAGTAATGGTTTAATCTTAGCAACACTTCCAATGATAGCTGCACCTTTTGATAAGCGACCACTACGCATTAAATGGTTGAGATCGTCAACTAAAAAGTATGTGTTTAATTTAGGGAGAAGTGATTCAATTTTTTGTTTCACTTCTTCTAAAGACTTACCTTCTTGTCGCTCTTTAGTTGCTAACATCGCTAAGACACCCTCACCACATGAAGCTGCCATTGTATCCACAATCTCAATTTGAGCATCAGGATATTTGTCTAAGACCATCTCACGCGCAATAGTTGCACTCTGGTAAGTCCCTGATAAATGTGAAGATAGCGCTAAATATAACAAGGCATGGTCATTTTCTGCATAGGTTGAAAAAACTTCTTCAAACTGACCAACGTTAATTTGGCTTGTTGTAGGCTTTGCTCCCTCTTGCATACGCTCCAACAAGAAGTCACTAGTAATTTTTTCGTCTCCGACTGTCTCATAAGTCTTTCCATCAAGTTCAATGGTTAAACCTATAATATCGACATTGTGCTCTTGAGCCCACTTTTCATCTAAATCCGATGTCGAATCCGTTAGTATTTTAAAAGTCATTGTTACCTCAATCTATTATTTTTATTTGATAATCAAAGTAGTTCCAATATTATATCAAAAAAATTGTTGGCTGGCTAATAAAGTGTTAGTTTTTACATACCATCTAAAAAATCCTTGAGTTTTCCTAGTTGTTCATCATTCCACGGCCTTAACTTTGGCGTACTCAAATCGATTTGACTGGACATCTTATCCAAATCTGATTTTACTGTCGCTACACGCTGTTCCAATTCTCTAGCTGAGACACGTAAAGCACCCTGAGAAAATATAGTCCATTGTTCATTTAAATCACTGGTAGCAACGGAGACTAAATTTAACACAGATTGATTAAGTTCTGCCGCTGCTCGTTCAATATAGCTATCCGCAGTTTCGTCCTCCTCAGTAAAGATAACGGATATTTTGTATTGGTCATAACGTTGACGTACACCAGGAACATACTGGGCATCAAATACACAAATAATATCAATGTGTTCGAAATGTGCGTAATGATTTAGCTTTCTAAGTAATACTTCCCTTGCCTCTTCTAAACGATTGCTTTTAAAAAGCTGTCGAGTATCTTTCCAAAAAGCAATCATATTGTAGCCATCAACGAGTAAAATAGAATGTTTTTTCATAGGCGGTTTCTAAATACTTCATACATCAAAATAGCAGCTGCGACACTGGCATTTAAACTCTGAACATGACCATTCATGGGAATTGTAATCATTTCATCTACTTGCTTTTTGATATTATGAGAAATACCTTTTCCTTCATTACCAATAACTAGGGCTAATTTACCTTTGGTATTCCACTTATGCGATGGTGTCCCATTCATATCAGTGCCAAATATCCAGAAGTCCTTATCTTTTAAAGTATCCAAAGTTTGACTGAGATTAGTTACCCTTGCGATAGGAACATGTTCAACAGCTCCTGTAGATGTCTTTGAAACCACCGGGGTCACTCCAACAGAACGATGTTTGGGGATGATAATGCCTGTTACATTGGTTGCATCAGCTGTGCGTAGAATAGAACCTAGGTTATGAGGGTCGGTCAGACCATCAAGGATTAAAATTAGAGGATTTTCTTCATTCTCTGCCTTTGTCATTATCTCTGATAAATCCGCATAGGCAAATTCCGAAACTTTTAGAACGAATCCTTGGTGAACTCCACCATTTGTCATGTCTGATAAGATTTTTTTAGGAGTCCAGGAAATGGATACTTTTTTTTCAGTCGCTAGTGCTTTGACTTTATCAACGTTCTTTCCTCTTAAGTCATCTTGCAAGTATAATTTATTACCAGTATTAGCTCTTAAACTCTCTGTCACAGCATGTAAGCCATAGACAAGGTCACTTGATTCTTCTTTAAATTGTTTATCTTTCATAGTCATATTATATCATGAATGCTATAGCATAAAGCTTTTTATAGCAATATTTTACCAACAAATCCTAATGTCTCTATAAAAAAGAGAGGATATAGCCTCTCTTTTTGTTTATTTTTCAATGGTTTCAATACACCACTGTATTAGAGTTTCCAAGCGCTTTATCTGACCAGTCATATCCAAGTACCCCATAAGAGCCTCAAAACCTGTAGACATACGATAGGTAATAATATCAGCATTTTTAGCTTTTGTATGACTATTCGCATTACGTCCTCGTTTATAAATTAACTGCTCTTCATCAGTTAAAATATTTTCTTCTAACATGGCATTAATTAACAATGCTTGGGCATTAGCAGAAACATATTGGGTTGCTTTCCGATGTAACTGATTAGGTTTGGTAAAACCCTGCATAATTAAATGGCGTCGGATATACAAAGAATAAACTGCATCTCCTTCAAAAGCTAAAGCAATACCATTAATCAAACGAACATCAATCACGAGTCCACCTCACGCCATCCTTAGTATCTAACAATTTAATTCCTTGTTTTGCTAATTCATCTCTAATACGATCAGCAGTTGCAAAATCACGATTAGCTCGTGCTTCTTGACGTTGTTCTATTAAAGATTCAATATCAGCATCAAGAACTTCCTCTTGGAATACAATACCAAAAATTTCTAATAATTCAGCAAGGGTTTCCTTAACTTTTGAAGTATAGTGTCCTGAATTAATCCATTTTGCCATTTCAAAGATAACAGTAATACCGTTTGCTGTATTAAAATCATCATCCATCGCTTCTTGAAATGCTTTCACAAATTGTTCTAATTCTTCATCATTAGCATTCTCTTGGATTGGTAAGTTGAAAGTATTTTTTAAATATTTAAGGTTAACTTCCGCATCATGAACGGCCTTTTCAGTGAAATTCACGGGTTTACGATACTGTTGTGTCGCTAAGAAAAAACGTATTACTTGTCCGTCAACGCTCTTCAACATATCGTGAACAGTAATAAAGTTACCAAGAGATTTAGACATTTTCTCGTTATCAACGTTAACAAAACCATTATGCATCCAGTAATTTGCAAAGGTCTTACCTGTTTTAGCTTCAGATTGTGCAATCTCATTCGTGTGATGTGGAAATTCTAAATCAGCTCCTCCACCATGGATATCAATAGTATCACCAAGGATCTCAGTTGCCATAACAGAACATTCAATATGCCACCCTGGGCGCCCTTTCCCCCAAGGACTTTCCCATGAGACTTCCCCAGATTTAGCTGATTTCCAAAGTGCAAAATCTAAAGGATTCTCTTTAATCTCTCCTTCCCCATCAACACGACCACTTGCACCAATCTCTAAATCTTCCAAAGTTTTATTGGCTAATTTTGCATAATGATGTGATTTACTTACTCTAAAATAAACATCTCCATTAGCTTCATAGGCAAATTCCTTATCAACTAAAACTTTAACAAAATCAATAATCTCATCCATATAGTCAATAACTCGAGGATTTTTTGTAGCAGGTTTGACACCTAATGCAGCAACATCTTCCATAAATGCTGAAATAAACTTATCTGAAAAGGATTTTGTATCCATACCTGCTTCAGCTGCACCTTTTATAATTTTATCATCAACATCAGTAAAGTTAGAAATATAATTGACTTGGTAACCACAATACTCAAAATAACGACGAATAGTATCAAAAGCTACTACACTGCGGGCATTCCCGATGTGTATATAGTTATAAACTGTTGGCCCACAGACGTACATGTTGACTTTACCTTCATTGAGAGGTATAAAATCTTGTAAACTGCGAGTCATAGTGTCGTAAATTTTTATCATGGTTTTTCCTTTTTCTGTTTTTGATAAGCTTTATACAAACGAACAATATACATTAAAGCAAAGGCAGCCCAAATAATTCCTAAGAGAGAGTTACCTTGTGCAAACTTTAAATAGCTTAAACAAGCTCCTGCTAGTATACCTAAAATTGATAATATTTGAGTTGTTACATAATCCTTCACAAATACCTCCTAAAGTTTGGACGAATAATAACTTTCTTCTCGATCATGTTCAATACTTCGGATTTGAAGATCATCCTTTTGACCATGGACACGGACAACTTTAGCTGGAACACCAACTACTGTTACGTCTGCTGGCACATCTGCAAGGACAACTGCTGCAGCACCGACTTTAGCATTTTCTCCAACCTCAATTGGACCGATGATTTGAGAATGTGCTGAAATTAGCGCACCTTTACGTATGGTTGGGTGTCGTTTGCCTTTGTCTTTACCTGTGCCACCCAATGTAACCCCATGGTATAGCATAGCACCTTTCTCTACAATGGCAGTTTCTCCAATGACCAATCCTGAACCGTGGTCAATAAAAACCCCTTCCGAAATCGTCGCTCCGGGATGAATTTCAATTTGTGTCCAGAAACGCCAAAATTGACTGTGCATACGTGCTAACAATTTAAAATTATGATTCCATAAAAAATGAGATAGCCTATGAGCTGCAAGAGCTTTTATTCCTGGATAAGTTAAAATAACTTCTAGAGAACTACGAGCAGCTGGATCTTGTTCTTTGACAATAGCTATACTTTCTTTCCACCACCCCATAGTTTTCCTCAATCGTTTTCTACATCAGACCAATCAACTAAAACTTGTTGTTCATCAAATGGATTGATGGCTACTCCAAAGGTATCATCAATCTCATTTTCTCCATTACGCGGTTTATAAATATCGTCAATCGTCCAGGCTAAAATTACTCCTTGTGCTTTCCTAAAAGCACCACCAAAATCATTATGGTTATACCATTTTTCAAAACTTAAAAGGTTTGAGAATACTGGAACATAACTTTTTCCTTCGGGGGTAGACATTGTAGGGAAAAAACGGTCAAAACTACCTTCTTCACGTGGATGGACAAAGGCAGGTACCAAGTAGGTTTTATCCATGATATCGGCAACAATGTTATCTTCATTTAACAACTGATTCAAGATTGTGGTGTAATTGTTCATAAATTGCACCATATCTTCACAGTAGAAAATAGTCGAGTTCCCAAAATCGCCTTCTTTTTTTAAATTATAGACCAATCCTGCTAAGCCATGTGAAATAGCTTCATCAAGAACGTCTAAACTACGACGACTCTCCCAAAACATATCTCGAGCACTTTCTTGCTCCTCTTTGAAATGATTAAGGTCAGTAATATCCGTAAAAACAGGAACAACTTCTTGACCATCTACTTGAATAGCATAGGGTTCCTTGCTTGCCCAAACCGTAGAGTGGTGCAAGGCATTCACAAGACCTATACTATCTAAAAAATTATCCGGTGCATTGATAAAAGCACGCAATCTAATGTCTAACTCGTTTGTACTTGTCATATTAAGATTCCTTTTTAGGATTGTCAGCTTTTGGAGGACGTGGTAATAATGCTTTCATAGAGGCATCAACTCGCCCTTTATCATCAATTTTGATGACTTTCACATCAACTTCTTCACCAATTTCAAGAACATCAGCTACATTTGCTGTACGTGTCCATGCAATTTCTGAAATATGTACCAATGCATCTGTTTTATCAAAGAGGTTGACAAAGGCACCGAATTTCTCGATACGAACTACTTTAGCATGGTAAACTTCTCCCACTTTTGCTTCACGTACTAAACTTGCAATAATGTCTTTCGTACGATCAATAGCAGCCTGATCACTAGAGAAGATAGATACATTTCCTTCTTCATCAATATCAATCTTAACACCTGTTTCAGCGATGATTTTATCGATAGTTTCGCCGCCTTTACCGATGACAACTTTAATCTTATCAACATCGATTTTTATCATATCAATCTTAGGTGCCGTTGGTGCTAATTGTGGACGTGACTCTGCGATAGCTCCATGAAGGACATCAAGAATTTCAAAGCGTGCTTTTTTAGCTTGCGCAAGAGCTTCTTCCAAAATTTGAGGGGTAATACCTTCAATTTTAATATCCATTTGAAGTGCTGTAATCCCTTCACGTGTACCCGCAACCTTAAAGTCCATATCGCCAAAATGGTCTTCTAATCCTTGAATATCAGTAAGGACTGTGTAGTTTGTTCCATCTGATATGAGTCCCATGGCAATACCAGCAACCGGAGCTTTTATAGGCACACCACCTGCCATAAGAGCAAGCGTTCCAGCACATATAGAAGCCTGAGATGATGAACCGTTTGATTCTAAAACTTCTGCAACTAGTCGGATAGCATACGGAAACTCCTCCAAGCTTGGAAGGACTTGTTCTAATGCACGCTCTCCTAAAGCACCGTGACCAATTTCACGACGCCCTGCAGCTCCATAACGTCCCGTCTCACCAACTGAATATTGTGGGAAGTTATAGTGGTGCATAAAGCGTTTCTTATACTCTGGTGTTAGCCCATCAATGATTTGTGCTTCACCCATAGGTGCTAACGTTAATACTGATAATGCTTGGGTTTGTCCTCGTGTAAAGAGACCTGATCCATGAACTTGTGGTAAAAAATCAATCACTGCATCTAATGGACGAATCTCATCCACACGACGTCCATCAGGACGAACCTTATCTTCTGTAATGAGGCGACGAACTTCTGCATGTTCCATTTGTTCTAAAATTTCAGCAACATCACGCATAATGCGATCATATTCTTCATGTTCAGCGTAACGCGCCTCATATTCACCTATAACTACTTCTTTAACTGCTTCTGTAGCTGCTTCTCTAGCCTTTTTCTCTTCAACTTGTACTGCAGCCTGTAAAGCTATGTTATGAGTAGCAATAATTTCTGCTTGAAGTTCTGGATCAACTTGAAGAAGTTCTACTTCGGCTTTTTCTTTACCAATAGCAGTTACAATCTCTTCTTGAAAGGCGATTAATTCACAGACAGCCTCATGTCCTTTAAGAAGAGCCTCTAGCATGATTTCTTCTGAAAGTTCTTTCGCTCCAGATTCAACCATGTTAATCGCTTCTTTAGTACCTGCAACCGTTAATTCTAACGCAGAAGCCTCTTGTTCTTGTGCTGTCGGATTAATAATAAAATTGCCATCAACATAAGCAACTTGAACTCCAGCAATTGGCCCATTGAAAGGAATATCGGAAATCGATAATGCTAATGATGAACCAAACATAGCAGCCATTGGTGCGCTAGCATTTTCATCAAATGAAAGAACAGTATTGATGACCTGGACTTCGTTACGAAATCCCTCAGCAAACATCGGACGGATTGGTCTATCAATAAGACGTGCTGTTAAGGTAGCATCCGTACTTGGACGCCCTTCACGTTTGTTAAAACCACCCGGAAATTTCCCAGCAGCATACATTTTTTCTTCGTAATTGACTTGAAGTGGGAAAAAATCACCTGTTGACATTTTCTTAGACATAACTGCTGCTGTAAGTACAGTAGAATCTCCATAACGAACGACAACTGATCCATTTGCTTGTTTAGCCACTTGGCCAGTTTCAACAACTAATTTTTTACCAGCAAAAATCATTTCAAAGACTTGTTTTGACATATTATTCTCCATATTTTTTGTTTACGCGTTTCCTACAAAGTTCAATCTAGCTGTTCTAAACTCAACTTTGCATAAAACCACGTATAAGCTTTATTCTAACATAATTCTATAAAATTGAGTAGCGAAAATCCGTGGGGGAAGCTGTATTATCATTCATTAATGTAAACGTAAAAAGTCTGATTATTAATACTAGCAATCAGACCTTGTTACAATGATTAAAATAAATTTCTAGGGTTAATCTTAGCTTGCTTAATAACCCTCTTCATAGGTTAAAACACTTTCTTACTGTTGGCCCCCTCAAAGTACTTACGTTCATAGTACGTTTAAAACAAAAAACACTAGAAAATTTTCTAGCGTTTTTACTTGACTCTGTTGTCTATTAACGACGAAGTCCAAGTGATTGAATCAATTCACGGTAACGGTTAACATCTGTACGACGTAGGTATGCTAATAAGTTACGACGGTGACCAATTTTTTTCATCAATCCACGGTAAGTAGCGTGGTCTTTTTTGTGTTGTTTGATGTGGTCATTAAGGTGGTTGATTTCCCAAGTAAGAACTGCTACTTGAACTTCAACTGATCCTGTATCACCTTCGTGACGTGCATATTGAGCAATGATTTCATTTTTTTTCTCTTTTGAGATTGCCATAATATATTCTCCTTTTATTGCTTCATCCGAGTCTTAGGATTGGCACTCCTAAAACCAAGAAAAAGTTGGTTTGTCTTATAGACCCTCTTATTTTATCAAATTAGAATAAACTTTGTCAAAAGTTTTTAATAGAAATATGGATAACCAACTGTCTCTAAAGGAAAATCCTTCATAGACTAAACGAGACTTTGCATCTTTTTGCCGAAAGACCTTAGCATAAGTAGATGTCATACTAGTTGGCCCACACATAAATATCGTTGGTTGTCCTTCAAAAACAGACTGACTAAAATCAAGTCTTCCTTGGAGGCTACTATTATTTAAGTGAAGTTTAAAATTAGGATTGGCTTTAGCATAGGATTCTAACATATCTTGATAAATCAAATTGTCTTGATTTGAAAATGTATAAAAGAAGTCAACTCTCTTAGTCAAAATACTATTTTCTCTAATAAATGAAATGAAGGGAGTGATGCCGATACCTCCTGCAATCCAAACCTGTTCTTTCTTGTCTTTATCAAATAACATATGACCATAAGCTCTATCTAAGGCTATTTTTGTCCCAACTTTTAGCTGTTTGTAAATGGATTTCGTATAATCTCCTGAAGCTTTAACAGTTAAAAATATCACTCTATCATGACCACCCGATATCGAGAAAGGATGAGCTGCTGATTCAAAGCCGGCTTGATAAATTTTTAAAAAAGTAAATTGTCCATAGTCATATCGATAAGGACGCTTCATTGCTATTTCAATCTCAGTTGTATCATGGTTAAGATGAGTAACCTTTTGAACGTACCCTACACGACGAAAACGCATTCTAGAATATAGGAAAATAATATAAAATCCAGATATAACCCCAATGACAGCATAACCTAATACGATTAAACTGAGTAAAGTATTCCCTAGTATCCTATCTCCTAAAATCAGAAAAGTATGTACCAATCCCAAAATATAGACTAAATAAACAAAGCGATGAATAAAACGCCAAATTTCATACTTTAAAAAATTTCCGAAATAAGCTACAAAAACAATACTTAGAAAAAGATATAATCCCGCACTGCCAATAGTCTTTGCAAACTCACTTCCATGTCCGCCTTGTACAAGACCAATTTTGTGCAATAGAAGCAAAATCATTGAAAATACAGCCATTACCTTGTGGTAAAAATACATATTTTCAATACCTTGAAAGTAACTTTCAAGTATCCTAAATTTGGTTGATAAGAGGAATGTTAGCGATAAACTTGTCAAAGCTAATCCTGGTACAACAAATTCACTTAATCCTGCATTTTGCCATGCTACTAGTGTCACCACTATGCTAGATAAAATTAAAACAATACCTTTCCAAGCTCGCATAACGACCACCCCTTTATTTTTAGTAAGGATAAAATACCACAAGATACTTATACAAAACTTAAAAATTTCAGAAAATAACAAAAAGGCAACTCCAATGTTGCCTTTTTGTTATGATTTATAAATTGATTTGCAATGCTCTACTATATCTTTAACAGCGAGTCCATACTCCTCTAATAAATATTCCATCTGACCTACCTGACCAAATCGCTCATCAATACCCATACGACTAACAGTAGTGTCTTTCTCCATACTAAGCCATTCGCATAATGCACTTCCGATACCGCCAATACGGTTATGATTCTCAATAGTTACAATGGATTGATCTATCAGTAATGGTTTCAGTTCTTCTGGAAGGGGCTTAATTTTAAAAAGGTCGATAACTGAGGCCTCAATCCCTAGTTCTTTGAGGTAGTCGGCTGCTTCTATCGCTCTAGAAACCATAATACCACTTGCTACAAGAGCAATATCTTTTCCCTGGCGTAATTGTATAAAACCTTTTGAAAAATCTTCGCATCCCTCATAAACTGCAGTGGGGGCCTTACGAATAGTTCTAATGTATTTTAGACCATCAATACTTAATGTTTGTTTTAAAATTGCTTCAAACTGAATATCATCACTAACCTCAAAAATAGTCGCCTTTGGAATTAACCTTAGTAGACCTAACTCTTCAAAAGGCATATGAGTTCCGCCATTCATTTCTGCGCTAACTCCTGCATCTGAGCCAATAATCGTAGCTGATAATTGTGAGTAACCTAACGATAAAAATACTTGATCAAAGACACGCCTTGACGCGAAAGGACCAAAAGTATGAAGGTATGGCTTGTAACCTTTAATGGCGAGCCCTGCTGCAAGACCTACCATCTCAGCCTCCATAATACCTAGATTAATATAACGTTTTCCAAATTCTGATGCCAGTACATTTGTTGACATTGAACTCGACAAATCGGCTTCTAAAACGGTAATTTGTTTATTTTCTTGATTAGCTTGAAGGAGGAAATCACGATAGACAAGCCTCATTTCTTTGGTTGAACATCTCATTCTACCACCTCCAAACTTTCTCTCAAGCTTATCACCGCTCGCTCTAACATTGTTTTTTGTTGTAAATCTGGTCGTAAATGATGATTAGAAGCTAACTCCTCCAACTCTTTCACACCTTGTCCCTTGATACTATCTAAAACAATGCATTTTGGTTTGACACTATTTGAATCTTGAAAAGTTTTAATAGCTTTGTCAATTGCCTCAATGTCATCTCCTTTTACACGTACTGCATCAAATCCAAAAGCTTCAAATTTAGCAACAAAGTCTCCAGGATTACAAATATCAGCTGTCAAACCATCTAATTGTTTTTTATTATCATCTACAAAAACAATTAAATGGTGCAGTTGATGATGCGCAGCAAATTGTATAGCCTCCCAACATTGTCCTTCATTTAATTCACCATCACCTACAATAGTATAAGTATAATAGCTTGAATTCTCAATCTTTTGAGCATAAGCAATTCCCGTTGCAATACTAATGCCTTGACCTAATGAGCCTGTCGTTACATCTATACCAGGAGTTAAATTGCGGTCAGGATGCGAAGGTAGTTTGGTACCGTTTGTATTGAGCGAATGAAGGAATGTTTTATCAAAAAAACCTTTTAAATAGAGTGTACTATACAAGGCTGGACCAGCATGTCCTTTTGATAAGACCATATAATTCCGATCACTTTCTTTGAATTTTTCAGGGTTTATATCCATAATATCACCGTACAGAATAGCCAAAGTCTCAACAATTGATAAACTACCCCCATAGTGACCGAATCCTAAATGGTTTAGCGTTTCTAGTGTATTTAAACGAATCTCCGTTGCAAATCGTCTTAGAGATGAATATCTTTCTTCTGGTGATGTCATTATTAACCTTCCTTATGGGTTGATTTTCCAACAAATGAAATGCCAAAAAGTCCAATTAAGATAACTACAATACCAATAACAATAGCTATCGCACCGCCGACATGATTAAGAGCGCCAAGAATGATACCGGTCAAACCAAAATCAGCATCTGAGAATGTTGAACCTTTGAAACCAAGTCCACCTAGTACAGGCATCAAGAAAATCGGCAAGAAACTGATGAGGATACCTTGAACAAATGCACCAATAGTCGCTCCTCTCACACCACCAGAAGCATTACCGATAACACCTGCCGTTGCCCCACAGAAGAAATGAGGAACGACCCCTGGTAAAATGACAGTAGTGCCAGTCACAATCATAACTATCATACTAACCAATCCACCAACAAAACTTGAGATAAAACCAATCAATACTGCATTAGGTGCATAAGGGTAAACAATTGGACAATCCAAGGCTGGTTTTGAATTTGGAACCAATTTTTCTGAGATTCCCTTAAAGGCTGGTACAATTTCACCTAGGATAAGGCGTACACCTGCTAAAATAACGAATACACCTGCTGCAAATTGCCCAGCTAGTTGGAGGGCATAAACAAGACCATTGACACCG
Organism: Streptococcus sp. 'group B'; assembly: GCF_002073795.1. Classification (NCBI taxonomy): domain Bacteria; kingdom Bacillati; phylum Bacillota; class Bacilli; order Lactobacillales; family Streptococcaceae; genus Streptococcus; species Streptococcus sp. 'group B'. The sequence goes on along the minus strand of NZ_CP020432.1, from coordinate 415,628 downwards.
TTACTTATTTCTTTTGCAATATAAGCCTCACCAGCAAACACTGCAACGATAAGGTAAATAATTGCCATTGAGATAGTAATACTTACGGTACTGTCACGTAAAAATGATAAACTCTTTGGAAATTTAATATCTTCTGTTGATTTTGATTTATCTCCAACAATTCCACCAATAAATCCACTCAACCAATAGCCTAAAGAACCAAAGTGCCCAAGTGCCACCTTATCATTACCTGTCAGTTGAATCATGTATTTTTGCACAAATGCAGGAGATACGCTCATAATAATCCCTAACGCTAGACTTCCAAAAAGGATGAGCGAGAACGAAGTAAAGCCTGCTACGGCAAAAATAACAGCAATCATACAAGCCATATACAATGTATGATGTCCTGTCAGAAAAATATATTTAAATTTTGTAAAACGAGCAATTAAAATATTAAAAATCATTCCCGCTAACATAATCAAAGCAGTTGCTGAGCCATACTTCGTAAGAGCTACTGCTACAATGGCTTCATTATTAGGAACTACCCCCACCAAATGAAAAGCATGTTCAAACATTTTTCCAAATGGATTCAAGGAATTTTGGACTATCCCTGCACCTCCAGAAACCACTAAGAAGCCAACAAATGTTTTTATTCCACCTTTTACAATATCAGGAACACCTTTTTTCTGCAGTACTAAACCGATAATGGCTATCAAGGCGACTAAAATAGCTGGCGTTCTGGCAATATTAACTAAAAAATCCAATAGACCTTTCATGGCATCAACCTCCTAGATTAAGCCTTTTTCTTGGCAAATACCTGTCACTAATTCTCTCAATTCATCCATATCAATGATACTGTTTAAAATACGAACATCCCCCAGGTGACCAGCTGAATCCTCCAAATCACGACCAACAATCCAAACATCTGCTGCGCTTGGATCTGCTCCACCTAAATCATAATGTTCAACTTCAACATCAGAAACCCCCAAATCCTTCAAAATAGACTCAATATTCATTTGTACCATAAAACTTGAACCTAGACCTGATCCACATGCTGTTCCAATTCTTAACATCTTTAATCCTCCTGTTTTATAATCATTTCAATATCTTGATACCCACGTGAAGCTAACAAAGCTTTAACATTATTATTATCACGAAGTATTGTTGTCAAATGCGATAGAGCTTTCAAATGCGTTTCATTATCAATAGCTGCTATGCATAATAAGAGATAAATTTCCTGTTTGGGGTCATCCAATAAATAAATAGGCTGTTCCAAAACAAGCATTGACATACCGACAGAGTTTACCCCATCTTCTGGTCTGGCATGTGGAATAGCAATACCTTTACCAAGATTGATAAAAGGACCAAACTCTTCGACCTTTTCAATCATAGCTTCTGGGTAACTTTCCGTAATTTTTCCAGAAGCTAACAAGGGTTTTGCCGCTAAACGAATTGCCTCTTTCCAATTCATTTGTTCAGAACTTGTCTGATAAGTTTCCTCTGTTATAAGTTGGTGCAACAAGGGCCTCACATCCTTTCTAAATATATCTTGTTTTACCATTGTCCTCAAAGCCAATTTTAATTCCTCTTCACAATGAACATGAGCGTATTTTTTTATAGTTGCTATTAATTGATCAAGTTGGAAATCGTCAAGGCAAGCTTTGGGAAAATCTGAAATAACCAGTTCTTTGAGCTGTTGTACTTGCTCTGCTGTCATCATCAGCGAAACTAGATAATTAGGTTTTTTTGTTTCTACAAATATAGTAGAAAAGACCATATCGTAAGTTTGATTGTCAATCAGTTTCAGCTGCTCAATTTTAGAGACACGATGAAAATGAATTTGAGGAAATAATCCACGCAATTTTTCCTTAATCACTAAGGATGAACTAACGCCGTTTGGACAGAGTATCAAAGCTTTATAAGACATTGATTGTGTATCACCTGATTGTCTAAGATAGCCTCCAAAGTGAATCACGAAGTAAGAAATTTCACTATCGGGTATTAATCCTACTTGCTCTTCCAAAGGACGTAGTGCCTTTTTAACCAATAGAAATAAATCACTGTAATGCTCTTTAATATTTTGTGTATAACCACTATCGCCAGTTAAACCATATTTCAATCGGAAATAAGCTGGAATAATATGACGCTTCAGACCTTGTAATAACTCTTCTTTATTGGAAAAATTAAGAAGTGAAATAGTTTCCATCTCATCAACGATTGCTTTTGCCAATGCTTCAAAGAAATCATCATCTTTAGTTCCCTCACCTTCAAAACAGCCAGATAAGATCAAGGTAATATAATCTTTTTCTTTCTGATCTAATGGTTTAGATAAGGAAATATCCTGACTTAAATTAGTCACAATAATAGTCGTTAACTCTTTTAATTGTTCAGAAACAATAGGAGAACCCTGCAAAACACGATCTACTGACCTTTGATAACGACACAGTATTAAAATGATAAAATATAAAGATTTCTCAAGCCTATCTTGTATTGGAGAAAGTTGAAAAGATTCATAGAAATATTCTACCGTCTTTTCTAACTTCTCATATGAGAGAGCGAATTTCCAAGAAGACAAGATATAATTCAAAGACCAAAAACCAATGGGAGATTCTAGTAGTTGAGTTATCATCTGAAAAGCAACTTGATGCTTATCCATCTCATCTCCTACTAGACTATATCCCTTTGCTCTTGTATAAGTGAGTGAGATACCTCTTTTTGCTAATTTAGAACGTAGCATCTTGATATCTGATAAAGTAGTATTCTTACTTACTTTCAAAAAATCTTGATAATGCACATTGGAGACAAACTCTCTTCGGCAAAAGCTATAAAGGTAAATCAGACATACCCTTTCTTCCTGAGTTAGGTAAAATTGCTCAGCTTCTAATAAGGAGACAATTTTATCATGCTCTTTTTCATCTCCTAATAACTGATAACGTCCAGCAGAGTGAGCAATAGCTGTTAGGTGATTTTTTGCTAAAAAACTATTGAGATAGTTAATTTGCTCTATGATAACTTTTATTGAAAACTTTGTTTGCACTGTTAACTCATACAAGGAAAGATTTTTCCGAGCTAAAAATACCAACATTATCACAACAGTCTTATTATCAACCATTTGTTTTCCTTTCTATTTTTATTTTATAGTAACCGTTTACATTTTTCTAGGTCATTTGAGCCCAATCTGGCACTACTATCAATTGAATGAATTTGGGCTATTGTTATAGAGTAAAGAAAAAAGAAAGAAATTGCAAAATCTAGAGCAAGATTCCTTCCCACAAGCAGCACTTAAAAAACCTTTACTTAATTGAATAAGTAAAGGTTTTTTAAATGTTATGACACTAAGATAGCTAAAGTTTGATAAGGTTGCAAAGTAACCGTTTCATCAAGAGTAACATCCTTATAATTTGATAGAAGAACTTGTCCTTGGAGATAATTCTCCGGTAATTTTATCTTAACTTTCTCAGCAAAGAAATTATTTAAAACAAGAAGTTTTTCCTTATCAAGATGGCGTTCAAAAGCATATACTTTTTCGTTATCTTTGAAAGCTGCTTTATAATTCCCGTCAGCTATTATTGGCAGTTGTTTACGTAGCCTTATCAACTCTTGATAGAAAGTAAATATCAGCCCTGTTTTCTCCTTTGCGACATTGATTTCTTTATATGATTTTCCTACTTTCAACCATGGAGCGCCTTCAGAAAAACCTGCATTCGTACTATCATCCCATTGCATTGGTACTCGAGAATTGTCTCGAGATTTCGCTCGAATAATGCTAAATGCCTCTTCTTGTGACTTGCCTTCATCAAGCATTATTTGGTAGGCATTCAAACTCTCAATATCCACATAATCATCCATAGAACTGTAATCGGGATCAAGCATTCCGATTTCTTCACCCATATATATATAAGGAGTACCACGCGATAAGTGGATAGATGCTGCTAACATGGTTGCTCCTTCATTTCGAAAACGTTTCACGTCTACAAAACGATTTAATGCTCGCGGTTGGTCATGATTATTATAGAATAAAGCATTCCAACCATTTCCTTCGCTCATTCCTTCGCCCCAACTATGGAAAAGGTCACGTAATGCAGGAAAATCAAAAGCCATAATGGTCCACTTTTGCCCATCTTTATAATCTACTTTGAGGTGGTGAAAATTAAAAGCCATGGATAACTCTTCACGTTCTGGTGCAGTGTAAAGAATGCAATTTGCAATTGTCGTTGAAGACATTTCACCAACTGTCATGAAGGAATCAGCTTGTCCAAAACTAGCATTATTCAACATCTTGAGATAATCATGTGTTATTGGACGATCAGTATAAGCTGGTTTTCCATCATTAATTGGGCAGTTCTCAAGTATCTCATCTTTCCCAATTAAATTAATCACATCAAATCGAAAACCTTTAACCCCTTTATCACGCCAAAAATTGACAACTTTAAAAAGTTCCTTGCGAACATCGGCATTGCGCCAATTAAGGTCAGCTTGAGTGATATCAAAAAGATGAAGATAATACTTCCCTGTATCACCAAATGGTGACCAAGCATTTCCACCAAATTTAGATACCCAATCTGTTGGATTATCACGTAAGATAAAGAAATCTTGATAGTAGCGATCTCCTGCAAGTGCTTTTTTAAACCACTCATGTTCTATTGAACAATGATTAAGCACCATATCAAGCATAAAATCTATACGGTATTGACGTCCCACCTCAATCATTTCTTCAAAATCGTCCATCGTTCCAAAATCAGGGTTAATGGCTGTATAATCAGAGATATCATATCCATTATCTCGTTGTGGACTTGGATAAAATGGGTTGAGCCAAACCATATCAATACCAAGTTCTGCTAAATAGGGTAATTTTTCGATAATACCACGAAGATCACCAACCCCATTACCAGTTGTGTCTTTGTATGATTTTGGATAAATTTGATAGACAACTTTACGTTTATCAATCGTCATATTCTGCTCCTTTCCCAAAATGCTGCTGTATTTAGCAGTCTAACTATAACATCAACTATCATCAAAAATATAACATTTTTACAGCGATATTTGTTCCCATGAGTTTTTTCTTATGTTCAAAATAATTCAAGGAGCTAATGTATTAAGCCCCTCAAACAATTCCTCAAATTACCTCTCATTTTATAAGAGTGCTCTTTTTTAAAAAGGATACCTAATTACTTTTAAATTTTCTTGGCAACCATTAATGCTTGTCCACGTTTTATCTGTTTGGGTAAATCTATCAATTCTTCTGGTCGGAATTCTTCTTGATTAGTAATCAGAATAGGAGTTTCCACAATGTATCCTTCTTCTTTTATCATTGGAATATCGAAAGTAATGAGTTTATCTCCTACTTTTACATTGTCACCTTGGGCAACATGAGAGGTAAACCCTTTTCCTTCTAAATTAACAGTATCCATACCAATATGAATAAGAAACTCAACACCCTCTGATGTTAATAATCCAATAGCATGTTTCGTAGGGAAAAGAACTGAAACTGTCGCATCGACCGGTGAAACTAGTTCTCCATCACTTGGATCGATAACCACTCCCTTCCCCATAATTCCTTGTGAAAAGACAGGATCACTAGCTTGATCCAGTGGTTTAGCTAAACCTGATAAAGGGCTTACTACACTAAGCTTTGTACCTGAGACGACAGCTTTTTCTTTTGCTGATTTTGTTTCTGTTGTTGAAGCAATGACAGCATCAGATACTAATTTTTCCTCTTCAGTTTTTGTCAAAATACCTGATTTTTTAAAGAATAGTGTCAAAAATAAAGGAATAAAGATAGCCACTGCCATACAGATAAAGAAATATCCCATATATTTAACATTAATTGACAGGAAGCCTGGAAGACCGCCTACACCAATAGAGTTAGCTTGGACATTAAAAGTTGTCGCCAAAAGACCTGCCACACTTGAACCAATCATACCAGCAACAAATGGATAAATGTATTTAACGTTTACACCAAAAAGCGCCGGCTCTGTAACACCAAGGTAGGCTGAGATAGCAGCTGGAAGTGATATTTGAGCCTCTTTTTCATCATGACGATGCATAAAATAATAAGCTAGTACAGCTGAACCCTGAGCAATATTTGAAAGAGCAATCATCGGCCAAAGGCCAGTTGTATGTGTTTTTGTATCTGCTATGAGTTGAGTATCGATAGCATTTGTCATGTGGTGCAAACCAGTAATAACAAATGGGGCATACAGGGCACCAAAAATAGCACCAAAGAGCCATTTTACAGGACCAGTCAATCCAATAAGAACGATAGCAGAAATCCATTTACCTAGTGTCCAACCAATAGGTCCAAGGACAGTATGAGCCAAGATAATAGCTGGAACTAAGGATAGAAATGGCACAAAAATCATTGAAACAACTTCAGGAATATGTTTTCTCCAGAAGATTTCTAAGTAAGACAGGCTCAAACCAGCTAACAGAGCTGGAATAACTTGAGCTTGATAACCAATTTTTTGTACTGTAAAGTAACCAAAATTCCAAGACCAATTTTTAGCAATGTCTGCTGCTGAAGTACTAGCTACAGAATAAGCATTAAGTAATTGTGGCGACACTAGACAGATACCTAGAACAATACCGAGGATTTGAGTAGTCCCCATCTTACGAGTCACAGACCATACAATACCAACTGGTAAGAAATGAAATATAGCTTCACCTGGTAACCATAAAAAAGAGTCTACTCCGCTCCAAAACGTTGAAACATCTACTAGAGTATTCCAAATTGGATGCCCAGAAGAGTCTACTTGCCTGACACCATCAACAACTTTTTGACCTAAAAATTCAAATGGAACGGCATCTAAAATATTACGAAAACCAAGGATCAGACCACCAACAATAATGGCTGGAATAATCGGTGTAAATATTTCAGCCAGCATTGTCAACACACGCTGTAAAGGGTTTTGATTTTTTTGGGCAGCCGATTTTGCCGCCTCTTTAGACACACCCTCAATACCAGAAACGGCTACAAAAGCATTATAAAAAATAGGGACATCATTACCAATAATGACTTGAAATTGCCCAGCATTGGTAAAGGTACCCTTGACTGATGGTAACTCCTCAATTACCTTTACCTTAGCTTTACTACTGTCATTCAAAACAAATCTCATGCGTGTGGCACAATGTGTCACTGCACTAATATTTTCTTTACCCCCAATTGCCTCTAACAAGGCTTTGGCATCATGTTTAAATTGTTCCATCTGTTTATCCTTATCTATTTAACGGAGAGTCTGTGACTCCAAGGCAGAAACTTAAAGAAGACTAGCTTACAATATAATTGTAAACGATTACATATCCCTATGCAAATCCTTAGCTTATCTTTTTAAAAAATCTATAAATTATAAAATAATTAGTCAATAATACCCAAAACATTAGAATTTCTCACCAACGTTACCAAAATGTTAGAGTCATGAGTAGGTCAGTCACCCCCAATACTCTCTTAATAAAAAACACCTACTAATTGATATAGTAGGTGAGTTTTTTAATCTCCATTGAAAGATACGATACGATTCTCTTCAATCATATAGCATTGGTTACAAAGTTTCTCTAACATAGCGAAATCATGACTAATAACGATGAGACCTAAATTTCTATCCTTTACAATCTCCAACAGGCTTTTCCATACACTAGCTTGTGTAATACTATCCAACATAGTAGTCATTTCATCTGCAATAAGGTATTTAGTCTCTGGATGTAATGAACGCACAATCGAAAAGCGTTGTAATTCCCCTCCCGAGAGTTCACTAGGGCGACGATTTAGCCATTTTTCTTGAATTCCAAAAGCATCTAGTAAATCTCGACTTGGGTAATAAGCTTCTTCTAAACTTTTTTTCATAGGCCATAAAGGATTCATCGTTTTTTCAGGATGTTGTTGAATAAGTTGTACAGGTCTAAATGCTTTGTTAGGCAAATTACTGCCATCAACTAATACTTCACCAGATCTAGGATGTAAAAAACCTGCAAGCACTTTGGATAAACTAGTTTTTCCACAACCACTTTGTCCAAATATACCTAAAACTTGACCAGGTGCTACCTCTAAATTAATCTCCTTAAAAAGCCATTGATCTTTTTTATGATAAAAGCCAAGCTTTTTAGCCTCTAAGGTCATGAGTAACTCCTTTCAAAAATTCTTGCTGTGGGAGAGAGCGCCATAAACTTCTAGCAAATTCTGTTTGTAACTGCTCTCCATTTCCGCTAAAGAAACTAGCTGGAGCTGTTTCAATAGCTTTTCCCTCTTTAAAAATAGTAATACGATCAGCAATTTGACTAGCTGCTACAATATCATGAGTGATAAATATAACGCTTATTCCTTTATCTGCAAAGGAGCGTAGTTGGTCTAAAACCATTTGCAGAGCATCTGGATGTAATCCAGGGGTGGGCTCATCCGCAATAATCAAAGAAACCTTATCACTAATACACGTTGTAAACAAAACACGTCGGAGCATTCCGCCAGAAAGTTGGAAAGGATACAAGTCACCATCACTTTCTTTTAAACCAAACTGTTGAAACAATCCTTCTTGAGTAGCCTTTGAATTTTCTGAGATACCTAAGCGCACCTGATGTTTGACTTTCATAGATGGATCTAAATAATTAACTGATTGTGGAATCAACGTAATATCTTTTCCTCGCAACTGTTTAATGCGTTTAGAATTTAGTGATTGACCACGATAAATCATATCTCCTGTTACAGATGCATTTTTAGGAAGAATATCCATAATAGCATGTGCTAATAAACTCTTCCCCGAACCACTAGCACCTATAATAGCTAATAACTCACCTTTTTTAATTTCTAAATTCAGCGCTTGTATCGGTGTTGATTGAAATGGTTTTAAAAATCTTCCGTATTGAGTGAAGGTGATGGAGAGGTCTTTAATGCTTAATAATGTTTCTGTCATATCTCTACCTCCTAAAAATGATCAGTTTGAGGGTAAAAGAGTTTCTTTAAAGATTCTCCGATAGTATCAAATGCATTGACAACCAAAATAAGATAAAGTCCTGGAAAGATAACCAACCACCAATTTCCAAGAGAGATATGCTTAGCTGCCTCTGACAGAATGATACCAACCGAAGGTTGTTCGGCAGAGAGCCCAAATCCTAAGAAAGTCATTGATGCTTCATGTAGGATGACATGTGGAAATAAGAGGATAAAACCAATGAAAATTTGAGAAGCAATCAAAGGCAGGATATGATGCCTCACAATATAATAAGGCGTTTTTCCCATACTTTTAGAAAGTTGGACAAATTCTTTATTCTTTAGATGATAGACTTCATTGCGGATAAGCCTTGCTAAAGAAGGCCAATGTGTAACAGCCGTTGCAATGATGACCCCTTGAGCACCTTTCCCAACAACAAAAGAAATGAGAATCATAAAAATCAAATGAGGCATACCAATAAACAAATCAACTAACCATGCTATTATTTTATCAATAATGCTATTTCCTAAACCTGCAAGCACTCCAAAAACTGTCGCCAGAATGACCCCCATAAGGGCACCTAATAAGCCGACTTGTAGAGAGAAATAAAGTCCTTTAATCGTTCTGACAAACATATCCCTACCTAAACCATCTGTCCCAAAAAGATGGTTTAATGAAGGAGCAAGGTTCCGTAAAGCTGCATTGGTTTGCAAGGGAGTACTATGGAAATAAAGATTTAAGGCTAGAATACTAAGAATGAGAGAAATGGCGATACCCAGTTGCCATAAAACAATAGTTCGACGTCTCAATATCATACTTTTCTCCTTAACTGTGGATTGATTATGCTATTTAAAATATCCGCAATAAGATTGCCCGCAAAAACAAATAATGTCCCTATCATCACAATAGCTAGAAGTAGCGGTGTATCACTTTTAAGTCCTGCTTCAGTTAGGGTAGACCCTAGTCCTGGATATGAGAAAACTTGCTCAGCAAGAACGGATCCTCCAAACAATTCTCCAAAATAGGAAAAATGCAGTGTAATAGCTGGTACGATAGCATTTCTAAGACAATGATTTTTAAAAATTTGCCATTCCGTTTCCCCACGCGCTCTGGCAAATAAGACATATTCACTAGAAAGTACCGACATCATTTTAGTTCTAGTATGAAGAGTTACATTGGCAATGCCTAGAATACTTAGCGTGAAAACAGGTAAAATAAGGTGCTTAATACGATCAGCTAACGTAATATCTTGACTCAAAGTACCTATCGGAGAAGAAATACCAATCGGGAACCACCCCAGCTGGACAGAAAAGATTAATAAAAAAATGAGCCCAATCCAAAAAGTTGGTACTGATATCTGAAGGTAAGAAAACCACCTTACAATTCGATCAAGCAATTTCCCTTGATGGAAAGCTGATAAAGTTCCTAAGATAAATCCAATAAGACCCGATAAGACCCAGGAGAGTCCCATAAGTATGAAAGAGGCACCTGCCCGTGATCTAATAATATCAATAACAGGTTGCCGATAAACTAGTGAAGTCCCTAAATGTCCCTGTATAAAATTTTTTAACCAAATAAAATACTGGACCGGAGCTGGCTTATCCAAGCCATAGTGGTGAGCAATCGCTTTGTACTGAACAGGGGTTAGTGACGTGTCATAATTGACACTTGCCATGACTGGATCAACCGGTGATTGTTTTAGTAAAATAAAGGTCAAAATTGATACTCCAAAAACGAGTGACAAACACCTAAGTATCTTCCAGATAACTACAGTGGTAATATGTTTCACAGATAAATCTCCTTAATTGTTAAAAAAGGAGTCGAGGAAACCATTCACACCATAAGGTGTACATTGTTTTCTCTGACTCCAAACTTAAAGTAGCCTACATTAACTAAATTAGTTACTTAGCAGATTCATCCCAAGTCCATTCAGCAATGTTAGTCAATAATGACCAATCATGACCATGACTATGGACACCTTGTTTACCTACATTGATACGTTTATCACCAATATAAGTATGGTTAAGACTCACCAACCATACATTTGGTAAATCTCCAAGAGTGGAAGCACCTGTTTTGCCATCCCACTGAGCTAACTTCCAATATTTGTTAGCTTTATCAAGGTCGGGAGATGTCATTGCTTTGTCAAGGTACTTAGTCACAGTAGGATTGTTATAAAAAGTAATATTGGTCCAACCTTTACCAGCTAAACTTGGGTAATGTGATTCATAAAATTGCTGCGCATGATGACGTCCTCCCGCATAAAGTAAGGCTGAATCATGTGACTTAGTTGCCATTTCATCCCAGTTACTAGCCTTGAGTTTAATAGTAATACCTAAGGCTTTAGCTTGCTCCGCTACTTCAACGGCTAAGTTTGCTCGTAATTGATCATTAGTAGGGTAGTAAAGGTCAAATTCCGCTTTAAGATTTCCTTTTTTGCGGCTACCGTCTGCTTGTTCTTTCCATCCAGCTTTTGTCAAAAGTTGCTTAGCTTTAGCTACTTTATTATCTTTAATTGCTGTTTTTGGATTCCAGAATGGTGTTCTATCAATAATTGAATAAGCTGGTTTACCATAACCATTTAAAACAGTATCCAGAACTTTTTGTCTATTTAAACCAATAGTCAAGGCTTTTCTGATTGCTGGATCACTAGTGACATCATTTCCTACTGGATAACCGTCTGGTGAATTTTTCACAACACCTTTCTTCACATAAGGTAGCGATAACCCACGAACATCATTTGAAGCAATATCTAGAAGACGTGTTCCTTTGACTTTCTTGCTAGCAAGCTCTGGCGTTGCGTAAATCATGTCAACATCACCAGATTCTAAAGCAGCTAGTGCTGTATTTTCATCAAGTAATACCCAAGTCCACTTTTTAAAATAAGGCTTTTTACCGTGCCAATATGGATTTCGAACGAAGATTGCTTGTTCTCCAGCCTTATATTCTTTTACCATGTAAGGTCCTGAACCGATAGGATTGCTCTTATACTTATCATTGTAATGTTTTTTAGGGACGATTGGGATTTCTGTCAACTGTGCTGTAAATGTCGAATGCGCCTCAGTCAAATGAATATTTACCTGGTTTTTCCCAACTACTTCAACATTCTTAATAAAGGTCAAATCCCAAGCTTTTCCATCTGCTTTCAACATATCATAAGTAAACTTAACATCGTCAGCAGTAACAGGCTCACCATTGGAGAATTTAAAATCATCATTTAAGTCGAACGACCACGTTAAGCCATCCTTAGAGATTTTATATTTTTTAGCAAGCTCTCCTTTTATATCTAGTTCAGGAGAACGTTTCAATAGGGTACTATGAGTAATATTACCTTCATTATGGATTCCATAACGGTCCTTTGGATCGAATTCATGAGGAAGCTTTGCCCCCATAGAGACAACCAATTCATCTTTGGGTCGTTGTTTTCGTGTTCGCTCCTTTGTTTGTGAATTTTGATTTTGACAAGCTACTAAAAAGATACTCGCCAGAAACAAAGCAACAAAAGAGATGTACTTCAAATATTTAGTCACTATTAAACCTCCTTTTTTAATTGATAAATAATATTTTTGACAACTTTTTTCATTATAACAAGAAAAAAGTAGGAGAACAATTACTTAACTGGTTAATTAGAAAATTTGTTATTTTATCATTAATAACTTAAAGTTAGGTAAAACACAATTCTAGACTCTAGCTCATAAACCATGTTAATCCAATGTATTTTAATAGACATCATAAAAAGGCTGAATAAATTCAGCCTTAACCACGCTATTAGTTATAGCAAACCAATCAAATGACTAAAGATAGGAATAACCAAATCAACTACCAAACCGATAACCACCACCGCTATAGCTGCCATCGCACCTTGCAGTTCTCCCAATTCCAATGCAAAGGCTGCTCCGACTGTATGACCAGAGGTCCCTAGACCTAATCCTGCACCAATCTTACTATCATTCAAATGGAAAAATGACACTAATTTTTTACCTAATGCATAAATAATAACTGCATTTAAGATACACGCCATTGCTGTCACAGCTGTGTTCCCTCCAATTGCTGCTGTTATTGGAAGAGCAATTGCTGTTGTTGCTGCTTGTGGCAACATTGAAGCAATTCCGACTTGACTAAGCCCAACCATTTTAGAAATAGCGACGATAAGCATAAGGGAAACAATCATACCGATTACTAAACTGCTGAGAATTTCTACCCAATATTTTTTAACAACGTCATTTTTCTTATAGAGAGGAACTGCAAAAGCAATTGTTGCTGGATTTAAAAACCAAAATATTAAATCGCCACCTGGTTTATAAGCTTGTGTATAAAATGTCTTAACATCGGTTCCTAAACCTTTTGACATAAGCCAAAGAATGACAATACCACTAACCATTGCAAAGAAAAGAGGCTGCAAAAGGAAGAAACCTTTACTCTTCTTAAATAAATGTTGTCCTATCGTATAGAGTATTAAAGAAAAGCAAATACCAAAGATGGGTGTTTTTAAGAGTTCCATATTATTTTTCCTCTACTTTCTTACTATAGTGGTTAGGTAATATCTTTTTAAATAAATCTGTGACACTGAGTTCTCTGATAGCAAGTATTAATCGTGCAACGTATGCTACCACTACTAACATAACAACAGTTGAGATTGTAATAACAGCAACTAGTTGCAAGCCTTCAGCTTTTAGGATATCAAGGTTCGCTGCTACTGATATTCCTGAGGGGACAAACATAAAACCAATCATGCTTATCATCAAAGCCCCAAAAGAGTCAACCCACTCTACCTTGATAATTTTAGCAGTTAGCAATACGTACATTAGCACCAAACCAATAACCGTCGTTGGGATTGGTAGTGATTTCGGTAATAACATTGAAATCATTTGTGAAACTAATAGAATAGCTGCATATATTGACATTTGAATAAACATTGGAGCTTCTTTTGTTTTGGTTTCTTTACTGGTGTGTTTCATAGTCACTACCCCTTCCTTTTATTACAATGTTTTAACTTGTTTTATTGATAGCTATATTGTACTTCAAAATAAATAAAACGTTTTCATTTTCAGCCTCAGTTACCAAAAAAAGAAGCCGAATTGCAAATTCAAGCTTCTAAACAACAAAGGGAAGTTCGCAAAAGCACTTTTACATGGTTAAATGCTCATTTAGGTCTTTTAAATACGATCGACCTACTGGAAATTTCTCTCCATTAGACATAATTAGTAACAAAGTATGATTAAACCAAGGTTGAATTTCCTCAATCATCTCTAGATTAATCACTGTGTTTCGATGAATCTGGAGAAAATATGGTGCTACGGCGCGTGACTTAAACCAATTGAGTGTTTTCCGAATAGTGTAAGTTTTCTGAACTGTACTAACAGTTAATTCGCCATCTTCAACACTAGCTGCAACGATATCTTGCATTTTAACAACAACACTGCGATCTGATAATGTCAAGGTTAACAATTCAGCACTGGCTTTTTTAGGTATTGCTTGCTCTACATCTGAAGCAGTGGTGAGTTGGCTCAATTTCTTCACTTTTGATAGAGCCATATCAACGCGCTGTTGTTCAAACGGTTTCATGATATAATCAACAGCATTACTTTCAAAAGCTTTCACAGCGTAGTTATCATAAGCTGTCGCAAAAACAACAAGTGGGGGATGTGCAAGTTGGCTCAACTGATTAGCCAAAGTAAAGCCATTTTCTTCACTAAGCGAAATATCTAAAAAAATTAAATCAATTTGCTGTCTAAATAAGATTTTTTCGGCTTCACTGATATCCTCAGCCTGAAAAATCTCAGGGTTGTCAACCTCCTGGCTATGTTCAACTAAAAACGATAATTCTTGTCTGGCAAACATTTCATCATCAAGAATTAAAATTTTCATGCTCATCCTCCCTTATTCTATTAGGTATTCGATACCAAACTTTTGTACCATTCTTGTCGCTCGAAAAATGAAGGCAACTTACACTACCATATAATAAATTCAGCCTGTTATTTAGATTAACTAGAGCAGTACCTGTCCCCTTACTCTCTGCAACTGTTTCTTGACCTAATTTATCAATGATAGTATCTGAGATTCCTTGTCCATTGTCACTAACAGAAACACAATAATAATGACCATCTGGCTTTATTTGAACCAATATATGGTTGTCCGTCTTACGTTCTTTGAAAGCATGTCGAACTGCATTCTCTACCAGTACCTGTAAACCAAAAGGCGGTAACTTCATTTTTTCTGGTGCACTAATATCATAAGATAACTGATATTTATCAGGGAAACGTAATTTTTCAACATTCATATAAGCATCCACATGTGATTTTTCTTGCTCAAGCGTTACCTCACGATCCTGACCACCTTGCAAACTTGTTCTAAAAAAAGTACTTAACTGCATCAGTGCATAACGTGCTTTATCAGAATCAATACGGATTAATGCACTAATTGTGTTAATGGCATTAAAGAAGAAATGAGGGTTGATTTGTGCTTGTAAAGCCTTTATCTCTGCCATACTGGCTAACTTATTTTGTTCCTCTGTTATCCCCATTGCCAGTTGTCCTGAAAATATTTGCGCTAAACCAAGGACTAGGTTTTCCTCCACCTCAGACATTGTCTTATCTCCTGCAAAGTACATTTTTAAGGCACACACAGTTTTATCATTTATTTTTAGAGGAACTACAATAGCAGAATTTAACTGACAGTTGTGATCTGGACAAGAAATCGCCGCTTTATCTTGCGCAATTCTTGGTTCGCCATCAAAAATAACACTTTTAGATAAGTCTGTTTTGACCGGTTGTCCTGCAATATGGTGATCATGGCCAACACCAATATGAGCTAATACGTTTGACCGATCTGTTAATCCCACAGCATCAAAGTTAGTATGCCTCTTTATAATTTCGCAAACGCTCCTAGCAGATTGCGGTGTCAAACCTTGTCTAAGGTAGGGCAGAGTCTGTCGAGTCAATTCAAGAACATCTCTCGTTTGAACTGCGCGTAACTGACTTTCATTTGACAAATAAGTTTTCAAAATCGCAAGGAAAAGTGTGGAACCTAAACTATTTAAAATCATCATTGGAATGACAATCATTTTGACAAGTTCCCATCCTGTAAAAATGCCAACAAATAGCATCTGGATACTTTCGGCAATAATACTAATTAAAATAACTTGGCTTGTTGAAGGGTAGAGATGGTTTTCCTTAAGCTTATCACCAATCTTTCCGCTAACAATGCCGACTAGAACTGAACTGACAATATAGAAAGAACCTGAAAAGCTTCCTTGAAAAAAGCGATGAACTCCTCCAATAAAACCAACAATTGATCCAACCAGAGGTCCACCAACCAAACTTGCCGTTGTAATAACTAAAGTCCTTGTATTAGCAAGTGAGTCAGAATGGGAAATCGTTGTTAGAAAAGGGCGCTCGACCAAACTTCGATCCCCTTTTATTTCAATTCCTGTTATATTAGATATAATAACAAACAAGCCGAAAATGATGACAAGGACTACCGTTTCACGTTTAGACCGCTCTTCAATTAACTGTCTGAAATAACTATTATTTACCAATAAAAAGGCTAAAATCATAATAATTCCTAGCCTTTGGAATAACAACACCATCAACATATGCTTATCCTCCTCAAGATACCATTTTACTCCGGAAGATAAATATAGATATCTTGATAATCTGAAATAACCTTGTCTGCCATTGATAAATCTTGCGGTGGATAATCAGGATTGGCAAAGCCAAAGCAATACATTCCTGCTGCCTTAGCAGCTAAACTCCCATTTCTTGTATCTTCTATAACTATACAAACTTTAGGGTCTACATCTAAAAGCTCTGCAGCTCTAAGAAAAACATCTGGTGCTGGTTTAGAAGACGATACATCTTCTCCTGTAACCATGTATTCAAAGCATTCTGTCACACCCAACTCTTTTAGATTACGCTTAATATCTACCATTGGAGATGAGGACGCAACTGCTAAGCGATAGCCATGTTGGTGTAACCAATGAATCAGTTGCTGAGCTCCTTTAATGGGCCTAACACCATCACGCGTCACAATCGCTTGTCGACGTCTGTTCATCTCAGCAATATACTCTTTTACTGTTTTCGGTAAGCCAAACTCCTCTTTCATAGCTTGCCACATGAATTCAAAAGTAGTCCCCATGTACTGGTATTGATACGAGACGTCCGTATCAATACCCTCCTCACGTAACATTTCTGTCTTATTATCTAAAAACGTGTACTCGGAATCAACAATAACGCCGTCCATATCAAAAATAATGACTTTTTCCATCTTAAACCTGCTTTCTATCCCCTTTATTGTAATCGTTTGCCTTTCTATTTTCAATAAAAAAAGGTTGCTTTCTGTGGAAAGCAACCAGTATATTTAGAAATGATATTTTGAGAGTGATTTTATTTAAAAGGGGAGCTCCTCTTCTTCCAATACTAAATCTGACAAATCACCAGAAACATTATTTTCACGCATAGCACGTTGGGCACGGCTTTCTAACAACTGAAATGATGATGCTAATACTTCAGTGATATAGTGCGTTTGACCATCCTTTTCGTACTTGCGCGTACGCAATTCACCATCTATTGAAATTAAAGAGCCCTTTGTCCCATAGCTCGCAAGGGTTTCCGCTAGACGACCCCACATAACCACATTAATAAAATCTGCTTCACGCTCACCATTACTTCCTTTAAAGCGTCTATTAACAGCAACAGTTGCACGCGTTACTGACTTGTCAGTTGGTGTTTTTACCATCTCAGGCTTTGCTGTTAGACGCCCAATCATAATAACTTTATTATACATTGATTACCTCCTCACTATTATTATTCGAAAATAAGGAAGAAAAATGCTAAAATATATGAAATTGTTCTGGGAGAATTAAGATGACAAATGTAACTAGTTATAAAGAAATGCTGGCTAAACCTTGGGGAAAAATACAATATGAAATAACTTTTGCTCAATTAAGCCATATCAAAAATCAGAACGTTTTAGATTTTGGAGCTGGTTTTTGTCTCACCGCACAACATCTAGCAAAAGAAAACAATGTAACTGCTATTGAACCCAATCCTAAACTGCTTTACGATAATCAAAGTGACAATATTTATAAAATCCTAGGTTCCTACGAAGCATTAAGAGCTTTGCCTGATCAAAGTTTTGATACTATTATTTGTCATAATGTTCTTGAATATATAGACAAACATAATCATCCTGCTTATTTTGACGAATTTTCTCGACTTCTAAAACCTAATGGAGAACTATCTCTCATCAAACATAATATAATTGGTAAAATATTACAATCAGTTATTTTTAGCAATGATACCTCCACTGCGATGGAACTCTTAACAGGAGAAGCAAACTTTAAAAGTGCCAGTTTTGACCAGGGAAATATTTATACCTTAGAAGAACTAAAACAAAATACAAATTTATTAGTTGAACGTTATCAGGGTATTCGTACCTTCTATTCATTACAACCAAACCATTTTAAAACTGAAACTGATTGGCTAAACAAAATGCTTGCTATCGAGCTAAGTGTTGCTGACAAAGCTCCTTATAAAGATATTGCTTTTTTGCAACACATCACACTTAAAAAGTCATTGTAACTTCTTAAGTTTACAACTAAAAATCAACTTAGCTGAAGCTAAGTTGATTTTTACTAATTTTTCCAATGTTTATTGGCGTCGAAAGACTCTCCAACAATTACCTGATCAGATAATTCAATGATACCTCTGACTTGAGGAGCATTTGGAAGAGCTAACTCGCGAGCACTACATAACATTCCAAAGCTATCTTCTCCACGAAGTTTTCCTGGGAAAATAAGGCTACCATTTGGCATCATAGCTCCTGGAAGAGCTGCAACTGTTTTAAGGCCTACTGAAGCATTAGGTGCCCCACAAACGATTTGAACCGTCTTCCCATCGTTGATTTCTACTTGACAGATGTGTAAATGGTCACTATCTGGATGATCAATCATTTCTTTAATTTGCGCCACAACAAATGTAGGTTCAATATTATTAACAAGAGAGTCTTCGAATCCTTCTTTCAGTAGTTCTGCATTAAGGATTTTAATAACTTGATCAGATAAAGTTACTTGACCTACTCCCTCAATAGCAATTAAACTTGACACTTCAAAGATATTCCAAGCAACTGTTTCTTTACTATCTTGCAGATAGACGCGTGCTACTTGTCCGCGACGATCAACATCTAGCTTAGCTCCTTGACTATCCTTAACAATAACCATTAAGGTATCACCAACATGCTCTCTATTATAAGTAAAAATCATTTATTCTCCTTTAAATTTTGCTATTTTTTGTCTTATTTATGGTTAATTTCAGCGAGAAATTTAGTAATTTCAGCCTTTGTTTTGCGATTCTTATTAACCAAACGACCCAGTTCCTGACCATTTTCCACAACAACGAAACTCGGAATCCCAAAAATATTCCACTGCTGAGCTAATTCTATATAGTCATCACGATTAACACGTACAAAGACAAAATCTGAGAAATCTTTTTCAATTGATGGCATTACTGGATATATAAATTGACAATCTGGACACCAATCTGCTGTAAAAAAGAAAACAACTTTCTTAGTGCTATCAATATAAGCTGCTATTTCTTCATAAGATTCTGGTAAAATCATTTGCTCACCTCCACATAATCAAGAACACCTTGACGATAAATGAATTCGAAAATTCTGCCATCTTCCAAGACAAGACCACCACTGGTCATTTTAATATCAGATTCAAATTCATTAAAATAAAATACCTGAATATCACCCATCTGACTAAAAAGTTCTCTTAAGGTCTGAGTGATTTGCTGACGTTTATAATCTGTTACTTTTTTAGTTAGGGTATAACCAGCAGCTGCCAGTAAACCCACACCAGCAAGGCCAGTCCCAAATAAGATTTTTTTATTTTTCATAACTGTTATTATACCATACCCCCCGGAATTAGACACAGGAATTGATGGAAGAAATCCACATAACAGTTATGAAAAAAAACAACTTATTCCTTGTGGTATAATAGGATGACATTGTCTTAAGATACCATTATGGTTAATCATTCAAACAGAAAGAAAAAACATGAAAGAAAAATTATTAGTACCTGCTTTAAATTGTTTGCTAGGTCTACTCTTCCTAGGTGATCACTGGTTTTTATTTCGTCTTCAAAATGGAGAACTTTTTGCTATTGTGACGCTAATACTGCTTTGCACAGCTTCATTTTTAATCAATAAGAATCACCCCAAAAATTTGACTTTAATTGCTATGGTTATCACTTTTTTAGCCGTATTATCTTTCCTATCTACCTTTTTATTAGCTTAAGCCGATAAACATTATCTCCGTTGTATTCAACCCAGTTTTCACTATAACAGGCTTTGTCAGTCATAACAGTCTTCTGGTAGTACTTGATATTCTTTTTGAAAGTCTTTATATTGACTGAAACCTGTTCTGTTCTTTATTTTTAATTAAAAGGTGCTAAAATAGTATTTGTAGAATTGAGGTAATTATGTCAGATTTATTTAACAAAATTAAAACCGTAACTGAGCTTGATGGGATTGCTGGCTATGAACACAATATCCGCAACTTCCTTCGTCAAGAAATAACTCCTTTAGTTGATCAAGTTGAGACAGACGGACTTGGTGGAATTTTTGGAGTAAAAAATACTCATGAGACTAATGCTCCTAAAGTCATGGTTGCTGCCCATATGGATGAAGTCGGCTTTATGGTTAGTCATATTCAGCCAGATGGAACATTTCGTGTACTTGAGGTTGGAGGATGGAATCCCCTAGTAGTCAGCTCACAACGCTTTACCCTCTACACACGTTCTGGTGATGCCATTCCTGTTATATCAGGCTCAGTTCCTCCTCACTTTCTTCGTGGACAAAGCGGTGGAACAACATTACCCAAAATTAGTGACATTGTTTTTGATGGAGGATTCACAGATAAAAATGAAGCTGAAAGCTTTGGCATTGCTCCTGGCGATATCATTGTTCCTAAATCTGAAACCATTTTAACTGCAAATCAAAAACATATTATGTCAAAAGCTTGGGATAATCGCTATGGTGTGCTTATGGTGACCGAATTGCTAAAAAGCTTAAAAGATCAAAGTCTTAGCAACACACTTATTGCTGGGGCTAATGTTCAAGAAGAAGTCGGACTTCGTGGCGCACATGTTTCAACAACTAAATTCAACCCAGATATCTTCTTAGCTGTCGATTGTTCCCCAGCTGGAGATATTTATGGGGAACAAGGCAAAATAGGAGAGGGAACCTTAATCCGTTTTTATGATCCCGGACATATCATGCTTAAAGATATGAGAGATTTCTTGCTTACAACAGCTGAAGAAGCAGGTATAAAATACCAATATTATGCTGCAAAAGGTGGTACCGATGCTGGGGCTGCTCACCTAAAAAATAGTGGTATTCCTTCTACAACTATCGGTGTCTGTGCACGCTACATTCATTCTCATCAAACACTCTACGCTATGGATGATTTTCTACAAGCACAAGCTTACCTTCAGGCCATCGTTAACAAATTAGACCGCTCGACGGTGGATATTATTAAAGGTTATTAAGATAGAAAGGATGGGAGTTTCATAAGGTAGACACATTTTAGTATCTCCTTTCATCCCCATATCAACATTATGAAAATTGGAATTATCGGCGTTGGAAAAATGGCCAGTGCAATTATTCAAGGCCTCAAACAAACCCAACATGACATTGTCATATCCGGATCTTGCTTAGAGCGTTCAAAAGAAATTGCAGAAAGACTTGATGTTACTTACGCCGAATCTCATCAGTCATTAATCAATCAAGCTGATATTATCATGTTAGGTATTAAACCTCAACTATTTGAAAAGGTTCTTCTTCCACTTGATATCACAAAACCAATCATCTCAATGGCAGCAGGAATCTCCTTAGCGCGTTTAAGCCAATTAACTCGTTCTGATTTACCATTGATTCGTATTATGCCAAATATTAACGCACAAATACTTCAAAGTTGCACAGCTATTTGTTACAACAATCATGTATCAGATGAGTTACGACAATTAGCCAAAGAAATTACGGATAGTTTTGGAAGTAGCTTTGATATAGCAGAAATCAATTTTGATACCTTCACTGCTCTAGCAGGTTCTAGTCCTGCCTATATCTATCTATTTATAGAAGCCTTAGCTAAAGCAGGTGTAAAATATGGATTTCCAAAAGAACAAGCACTCTCTATTGTAGGACAGACTGTCTTAGCTTCTAGTCAAAACCTATTACAAGGACAAAATAGCACCTCTGACTTAATCGACAACATTTGTAGCCCAGGCGGAACTACTATTGCTGGCCTTTTAGACTTAGAAAAAAATGGTCTGACGCATAGTGTTATTTCTGCCATTGATGCTACTATTGAGAAAGCAAAAAAACTTTGAGCAAATTGCTCAAAGTTTTTTTAGTTATTCATCATTGTACTGATTAACACGCTATAAGCAAGAGCATTGTTAATAAAATGAATCATTATACTATATTCTAAGTGCTCAGTTTTATAATAAACAAAAGATAAAATAGCACCCATCCCAGCATAAATAATAAAACTACCTATATCAGAAGGGGAATGAATAAGAGCAAAAGCTAAAGTACCGATGACAAAACCCCATTTTTGATGTTTCGCAAAAAGTTCTTTAGGGATAATATAGCGAAATATAATTTCTTCCATAATTGGTGCCCCTATTATGGCAAAAATTAACATCAAAGCTAGTGGAAGTTGCTTTGTTAATTCCATAATTACTGTTTGATTTGCTGTATCTTTAACCCCTTGCATAGTCATAATGAGGTAACCAATAATTTGTGGAACCCTCAATGATAACCAACCTAAGAGAATAGTAACTAATGCTTTCCTTGTCAATAATACTTTCCATCTGATTATTTGTTTAACCTTGGCATAATAAAGGAAAAGAGCAATAATAAGTAATTCTAAGCCAATTAACAATATACTAGTAAAAGGCGTTTGATAGTGATTCTTTAGGAGCCACACAGCCAATATAGGAACAAGTTGATTAATAACTAAAAATGCTATTAGCAAAGCTAAAATTTTGCCTTTTTTAATAATAAATGACACAAAAACCTCCAAAATAAATTATTAACTTTTTTCTATCATAACATATTTTCAAATCTTATAGATTTATCTCACAATAACTTCTGTAAAATAAAGTAAATTAATAAATAACCGTATAAAACAAAAGAGAGTATCAATAGCAAGAACTTTGCATAGGAAAAAGTTATACCAAACCAGACATTAATCAGACACAATACCACTAAAACAAGGACAGATAAAAGGAAAAGGAGTCGACAAGACATATTAGCAATAAATTGATTACGCTCATCAAAAACTTTGGTATAGTAATGTTGAAATCGCTTTTCACTAAATGTTATCACCAAAAAATAAAAACTTCCTGCAAATAAGGCAATACCTGAACCAAAGGAAAAACCTTTAGTAAAATTAGATTCAAAGGTATGTAGAAATGATGATACTATCATAATCAAACTACATACACTAAAAACAAAAGACAAAAATCTCATATATACTTTGTAATCCTTCGGAGATACTTTACTATTGGGTGACAATAATCCTTTTATTAACATAGAATACTACTTTCTAAAACTTCAATTTAATCATCAGCTATTATATCGTTTTCTTCAATGAAGCATAGCGATAAATAGCAAAAATAGACATCGCAATGCTAATACTAATAGTACTGATAAAAACATATTGCTGGTAAACGATTGGTGGACAAAAATCAATAGTCCACATCCTTGACATATTACAGATTAACTTTTAACCTTTTGTCTTTTGTGGACTGTATTTTTCCATTAAAATTCTATCCTCCTTCACTTTCTGTATAAATAAAAACTTCCTCAATTTGTTTATCAAAATAACGCGCTATCTTAAATGCTAGCTCCAAAGATGCTGTGTATTTCTCTTTTTCTAGAGAAATAATAGTTTGCCTAGTAACTCCAAGTGCAACTGCAAGTTCTGCTTGACTTAATTTCCTAGATTTTCGTAACTTTTGTAGAGAATTTTTCATATCTTACACCTTTTTGTATAGTTAGCTTTACATTTATAGTATAGTTAACTATACATTTTTTGTCAAGTACATTTTACATACCTGTTCAAAAAACAAAAAAGTTGATAGTTAAACTATCAACTTTTCTGGTCTTATCAATTTTTTGATAACTTATTTAGCTTTAAGGCGCTCAACGTCACGCGCAATCATTAATTCTTCATCAGTAGGAATAACTAAAACCTTCACTTTTGAATCTGGTTTTGTGATATCTCCAAAATAACCAAAAACATTTTTTTCTGGATCAAGTTCAATGCCAAACCATGATAATCCTGCGATAACATCTTGACGCATTAATGGCGCATTTTCTCCCATACCTGCAGTAAAAATAATAGCATCCGCGCCATTTAATACTGCCAAGTATTGTCCAATAAATTTCTTAATACGGTCAATAAAGACATTATAGGCTAACACTGCATTTGGATCTTTACTTTGAAGACCTGCTTCAATATCTCGCATATCACTTGAAGTGCCTGATACTCCAAGCAATCCTGATTGTTTGTTAAGCATATTAACAACAGCAGCTGCATCTTCCAATTCTGGATCATTAGCTACAAGATAAGGGATAATCGCAGGATCAATGTCTCCTGAACGTGTTCCCATCATTGGTCCTGCAAGTGGTGTGAATCCCATCGATGTATCAATAGACTGTCCATGATAATTTGCTGTAATAGAAACACCATTACCCACATGTGCTGTGATTAATTTTAATTCTTCTAAAGGACGTCCTAATTGCTTAGCTGCTTCTTGTGCAACGTATTGGTGGCTTGTCCCGTGTGCACCGTATTTACGTACTTTATAATCAGTATAGTACTTTTGTGGGATTGGATATAAGTAGGTATGAGGTTGCATTGTTGTATGGAAGGCTGTATCAAATACACATACACTCGTGATATCTGGTAAGATTTCTCTAAACGCACGAATCCCTGCTGCAGCTGCTGGGTTGTGGAGTGGAGCTAAAGCTGATAATTCTTCAACCTGTTCTACAACTTTATCATCTACTAAAGCAGACTCTTTAAAATATTCACCACCAGCAACGACACGATGACCAACACCTGTAATTTCATTAAAGTCTTTGATAATACCATGTTTTGTTAGATCTTCTAAAAGAATTTTAACAGCTTGGGTATGATCTACGATATCTAAAATTTGTTCATCTTTTTTATCGTCAAATTTTACAGTCGAAATAGAATCTTTCAAACCAATACGTTCGATAATCCCTTTGGCAACTACTTTCTCCTCTGGCATTTCATATAATTGCCATTTCAAACTTGAACTTCCAGCATTAATTGCTATTGTTTTTGACATAATTTACCTCTCTAAAGCGTTTTCACAATCTCTATTCTATCATATTTTTTGAGTAATGACTATTTTCTCTGCTCCATTTTTGAAAATTTTCAATGAAGTTTGCCATATTCTCACGATTTTGCAAATCTGTCAGCGGATATACAAAGGTTTCTGGTTTTTGTTCTGCTTGCTTCTTGAGAACAAATATAGATTTCGCATTTTGACGACTTCCAAAAATAGTTTCTGGTAGAGTTAAAACGGCAATGACATCTGCATATCCTTTTAACCACTCCTTCAGCAAATCACTTTGTGGACTTGTTAAAAGGTTTTCGGGTGCTAAAAATATAGCGATTCCATCTTTTTTCAAATATTTAAGAGATTGCTCCATCAATAGATGGTGAGCATAGGTGTGCTCTTTAGAACTTGATACAGCATATCGTTTAGCAATATCATCATTAGGATAATAGCCAACTGGTAAATCACTAATGATTACATCGCTTTCTTTCAAAATTTGTGGTCTAACGGCATCCTCTTGGATAAATTGGGCACTAGAACCTATAATTTCAGCAATGCTTGCTGATAGATCAATCAAAAGATCATCAACTTCAATGCCCATATAATTTAACTCTTTCGAGCTGTTATTGAGGAGAGTCTGAGCTAAATTCCCAGTTCCACTTCCAATTTCCAAGACATCCACTGTCTCTTGACTCGTTAATTCTTCCAAAAGAAATAACAAGATAAAACCAATACTATCTGGCGTAAACTGATGATTAGCTTGTAATTGCTCTGTTTGCGCAGATTTGATAAAAATGAACTGGAAAGTGCGACGCCATTCTTCTTGACTTAAGTCAAGTTGACGTAATTTTTGGTTATTCACCACAACAATATCTAAATCACAACTTGAACCAAGGTAATAAGAGTTCTGTTCAATTAAGGCATCATAAATATGAGTTTTTAATTGGTTCTCAATCGTTTGGATATTTTCTAAAATCAGCTCATAGGCTGTCTCAATTTTTTCAAAATTCATGATTTCCTCCAGAATTTATCATAACAAAAAAGACAGCATCTGAAAAGAGAAGCAAACAAAAATCCTGTTTTTAAGCAAAACCTTGTCTTACTAATATTTCATCACTGTATATTTTTAATGTTTATGGCTTGCTTTATTATCATTAGACTTGAGAGGTACTTGGAGAGTGTCTATTTTACGATAAAACTTATGGTTATAGTTTCCTCCCTTATCCTATGATACTGTCTTTCTGTTGCCAATATTCTTGCTAGATAAAACTGTAAGACGAGTGTAAATACAGCAGCCAATACAATAGCTTGCAAAAGGATGCCAGCTTTAAGTTTCTTCTTTAAAATCATAGTAAAATGTCCTTTTTAACCCGTCCTTAAAATAAAAAACAAGTTTTACCATACTTTTGGTCTGACTCATTTGACAATTGTCTAACCCATAAACCATTGGTTGATAACCTCGACCATTATAACCTGTCTTACGGAAATCATCTTTATTAGATTTGCCAAAGGTTACAATCTTATCTTGCTTACGTAAATAAAGTTTGTTCTGTCTTAAATATTCCAAGTGAGCGCCTTCGAATTCTGCATTTAGTTGCTGAGTTAATAACACCCATTCAGACTGACTGGAAGAAGACATCACTACTATCTGTTGAGCCAACAATTTTGTTAGTCCTTGATAAACTAGCAAAGCTCCTGTGATTGTAACCAATGCTACCAAACATTCTAAAATGTGTAAATGCTTTAACCTTCTTATCCTTACATTTTAACAATAAATTTTTCATGATAATATCTCCATATTTTGATACATTGGTAACAGCATTGCTGCATAAATCATAACAATGATAAGAGCTACAAAAATAAAAATAACGGGTTGGATTAATTGGGTCGCTCTAGCTAATTTTGTAAAAAAATCCTCCCACTTCTCATCAGCATATATATCTAACTCTGTTCCTAATTTCGCCTTAACTTGACCATATTCAATCATTAAACTAAGCTCAGTTAAGAAAAACGGATAGTCTAATACTTTTTGGTGAAATGCTTTACCTGATAGAAAACCTTCTTCCATGTCATATCCTATTTCCCTAAAAAGTTTGGATTTCTGATTTTGCATTACTTTAACAATTTGGTCCAATTCAACACCTTGACTTAATAAATTTCCCCACTCACGGGCATAGTAAGCAGTTAAATAAAGCTTAACATATGATCCAACTAAGGGAATTGTTGTTAAAAAACAAGCTACTTTAATGCGCGACAATCGCTTTTGAATAATATAAAATATTAAACTAAAAATAAGTACAACTGCTAAAAGTAATAAGAAAATATTCGGCACATTTGTAATCAGTCTAGTTGCAAAATTATTTTCTCCTAATTGGGGCATTAAATAATGCCTAAGGCCAATCATAATTAGCACCAGAAAAGACAATAATATCAATGGGTAAGTAGCTACTTCTATTACTTTTTTTCTAACTAACAAAAGATTAGCTAAATAAGACTCAATCTTTAGTAGGCTCCTTGAAATGTTACCATGCAAATCAGCTAATGCAACCTGTGTGATAACAGTGTCAGAAAAACCTAACTCTCCTAACATTTTTGATAAATCTTTTCCCTCTAATAATGCCTTATTCATCCTATCTGTATAACAATCAGACAATAACTTACTCCTCTTTAAGAAGGTGACCATATCAGTTAAAGAAAAACCACTAGCAAAAAGATTATTAAAAAGTTGGACTACTTTCCGTTGTTTCTTGAGGGATAATTTTTTCGACTTGTGCCTGTTTCTTACTGATATGTCCTTCTTCAGCCAAGATATCCACTTGTCTATTCCACTTGTCTGATGAGTGTTTTTTAAAGTTACTTGTCTCAAAGTCAATTAGGCTTCCTCCTCCAATTAAACGTTGATATGCTATTAATTTTAGACTATTTTCTAACTCTTGATAGTTAACCCCTAATTCTATAAGCCTATCATAGACTCCGGGAATACTTTTAGCATGAATAGTAGAAAAAACCATTACTCCCGTTAAACTTGCACGAATAACAGCACGGGCCGTCGCTTGATCTCTAATCTCTCCGATAATTAAAATATCTGGACGATGCCGTAAAGACAGTTTGATTAAAGCATCATAAGTCATTCCAATATCCTCATTCAATTGGAGTTGTAACATCTTGTCATTCTTGATTTCTACCGGATCTTCAATCGTGATAATTTGCTTATTTTTAAATACTTCTGAAGCTAATTGATACATGAGAGTTGTTTTACCACTCCCCACAGGGCCGGAAAAAAGATATAGCCCTCTTGCACACAGTACTTCCTTCATTTGCTTTATATTATCAAACCAATATTTTAAGTCCTGATGACCTGAATACAAAGTACGAATAACTAAAGATTCTTGACCACGATAATCTCCCACACTTGATAGTCGTAATGAAACCAGTCTTCCCTCTGACAGTTCATAGTCACAAGAACCTAATTGACTTCGTCTTTTTTCTCCAACGTTCATGCCTGCCACAAATTTAAAGTGACTAATAAGACTAGCCATCCTATTAAACTCAAAAACATCAATAAACCGCCTTTCATCATCAATACGCATATAGAATTCATAACAATCACCTTTGGGAATGATATAAATATCTTGAGCATTTACTTCTACTGCCTGATGAATGACGTGCTTTGCTAATGATTGAACCATCCCGTACCTCCTTAACCATATATTCGAAAATAAAATAAAAAAATCTCACCAATTGGTGAGATTTTTTCAATGATTTCTTGAGGGGTAGTAACATAAATATTATGAAGCAGAGGCTGAACAAACCTATTATATCCCCATAAAAACTATCTAACTTTTTTAAACTACTTTTAATTACAAATTTAAAGAACATGCCGATGGCAACTCAGCTATCTTATTAAATACTTCAAATCGCTCAATAGATTCTTCCTTAGGAATTTCTTGCCATTCTTTCAATAACATTAAGGAATGATACTGTTGGAGGTACTCATCACATTCTTCACACCAACGTTTTTCTTTTATACTCCAAAACGTTGCCAACAAACTAGACTTACTTTGAAAATAAGGCCACTTTTCCTGTCCCCTATCCCACTCCTCTTGAAAATAGAGCAAAGCTTCTGATAAGGTATCATACTCAGCAATTTCAGTAATATCTTCCTCCCAACCTTCAATAAACCACCATGGTTCCCAATCACCAAACATTTTTACAACTTGATACATAATACACTTCCTTTAGAGAGTATTATATAAAAAATAAGAATAAAATAAAAAATATCTGCTCATTCCAAATTCTTGTAAAAAAAGAACCTGAGTTAAACTCAAGTTCTTTTTGATTAATCTTCTGTTGTAGGTGTTGATACTTCCGTAACTTCTGCATCAACAGGAGTTCCTTCAATAATCTCAACTTCATTAACAGCAAGTGGTTCAATATTACGGTAACGAGCCATACCAGTACCCGCTGGAATGATTTTACCGATAATAACATTTTCTTTAAGACCAAGTAAGTGATCTTTCTTACCACGAATAGCAGCATCTGTAAGAACACGTGTTGTTTCTTGGAAGGATGCAGCTGATAAGAATGAATTAGTTTCAAGGGAAGCCTTAGTAATACCCATAAGGACAGGACGGCTTGTCGCAGGGATTCCACCAGAAATAACAATATCTTTGTTAGCATCTGTAAAGTCTGAAATATCCATAAGTGTACCTGGAAGAAGATCTGTATCTCCTGGATCCATGACACGAACTTTACGGAGCATTTGACGAACCATTACCTCAACGTGTTTATCTCCGATTTCTACCCCTTGGCTACGGTAAACTTTTTGTACTTCAGCAAGTAGGTACGTTTCAACAGATAAAGTATCACGAACTTCAAGAAGACGTTTTGGTTGGATAGATCCTTCAGTTAAGGCCGCACCACGAGCTACTTCATCACCAACTTCAACTTTCATACGTGCTGTAAATGGAACAACGTATTCTCCCTCACCTGTCTGACCTTTAACGAATACTTTCTTAGTACGTGTTGAAGAGTCTTCTTCAATTGCAACGACTTCACCCTTAACTTCAGTAATGACTGCCTCACCTTTAGGGTTACGTGCTTCAAAGATTTCTTGGATACGTGGAAGACCTTGTGTAATATCAGTATTTGAAGCAACACCACCGGTATGGAAGGTACGCATTGTAAGCTGTGTCCCTGGTTCACCGATAGATTGAGCTGCAATAGTACCAACTGCTTCACCAACCTCAACAGCATCACCTGTTGCCAAGTTAATACCGTAACAGTGACGACAAACACCATGGCGAGTGTTACATGTAAATACTGATCGGATAGTTACTTCCTCAACGCCCGCTTTAACAACTTTAGCAGCCATATCTTCAGTAATTAAGGTATCCGCACCAACGAGAATTTCACCTGTCTCAGGATGTTTGATTGACTTCTTAGTATAACGTCCTATCAAACGCTCTTCAAGTGTCTCAGTAACCTCTTTACCATCTGTAATTGCTGTGATTGTCAAACCGCGGTCTGTTCCACAGTCATCTTCACGAATAATAACATCTTGGGCAACGTCAACCAAACGACGAGTAAGGTAACCTGAGTCGGCTGTCTTAAGGGCCGTATCAGTCATACCTTTACGCGCACCGTGAGTTGAGAAGAACATTTCCAAAACACTAAGACCTTCACGGAAGTTTGATAAGATTGGCAATTCCATGATACGTCCGTTAGGAGCAGCCATCAAACCACGCATACCGGCAAGTTGTGAGAAGTTTGAGATGTTACCACGAGCTCCTGAGTCCATCATCATAACGATAGGGTTCTTTGGATCTTGTGTCTCAATAAGACGTTTTTCAAGTGCTTCTTTAGCTTCACGCCATGTTGTTGTAACAGCAACATAACGAT
Source organism: Streptococcus sp. 'group B' (assembly GCF_002073795.1). Lineage (NCBI taxonomy): Bacteria > Bacillati > Bacillota > Bacilli > Lactobacillales > Streptococcaceae > Streptococcus > Streptococcus sp. 'group B'. The sequence continues at coordinate 384,449 of NZ_CP020432.1, read as the reverse complement.
CTTCTTCAGTCATCAAACCTCGACGGAAGGCTTTATTGATATCTTCAACTCTGTGGTGAGCTGCATCAATAATCTCAGCTTTATTGTCAATAACTGGGATATCAGCAATACCCACAGTTAAACCAGCAAGTGTTGAATGATAATATCCAAGGTCCTTCAAACGGTCAAGGAAAGCAGAAGTTTCTGTTGTACGGAAACGTTTGAAAGTTTCTGCGATAATATTACCAAGATTTTTCTTCTTAAAGGGAATATTAATCTCTAAGTTATCAATAACTGCTTGAATATCCTGACCTGGCTCTAAGAAGTATTTATCTGGAGTTTTTTCTGTCAAGTTTGCATTATTAGGTTCAATTAAGTACGGTAAATCTTCAGGCATGATATCGTTGAAGAGAATCTTACCAACTGTTGTAACCATGATTTTATGTTTTTGCTCTTCTGTCCAAGGCTTATTCGGCATTGAATCAACAGCGATACCAACACGTGTATGTAAATGAACATAACCATTTTGATATGCCATAACTGCTTCGTCATGATCTTTGAAAATCATGCCTTCACCTTCACGACCAGCATCTTCCATAGTCAGGTAGTAATTTCCTAAAACCATGTCCTGAGATGGTGTTACGACTGGCTTACCATCTTTAGGGTTAAGGATGTGCTCTGCAGCAAGCATCAAAAGACGAGCTTCTGCTTGGGCTTCTTCAGACAATGGAACGTGGATGGCCATTTGGTCTCCATCAAAGTCAGCATTGTAGGCCTCACATACAAGTGGATGAAGACGAAGCGCCTTACCATCAATAAGGACAGGTTCAAACGCTTGGATACCTAATCTGTGAAGAGTAGGTGCACGGTTTAGAAGTACTGGGTGCTCTTTAATAACTTCTTCTAAGATGTCCCAAATACGCTCGTCCCCACGTTCAACCATACGTTTAGCTGCTTTAACGTTCCCTGCGAGGTCACGAGCAACGATTTCACGCATTACAAAAGGTTTGAAGAGCTCAATAGCCATTTCACGTGGTACACCACATTGGTACATTTTAAGTGTTGGACCAACAGCAATAACGGAACGTCCAGAGAAGTCAACACGTTTACCAAGCAAGTTTTGGCGGAAACGACCTTGTTTACCTTTAAGCATATGGCTTAATGATTTCAAAGGACGACTACCTGGTCCGGTAATTGGACGACCACGACGACCATTGTCGATAAGCGCATCAACAGCTTCTTGTAACATACGTTTTTCATTTTGAACGATGATGCCAGGAGCATTTAATTCCAACAAACGTGCCAAACGATTGTTACGGTTAATAACACGGCGGTAAAGGTCATTCAAGTCTGATGCCGCAAAACGACCACCATCTAATTGAACCATCGGACGAAGATCCGGTGGGATAACCGGTAAAATGTTAAGAACCATCCATTCTGGTTTATTTCCAGATTTTTTAAAGGCATCTAACACATCCAGACGACGAACTGCTTTCACACGTTTTTGACCTGTCGCTGATTTCAACTCCTCTTTAAGAACTGCGATTTCTGCATCTAAATCAACGCGTTTAAGAAGATCTTGAATGGCTTCAGCACCCATTTTAGCAACAAACGAACCGTAACCGTACTCTTGAAGTTTTTCACGGTATTCACGCTCAGTAAGGAGTGACTTCGGTTCTAATGGTGTGTCCATTGGATCGATAACAACATAAGCCGCAAAATAAATAACTTCTTCAAGTGCACGAGGACTCATATCCAATGTGAGTCCCATACGCGATGGGATACCTTTGAAATACCAGATATGAGATACTGGTGCTTTTAACTCGATATGTCCCATACGTTCGCGACGAACTTTTGCACGAGTTACTTCAACGCCACAACGGTCACAAATGATTCCTTTGTAACGAATACGTTTGTATTTTCCACACGCACATTCCCAATCTTTTGTTGGACCAAAAATAACTTCATCAAAAAGTCCTTCACGTTCTGGTTTCAATGTGCGGTAGTTGATTGTTTCAGGTTTTTTAACTTCACCATAAGACCATGAACGGACCTTACTTGGTGATGCTAATGTGATTTGCATACTTTTAAAACGATTTACGTCAACCACTAGTTTTACCTTTCTTCGATTTATCATCATACTAGCCCAGCTAGGATTTCAATAAATCCTAGGACTAGCATTGCATATCAATTCTATATTCGCTTCTAGTTATAAACTAGATAAATTTAATCTTCTTGAACGACTTCAGATACTTGTTCAGCTTGTTTTTCTTCAGCTTCTTGTTTCACACGCGCTTTTTCAAGGTCATCAACGTGCATCACATCATCATCTTCACCTTCATCAAGATCACGGAGTTCAACTTCGTTGTCATCTTCATCAAGGACACGCATATCAAGACCAAGTGATTGCAATTCTTTTACAAGAACACGGAATGATTCTGGAACACCTGGTTTTGGAATTGGCTTACCTTTTGTGATAGCTTCATAAGCTTTAAGACGTCCTGTAACATCATCAGATTTGTATGTTAAAATTTCTTGAAGAACATTTGAAGCTCCATAAGCTTCAAGCGCCCAAACCTCCATCTCACCAAAACGTTGTCCACCAAATTGAGCTTTACCTCCAAGTGGTTGTTGAGTAACAAGTGAGTATGGTCCTACTGAACGGGCATGAAGTTTATCATCAACCATGTGGTGAAGTTTGATCATGTACATGACACCAACCGACACACGGTTATCGAATGGTTCACCAGTACGACCATCATAAAGAACAGTCTTAGCATCTGAATCCATACCTGCTTCTTGAACAGTTTCCCAAAGGTCTTCTGAAGAAGCCCCATCAAAGACTGGTGTTGCAATATGAATACCTAAATTACGAGCAGCCATACCTAAATGAAGCTCCATAACTTGTCCGATATTCATACGTGATGGCACCCCAAGTGGGTTCAACATGATATCAACTGGCGTTCCATCTGGTAAATAAGGCATATCTTCAACAGGAACAATACGTGAGACGACACCTTTGTTTCCGTGACGACCGGCCATCTTATCACCGACTTTGATTTTACGTTTTTGAGCGATATAAACGCGGACAAGCATATTAACACCTGATTGCAATTCATCACCATTTGCACGAGTAAAGATTTTAACGTCACGAACTACTCCATCGCCACCGTGAGGTACACGTAGTGAAGTATCACGAACTTCACGTGATTTATCACCAAAAATGGCATGCAAGAGACGTTCTTCAGCAGATAAGTCCTTTTCACCCTTAGGCGTTACCTTACCAACAAGAATGTCACCTTCTTTTACCTCAGCACCAATGCGGATAATTCCCATTTCATCGAGATCACGTAGTGAATCTTCACCAACATTTGGAATTTCACGAGTAATTTCTTCAGGCCCAAGCTTTGTATCACGCGTTTCAGATTCGAATTCTTCCAAGTGAACAGATGTATAGACGTCTTCTTTCACAAGGCGCTCACTCATGATAACGGCATCCTCGAAGTTATAACCTTCCCAAGTCATATAAGCAACAACTGGGTTTTGTCCAAGAGCCATTTCACCATTTTCCATAGATGGTCCGTCGGCGATAAAATCACCTTTTTCAACGAGATCACCAACTTTAACTAAGGTACGTTGGTTATAAGCAGTACCTGAGTTTGAACGGCGGAATTTTTGAACATGATAAACATCAAGAGAACCATCTTCGCGACGCACTTCAACTTTTTCAGCATCTGAAAAAATAACACGACCGTCATGTTTAGCAATCACAGCTGCACCTGAATCGTGGGCTGCTTGATACTCCATACCAGTACCAACATATGGTGCTTTTGGATCAATCAATGGCACAGCCTGACGTTGCATGTTGGCACCCATCAAGGCACGGTTAGAGTCATCATTTTCCAAGAAAGGAATACATGCTGTTGCGACAGCAACTACTTGCTTAGGTGACACGTCAACAAAGTCAACAATGCTTGAAGGAAACTCTTGGTTATTACCTTGATGACGACCCATAACGATTTCTTCTGCAAATGTACCGTCTTCGTTAAGCTTAGAGTTGGCTTGTGCAACTGTAAATTCATCTTCTTCATCAGCAGTCAACCAAACAATTTCGTTCGTTACCGCACCAGTAGAACGATCTACTTTACGATATGGTGTTTGAATAAATCCATATTTATTGAGGTGTCCAAATGAAGATAAGTTATTAATCAAACCAATGTTTGGACCTTCAGGTGTTTCAATTGGACACATGCGCCCATAGTGGGTATAGTGCACGTCACGAACTTCATATCCAGCACGGTCACGTGTCAAACCACCAGGTCCTAAGGCAGAGAGACGGCGTTTGTGCGACAATTCTGATAGAGGGTTGTGTTGGTCCATGAATTGTGACAGCTGTGATGAACCAAAGAATTCTTTAACAGCGGCAGTCACTGGACGAATGTTAATGATTTGTTGAGGTGTCAAGACTTCATTGTCTTGTACAGACATACGTTCGCGGACATTGCGTTCCATACGAGCAAGTCCGATACGGAATTGGTTCGCAAGTAATTCACCAACTGCACGAATACGACGGTTACCTAAATGGTCAATGTCATCTACCTTACCGATACCCTCTGCAAGGTTTAAGAAGTATGACATCTCTGCTAAAATATCTGCAGGAGTTAAGGCACGAACTTTATCTTCAGGATTTGAGTTTCCAACAATAGTAACAACACGGTCTGGATCAGTTGGAGCAACAACTTTGAATTTTTGAAGAATAACTGGTTCAGTAACTACAGCATAATCATTTGGTGTGTAGACAAACTTGTTTAAGTCTCCATCGATATGCTCTGCAATTGAATCAATGACATCTCGTGTCATAACGGTTCCAGCTTCAACAAGAATCTCTCCTGTTTCACCATCAACTAAATTTTCAGCGATTGTTTGGTTCAATAGGCGTGTTTTAAGATTCAGTTTTTTATTAATCTTATAACGACCAACAGCCGCTAAGTCATAACGACGTGGATCAAAGAAACGTGCAACTAAAAGACTACGTGAGCTGTCTGCAGTTTTTGGTTCACCTGGACGAAGACGTTCATAGATTTCTTTAAGTGCTTCATCTGTACGAGAATCACTTGGATTTTTATGAATGTCTTTTTCAATAGTATTGCGAACAAGTTCACTGTCACCAAAGATGTCAACAATTTCATCGTCTCCAGAGAAACCAAGTGCACGGACTAGTGTTGTAAATGGAATTTTACGTGTGCGGTCGATACGTGTATAAGCAATATCTTTTGCGTCTGTCTCAAGTTCCAACCAAGCTCCACGGTTAGGGATAACAGTTGACCCATAACCAACTTTTCCATTTTTATCTACCTTATCATTAAAGTAAACACCAGGAGAACGGACTAATTGTGAAACAATGATACGTTCACCACCATTGATGATGAAAGTACCCATTTCAGTCATAATTGGAAAATCACCAAAGAAAACTTCTTGAGTTTTAATTTCACCAGTTTCTTTATTAACTAAACGGAAAGTAACAAAAATAGGTGCTGAGTAGCTAGCATCATGGATACGAGCTTCTTCCAAAGTATATTTAGGTTCTTTTAATTCATAACCAACAAATTCAAGATCCATAGTATCTGTAAAGTTTGAAATTGGAAGTACATCCTCAAATACTTCTTTCAAGCCAGCATCAAGAAAATCTTGGAATGAATCAGTTTGAATTTCAATTAAGTTTGGTAAATCAAGAACTTCCTTAATTCTTGAAAAGCTACGACGTGTACGGTGTTTTCCGTACTGAACTTCATGTCCTGCCAAGTTTTTAGCTCCTTTTTAAAGATAGAGTGACTAAGTTTTTATCTCATAAAACTTAGTGAGTTTATTTCATTTGCTCGCCTAACAAGAACAAGCTTATAGATGTCGTTTGTGGTAATTTTCAGAAAGTTTAAATATATATTACAATAACCTTTTTTCTTAAAATTAGGCACAAAAAGAGCAGCTAAATCTCACTTTATCAAGTTGATTTAACTGCTGTATATCTAGGTCGGACAATATTTCAACCTAAACAGACGACAAATAGTTACGTACATTATAACTTATTTTCACCAATAAATCAAGTTTTATTCTCTTGACTTCAAGGAAGCTTCTAGAATTTCAATTTGTTCATCAACACCCTTGAGTTTTAGCATAACACGATGATTTTTAAACATAGCATACTGGTGTTTTTCTAATTCTTTGAAAGAAGACTATACAAGAATTAAATCATATTATCTTGGAAAAAATAAAAGGAGAACAGATCACTCTATTCTCCTCAAATAAAACTATCAGTATCGTAAACCTGTTATCGTTTTCCACCCAAAGTAGACCAAGCTTTTTGATAATCACTATCAGTTCCCCCAATAGCAAAACGATAGGTCATCGTTCCAGGTCCATTTTTTGCCCAATAACTTGTTGTGCTTTCACCTCCAACAGTGATTCGACGACCGTTTACTGTTACTACACCTGGCTGTAAACCTGTAGACTTAAGAACTTTAGCTTTTATAACGCTATCATCAAGTCTAAACCTTTCTGACTTACCAAAAGTATTGCCATCTGCATTATTAATAGCATTAACCAAGTGAGCCATATAATTAGCATTATTATTGTAACCTGTCAATTTCGCTAAAGAGGCATTATTATCATGTCCTGCCCATCCACCTAAAGTCACTTTAGGTGTAGAAAGCATCAACCAAACATCAGAAGTTGAGTTAGTAGTACCCGTTTTTCCAATCCAATCTACCCCAGCTAAACCACTATTTAAACCTTGTAAGCGATTTTTAAAGGTTGTAGTCTTTCCGGAGTTAATTGGTCCATGTAATAGCTGCTGTAAGATAGTAGCTGTTGCTTTCGAAAAGACACGGACAGGTTTACTTTCGTGATTATAAATCACTTTCCCATTACTATCCTCTATACTTTCTATCATATACTGCTTATGATAAACACCACCATTTGCAATCATTTGATAAAGGTTTGTTTGCTGAGCAACTGACGTATCAATACCACCACCAAGTGGTAAACTTTCTATACCAAAGTTTTCAATTGGATAGTCTAATTTCTCCATATAGTTTTTTACATCAACGCCTCGATCTCGTAGCATCTTGTAAGTCCAGAAAGCTGGAATGTTCCAAGAAATGTCCAATGACTCTTGAAGGTTAACCATAGCAGTACCTTCTTCATCCGCATGCATAATCTTTTCGCCACTTGAATATGTCGTTGGATAATTTGAAAGAACACTACCACTTCCTAACATCCCTTGATCAATAGCAATTCCGTAAGGTAATATCGGTTTAATACTTGACCCTGGAGAGCGTGCCGTATCAAAAGCATGGTTATTTTGATTCTCACTATAGTTACGACCACCAATAAATCCTATAATAGCACCACTAGAATTGTCCGTTAGTACATTTCCCATTTGAACCTTGCCAGTACCATCATCTAACAACCCTCCGTATTGAGCTGCAGCATCCTGCATGGCTTGATAAACAGATTTATTGATAGTAGTTTTAATAGTATACCCTCCCTGTTGAATCTCTTCAATAGCGCGGTGTCTGTACGTCGCTCTAGTCTCATCATTTTTTAAATCATGCTCTGAAACATTATCCTTTTTAATGAGGTAATTGTACATCACTTTTTGAGCTTCAGATAATGCCGAGTAGTAAAGATAATCATGATGATTTGTTGTCGCCACTGCAGGTTTGATAAAATCTTTTTTGATGTCATAATCTTTGTAGGATTTGTACTCATCTTTGGTTAAAGCTCTCGTTCTATACATATTGTATAACACATTTTTTTGGCGCTTTATACCAAAACTAAGATCTTTATCTGATTTCAACTGGGCATCTGCAGTATAAGGAGAATATACAATAGGACTTTGCGGTAAACCTGCAAGGAAAGCTGCCTGAGGAATTGTTAAATCTTTTGCGGAAACTCCAAAAATCCCTTGTGCTGCTTCTTCAATACCTGCAATATTCTGTCCTTTGTTATTGCGACCAAACGGTGATACATTTAAATAATCTGATAAAATCGAATCCTTATCCATGTAACGCTCTAATGCTAGAGCATAAATAATTTCTTTTGATTTGCGTTTAAATGACGGATCATCTCCCAAAATTTGCTGCTTTAATAATTGTTGTGTCAGCGTTGAACCACCGCTACTCTCTCCAAACCCCAGAACAGATCCCGCTGCAGCACGTAGTACGGCTTTGGGAACTACACCTTTATGGTCATTGAAATTTTCGTCCTCTGTTGCAATGATAGCCTTTTTAATATTATCAGATATAGCATCCTTTGCCACTGGTGTACGTTGTAAATCAGTGGCAATCTCTGAAATTTGTGATTTATCAGAATAAGTTAACCTAGACACCCTAGTAAGTGTATTAACTTGTGTCACTAAACTATTTTTACTTGGTACTTTAACAGAGTCAACTTGACTAGCAAGATACCCTACTGCAAGTCCTACTCCGAGCATAACAAATAGTAAAATAATAACATAGATGAAATCTGATAAAAGCTTTACAATTCTTAAAAAAATAGAACCAAATTCAAGTGGTGTGTAATCACCTAATTTAGAACTATTCAACTTCTTATTACCTTTAAACATGAATAATACCTCATCCTACATTATATCAGATTTAATATAACTTGCATATCCTAAAGAGTTTTGATATAGTTGACATTAATACACAACAAGTTAATAATTAGGAGAAAAAGATGAATATTTTTGATGAACTCAAAGAACGTGGACTCGTTTTTCAGACAACTGACGAAGATGCTTTACGCAAAGCTCTTGAAGAAGGTTCTGTCTCTTACTATACTGGCTACGATCCTACGGCTGACAGCCTTCATCTTGGACATTTAGTTGCTATTTTAACCTCTCGTCGCTTACAACTTGCTGGTCACAAGCCTTATGCACTTGTGGGAGGCGCAACTGGACTTATTGGGGACCCTTCATTTAAAGATGTTGAGCGCAGTTTACAAACAAAGAAAACTGTAGTTAGTTGGGGTAATAAAATCCGCGGTCAATTATCTAATTTTCTAGAGTTTGAAACAGGTGATAACAAAGCTGTATTGGTAAATAATTATGATTGGTTCAGCAATATTAGTTTCATTGATTTCTTACGAGATGTTGGTAAATATTTTACTGTCAATTATATGATGAGTAAAGAATCTGTTAAAAAACGTATCGAAACAGGGATTTCCTATACTGAATTTGCTTATCAAATTATGCAAGGATATGACTTTTACGAATTAAATAAGAACTATAATGTCACTTTGCAAATTGGTGGTTCTGACCAATGGGGCAACATGACTGCTGGAACCGAACTTATTAGACGAAAATCAAATGGTGTATCTCATGTTATGACTGTTCCATTGATAACAGATTCTACAGGAAAAAAATTCGGAAAATCTGAAGGAAATGCTGTTTGGCTTGATGCTGACAAAACCTCTCCTTATGAAATGTACCAATTTTGGCTCAATGTTATGGATGCTGATGCCGTTCGCTTCCTTAAGATTTTTACATTCCTAAGCCTTAAAGAAATAGAAGATATACGTATTCAATTCGAGGAAGCACCTCACCAACGCTTAGCACAAAAAACACTAGCACGTGAAGTTGTAACTCTTGTTCATGGTGAAAAAGCTTATAAGGAGGCCGTTAATATCACGGAACAGCTATTTGCTGGCAATATAAAAGGATTGTCTGTTAAAGAGCTCAAACAAGGTTTACGTGGAGTACCAAATTATCACGTTCAGACGGAAGATAACCTCAATATCATAGACCTTCTAGTCACTTCAGGAGTTGTCAATTCTAAACGTCAAGCTCGAGAAGATGTCTCCAATGGAGCTATTTATATCAATGGAGATCGTATTCAAGATTTAGAATATACTATCTCAGAAAATGATAAGCTTGAAAATGAAATTACAGTCATTCGTCGTGGAAAGAAAAAATACTTTGTATTAAACTTTAAATAGACTTGAAGTGTAATCGATACTCTGATAATAATATTTCAAGACAATAAAAAGTGTAGTCAATTGACTACACTTTTTATTAATGAACAACATTCCTGAAGAGACAACTTTTAAATTATAGTTATTATACATGACTACCTTATTTTTATTAAGAAATAACACCAAACAAACAGCTTAGAATTTTTACCATAGAGTAAATAGTTATCGAAAAAATATACATATCTAATACCCACAATTTTTTCATAAAAACAACAAATATCGTCTGTCTAACACCAACGAATTTATTCTAACCTTTACATGTTATAAATCAAGAAAATATGATTAGAATACCTTAACTTTGTAATCAAAATCAGCTAAAGAAATAATCCATTAAAAAATCTAATAAAATAACAAATCATATAAAAATTATTATGTAATAACAGTATATCTATAACATTTAACTTTAATAACTATCTAGTTAAATAACATAATCTCCAAAAAAATTAACTAGTTATGTTTTTTTATTACTTTTTCCCAATAAAATGATAAAATTATACTTGTGAAAGGCCTTCACAAATATCATTTAGAAGGGTTTAGGTTTATGAAATTATCTAAACAATTATACAAATCACTCCCACTATTAACTGTCGTACTATGCGTTGGGGCATTACAACAGAATGTTGAAGCTAAGGCTAAACATTATAAGACGACATCCCATGTTGAGACACAGTATGTAAGTACTTCTTCAAAAAAATCTTACCGTTTACTCATAATAAGCAAATCAAGGTAGGTTCATTAGATAACTTAGAAAGAGCAACATATTCTCACATACAATTAAGGGATGCAGATGAGCCTAAGATAAAAAGAGAAAGACTGACGTATAATCCAACCGGTTGGCACAACTACAAATTTACTACTGAAAAGGGTAAAACAACTTGGCTTATAGACCGAGGTCACCTCGTTGGTTATCAATTTTCAGGAATGAACAATGTTCCTGAGAACCTAGTTACTATGACCAAATATCTAAATACAGGATTTAGCGAAAATAATCCTGATGGTATGTTATACTACGAAAATAGATTAGATAGTTGGTTGGCAAATCATAAAAATTTCTAGCTTGATTACAAAGTGACTCCAATATACGAAGGAAATAATTTAGTACCTAGCCGAGTTGAACTTCAGTATGTTGGAATTGATAAACAAGGAAAACTTCTAGAAATCAAATTAGGCGGCGGCAAAGAACAAGTTGATGAATACGGCGTCACAACTGTTACATTAGAAAATACGTCTCCACTCGCAAAAATTGATTACAAAACTGGTATGCTAATCAAAGAAGATGGGAAACAGGCAGAAGAAGGTGAAGATCCAAATAGCGATGCTGATGAAAACGAAGCAGCTATTGAAGGTGCATCTGATATAGAAGAAAATGCTAACACTAATACTTCTGAATCAGATACAAATAATGTAGCTCCCAAAAATAGAATCGTCTACGTTGCAAATAAGGGTCGTTCAAATACTTATTGGTATAGTTTAGAAAACATAAAAAATGCAAATACCGCTAATATCGTTCAAATGACTGAACAAGAAGCGTTAAATCAACACAAATATCACAGCACTACTGAAGCACAATAATTACAATTTACTGCCGGCAAAATTGCCGGTAGTATTTTTTATCCTAAAACGCAAAAATAGATTCACATTGCCCCTTCTATCAACTTAAGCCAGAAAACTTAGTAGATACCTCATCGAGATAATTTCTCAACTGATCCCTCATAAAATATATTCGAAAAAAACAGGGAGATAAATAAAAAATCTATCCTAGAATAAGATAGATTTTTTTATTTAACGTTTGCGAAGCAAGCCTACTAAGCTAACTAATAGGAAAATGCCAATAAAAATCATCGTTATTGTTGCACTAGCAGGTGTCTCCCAATAATAAGAAAGGAAAATACCAGCTACCATTCCCACAAATCCAATTAACATCCCAAGAAAAATAACAGTTTTAAAATTTCGACCTAACCGCATAGCAATACTAGCTGGTAAAACCATAATAGTTGACACCAATAGAGCACCTGCGGCAGGAATTGTTAACGCAATAGCAATACCTGTAACAACATTGAACAAAATAGACATTGTACGCACAGGCAATCCATCTACAAAAGCTGTATCCTCATCAAACATTAATATATACATTGGTCTAATAAATAGGATGGTTAAAATAAAAGTGATTAATGCAATAACAAACAAAGCAATCACTTGTTCCTTCCCAATAGTGATAATAGAACCAAATAAATACTGTTCAAGACTGACATTACCAACATTATGAGCTTTACTCATAACGATTAAAGATATAGCCAACCCCATCGACATCAGGATAGCAGTTGATATTTCCATATAATGTTTGTATACAGTACGCAAATACTCTAATACAACTGCCGCCAAAGTAACAACGAAAATAGTTGACCACGTAGGCGAGATACCTAAAACAACGCCTAATGCAACACCGGCTAAGGAAACGTGGCTCAAAGTATCACTCATCAAACTCTGACGACGTAAAATTAGGAAGATGCCTAAAATTGGAGCAAAAATACTAATAGCCACAACTGCTAAGAGCGCTCGTTGCATAAAATCATAGGAAAGCATATCAAGTAGCATCTGATTCAACCTCCATTTCGTTTGTATGGACATTGAAACAACGCCATGGTAAAGATTGGTTCCTAACAAGATGAATATTTCGGTCAGCATACCCCTTTACTTCATCAGGATCGTGAGTAATCATCAAAACAGACTTACCATGCTTATGAGCATTATGATGCATTAACTCATAAAATTTCTCAGTAGTCCCTGCGTCCATACCAGTTGTTGGCTCATCCAATACAAAAATATCTGGATCAGAAGCAAACATCCTAGCAATGACAGCCCTCTGCTTTTGACCGCCAGATAAACTTCCTATCTTTTTATGGCGATTATCCCACATACCAACAGCTTCTAAACTAACCCTAATATGTTCTTCATCATGTTTAGTCAGTCTTCTAAACCAACCATTTCTAGGGTATCGTCCAGATTTCACAAATTCATAAACTGACGATGGAAAGCCAGCGTTAAAACTTGCAATCTGTTGAGGTAAATAGGCAATACGTAATTTTTTTCCTTCTTTGTTTTCTTTAGAGATATTAACTGTACCCACTTTGGGCGTTAAAATACCTAAAGTAGCCTTTATTAAAGTTGATTTAGCAGCCCCATTTTCACCTGTTAAGGTAACAAACTCCCCACTGTCTAAATGGTAATTAACCCCTTCCAGCACAGGATCGCTATCATACTGAAAAGTAAGACCACTAACTGTAATATATCGCATGATTACCCTTCTAATTCTCTAGAGAAAAGATCAAGAAAACGTTCTAAAACGACCTTTTCGTCCTTTGAAAAATGATTTACTAATCTTCCGTAAACCCCTAACGTATTGTCATGATGATGTGTGTGTTCATCTGCAATGGGTTTAGCAAGTTCAGATAACTCAAAATAAGTAATACGAGCATCTTTAGAATCTTTATTCGCTTTCAACATATCCTGAGAAATTAAACTTTTTACTGCTTTAGTTACAGCTGCCTGACTAATATTTAACTTCTTAGCTAAATCAGAATTTGTCAACTGCTCTTGTGATAAAAGCATCAGAATGTGTTCTTGCGTATTAGTCAATTTTACATCACTTTGACAAGTACCAAACAATAATTCATGTTGATTTTCTGCCTTAAGCAAGATTTGACTCACTAAATGGTCTAATTTTTGTTCTAAAACTGTCATATATACCTCTTTTTTTGTTAACCAGTAAATTATATCACGAAGATATAGAAGAATCAATCATAGATAGGTGAAGAAGATAAAACCTTTTATCTCAACAACCTAACTTTATAAACTTCTTTGCAAAAACCTTTCATACTATTAAAAACACGATCAGCTTTTTTCTCTGTAGAACACATTGAAAAAACAGTTGGTCCACTTCCTGTCATTAATGCAACATCGGCTCCAGAATTTAACATACGTTCTTTTATTGTACTTATAACTGGATTTTTAGTAATTGTAATATCCTCGAGTGAATTTCCCATAGATTTGACCATTAACTGATAATCTGATGACAAAATAGCAGACTTTAATAAATCAATATCAACTCTGCTTATAGACTTACAATCAATATCTCTAAAAATGGATTTAGTTGAAATACCAAAATCCGGCTTAACCAGAACTATCCAACATGGTCTCAATGTCGGTAAGGGTTTAACAATTTCACCTTTACCTAATACTAACGAACATCCCCCACCAAGGCAATAAGGAACATCACTACCAATTTTAAAACCAATAGCAACCATTTCGTCATGGCCCATTTGAAGATTCCATAATCGATTAAGAGCTCTTATTGTAGCAGCAGCATCAGTAGACCCCCCCCCCAGTCCTGCACAGATAGGAATGGATTTTTCTAATCTAATATGAACACCTTTATTAATAC
>NZ_CP020432.1:0-367500 GCF_002073795.1 Streptococcus sp. 'group B' | reverse complement strand
ATATATTTTGGGACCTTAGCTGGTGGTCTGGGCTGTTTCCCTTTCGACTACGGATCTTAGCACTCGCAGTCTGACTGCCGATTATATCTCGTTGGCATTCGGAGTTTATCTGAGATTGGTAATCCGGGATGGACCCCTCACCCAAACAGTGCTCTACCTCCAAGAGACTTAACATCGACGCTAGCCCTAAAGCTATTTCGGAGAGAACCAGCTATCTCCAAGTTCGTTTGGAATTTCTCCGCTACCCACAAGTCATCCAAGCACTTTTCAACGTGCCCTGGTTCGGTCCTCCAGTGAGTTTTACCTCACCTTCAACCTGCTCATGGGTAGGTCACATGGTTTCGGGTCTACAACATGATACTATGGCGCCCTATTAAGACTCGGTTTCCCTACGGCTCCGTCTCTTCAACTTAACCTCGCATCATATCGTAACTCGCCGGTTCATTCTACAAAAGGCACGCTCTCACCCATTAACGGGCTCGAACTTGTTGTAGGCACACGGTTTCAGGTTCTATTTCACTCCCCTCCCGGGGTGCTTTTCACCTTTCCCTCACGGTACTGGTTCACTATCGGTCACTAGAGAGTATTTAGGGTTGGGAGATGGTCCTCCCAGATTCCGACGAGATTTCGCGTGTCTCGCCGTACTCAGGATACTGCTAAGGTTAATCTATCATTTTAAATACGAGGCTGTTACTCTCTTTGGCTTACCTTCCCAGGTAATTCTTCTATAATGATTAATCCTATATCGCAGTCCTACAACCCCGAAGTGTAAACACTTCGGTTTGCCCTCCTGCCGTTTCGCTCGCCGCTACTAAGGCAATCGCTTTTGCTTTCTCTTCCTGCAGCTACTTAGATGTTTCAGTTCACTGCGTCTTCCTTCTCATATCCTTAACAGATATGGATACTAGTCATTAACTAGTGGGTTCCCCCATTCGGACATCTCTGGATCAGCGCTTACTTACAGCTCCCCAAAGCATTTCGTCGTTAGTCACGTCCTTCTTCGGCTTCTAGTGCCAAGGCATCCACCGTGCGCCCTTATTAACTTAACCTTATTAAACTAGTTTCTTTAAAACTAGAAAACTCATTAAATATTCACAGCGTTTTCGGTTTATTTTCTTGTTACTTTCTACAATCTATTTCTAGATCGTGGAATTTGATATAGATATTCAATTTTCAATGAACAATTTGAACCTTTCGATTCAATGGAGCCTAGCGGGATCGAACCGCTGACCTCCTGCGTGCAAAGCAGGCGCTCTCCCAGCTGAGCTAAGGCCCCACAAGACCTCTCAAAACTAAACAAGACGCAAATGGCAGGTTTCCTTATCCTTAGAAAGGAGGTGATCCAGCCGCACCTTCCGATACGGCTACCTTGTTACGACTTCACCCCAATCATCTATCCCACCTTAGGCGGCTGGCTCCTAAAAGGTTACCTCACCGACTTCGGGTGTTACAAACTCTCGTGGTGTGACGGGCGGTGTGTACAAGGCCCGGGAACGTATTCACCGCGGCGTGCTGATCCGCGATTACTAGCGATTCCGACTTCATGTAGGCGAGTTGCAGCCTACAATCCGAACTGAGATTGGCTTTAAGAGATTAGCTTGCCGTCACCGGCTTGCGACTCGTTGTACCAACCATTGTAGCACGTGTGTAGCCCAGGTCATAAGGGGCATGATGATTTGACGTCATCCCCACCTTCCTCCGGTTTATTACCGGCAGTCTCGCTAGAGTGCCCAACTTAATGATGGCAACTAACAATAGGGGTTGCGCTCGTTGCGGGACTTAACCCAACATCTCACGACACGAGCTGACGACAACCATGCACCACCTGTCACTTCTGCTCCGAAGAGAAAGCCTATCTCTAGGCCGGTCAGAAGGATGTCAAGACCTGGTAAGGTTCTTCGCGTTGCTTCGAATTAAACCACATGCTCCACCGCTTGTGCGGGCCCCCGTCAATTCCTTTGAGTTTCAACCTTGCGGTCGTACTCCCCAGGCGGAGTGCTTAATGCGTTAGCTGCGGCACTAAGCCCCGGAAAGGGCCTAACACCTAGCACTCATCGTTTACGGCGTGGACTACCAGGGTATCTAATCCTGTTTGCTCCCCACGCTTTCGAGCCTCAGCGTCAGTTACAGACCAGAGAGCCGCTTTCGCCACCGGTGTTCCTCCATATATCTACGCATTTCACCGCTACACATGGAATTCCACTCTCCCCTTCTGCACTCAAGTCCTCCAGTTTCCAAAGCGTACAATGGTTAAGCCACTGCCTTTAACTTCAGACTTAAAGAACCGCCTGCGCTCGCTTTACGCCCAATAAATCCGGACAACGCTCGGGACCTACGTATTACCGCGGCTGCTGGCACGTAGTTAGCCGTCCCTTTCTGGTTAGTTACCGTCACTTGGTAGATTTTCCACTCCTACCAACGTTCTTCTCTAACAACAGAGCTTTACGATCCGAAAACCTTCTTCACTCACGCGGCGTTGCTCGGTCAGACTTCCGTCCATTGCCGAAGATTCCCTACTGCTGCCTCCCGTAGGAGTCTGGGCCGTGTCTCAGTCCCAGTGTGGCCGATCACCCTCTCAGGTCGGCTATGTATCGTTGCCTTGGTGAGCCTTTACCTCACCAACTAGCTAATACAACGCAGGTCCATCTCACAGTGAAGCAATTGCTCCTTTTAAATAACTAACATGTGTTAATTACTCTTATGCGGTATTAGCTATCGTTTCCAATAGTTATCCCCCGCTATGAGGCAGGTTACCTACGCGTTACTCACCCGTTCGCAACTCATCAGTCTAGTGTAAACACCAAACCTCAGCGTTCTACTTGCATGTATTAGGCACGCCGCCAGCGTTCGTCCTGAGCCAGGATCAAACTCTCATTAAAAGTTTGAGCTTTGCTCTTTTCTGTCTCGCTGACAGATTTATTGTTTTTTGTCATTGACGGATTTACAATGTAAATCCACCCTGCACATTCGTTCGTCTTGTTCAGTTTTCAAAGGTCTTTGCCTCTCTTGAGACAACTTCTATATTCTAGCAAACTTATTCTGCTTTGTCAACCACTTTTTTTAAGTTGTTAACTACGCGCTACTAGAAACTGCTCTCTCGAGACAACTTATTTAGTTTACTACATCATCTCTTACTTTGTCAACTCTTTTTTCATACTTTTTCTACATTTTCTGAAAAAAGTTTCCTGTTGGCTAACACCAATAACATAGAGTTTAAAATTCCATACCTAAATTTATTTTATTAGTAAAAAAATAAAAGATGGGCTAGCCATCTTTTATAATATTTGTTTTTTATATTCTTCAGCTTCTTGGGGTGTAGATAAAACAAAATGACCAGGTGTAATCTCGTGCATTTGACGTTCTTGTCCGTCTTGCTCAATAGCTGGATTATACGGCTGGTGAACACGTTGACGTTCACTCTCCGGATCTGGTTCTGGAATAGCTGATAATAGACTCTTCGTATAAGGGTGGATTGGTTTGTTATAAACATCATCAGATGTTCCAACTTCTAACAGTTTCCCCCAATGCATAACACCGATACGATCTGAAATGTATTTTACCATAGACAAATCATGTGCGATAAACAAATAAGTCAATCCTTGTTCTCTTTGCAATTTTTGCATTAAATTAACAACTTGTGCTTGGATTGAAACATCTAAGGCAGATATTGGTTCATCAGCAATGATAAATTTAGGCTCTACTGCTAAAGCACGTGCAATCCCGATACGTTGTCGTTGTCCACCTGAAAATTCATGCGGATAACGTGTTAAATGATCTTTATTTAACCCTACAAGATCTAATAGGGCCTGAACTTTACTATCACGATCTGATTTTGATTTAGCTAATTTATGTATGTCTAAACCTTCTGCTACGATATCACGAATCTTCATACGGCCGTTTAAGCTAGCCTGAGGATCCTGAAAAATCATCTGAGCGTCTTTACGAAAACTATGTAATGCTTTACCTTTCAGATGTGAGATCACTTCTCCATTAAAGGTAATTTCGCCATCAGAAATATCATAAAGTTTTAAAATTGAACGTCCAACGGTTGTCTTTCCTGATCCAGATTCCCCAACTAATCCAAACACTTCACCTTCATAAATGTCAAAACTAACATTATCAATTGCTCTCACTTCATTAGCTTTTCCTTTATTGAAGGTCAAAG
The DNA here is from genome assembly GCF_002073795.1 of Streptococcus sp. 'group B'. Lineage (NCBI taxonomy): Bacteria > Bacillati > Bacillota > Bacilli > Lactobacillales > Streptococcaceae > Streptococcus > Streptococcus sp. 'group B'. The sequence goes on along the minus strand of NZ_CP020432.1, from coordinate 363,335 downwards.
AAACATTTTTGACTTCAACTATTTTTTTTCGATTTTCAGTCATTGGGCTTTCCTCCCTTCAATCTCGTTCCATTTTTCCCAACGTTTTTGGATCGGTAATGGAGGAAGCACCTTAGGTGATCTTTCATCTAAAAGCCATGTAGCAGCGAAATGTGTTTCTGAAACTTTGAAGTACGGTGGTTCTTCTTCATGATCAATATCTAATGCAAATTCATTACGAGCTGCAAATGCATCTCCTTTAGGTGGGTTCAACAAATCTGGTGGTGTTCCCGGAATTGACTCTAAACTACCTGATTCTGTTTCGGTTGTCGGCATTGAATTCAATAATCCCCAAGTATATGGATGTTGTGGATTATAAAAGACTTCATCAACAGTTCCAAATTCAACGATTTTCCCTGCATACATAACTGCTACACGGTCTGCCATCCCTGCAACGACCCCTAAGTCATGAGTTATGAAAACAATGGAGGAGTCTCGTTCTGCTTGAATTTTTTTCATTAAGTTTAAAATTTGTGCTTGAATTGTTACATCTAAAGCAGTCGTTGGTTCATCAGCAATAAGAATTTCAGGATCAGCAGCTAAAGCAATCGCTATAACCGCACGTTGACGCATTCCTCCAGACCACTGATGTGGGTAATCGTTAATATGCTCTTCAGCATTTGGGATACCTACATCTTTCATTAGCTCAAGAGCTAATTTTAAAGCATCCTTTTTTGAAATTTTTTGATGAATCATCATTGGCTCCGCTATTTGCATACCAATTTTCATCGTTGGATCCAAACTAGTCATAGGGTCTTGGAAAATCATAGAAATCTCATTCCCGCGTACCTTAGTCCACTCTTCTTCTGATAGTTCAACAAGGTTACGCCCCTTAAATTGAACATTCCCTGATATCTCTGAATTTTTAGCATTTAAACCAATTAAAGTTCTGGTAGTTACAGATTTTCCTGAACCAGATTCACCAACGATTGCAAGAGTCTCACCTTTTTTTAATTCAAAGTTGACATCACGAATTGCTTTTACTTCTCCAGCATATGTGTGGAAGTCAACATGAAGATTATTAACACTTAAAATAGTTTCTTTTTCCATGATTATACCTCCTTATTCATCGCTAGATTTTGGATCAAAAGCATCTCGCAACCCATCACCAAGCAAAATAAATGCCAATGAAATCATTACCAATGCTAAAGCTGGCAAGATAACTTGATATGGATAATATTGTAAATTTTCTTGTGCATCTGAAATCAATGATCCTAATGAAGCTGTCGGTGGTTTAACACCTAAATTGATTGCTGAAAGTACCGCTTCATACATAATAGCACTTGGGATTGTCATCATAATTTGTACAATGATAATACCAGAAATGTTAGGTAAAATATGTTTGAAGGCTATTTTAATTGGACTTTCCCCAAGTGAACGTGCAGCAAGCACAAACTCTCTTTCTCGATATGATAGGGTTAAATTCCTTACCTGACGAGACATAGAAGTCCATCCGGTAAAAGCAATAGAGATAATAATAGCCGTAATACCGTTACCAAGGACCAAACCTAACATTGTAACAATAACTAAGTTTGGAATTGATGAAATTACCTCTACGACACGTTGCATTAATGTATCAAGGCGTCCTCCAGCAAAACCTGAAACAAGACCGTATGTAACACCGATAATTAAATCAATGAATGTAGCTGCAATAGCTACAAGTAAGGAAATTCGAATACCTACGATGATGCGCTTAGCAACACTTCTCCCTAGAGAATCTGTACCTAAAGCATACTTAACTTTTTCAGGGACATTTTGAGACTTATAAGCGTCTGTAGATTCTGTATTTCCAGCGTACTTAATGCTACCATTCCAAAAAGGAAGGTTTGAACTCAATTTAGGTGGTAAGTTGCGATATGTCGTTACTTTTTTCGAATCAAACCCATTAGCATCCTTCTGAGTTACAAATAAATTTGAGGCTAACGAAAAAGTAAGTAAAAGAGCTAATAAATAGAGTGAAACTACTGCTAATTTGTTTTTTTTCAAGCGACGCCACGCATCTTGCATAAACGAAAGAGCAGGCTTTTCAATTTTTTCTTGTGTGCTAGAAGATCCTGCACCTACAAGTTTAAATGTTCTGTTTTTATCTGCCATAACATCTCCTTACTGCAAGCGAACACGTGGGTCTACGATACTAATAACAACGTCTGTTATCAAGATAGCAACCATCAACATTACTGCATAAACAATGGTTGTCCCCATAATAACAGGATAGTCTTTTGTTGGAATCGAAGTAACAAACTGCTGCCCAATTCCTGGAATCGAGAAAATCTGCTCAATTAGTGCAGAACCAGTTAACAGACCCGCCGCCAAAGGGCCAATTAGAGTTAAAATTGGAATCATAGAATTACGGTAAGCATGTTTTCGAGTTACTTGACGAATTGTCATACCTTTTGAACGAGCTAGTTGCACATAATCAGAATTTAAAGTTTCAATCATTTCACTACGGAAGAAGCGTGAAACAGATGCTAATGTAGGGAGTCCTAGAGCTAAAGAAGGTAAAATTGTTTGAGAGAAAGTCCCCCAACCTGATAAAGGCAACAAGTTCCACTTAAATCCAAAATAGTCTAATAATAAGATACCAATGATAAATGAAGGCATAGAAATCCCTAGCGTTGCAATAACACTTAAGATACCATCGACTTTATCATTCTTATGACGTGCCGAAATAGCTCCTACCAAAATACCGCCTAAAACACCAAATACGAGAGCCTGAACACCTAGATGTACTGAAACTCCTAATCTCAAGCTAATCATACGTGATACTGGCTGATTCACTGATTGATAACTCGTTCCAAAATCACCATGAAGTACATTCCAAAGGTAAGTCAAATATTGTTGCCATACAGGCTTGTCTAAACCATACTGTTTATTAAGCAATGTGATCATTTCTTCAGTGAGTTTTGGATTATTGTAGGGTGTTCCTGGAAGGATCTGCATCAGAAAGAACGATAGGGTTATGACAACCCATAGCGTTACTAACAAAATAGCAACACGCTTTAAAATATATTTAATCATATCATTTCCTTTTCTTAGAATTGCTAAAAATAGCAAACTCTTTCACTTTCTTTACTTAACCAAAAGCAAGAACTGGCAATTACCAATTCTTGCAAAGGTTTAGTGTAAAGTAATTTAATTATTTTTATAAGCATGTGTAAAGTCTATTGACAAACCTGTAGTATTACGAATAACACCTTTTAATTTTGGATTTTGTAAACCTTTACCACTACGGAAGTAGAGTGGGTTATAAGCACCTTGCTCAAATAAAATTTTCTCTGCTTCTTTATAGTCCTTCGCTGATTCTGCTGGTTTCATCGCATCTTCAGAAATTGCCTTGTTATAAGCAGCATCATAGTCCTTGTTAGCAAATTTTCCATCGTTATTTTGTGAATCCGACTTAAAGAGGCCGTAGAAAGTTGATCCTTCTGGATAATCCCCACCCCAAAGAGAAACTACAATGTCAAAGTTTTGTTTTCTACTGTCTTCTAAGCGTTGTTTAAAGGTTACAAATTTTTCTTCAACAGTAAGTCCTGGAAGAGCAGCTTCCCAAGTAGACTTGATATAGTCAACAGAGTTTTTGGCAGCAGGAGCATCAGCATCTGCTGTAATTGTTAATTTTAGCTTAGTCAAGCCTGATTCAGCCAAACCTTCTTTAAAGAGTTTTGCTGCTTCAGTTTTATTATATTCATAACCTGGGGCAACATATTTTGCCAAATCAGTTCCATCTGGTGTTTTGGCTAAACCAGTAGGTGCAAAAGCAATTGCCGGTTTTGAGCCTGTATCAACGGCTGCTTGAACAACTCCTTTACGGTTAGTTGCTAAGTTTAAGGCGCGACGAATCTTAACATTATCAAGCCCTTTCACAGAACCAGTAGTATTATATTCCATATAGGCAGTGGTCGCTTCTAGAACATCTGTGACATCTTTATTATTTTTATTAGCTTGATAAATAGCAGAAGTATTTGAGATATTAGCTGCATCTAACTCACCACGTTTATACATTTGAACGGCGGTATCTGGTTTTTTAACAGTCTGGATGCGAACTTCTTTTGTTTTTACATTTTTAGCGTCCCAATAATTTTTGTTTTTCTTCAGCGTGAAAGTACCATTCGAACCATTCCAACCTTCAACAGTATATGGTCCTGAGTAAACTGTATTTTTTGAAGTAGTTGCGTAATCTTTTCCATATTTTTCAACAACTTCTTGTTTTTGTGGCATGAAGTTAGTGAATGCAAGGTAGTAGATGAATTGCGGAGACGGACTAGATAAAGTAATAACAACTTTGTCATCGCCTTCTGCCTTAACACCTAGCTTATTCAAGTCTTTCTCTTGTCCTTCGTTGATTTTATCGGCATTAAGCACATGCCCTTCAACAGCAAGGTAAGCATATTGTGAAGCTGTTTTAGGATCAACTAAACGTTGCCATGAATAAACAAAATCCTTTGCAGTAAGTTTACTGCCATCTGACCACTTCAAGCCTTTACGTAATGTAGCTGTATAAGTTAAGCCATCTTTTGAAACATCAACTTTAGTAGCCAAGTCTGGTCTTGTCTTTCCATCTTTATCTAAGCGAAGGAAATTACTACTAGAGTTACCAATAGCTAGATTTGAGTAAGTGTCTGTAACTTTAGATAAATCTAGTGTATTGATTTCTGTTGGAATAGCCCAATTAATCGCTCCATTAGAATCCTGGGAAGCTGATTTACTTCCACATGCAGCAAGAGTCGCAACTGAAGCAAGTGTAAGGACACCAACTCCAACACGGCGCCAGTTATTTTTCTGTTTTGCCATAGCTTTGTTCTCCTAATTCATTTATCTAGTGACTAACATTATACCACAAAAAATTCTTAAGAAAAGACAAAAACGCAAAATTTTCAGATAATTTTTTAACTTTCATTTTTTTACATTTTTTTACATTTTTATAACAAACGTTTTCTTCATTCAATTATCTGAAAATAATAATTCCTAGTATGACATAGTGATATGGTATAATAGGAGGGACAAAGTTTAAAAAATTTCTAAAGGTGTTATTTTGAAAAAAATTATTACTTCTATTCTATTACTTAGTTGCATTTTTTTTATGCCAACCATCTCTGCTGAATCTTTTAATGCTTCCGCTAAACATGCCTTAGCAGTTGATTTAGATTCAGGAAAAATCTTGTATGAAAAAGATGCTAACAAACCCGCTGCTATTGCTTCCTTGACTAAAATAATGACCGTTTATATGGTCTATAAAGAAATTGATAACGGTAACCTCAAGTGGAATACCAAAGTAAATATATCTGACTACCCTTATCAACTAACACGCGAATCTGATGCTAGTAATGTTCCTTTAGAAAAAAGGCGCTATACTGTTAAACAACTCGTGGACGCTGCCATGATTTCTAGTGCTAACAGTGCAGCCATTGCTTTAGCTGAACATATTTCAGGAACTGAAAGTAAATTTGTTGATAAAATGACTGCTCAATTGGAAAAGTGGGGAATTCATGATAGCCACCTAGTCAATGCTTCTGGCTTAAATAATAGTATGTTAGGCAATCACATTTATCCAAAATCGTCACAAAACGACGAAAATAAAATGAGTGCACGTGATATTGCTATTGCTGCCTACCATTTGGTCAACGAATATCCTTCCATTCTTAAGATTACTAGTAAGTCCGTTGCTAAATTTGATAAAGATATTATGCATTCTTATAACTACATGCTACCAGATATGCCTGTCTTTAGACCAGGTATTACAGGTTTGAAAACTGGGACAACGGAATTAGCTGGCCAATCTTTTATTGCTACATCTACTGAAAGTGGAATGAGACTACTCACTGTTATTATGCATGCTGATAAGGCCGATAAAGACAAATATGCTCGCTTTACAGCAACTAACTCTCTCTTGAACTATATCACAAACACCTACGAACCTAACCTTGTATTAGCTAAAGGAGCTGCATATAAAGGTAAAGAAGCAAGTGTGAGAGACGGAAAAGAACAATCGGTCATCGCTGTTGCTAAAAACGATTTGAAAGTAGTACAGAAGAAAAATATCACTAAACAAAATCAGTTAAAAATTAACTTTAAAAAAGAGCTTACTGCTCCTATTACAAAAAAAGAGAACCTAGGGAAAGCTTATTACGTTGACCTTAATAAGGTTGGAAAAGGCTATCTCATAAAGGAACCTAGCGTTCATTTAGTGGCAAAAGATAGTATTGAGCGCAGTTTCTTCCTCAAAGTGTGGTGGAATCATTTTGTGCGCTACGTTAACGAAAAACTTTAATAGTAATCTCCCTTTGACACAAGGAGTTACTGCACAGCAGTTTCTTTAGCTAGGTTTAGGAGAATATATAAAATTAAAAATCACTAATGAAATGTCTTTTTTATTAGTGATTTTTTGTTATAATATTAATAAAAAGTTTTCAGGAGTTACCTATGCCTAAATTAATCGTATCTTTCCTCTGCATTTTATTATCCCTGACTTGTGTAAACTCTGTGCAAGCTGAAGAACATAAAGATATTATGCAAATTACCCGAGAAGCCGGATATGATGTTAAAGATATTAATAAACCTAAAGCGTCTATCGTTATTGACAATAAAGGTCATATTTTGTGGGAAGATAACGCCGATTTAGAACGTGATCCCGCTAGCATGTCTAAAATGTTTACTTTATATTTACTATTTGAAGACTTAGCTAAAGGAAAAACAAACCTCAACACCACAGTGACTGCAACAGAAACAGACCAAGCCATAAGTAAGATTTATGAAATTAGTAATAACAATATTCATGCTGGGGTTGCTTATCCTATTCGTGAACTGATTACTATGACGGCTGTCCCGTCATCTAATGTAGCAACTATTATGATTGCTAACCACTTATCACAAAACAATCCTGACGCCTTTATTAAACGAATCAATGAAACCGCCAAGAAACTCGGTATGACAAAAACTCACTTTTATAACCCCAGTGGGGCGGTAGCGAGTGCTTTTAATGGACTTTACTCCCCAAAAGAATACGATAACAATGCTACTAACGTTACGACTGCACGTGATCTATCAATTTTAACCTATCATTTCCTTAAAAAATACCCTGATATACTGAACTATACAAAATATCCTGAAGTCAAGGCCATGGTCGGAACTCCTTATGAAGAAACATTTACAACTTATAACTACTCTACCCCCGGCGCTAAATTGGGATTAGAAGGAGTAGATGGCTTAAAAACTGGTTCTAGCCCTAGCGCTGCTTTTAATGCCTTAGTTACAGCTAAACGCCAGAATACTCGCTTGATAACTGTGGTTTTAGGAGTTGGCGATTGGTCAGACCAAGACGGAGAGTACTATCGTCATCCGTTTGTCAACGCTCTTGTAGAAAAAGGTTTTAAAGACGCTAAAAATATTTCTTCTAAAACTCCTGTATTAAAAGCCGTTAAACCTAAAAAAGAAGTTACTAAAACCAAAACTAAATCTATTCAAGAACAGCCTCAAACAAAAGAACAGTGGTGGACAAAAACAGATCAATTTATCCAATCACATTTTGTATCTATTTTAATTGTTCTGGGCACCATCGCTAGCCTTTGTCTTTTAGCTGGGATAGTATTACTTATAAAGCGCTCTAGATAATAACTGTGCTAATATAAAAGCCCCTTCATCAATAACATAGGGGCTTTTTATTATCTCTTGAAATCTTCAATTAACCAACTGAACCTTCCATTTCATAGGAAATTAAACGATTTAACTCTACCGCATATTCCATTGGTAATTCTTTCGTAAAGGGCTCAACAAACCCCATAACAATCATTTCTGTTGCTTCAGCTTCAGATAAACCTCGACTCATCAAGTAGTACAGTTGCTCTTCAGAAATCTTAGACACCTTTGCTTCATGCTCTAAAGCAACCTGTGAATTATGAATCTCATTAAACGGTATGGTATCTGATTTTGAAATATCATCCATCAATATGGTGTCACATTCTATATGTGACACTGATTTTTTGGAATCTTTATTAAATGTCACTTGACCTCGATAATCAACTTTTCCCCCACCCTTAGCAATTGATTTAGAGACAATGGATGAACTAGTATGGGGGGCATTATGAATCATCTTTGCACCCGTATCTTGGTGTTGTCCTTTGTTTGCAAAAGCAATAGACAACATCGTGCCACGTGCTCCTTCACCATCAAGGTAAACCGATGGGTATTTCATTGTTGTTTTAGCTCCTAGATTTCCATCTATCCACTCAACTGTTGCATCTTTTTTAGCGGTAGCACGTTTTGTCACTAAATTATAGACATTATCGGACCAATTTTGAATAGTCGTATAGCGCATATAAGCTCCATCAAGTGCAAAAATTTCAACTATAGCTGCATGTAAACTATTTGAAGAATAAGTTGGGGCGGTACAACCTTCAACATAGTGAACACTTGCTCCCTCATCAACAATAATGAGAGTACGTTCAAATTGTCCAGTATTTTCATTATTAATACGGAAGTAAGTTTGAAGTGGAATATCCACCTTAACACCTTTAGGAACATAAATAAATGTTCCACCTGACCATACAGCAGAGTTCAGAGCAGCTAATTTATTATCTGTTGGAGGGACAAGTTTAGCAAAATATTTTTTGAATAGCTCTGGGTACTCTTTAAGTGCAGAGTCAGTATCCGTAAAAACAATACCCAGCTTATCATATTCTTCTTTCATATTGTGATAAACTACTTCTGATTCATATTGTGCTGATGCTCCTGCAAGATAGGCTCTTTCAGCTTCTGGAATCCCAATTCTTTCAAAAGTTTCTTTGATTTTTTCTGGAACATCATCCCAATCACGCGCAGGTTTATCAGATGCTTTTTGATAATAAATAATATCATCAAAATCAATATCTGATAAATCTGCTCCCCAGGTCTGCATCGGCATTTTATTAAACGTTTCCAAGGATTTTAGACGAAAGTCCAACATCCACTCAGGTTCACCCTTAGCTGCAGATAACTCACGAATAACAGCCTCATTTAGACCTTTTCCCGTAGAATAAATTGGCTTTACATCGTCATGAAATCCAAATTTATATTCCCCAAGATCTATTGGCTGTGGTTCTACTTTTTCATTTATTTCGGACATACTTATCCTTTCTTTAATATTTAAATTTAAGACATTCTTCTACTAGACTACCTTATGTCAGTAAAAGTTGTTTAAATGTAATTCCTTCAACTATGGTTGTCAGAGTTCTGCCTGATTATCTCTCTCAATAGCCTTTCTTAAAGCATTCCACGAAAGCGTAGCACATTTGATACGTTGTGGAAATTTTGATACCCCAGCTAGAAACTCTGCATCCCCAAGTTTCTCTTGTTTTGGATTTTGATTGCCTTGAACCATTTTGGAGAATACATCAGCAAGCTGCAATGCTTCTTCTTTTGTTTTCCCAATAACTGCATCTGTCATCATGCTTGATGAAGCCGTAGAAATTGTACAACCATTACCAGCAAATGCAATATCTGAAATAATATTCCCATCAAATTTAACAGATAAGGAAATAACATCTCCACATGTAGGATTGTTTAACTGCACTTGTTCAACGCCTTCTAAAAATCCATGATGATGAGGGTGTTTTGAATGATCAGCTACCACCGCCATGTAGAGGTTATCTAATTTAGAGAGTGCCATTGAAAAACTCCTTAGTTTTTTGGATAGCGTCTACCAATTTGTCGCAATCCTCTTTGGTATTATAGAAATAGAAACTTGCTCGAACCGCCGAATGGATACCAAGATGATTAATAAGGGGTTGTGCACAATGATGACCTGCACGAACAGCCACTCCTTCGTAATCCATTGCAGTTGCCACATCATGTGGGTGTAAACCTTCTAAATTGAAGGCAATAACGCCTACATGAGATTCAGCATCACTAGGTCCGTAAATAGTTAAACCATCGATAGCCTGTAATTTAGGCAACACATAAGAAACTAAACTTTGTTCATATTGATGAATCTCATCCATACCAACATCCGTTAAATAATCTAAAGCTTCTCCAAAAGCGATCGCTCCAGCAATATTAGGCGTTCCAGCTTCAAACTTCCAGGGCAATTCCTTCCATGTTGCACTATGCTCATAGACAAAATCAATCATTTCACCACCAAATTCGACAGGTGGCATCTTATCTAAAATGCTTTCTTTCCCATAAAGAACACCAATACCAGTAGGACCAAGCATCTTATGGCCAGATAAGGCGAAGAAATCACAATCAAGGTCTTGAACATCAATCGCCATATGTGGCGCTGATTGAGCTCCATCAACAACCATGTATGCCCCAACTTGATGCACACGTTCTGCTATTGCTTTTACTGGTGTAATACAGCCAAGTACATTTGAGATATGTGCCAAACTAACAAATTTAGTTTTAGAGGATAATTTATTATAGAAATCTTCTAAATCTAAAGAACCATCTTTTAGATAGGCATAAACCAATTTAGCACCAGTTCTCTCGCAAGCTTGTTGCCATGGGATAATATTAGAATGATGCTCCATAATGGAAATAAGTACCTCATCACCTCGTTCTAAAATACTTTCGGCAAACTTAGCTACCCAATTTAATCCTGTTGTGGTGCCACGTGTGAATAAAATTTCTTTACTTGATTTAGCATTTAAAAACTGCCTTGCTTTTTCACGAGCAGTCTCGTACTGAGCAGTCGCTCGTTCTGCTAAAGTATGAACACCACGATGGACATTTGCATTGTCATTTTGGTAGTAATCTCGCAAAGTTTCTAAAACTTGATTCGGTTTTTGTGTCGTTGCTGCATTATCTAAATAGATAAGCGGCTCATCATTAACTAATTGATTTAAAATTGGGAAATCTTGCTTTAGTTTATAACTATCTAGTAATGTCATATTAACGTTTTTCTAGTTTTGTATCAATAACGGCAATCATTTCATCGCGAACTTCTTTTACTGGTATTTCAGCAATGACTGTTCCTAAAAATCCACGAATAACTAATTGCTCTGCTGTTTTTTGGTTCAAGCCACGGCTCATCAAATAATATAAATCCTCTGGGTCAACCTGACCAATTGAGGCTGCGTGACCAGCTGTAACATCATTTTCATCAATCAAAAGGATAGGATTAGCATCTGAACGTGCTTTGTCTGATAACATGAGAACTCGGCTTTCTTGTTGGGCGTCTGCTCCCTTTGCACCTTTTATAATATGTCCGATACCGTTAAAAGTAAGAGTCCCACGCTCTAAAATAACCCCATGCTGTAAAATATGTCCTACTGAATTACAGCCGTAGTTTGTAACACGCGTATCAATTCCTTGAACTTGACGCCCTGACGAAGCAGCAACTACTTTTAAATTAGCGTGGCTTCCATCACCAATTAAATCAGAATCAAAGTCAGCAACAACATTGCCCTCATTCATCACCCCAAGGGCCCAATCTATTGTTGCATCGCTACTGTGACGACCACGACGACTTATAAACGTTGTCACATTTTCTCCGAGGCGATCAATTGAGGCAAATTTAATTTGGCTACCTGCTTGGGCAATTACTTCTACAGAAATATTAGCACTTGTTCGTTCTGTCCCATCACCAATTGACTCAAATCGCTCTAAGTAACTAACTTTTGCATTTTTTCCAACAATAAGAAGGATATGCTTATTAAATGGTACTTTAGATTGACTATCTTGATAAAAAAGACCTTCGATTGGTTGAGTAATTTCAACATTATCTGGAATATAAAGCACTGCACCACTGTTGAAGTAAGCTGTGTGATAGGCAGCAAGTCTATCTTCTTCAAAAGGACGTGCTTTCCCAAAGTAGCGCTCTATGACTTCTGGAATTTCTTCCAAAGCCGAATAGAAATCTGTAAAGACAACGCCTTTCTCTATTAATTCCATAGGAACTTGTTCAAGGACAGTTTGGGTCCCAATTTGAACCAACTTGGGATTGTTTCCTAACTCTGTGAAATCTGGAATGTTAGCTGTATAGTCATTCTCTAAAATAGTTCCATCACCTAAATTCCATCTATGAAATTTTACACGTTCAATTACTGGTAATTCTAGTTCTTCTATTTTTTCAAAAGCCTTTAGTCGTAATTCTTGTAACCAAGTAGGCTCACCTTTGGCTTGTAAAAAATTTAATATAGCTTCTTTAGACATTTGTAACTCCTTTTCTCTTCTAGTTGAAGTGACAAATTAGACTTCTTCTTTATACTCTAAACCAAGCTCTTCAGCGATTTGAGCATAACCTTCTTTCTCAAGGCGAACCGCTAATTCTGGTCCTCCTGACAATACTACCTTCCCGTCCATCATAACGTGTACTTTATCTGGTGTAATGTAATTCAAAAGGCGTTGATAGTGTGTAATAATCATAGCACCAAAACCTTCACCACGCATTTCATTGACTCCCTTTGATACCACTTTAAGAGCATCAATATCCAGGCCAGAGTCAATCTCATCCAAGAGGGCAAACTTAGGCTCTAACATTAGGAGTTGTAAAATTTCATTGCGCTTCTTCTCACCACCTGAAAAACCTTCGTTAAGATAACGTTCCGCCATTTCTTCTTTCATGCCAAGTAGTTCCATCTTTTCATCTAACTTAGTAATAAATTGGCGGATGGAAATTTTATCATCATCAGCCTTTCCCGCATTCATAGCTGCTCGGATAAATTCAGCATTAGTAATCCCTGGAACCTCTGAAGGGTATTGCATCGCAAGAAATAGACCCAAACGAGCACGTTCATCCACTTCTAGCTCTAAAATATCTTCACCATCAAAAAGAATTTCACCTGCTGTAACTTCATAATTAGGATTTCCCATAATAGCTGCTGAAAGTGTCGACTTCCCAGTACCATTTGGACCCATGATAGCAGCAATTTCTCCTGTTTTCAGCGTTAAATTAAGACCTTTTAAAATTTCTTTATCTTCAATAGAAACATGAAGATTTTTGATTTCAAGTACAGACATTGTACACTCCTTTTCTTGGTTAACAGAGAATATGTGATATTTCTCTATGGTTTAAAGAAGATATTATAGGGCACTCACCCGATATTATATTCTAAATAATTATAGCAAAAATGAGGTGTGACTGCTATCTAAATGATTAAAACTAAAAAAGCCTTTTCAGGCTTTTATTTTTGATGCTTATCGCTATATTTAGCAATAACACTTTGTCTGTAATCACTGTTGCCAATGAACTTTAAGAGATTAAATAGCGGTGTCCGATTCTCACCCCAAATATTTAAACCTTCTATAAAAATTTCCATTACTAATAGTAGAGCCAATAGAAGAAAAATTCCCCCAATACGACTAGAAACATTTAAAAGCAAAGCGATAAGCGAAAAGATAATTGCAATACCATAAACAACTAAAACTGCTCCTCTATGTGTAAATCCCATAGATAGCAATCGGTGATGCAGGTGCATCTTATCAGCTTCAGAAATCTTTTTCCCTGATAATTTACGCCTCACAATAGCAACAGCTGTATCCAAAATAGGAACTCCTAAAATAATGACAGGTGTTATCACTGCAACAGCTGTGGAGTTTTTTAAACCTTGAAGCGATAATACACCAATCATAAATCCTATAAACAAGGCACCAGCATCACCTAGGTAGATAATGGCTGGATGATAATTATAAGGGAAAAAACCAACTATTGAGGCGATTAAAATAACAATAGTTAGCGTGAGAAAAAAATCTATTTTAGGTAAAAAGAAATAAGAAACCACTGCCATCGTTGCTAGACTGATGATTGAAACACCACTAACTAGACCATCTAGACCATCAATCAGATTGATAGCATTAGTGATTGAAATAATCCATAAAACTGTCAAAAAGAAAGTTAAAATAGGACCAAACTCCAAGAGTGGACCACCTATTGGAATCTTAAAACTATCAAATCTAAAATGTGTAAATTTCCATATGATAATAGCTGCAATAATAATTCCCAACATTTTATAACGAGGTCTTAATTCAAAGATGTCATCTATAAATCCTGTTGTTGTAACTACGAGACCGCCAATAATTACAGGCAAAATGTAGTGAAAATAAGAGACTTCTATAAAGTGTCTACTGGCCGCCATTGGCATGAAAAATAATGTTGTTACAACAAAGGAGAGAAATATTGCTAAACCACCACTACTTGGCATTGGTACTTTGTTGATTCTTCGAGCGTTCGGTTTATCAACCGCTCCTACCTTCAAAGATATAACTCGAATAATAGGAGTTAGAATGATTGATAATAAAAATGCTCCAATCAATACAAAAATATACTCAATTGTAAAAGGTATCATTTTATCCCATCTCAATCATTTGTAATTTTGAAATAGCATCATCATGAATCAATTGAATACTATGCTCTTTCAAGTAAGCTCGTGTTTTTGTGCCCACATTAGCATGTTCAAGCATTCGAGCATACATCAAATTAGCAAAGTAGCTTGGTTGGTTTTCCAAGTCTAGCAAAATTGTCATATGATAGCCTTTACCATTTTTATAGAGTTCAGAAGCTTCTATTGGAAAATCAATCGTTTGTGAAAATCGAACTACAGCTTCAATATTATCAAAATCAAAGACATAGTGAACATATCCAATCGTTTCTACTTCCTTTTCAGGTTGTTCTTCAGAAACATTTTCCTCAACTACTTCTTGAGTTGCTTTATCCATCATATTTTCAATTTCTGCTAATTTGGCATGGGCATCCGTATCCCCTTTTTCCAACATCGATTGTTCCAAGGTTTTAAAAAAGTCTTCTGGAGACATTTTTGAAATGTCACCCAAATCTGCTAATTCTTCTAAATTTAAATCTTTACTTAATTCAGACTTTGTAACAAAAACATCAATGCGATCTTTTTTAGGTGTTACTCGAAAACTTAACATACCACTATTTTTAAAGTTTTCTGGCAAGTCTAATTCATCCATGACAGAATAGAAAAATTCCTCAGTCTTCTCCTGAGGGATTAGGAAATCTTTCAGCTCCATACCACGATCTTCTAAATCTTCCATACTAATTGTAATTTTCAGTGTTGTTTCACTGATTTGTTTCATTTCCATATCATCACCTCATACGAGTATTCAGTTTTCTTATTATACCGAAAAAGCTATTTTTTAGCAATTTTTCACAGCCTAACACGCTAAAAAGCTGAGGAATACTCAGCTTTTTATGTTATATTTTAGAATAAATGAACAACTAACCAGTAGAGGATGAGTAAACTTCCTAAGACTATACGATACTTACCAAAGATGGTGAAATCGTGTCGTTTGACATAGTCTGTCAAGAAACGAATAACATATAAACTAACTACGAAAGCTGTCAGACTTGCTACTAAAAGTATTAAAGATTGGTCTAAACTCAAGACGTTACCATCTAAAAAATATTTAACCGCCTTAAGTCCACTATAACCAAACATAGTTGGGATGGCAAGGAAGAAAGTAAAGTCAGCAGCGACCGAACGACTAGTTCCAATAATAATTGCTCCTAAAATAGTAGCTCCAGAACGACTGGTTCCCGGAACAATACTGAGAACCTGGAAACATCCAATCAAGAAAGCTGTCTTGTAAGACATACTTGCCAATTCGGTTACCTGTGGTTTGAGGTGTGCATTACGTTTTTCAACCCATATGAAGACAAAACCATAAAAGATTAGGGCTATTGCAATCGGAATCATGAAATTAAAATGAGCTTCAAACCAATTATCAAATGGTAAAGCAATTAAAATAGATGGAATACAAGCTATCACTACTTTTAACCATAATTGCCAAGTTAAACGAATTTCTCTAGCAGATTTACCTGGCTGAAATGGGTTAAGGCGTTTAAAATAAATGACAATAACTGCCATAATTGCCCCAAGTTGTATAACAATATTAAACATTTCAACAAAGGATTTGCTTTGGTTCAACTTCATAAACTCTTGAACCAAGATTAAATGGCCAGTACTAGAAACAGGTAACCATTCTGTCACTCCCTCAACGACTCCTAAAAATAGGGCTTTGAGTAATTCAATTATTAACATAATAACTCCATAAATTTTTCTTTATTATACCATACTTTTGGAAAATTAGAAGGCACCGCCACCTCCGCCGCCTCCGCCGCCTGAGAAACCACCTGAAGAACCGCCTGAATTAACACTAAAATTAGAAGCGTGACTAACATCTTCAGTTATCGTTGAAAAATGATTACTAGATTGATTGACTGAAATCGCAAATCGATGACTATCAATGTTTGCAAATCTTTCTGGAATATCTATTTGGTTCACTCTGAGTACTTTCTCAACACGGTCAGCGTAGCCGAATAAAGTAGCGTAAACCAATATTCGATTCCATAATACGATACTTTCTAACTCTGAACGATCAAACGATTTGATATCCCTTAGCATGTTCCTAAAACTAGTCCATTGGTAGACACGACTTGCTCCATCTTCAGTTACAATATAACCGTTACTTATTTTTCTTGTCATCATAAAAATGATTTTATTCAACAACAGGATAACACCAAACAATAAGAGATAGATACAGAAATAGGTAAAATAATTTAAAAAAAGCGTATAAATTATAACAACAAAAGAAATAAGAGGTGATAGGTAACTGAATCTTTTTAACCTAGATAATTCTTTAGACTCTTCTGAAGACATTTTACGATAAGGGGATGAAATTCCCTTTCTTCTAAGAGAGTTTATATTGTCTTTAGAAATCAACCTTGTGAGACGCGTAATTCTTGATAAGGCATTACTTCCTCGGCGTCTCATTTGATTTTGCAGATCTGAAGCCTTGTGCTGCTTTTTCAGTTCACGTAGTGTTTCTTTATAACTAAATTGGTAATTAGAAAAGAGTTGATCTGGCTTCAAACTCGTAGAATCCGCAAAAGCAAACTCTATAAAATCTATTTCTGCATCAGAAGCTCTATCTAAGTTAGCTAGAGATAACAAGTTATCATCATAATTCAATACTTTTCTATCAATCAAGTCTAATAGAATTGACTGTATGAGTTGTTCTTGACTGATAAGGTGAGTTTTCTTCTCCTCATCTTGAAAATTTTTAAAGCTCATACTATAAATGCTTTGAGTTAACTCTAATGGTGAAAGGTCCTCAGGTGCTTCATATAAATGATGATCCTTAGGGAATTGCCCGTATTTATTAACTTTTTTTCTAAACAGGAACACCCTAATTGAGATGAATAGTGTCACAATAATAAAGAATGAAGGTAATAATATCCTTAACAAGAAACTTAGGATAAAACCATGACGCTCTATTATCTTCTCTTGATGTTCAATTTTTTTCTTGTAATTATTTTTACTGTTTGTAGGTAGATTAAAATAAGATCTATCCCAATAACCATGAAATTCTAATCGTTTGTTTACATTAAAAGCTGTCAAATGGTAACGATTATTATTTTGTCTTATTTTAGGAGGAGTTTTAAGATAACCCAAGTGCCCCCAAAGACGAGAAAGAGCAACCTTTTTGTCAGTTGATATCCAAAAATCTACTTTCTCTAACGTTTTATCCCAGTCGCTAATAGGAATCCAGTTAAGTTCACCAACATCCTTATGCATAAATAGAACATTTTTTAGTTTCCACTGAACATTGACTTTAACAGTATCACCTGCTTCACCACCATTAAACACTTTCAAACGGTAGCCATCCTCCAAATCTTCTATCTGGTAACTAACTTTCCTTACTTTACCATTAATTGAAACTTCAACCTGTGGCTTATTATTAATATCAAAATTGTCAGGTAACTTACCCGCCGTACCTAACGTGACATACTGTCCATTATAGGACGAATCAAATTGGTAAGTAACCTTCTCTGTAAAATCAGCACTATTATCATTGTGAATAGTTAGATTACCCTCATAATGAGGAATGTTATAGTCCACCTCATCTGCTTGAACTGAAACCATAAAAAAACTAAGAGCTAAACAAATAGCCAAAAAACATTTCTTCATTATCATCCTCCCTCCTTTGTTTGTATACCATTTTAACATAAAAATACAATTAATCGCTTTCAATAAGATAATGATATTGAAATCGACCTTGTTTTTCGGTAAAATAGGAGGAAGTAACTTATCGGAGGCTGTTGAATGAAAAAAATATTACTAAGTTTATTCACTGCTTTGCTTATCACCTTTGGAGGTATGACAAGTATACAAGCAGATGAATATCTACGTGTCGGTATGGAGGCAGCCTATGCGCCTTTCAACTGGACACAAAATGATAACACAAATGGTGCAGTTCCTATTGAAGGAACTGATCAATATGCTAATGGTTATGATGTACAAGTCGCTAAAAAGTTAGCTAAAAAGTTAAATAAAAAAGTTGTTGTTGTCAAAACAAAATGGGAAGGCCTTGTTCCAGCACTAACTTCTGGAAAACTCGATATGATTATTGCAGGAATGAGTCCTACCGAAGAACGTAAAAAAGAAATTAATTTTTCAAAGCCTTACTACATTTCAGAACCTACTCTAGTTGTTAACGCTGAAGGAAAATATACTAATGCTAAAAATATTAGTGATTTCAAAAATGCTAAAGTAACTGCCCAACAAGGAGTCTACTTATACAACCTCATTGATCAAATCAATGGTGTCAAAAAAGAAGTTGCCATGGGGGACTTTAATCAATTAAGACAAGCTGTAGAATCTGGTGTTGTAGACGCCTATGTTTCAGAACGTCCAGATGCAACTTCCGCTCAAACTGCTAATCCTAAATTAAAAATGATTGAACTGCACCAAGGGTTTAAAACATCTGATGCCGATACAAATATTTCCGTTGGGATGCGTAAAGGTGACAATCGTATTAATCAAGTCAATCAAGTTCTCGAAAGCATTTCTAGAGATAAACAAATCGCCTTGATGGATAAGATGATTAAAGAACAACCATCCGTTAAAAAAGAAAAAAATGGAAAACCAAACTTCTTTGAACAGATGGCAACTATTTTAAAAAACAATGGTTCTCAATTCCTCAGAGGAACAGCTACAACCCTCCTAATTTCTATGGTAGGAACTATCGTCGGATTATTTATCGGCCTTCTCATCGGTGTTTTCCGTACAGCACCAAAATCTGACAATAAGTTAAAGGCTGCCTTACAAAAATTATTAGGTTGGTTACTTAACATCTATATTGAGGTCTTCCGCGGGACACCTATGATTGTACAATCAATGGTTATCTACTACGGAACAGCACAAGCTTTCGGAGTTTCGCTGGACCGTACACTAGCAGCTATATTTATTGTTTCAATCAATACTGGTGCTTATATGAGCGAAATTGTACGTGGTGGTATTTTCTCTGTTGATAAAGGACAATTTGAAGCCGCAACTGCACTTGGTTTCACCCATGGACAAACCATGCGAAAAATTGTTCTACCACAAGTTGTACGTAACATACTCCCAGCTACTGGTAATGAGTTTGTTATCAATATCAAAGATACCTCTGTACTGAACGTTATCTCTGTTGTCGAACTCTACTTCTCTGGTAATACTGTTGCAACACAAACCTACCAATATTTCCAAACATTCACCATTATTGCGATTATTTACTTCATCTTAACCTTCACCGTAACACGTATCTTACGTTACATTGAAAAACGTTTTGATTCAGATAATTACACAACCGGTGCGAATCAATTACAAGTCTAGGAGGTTGGTATGACACAAGCTATTTTAGAAATTAAACATTTGAAAAAATCTTACGGAAGCAATGAAGTGTTAAAAGACATTTCGCTTTCGGTCAACAAAGGCGAAGTTATTTCTATCATTGGTTCTTCTGGATCAGGAAAATCAACTTTCCTACGTTCTATTAACCTCTTAGAAGAACCAAGTGGAGGAGAAATCTTATATCACGGTCACAATGTTCTTGAAAAAGGCTATGATTTAAATAATTATCGTGAAAAACTTGGGATGGTCTTTCAATCTTTTAACCTCTTTGAGAATTTAAACATCTTAGAGAACGCTATTGTTGCACAGACTACTGTTCTAAAACGTGAACGCCAAGAAGCTGAAAAGATTGCTAAAGAAAACTTAAATGCTGTTGGCATGACTGAGCAATATTGGAAAGCTAAACCAAAACAATTATCAGGTGGGCAAAAGCAACGTGTCGCAATCGCCCGAGCACTTTCTGTTAACCCAGAAGCTATACTTTTTGATGAACCAACTTCAGCCTTGGATCCAGAAATGGTTGGTGAGGTCCTTAAAACAATGCAAGATCTAGCTAAATCTGGATTAACAATGATAATTGTGACACACGAGATGGAATTTGCTAAAGAAGTATCAGACCGCGTTATTTTCATGGACAAAGGAATCATTGCAGAGCAGGGTACTCCTAAGCAACTTTTCGAAAATCCAACACAAGAAAGAACTAAGGAATTTCTACAACGCTTCTTAAAATAAAATTTATCCACATTTAAATATAGACTATTTATACCCCTACAGGTTTTGTCATTGTCATCATTACAATGGAACTGGAGGGGATTTTTTATTACCACATCTTTGATGAAATCTACGACTAGCCTCAACTATAGATCAAATTAGACAGTCGTTATTGGATTGTATACTATTAAATAAGTTACTAAATCTCATTTTTTAATTTTAATCGATATTTAATTAATTATATATTTGTTTAAAATTAAAAACATGTTGTTTTAATGAGCTTTTGATGATATAATATAGTATGCACAAAATGAACTAACCACTGTGCAAGAATAGTTTATTATCTTTGAAAGGATTTTATAATGAAACTTAAAATCAGTGTTTTAACAGCAGCTTCAGCTGTCACTCTATTATTAGCTACTTCAGCAAGTCTTGCGAAGGCAGACACAGTGTCTTATCCTTCACGTGATGCCGGATTTATCTACTCTCGTGGGTATGCGCCTTCTGAATCAAGCTATCCTTCACGCGATGCCGGGTTTATCTACTCTCGTGGATACGCTCCAAAACACTTCCTAAGTGCTTACGATAAATAAAAACTGACCTTATTAACTTAACCGATACACTTTCACAAGTATAAATTTTCATTCAATTACATTAAAAATAATTATTTAGTTTGCTGAAAAACGATCACTCATCGATCGTTTTTTTATATGCACAATGATAGCCATTAGCTACTTTCTCGTTGGGTATTTTCCTCATTCATCTTTCACTTAACATCACTTGTCAAATCTAAACCTCATTAATAAAGGTTTAATATATCTTTGAACTTATTACTTTTGATTGATATTTAATTACTTTGCTATTTATTTTTAAATTTATCAACAAAGTACTTTACCAGTTAATTTTTTTGTGGTATACTGGTGTCTGTTAACGTTAATAAATTGTCTATAGGAGGTAATCATGGCTGAAAAAACAGACCTATCGTCAGCCTATCGCAGACTTAAAAGTCCTAACATTAAAACTAGAAAACGTGCTCTGAAAATCATTCATGAGTACAAACGTTACGGTAAAAAATAACTTTTTTCCGTCTCTCCAATTATAATAAATAAGTCAGACACAAAATAACCAGAGCAAATGCTCTGGTTATTTTGCTTCTATAAAAAGTTCATTATCTTGTTTTAAGAGCAGATAAAACTTGTGTACGAATATCTTCAACACCTTCTGGGTTATTTGGTAAGAAAATCGTTTGATTACCATTAATAGCAAATGTATTTAAAGTATCTAAATATTGATTTGTTAACAAGATAGACATGATTTGTTCTTCTGTCAATGTCACGTTAGCATCTTTCAATTCTTGAATCGAATCAGCTAACCCATCTACAATTGCTTTACGTTGTTGCGCAATACCCACACCATGTAGACGATCTTTTTCTGCTTCTGCTTCTGCAGCAGTTACAATTTTGATCTTATCAGCATTCGCTAATTCTTGAGCTGCTACACGTTTACGTTGTGCAGCATTGATTTCGTTCATGGATTGTTTTACTTCTGCATCTGGCTCAACCTTAGTAATTAAAGTCTTAACAATGATGTAGCCGTATGTTGACATTTCTTCTGCCACTTGATGTTGAACTTCCAAGGCTATTTCATCTTTCTTTTCGAATAGCTCATCTAATGTAAGTTTAGGAACTGATGAACGCAAAGCATCTTCGATATAAGATTTAATCTGAGCTTCTGGCTTTATTAATTTGTAATAAGCGTCTGTAACGTTATTTTCATTGACACGATATTGTGTAGCAATATTTAAAGTGACAAAAACATTATCTTTTGTTTTTGTCTCAACTATAATTTCACTCTGTAAAAGACGTAACTGCACTCGTGCTGCAATCTTATCGATACCCAATGGTACACGAATATGAATACCGCTAGTAGCAGTCTTTTGATATTTACCAAAGCGTTCAATGATGGCTACCGTCTGTTGTTTAACAACGTATAAAGAAGTTATCAACAGAACAATCACTAAAACCAAAATAACCGTAAGAATAATTAATGACATCATAAATCTCCTTTGTATGAATGTTTTAAAACAATTCTAGCACAATTTGTCAAAATTTTCAAAATACTGATGCTTTATCATACTAAAATAGAAACTCTGATAAAATAAAAAATTAGAAGTATCTCTCCTAATTTTTTATTTTATCAATTATTCAACGCTCATGAGGTATGGATATACAGGTTGATCTCCTTGGTGGATCTCAACTTCAACATCTTCATAAGTCTCCTCAAGATATTCCGACAAGGTCTCGGCTAATGCTTGTTTACCATCTTCACCAACATAGATTGTCACGATTTCACTATCTTCATCAATCATTTTATCAAAAGTGTCTTTAAGTGCTTTTTCCATATCTGGTGTAGATACTAGAATTTTACCATCAACCATCCCAAGGATGTCGTTTTCATGAATTTCAAGGCCATCTATCGTTGTATCACGAACAGCTAAAGTCACACTACCACTAATGACATCTGAGAGGCTATTTGTCATATCAGCTACATTAGTTTCAAGAGACTTAGCAGGATCAAAAGCAAGTAAGCTAGTAAATCCTTGTGGAACTGTACGTGTCTCTACTACTGCTGCTGGAATATCAACGACATCTGCAGCTGACTGTGCAGCCATGAAGATGTTCTTATTGTTTGGTAAAATAATAACATTTCTAGCGTTTACTTTTTCAATCGCTTTTACAATATCTTCTGTAGATGGGTTCATAGTCTGGCCGCCAGAGATGATATAATCAACACCTTGTGATTTAAAAATCTCAGCTAGACCGTCACCAGCTACAACAGCAATAATACCATATTCTTTAGTTTCTTTGACAGTTTCTTCAACTTCAACCTTTTGCATTTGGGCATCATGTTGGTTACGCATGTTTTCAACTTTAACCTTCACAAGCGATCCATATTTCAAACCTTCTTGCATAACAAGACCTGGATCTTCTGTATGAACATGAACCTTGACAATTTCATCATCATTAACAACTAGTAAAGAATCCCCTAGATTGCTAAGATAACCTTGAAATTCTTCGTAGTTAAATTCCTTAACGTAAGTTGGTCCTTGCTTTAAACCAACCATGACTTCTGTACAATAGCCATATTTAATATCTTCTGTGGCTACGTGGCCTACTACAGCTTTATGGTGCTCTGCATTAACCATTTCAGTCATTGTTGCGGGAGTTGCTTTAAAATCTTCTGATGCGATATATTCCCCAGTCAGTGCTGAGAGGAAACCTTCGTAAATAAAGACGAGTCCTTGACCACCAGAATCAACAACACCAACCTCTTTAAGAACAGGTAGCATATCCGGTGTTTTAGCAAGAGCACGCTTAGCACCTTTGAGAGTTGCGCGCATAACTTCAACTGCATCATCAGTTTCTTCAGCTTTTTTTAGAGCAGCGGTAGCTGCACCGCGTGATACTGTCAAGATAGTTCCTTCAACTGGTTTCATAACGGCTTTATAAGCTACTTCAACACCATTCTGGAAAGCGTGTGCCAAATCTTGACCCGTTAATTCTTCTTTATCCTTGATACTTTGACCAAAACCACGGAATAATTGTGATGTAATTACACCTGAATTTCCACGTGCTCCCATCAATACACCTTTAGAAAGAATTTGACCAACTTCTCCAACAGTCGTCGCTGGTTTGTCCGAAACTTCCTTGGCTCCGTTTTCCATAGTCATCCCCATATTCGTACCAGTATCACCATCTGGAACTGGGAATACATTTAATGAGTTGACATACTCTGCCTGTTTACTCAGACGTGTACTGGCAGCTTGTACCATTTCTTGGAATAAACTTGTCGTAATCTTTGACACTAATCTTCTCCTACAACCTTAATACTTTGCACATAAACATTCACCATATCAGCAGATAAACCAAGCTGATTTTCGAGATTGAATTTCACTCGCTCTTGAATATTTTTTGAAACTTCACTAATTTTGACGCCGTAACTCATGACAGTATAAACATCTACTGCGATGCCCGCTTCACTAGACCTCACAACAACACCTTTTGCGTAGTTTTCCTTACGCAAAAGTGCTTGAAAGTTATCTTTGATAGCACTTTTACTTGCCATACCAACAACGCCAAAAATTTCCGTTGCTGAACCTCCAACGACAGTTGCAATAACGTCATCAGAGAGTTCAATTTGACCATCTCTTGTATTGATTTTTACAGTCATATCTACTACCTCAAAAAGTTTTTATCACTCTATTCTATCATATCTCACTATTATTGTAAAAAAATAGAGGTATCTAACTATCAAATCAGCCTTAGAAACACTAAAAAAAGCCCTAAGGCTTTCTCAGTTTATTAAACGCGTTCTACTTTACCAGATTTAAGCGCACGAGCTGAAACCCAAACTTTTTTTGGTTTACCGTCGATAAGAACAGTAACTTTTTGAAGGTTTGGTTTAACAGTACGTTTTGTTTGGTTCATCGCGTGTGAACGGTTGTTACCAGAAACTGTTTTACGTCCTGTGAAATAACATACTTTAGCCATTTTACGAGTTCCTCCTATATTGATCAATATTTACGGATGTGCTAGCACCACATACTAGACTATTCTATCACAACTTACTTCTTCTAGCAAGTTCTTTTCAAAATTACTTTTTCATTTGTTTTATCTAAATCGCTTACATATTTTTTATAATAAGACACACTTCCTTCTAATTCATTTTTTAGTTTACATTTTCTTTCAAAATATTATAATAGACAACAATAATCAAAGGAGGTTTCATATGACACGTAAAATTGGAATTATAGGCATGGGGCACGTTGGATCAACTGTTGCACACGCTCTTATTGCACAAGGTATTGGTGATGATTATGTCTTTATTGATACTAATGTTGATAAGGTTAATGCTGATATGATTGATTTTCAAGATGCTCTGGCAAATGCTACTTATCACGCTAATATAGTATTAAACGACTATGACGCGTTGTCAGATGCTGATGTTGTGATTTCAGCCTTAGGTGATATTTCACTACAGAATAACAAAGAAGCTAATCGCTTTGCTGAACTACCATTTACCAGTAAAGAAGTCTACGACGTTAGCCAAAAGTTAAAATCATCTGGTTTTAGAGGGATCCTTATTGTCGTTACTAATCCTGTTGATGCCATCACCCAGCTTTATCAAGAATATACTCAATTTCCTAAATCACGCGTTATCGGAACAGGAACCTTATTGGATACTGCTCGGATGAAAAGAGTGCTTGGTCAACGCCTACAAGTTGATCCAAGGAGTATCGGTGGTTATAATCTAGGAGAGCATGGTAACTCCCAATTTGTCGCTTGGAGTCAGGTAACTGTAAAAGGACAACCAGCTATATCACTATTAAAAGTAGAAGAATTAGAACAGATAAAAGAAGCTTCTTTAAAAGGCGGGCACACTGTCTTTTTTGGTAAAAAATATACTAGTTATGGTATCGCTACCGCAGCTGTCCGCATCGTTTTAGCTGTGTTAAATGATTCCCATGAGTTACTACCTGTATCTACCTTCTATGAGTCCGAAGGGGTTTACCTTGGATATCCAGCTATTATTGGTAGAGTAGGAATTGTAGAAAGAATTTCTCTTTCACTAAGCCCAAAAGAAGAGCAACAACTCACAGATTCAGCGGCATTTATTCGAAATTATCTTAAGCATATCAATCTTTAAAGAGTATCTATTTAATAAAAAGTCATATAATCCAAAAAAAGCTCACCATAAGTGAGCTTTTAACTATTATCTGTTTTATGTTAATTATGCTTTGTTTGCTGAACCAAACACGTCAATACGTTCTTCAACTGCTTCTGTAATTGCATCGAAACCAGGTTTCAAGAATTTACGTGGGTCAAAGAGTTTTTTCTTCATGTATTCAGCTTCGTTAGCGTTGAATTCAACAGCGTAGTCACGAGTTGCTTGACAGAAAGCTAATTGACATTCTGTGTTAACGTTAACTTTAGCAACACCAAGTTTGATAGCTTCTTGGATTTGATCATCAGGAATACCTGAACCACCGTGTAACACGATTGGGAAACCAGGAACAGCTTCAGTCAATTTCTTCAAGTGATCAAGGTCAAGTCCTTCCCAGTTTGCTGGGTATGGTCCATGAATGTTACCGATACCTGCAGCCAAGAAGTCAATACCAGTTTCAACCATAGCTTTAGCGTCTTCGATTGGTGCTAATTCACCTTTACCGACAATACCATCTTCTTCACCACCGATAGTACCAACTTCAGCTTCTACTGAAATACCTTTAGCATGTGCTTTAGCAACAACTTCGCGTGCTTTTTCAAGGTTTTCTTCAACTGGAAGGTGTGAACCATCAAACATAATTGAAGTGTAACCTACTTCAATACACTCAAGGGCATCATCGTAATGACCGTGGTCAAGGTGGATAGCAACTGGTACAGTAATACCCATTGATTCAACCAAAGTTTCAATAAGTTGTTTACAAAGTTTGTAACCACCCATGTATTTAGCCGCACCCATTGAAGTTTGGATAAGTACTGGAGCTTTTTTAGCTTCTGCTGCGCGCAAGATAGCTTGAGTCCACTCAAGGTTGTTTGTGTTAAATCCACCTACTGCATAGCCGTTATCACGAGCTGCTTGGACGAATTTTTCTGCTGAAACGATTGCCATTATTCAGGCCTCCTATTTATTTTTTGGGCGTTGCCCACTTACATGTTAATTCTAGCACAATTCTATAAAAAATGCTAGTTTTTTACTGAAAATACGTGAGAAACTTAACAGAGTTAAACGAGGTTTTTTCAGAAAGCAGTCATTCCGCTTTCAATTCTTTACGTGCCAACAGGATCTGTTCTTTAACCTGGTCAAACCCTGTTCCTCCTAATGAATTTCTTCGTTTAACTGCTGTCTTTGCAGTTAATATCTCATAGATATCGTTTTCTATCAACTCTGAAATTTCTTGATAATATTTTAAAGGTATATCCTGTAAATAAGAACCATTTTTACTGCATTCTAAAACCAATTTACCTACAATTTCATGTGCTTTTCTGAAAGGTACCCCCTTACTTGCTAAATAATCTGCTAATTCTGTTGCATTTGAAAAATCAGTCTCCGTTGAGGTCATCATTATGTGCTCATTCACAGTCATTTTCTCAAGCATATTAGCCATGATTTCAATAGCTATGCTGACTGTTTCTACGCTATCAAACATCCCTTCTTTATCTTCTTGTAAATCTTTGTTATAAGCTAACGGCAATGATTTCATAACAGTTAGTAAACTAAATAAATTTCCATAAACACGGCCTGTCTTCCCTCGAATTAATTCTGCCATATCAGGATTTTTCTTTTGAGGCATAATAGATGATCCTGTAGAGAAAGTATCTGATAATGTGATGAATTGATATTCATAACTGCACCAATTAATGATTTCTTCACAAAAACGTGATAAATGCATCATTAAAATGCTAGCATTGGATAAAAATTCTATGATAAAGTCACGATCTGAGACAGCATCAAGCGAATTACTATATGGTTTTTCAAAATCTAATAAACGAGTTGTCATATGGCGGTCAATAGGAAATGTTGTCCCTGCTAGAGCTGCTGCTCCTAATGGTGATAGATTGGTGTGTTTCATATTAAACTCTAATCGCTCTGTATCACGCGTAAACATATTATAGTAAGCCATTAGATGATGTCCAAATGAAATCGGCTGAGCATGTTGTAAATGTGTATATCCTGGCATAACAGTATAGATATGATTTTCTGCTAAATTAACTAAGGTTGTTCGTAAATGAAGCAATTTCTTCATCATTTCTTGCAATTTATCTTTCAAATAAAGGTGCATATCTGTAGCCACTTGATCATTTCGTGAACGTGCAGTATGAAGCTTACCTGCTACTTCTCCAATTTCAGCGGTTAATAAGCTCTCTATGTTCATATGAATGTCTTCATTTGATATGCTAAAAGTCAATTGACCTGCTCTGTATTTATCTTGCAGTATTTTTAAACCATCTTTTATCAAGCCTGCTTCTTCTTGACTAATAATATCCGTTTTGCCTAACATTGTGACATGGGCCATAGAAGCCTTCATATCATAGGGAGCTAACTTTTGGTCGAAACTGATTGATGCACCGAACTCTTCAACCCATTTTTCAAGACTACTTTCAAAACGACCACCCCATAACTTATGATTTTTTGTCATCCTCTTATCTTCCTTTATTTATCCTTTGTTTACTTGTGCATTAACTTGGGTTGGAAGTCCCCAGAGTTTGATAAAACCAACTGCTGCATCTTGATCAAAGTTATCAGCAGCTGTATAAGTTGCTAAGTTCTCATCATATAATGAATTAGACGAGTGGCGAGCAACGACTTTGGCAGAACCTTTATATAACTTAACTTTTGTAGTACCATTAACCACTTTTTGTGTTTCTTTGACATAGGCAATGATAGCTTTTGTAGCTGGACTAAACCATAAAGCATTATAAATAAGATTTGATAGTTCATTTTCAAGGATAGGTTTAAAATGAGACACTTCACGGACTAATGTTAAATCTTCAATTTCTTTATGAGCAGCTAACAGTACCATTGCCGCAGGACATTCATAAATTTCACGTGATTTGATACCGACTAAACGATTTTCAACATGATCAATGCGTCCAATACCATGTTTTCCTGCAATTTCATTTAGCGATAAAATCAAATCTGCTAGTGTCATTTCTTGATTGTTTATAGCTATAGGCTTCCCATTTTGGAACGTAATATCAATATATTCTGCACAATCAGGAGCTTCTTCTGGTGATTTTGTAATACCAAAAGCTTCTTCTGGCGCTTGATTCCAAGGATTCTCAAGCACACCACATTCATTGGCACGTCCCCATAAATTTTGGTCTATAGAATAAGGGTTATCTAAATCTGCTGGAATAGGTACGCCGTTAGCTTTTGCAAAAGTAATTTCCTCTTCACGATGCCACTGCCACTCACGAACAGGGGCAATTACTTTTAATTCAGGATCTAGTGCTGCAATTGCAACTTCAAAACGCACTTGGTCATTTCCTTTACCTGTACATCCATGTGCAATTGTGGTCGCACCTGTTTGATGTGCCATTTCAACTAATTTTTGGGCAATAATTGGACGACTAAGCGCTGAAACAAGCGGGTATTTTTGTTCATACATCGCATGTGCCTGTAAAGCTGGTAAAACAAAATGCTCAGCGAACTCATCTTTAACATCTAAAATATAAGATTCTATGGCACCTATTGTTAAAGCTTTATCGTGAATAAAATCAAGATCTTTACCTTCGCCAACATCCATACAGACAGCAATAACGTCATAATCTTTTTTTAACCAAGCTATAGCAACAGAGGTATCTAAACCACCAGAATAAGCTAAAATTAATTTTTCTTTTCCCATAAAAAATCCCCTT
Organism: Streptococcus sp. 'group B'; assembly: GCF_002073795.1. Classification (NCBI taxonomy): domain Bacteria; kingdom Bacillati; phylum Bacillota; class Bacilli; order Lactobacillales; family Streptococcaceae; genus Streptococcus; species Streptococcus sp. 'group B'. The sequence goes on along the minus strand of NZ_CP020432.1, from coordinate 333,559 downwards.
CCAAATTCCTATATTTTGTAATATTATACACTTGCTATATTTATTATCAAATATTTTTATAGTTTTTGTCTATTTTTAGTATATTTATTTCTAAACAAATAAAACAATAACTGCCAATTGGCAGTTATTGTTTTAAATAATTATGATAAAGGTAGTTCTACACAAAATTCTGTTCCAATTTCCAACTGACTGGAGACACTAATATGTCCCTTACAAAGAACAATTATACGTTTAACTATTGCTAGTCCTAATCCATTTCCTTGTTGATTATGCGACTGATCCGCTTGGTAAAATTTATCAAATATATGCTGAACATCATATTGAGAAATTCCCCTACCTTTATCAGAAATAATAACTCTCAGATAATGATTATTAGTTTCTTCCATTCGTACACTTAAGTCTACAATATCCTCGGAATATTTTATTGCATTATCTAAAAGGTTTATCCAAACTTGCATCAGCAAGTCAGAGTTTGAGTAAACAGTATATGGTTTTGAATCCAGTTGAAAATTTATCCTTTTAGCTTGCCAACGTTCTGTTAAACTAATCATTGCTTGACGAATTTGTTCATCTACACGAACAGAGGATAGCTCCCCAATAGTCTCCTGATTATCCACGCGCGACATTTGCAACATCGTATCACATAATCTTGTTAACCTTAGGCTCTCTGTTTTAACAAGACCTAATAACTCACTTTGTGTTTCTTCATCTAATTCTGGATCTTGTAATAGTTCTACAATATTAGCTACTGCAGCAATCGGAGTCTTTAGCTCATGAGAAACATTAGTGATAAAGTCTTTTCGCATATGATCCATATGAGATAAAGAAACAATCATCTGATTAATACTTTCAGATAGCTCATCCAATTCATTATAATACTCATAGGATTTACGACGATTACTGTTTCGATAAATATGCCCTTCAAAGTCACCGCCTGCAACATTGGACACAATATGGCTAATATCTAAAATTGGTTTTGTTAAATGATAAGAACCGTACCACATACTAATACTAGCTATCACAAGGCTTAAAAAAACAACAGCGAGAGCGCTAACTTGTAATACATGAGTAGTTAAGACTCCTTGAAAAAAAGTAAAAACTATTGCTGCAACTAGTAAAAGAGAAGCTAGGACTGAGAAAAGCATCGTTAACACAAACATTAATGTGAAATAAAATCTTAACGGAAACCGAAATCGCCTTAGCTTAGTCATTTTTTGCACGATACCCTACCCCTCTCACCGTTTCAATCTTAAAATCTGGTAAGTGTTCTACTTTTCGTCTAATTTTATTGATGCAAGCATCTACCACCCGCTCATCTAAATCAGTATCCATTCCCCAAATACTATCCAATAGTTCTAAACGTGTGAAAATCCTATTAGGATAGCTAAGTAAGTGGAAAAGAACCCTAAATTCTTTCTGAGGAAATACAATTTCTTGCTCAAAATATTTCAAGCTTAATTCATCTTCATTAAGACAAGTATTCCCAATAATTAGCTGATGTTGAGCTACAATATTAGCTCTCCTCAAGAGTGCCTTAATACGTAAAGCTAATTCTTGTAACTGCACAGGCTTAACCATATAATCATCTGCACCAAGGCCAAACCCTTTTGTCATATCTTCCATTTGTGATTTTGCTGTCATAACAATGATTGGGACATTGTAAGCAGCTGACCTGAGTTCTTGAATTAATTGATAACCATCCATCATGGGCATCATGATATCAGTTATAATCAATTGTACTTCTTCTGTATCTAGACAATTTAGAGCTTCTTGTCCATTTGAAGCAGTGATAAATTGGTAGCCCTCTTGTGTTAATTTTGTGGTAATGATTTTTTGTTGAACAATGTTATCCTCTACAACTAATATTTTAATCATTAAATCACCTCTAGCTTATTGTAACACAAGTTAGAAGTTTTCTTTAACTAATTTCCCGTCCTTTAAACGATAAACGGTATCTACTAAATCTAGAACGCGCTCATCGTGTGTCACCATAATAGCTGCAGTATTATGTGATTTAACTTCCTGACGAATAAGTTCTGTAACTTGACGCCCACGTTCTTCATCAAGGCTAGCTGTTGGCTCATCTGCCAAGATAACCTTAGGATGATTAATAAATGCTCTAGCAATTGCTGCGCGTTGCTTTTGTCCTCCCGATAATTGGTTAGGGTATTTATGTGCACACTGCTCTATTCCTAAATCTGATAATAATTTATTAATTTCTTCCAAGCTTGTTTTCTTATCATAGTGTTTTGCAAATCGAGCCTCTTGTTGCAACTGTTCTTGGATTGTTAAATAAGGAAGCAGTTGATGACTTTGAAATATAAAACCTAGTGCTTCACGGCGCAATTGTGTTCTTTGTCTTTGAGACAAATCCGTAACGTTCTCATGATTGACATACAAACTACCTTGATCTGCACCAAGAAGTAACCCTGCAATGGATAAAAGTGTGCTTTTACCTGAACCTGAGGGTCCCAGTATAGCTACAAACTCACCTGCAGAAACTGATAAATCTAAATTATCTAATATTGATAAAAGCTCATCTCCATCTGGATAGTGTTTTGAGATGTGTTTTAATTCTAAGATTGCTGACATTATTCTCCTCCCCCATTAATAACTTCGACTGGGTCGATTTTAGCAACTTTTACAATTGACAAAGCACTACTAATCATTGCAATGACTAAAAATACAAACGATACTAGAATAATATTTTGCCAATTAATAACAAATGGCATTTGAGCTGGTAATACATAAGAGAGAGCAATCGCCAATCGATCTCCAACAATGATACCAAACAGTGCCAATATGATGACTTGACTCAATTGAAATAGGGCAATCTCTGACATTTTTGTCCCAATAGCTTTCATGACGCTAAATTCATGACGTTTTTGAAGTGTGATGATGTAGAAAAAGACACCTAAAATACCAGCTGAAGCTACGACAAGGACCCATAAAATCATATTCAAAGTGGATTGTTCAGCACTATAACCAGGAATATGTTGAATGACATCTTTTTTACTAACAGCTTCTAATTGAGTTGGTAAATGAGATATACTTTTATCATTTTTCATAACTAATGCCTGAGGTAAGAACTGGTATTGAGGATTAATCTTTTTATTAATTTCGGTATAAATGTCTTTATCAATAAATGCCACAGGTCCGTGACCATACATACTATTATGGACAAATCCAACGACTGTTAGTGATATAGATGATGACTTATCAATCACTTTATCACCTAACTTTATCCCTTCAGCTTTTAAACTATCATTTAAAATAATAGCTTTTTTGTAACTTGTCAGTTGTTTTCCCTCAGAAAGTGTAGGTGCCATAAAAGAATCTTTATCAATAGCAAAATAAGAAATATCAATTTTCTTTTCATGTCCTTGTCGAGTTAAACTCGAACGTTGAATATTTAAAGTGGTACTATCTTTTAAATTCAAACTGTTTAAATCTGTCTGATCTTTAGTTGTCAATACAGATGATGTAATCACTTGTTCAGCACCTTCATTCAAAATATAGGTTTGAGCTGGGTTATTTTCAATAGCAGCACTAACAGCTCTACCTAAACCGTTTGCTAAACCTGATAAAAAAACTACCATGAACATCATAACAATGATTAGCAATTCAATCAGGAGGTATTTTTTCTTATAAAAGGTTAATTCTTTCCAAGCATGTGACATGGTTTTTCTCCTTTGATCTTTTGATGTGAACATAGTATCACAGCTTTATGACTTGAATATGACCTCTAAAAATAATGATATTTTATCATTAAATTATTTAAAAAATAGCTTGACAATTTTTTAGTAAGCGATTACAATTCTAATTATGAAACCGTTCCCACAATAAAAGAAAGGAGTTTCTATGAGTACGATTAGACAAGTCGCCGAGAAAGCTGGCGTATCAACATCTACTGTCTCAAGGTATATATCCCAAAATGGTTACGTTAGTCAAAAAGCAAGTCAAAAAATCGAGCAAGCTATCCGCGAACTCCATTATGTTCCAAATTTCCTTGCACAATCTCTGAAAACCAAAAAAAATCAACTTGTTGGATTACTACTTCCCGATATTTCAAACCCTTTCTTTCCAAGACTTGCTAGAGGAGTTGAAGAATTTCTAAAAGAACAGGGTTATCGTGTCATGCTTGGCAACACAAATAACAAGAGCCATTTAGAAGAAGAGTACTTAAATGTGCTATTACAAAGTAATGCTGCAGGGATTATTACAACACACGATTTCACCAAAAATCATCCTGAAATAGATATTCCAGTTGTAGTTGTTGACCGCGTTAATCAAGAAACACAGTACGGCGTTTTCTCTGATAATAAAGAGGGAGGAAAATTAGCAGCTCAAGCTATTTGGACAGCAGGTGCTACCAATATATTACTCATTCGTGGTCCGCTAGATAAAGCTGATAACCTTAATCAAAGGTTTCAAGGAAGCCAAAATTACCTATTAAACAAAGGGGCTCGTTTTGCTATCGAAGATAGTGCCAGTTTTGATTTTGCAGAGATTCAAATTGAAGCGAAAACTTTACTTGACCACCATCCAGATATTGATAGCATTATCGCTCCATCTGATATACATGCTATTGCCTACCTACACGAGATTCTTAATCGAGGGAAGCGAATCCCTGAAGATGTACAAATTATTGGTTATGATGATATTTTAATGAGCCAATTTATCTACCCTTCGTTGTCAACTATTCACCAATCATCATATATTATGGGACAAAAAGCAGCTGAATTAATTTTCAAAATTACTAATCAATTACCTATTACCAATAAGCGTATTAAATTACCCGTTCATTATGTCGAACGTGAAACCCTAAGGAGGAAAATAGATGAGTAACATTGTCATTATCGGTAGTATTTCCATGGACTTAGTTATGGAAACCAATCGTATCGCCAAAGAGGGAGAAACCGTATTTGGCCAACGTTTTTCAATGGTTCCAGGAGGTAAAGGTGCTAATCAGGCTGTCGCTATTGGGCGTCTTAGCCAAGATCGAGATAATATTACTATTCTTGGTGCCATTGGCGAGGATTCTTTTGGTCCCATTCTTTTGGATAATTTAAACAAAAACCATGTTACTACGGATTTTGTGGGAACGATACCATCTTCTTCAGGTGTTGCCCAAATCACTCTTTATAATAATGATAATCGAATCATTTACTGTCCTGGAGCCAACGGAAAAGTTGATACTAAAAAGTGGTCTCAGGAGTGGTCAATAATTAAAGAAGCTGATTTAGTTGTATTACAAAATGAAATTCCTCATCAAGCAAATATGAAAATTGCTAATTTTTGTAAAGAACATAGTATTAAATTACTCTATAATCCTGCACCATCTAGAAAGACTGATATTGAGATGCTCGATAAGGTCGATTATTTCACACCAAATGAACACGAATGTCAAGAGCTGTTCCCAAACCAAAAACTAGAGGATATATTAGCCACATATCCTGAAAAACTAATTGTAACACTCGGCACAAAAGGAGCCATCTACTCTGATGGAAAAGAAAGCCATTTAATTCCTGCCTTAGAAACTAAAGCTGTTGATACAACTGGTGCAGGTGATACTTTTAACGGTGCATTCGGTTATGCTATCTCGAAAAAATTTAAGATTGCTAATGCCTTACGTTTTGCAACTCTAGCTGCTCACTTATCCGTGCAAAAATTTGGTGCACAGGGTGGCATGCCTACAATTAAAGAAATGGAGGACAACCAACATTATGAAAAAGACTGGTATATTAAATAGTCATCTCGCTAAATTAGCAGATGACCTTGGGCATACTGATCAAGTTTGTATTGGAGATCTGGGTCTACCTGTTCCAAATGGCATTCCAAAGATTGATTTGTCTTTGACCTCTGGAATACCTAGTTTCCAAGAGGTACTTGATATCTATTTAGAGAATATCTTAGTTGAAAAAGTCATTTTAGCAGAAGAAATCAAGGAAGCAAATTCGGATCAATTATCAAGGTTATTAGCTAAACTTGATAACTCTGTTAACATAGAGTACGTCAGTCACAATCATTTAAAACAAATGACCCAAGATGTCAAAGCAGTTATTCGTACAGGTGAAAATACACCGTATTCAAATATTATTCTACAATCTGGTGTTATCATCTAGAAAGGAGTTTAGTCCATGAAAATTGACATGAGGAATATCTCCAAATCCTTCGGTACTAATAAAGTTCTAGAGAAGATTGATTTGGAATTACAATCTGGTCAAATACACGCACTTATGGGTGAAAATGGTGCGGGTAAATCAACCTTAATGAACATTCTAACAGGACTTTTTCCAGCAAGTACAGGAACTATTTATATTGATGGCGAGGAACGAACTTTTTCAAACCCTCAAGAAGCAGAGGAATTTGGTATTAGTTTTATTCACCAAGAGATGAATACTTGGCCGGAAATGACTGTCTTGGAAAATCTCTTTCTTGGACGTGAAATCAAGACAACTTTTGGCTTACTCAATCAAAAATTAATGAGACAAAAAGCACTTGAAGCTTTTAAAAGATTAGGTGTGACTATTCCCCTAGACATCCCGATTGGTAACTTGTCTGTTGGACAACAACAAATGATTGAAATCGCCAAAAGTCTCCTAAACCAACTCTCTATTTTGGTAATGGATGAACCGACTGCTGCTTTAACAGATCGTGAAACTGAAAATCTTTTCCGAGTTATCCGAGGTTTAAAACAAGAAGGAGTGGGCGTTGTCTATATCTCCCATCGAATGGAGGAAATTTTTAAAATCACTGACTTCGTAACCGTCATGAGAGATGGTGTCATTGTAGATACAAAAGAAACATCACTCACAAATTCTGACGAATTGGTTAAAAAAATGGTTGGCCGAAAATTGGAAGATTACTATCCTGAAAAACATTCTGAAATTGGGCCTGTTGCTTTTGAAGTTAGTAACCTCTGTGGAGATAATTTCGAGGACGTTTCCTTTTATGTCCGTAAAGGCGAGATTCTTGGATTTTCTGGATTAATGGGAGCTGGGCGTACTGAAGTTATGCGAACTATCTTTGGAATTGATAAAAAGAAGTCTGGTAAGGTGAAAATTGATAACCAAGAAATCACTATTACTAGCCCAAGCCAAGCTATCAAGCAGGGCATTGGTTTTTTGACCGAAAATAGAAAAGATGAAGGTCTCATCCTAGACTTCAATATCAAGGACAATATGACTCTCCCTAGCACTAAAGATTTTAGCAAACATGGTTTCTTTGATGAAAAAACAAGCACAACATTTGTGCAACAATTGATTAATCGCCTCTACATTAAATCAGGGAGACCAGATTTAGAGGTTGGAAATCTTTCTGGAGGTAACCAACAAAAGGTCGTTCTCGCTAAATGGATTGGTATTGCTCCTAAAGTCTTAATTCTTGATGAGCCAACACGTGGTGTTGATGTCGGAGCTAAACGAGAGATTTACCAATTAATGAATGAACTAGCAGACAGAGGTGTTCCAATTGTCATGGTATCATCAGACTTACCTGAAATTCTAGGTGTTAGTGACCGCATCATGGTAATGCACGAAGGTCGAATCAGTGGAGAACTCAGTCGAAAAGAAGCTGACCAAGAAAAAGTTATGCAGCTAGCCACAGGAGGTAAGTAAAGTGAAAAATATGATGAAATATATATCAGAGTTAACAACCCTGATTGCATTAGCTGGTTTAATGGTTATTATCACACTCATTAATCCTAATTTCCTCACAACCAATAATCTACTCAATTTATTATTACAAGTAACTGCAAATGGTTTTATCGCTTTCGGGATGACCTTCGTTATTTTGACTGGCGGTATTGATTTATCAGTCGGGTCCATATTAGCCCTATCTAGTGCATTAACAGCTGGATTAATCGGCCACGGAGTACCCGTTGGTATTGCTATCGTTTTATCTGTTGCCTTAGGTGGCATCTTGGGAATGCTAAACGGACTCTTCATTTCTTACGGAAAATTAACACCATTTATCGTTACACTGGCAACAATGACTATCTTTAGAGGAGCAACGCTAGTTTATTCAAACGGCAACCCAATTACCGCTGGATTATCCGATAGTTTTCTATTCCAATTTTTGGGACAAGGCTATATTGTTGGTATCCCATTCCCAGTCATTCTCATGTTTCTTACTTTTATTATTTTGTATATTTTGTTACATAAAACAGCCTTCGGGAAATCTGTTTACGCTTTAGGAGGTAATGAAAAAGCAGCGTATATCTCGGGTATTAAGTTAAACAAAGTTAAAATTATCATCTACACTATCTCAGGTATCATGGCTTCCATTTCTGGGTTAATTATCACATCACGCCTTAGCTCAGCACAACCAACAGCTGGAGCAAGTTATGAGATGGATGCTATTGCCGCCGTTGTCTTAGGTGGAACGTCTTTATCTGGTGGGAAAGGACGTATCATTGGAACATTGATTGGTGCTCTCATTATTGGTGTCCTGAACAATGGATTAAACATCATTGGTGTCTCTGCATTTTGGCAACAAGTTGTGAAAGGTATCGTTATTTTAATGGCTGTTTTACTTGATCGCTTTAAAGTAGCAAAATAGTCTTTACTCTAATTTCTATAAGTTCATTATATTTTATCTAAAGGAGTTTCAAATGAAATTTGGAAAAAAACTTGGCTTTCTAGCCTTATTGATGTCTATTGTCCTCATTCTCGGTGCATGTGGTAAAACTGGACTTGGAAATTCTTCTGGGAATTCTACAAAAAATGTAACCAAAAAATCTGCTAAAGATTTGAAACTAGGTGTATCTATTTCAACAACTAACAACCCCTACTTTGTTGCGATGAAAGACGGTATTGACAAATATGCGAGCAATAAAAAAATAAGCATTAAGGTAGCTGATGCTCAAGATGACGCCGCACGTCAAGCAGATGATGTTCAAAACTTTATTAGTCAAAACGTAGATGCTATTTTGATTAATCCCGTTGACTCAAAAGCTATTGTAACAGCTATTAAGTCTGCAAACAACGCTAATATTCCTGTTATTCTAATGGACCGTGGTAGTGAGGGAGGCAAAGTATTAACTACTGTCGCTTCAGATAACGTTGCTGCTGGTAAGATGGCTGCGGATTATGCCGTTAAAAAACTAGGCAAAAAAGCAAAAGCCTTTGAATTATCTGGAGTACCAGGTGCCTCTGCTACTGTAGACCGTGGTAAAGGATTTCATTCAGTTGCAAAATCTAAACTTGACATTCTTTCAAGCCAATCTGCCAATTTTGACCGCGCCAAAGCTTTGAATACTACACAAAATATGATTCAAGGACATAAAGATGTCCAAATTATTTTCGCACAAAATGATGAAATGGCACTTGGGGCTGCACAGGCTGTCAAATCTGCTGGCTTGCAAAATGTTCTTATCGTAGGAATTGATGGTCAGCCAGATGCCCATGATGCCATTAAAAAAGGTGATATTTCAGCCACTATTGCACAACAACCAGCTAAGATGGGAGAAATAGCTATTCAAGCAGCAATTGATCATTATAAAGGCAAAAAAGTAGAGAAAGAAACGATTTCTCCAATTTACCTTGTTACCAAAGACAATGTTGAAAAATACAATTGGTAAAAGTACACAAAAAGTCGTGAAAATTCACGACTTTTTATATTATAATTTTGCTAACATATTATCGATATGTTGAACTGATTTTTCTTTACCTAATAAATAAATAGTATCTGGTAACTCTGGTCCATGCATTTCACCAGAAACCGCAATACGAATAGGCATAAATAGGTTCTTACCTTTGATGCCTGTTTCTTTTTGAACAGCCTTAATTTGAGGGAAAATAGTATCTCTAGTGAATTCTTCGTCAGAAAGCGATACTAACTTTTCCTTAAAAGCAGATAAGACTGTTGGGACTGTTTCTGCTGCCATTACTTCTTTTTCGGCTTCTGTTAATTCTGGAAAATCTGCAAAGAAAAGGTCTGTTAATGGTACAATCTCATCAGCCGATTTTAATTGAGGTTTATAAAGCTCAACTAATTTTTCAGCTTTGTCTGTAAGTCGACCAGCTTCTTCTAAGAATGGTTTGCAAAGTGCAAAAACACTCTCAAAATCAGCATTTTTTAGGTAATCATTACTCATCCAATCCATCTTCTTCTGATCGAATGCTGCTGGTGATTTGCTAAGACGATTTTCATCAAATAGATTAATTAATTGCTCGCGTGAGAAGATTTCTTCTTCTCCACCAGGATTCCAACCAAGAAGGGCAATGAAATTAAAGACAGCTTCCGACATATAACCTTTTTTACGATAGTCTTCGATAAATTGAAGAGTATTTGTGTCGCGTTTTGATAATTTCTTACCAGTCTCTGAGTTTATAATCAATGTCATGTGACCAAATTGTGGCGCTTCCCAACCGAGTGCTTCATAAACCATTAATTGTTTTGGCGTATTTGCAATATGGTCATCGCCACGAATAACATGCGAAATTTGCATGTCATGATCATCAATGACTACTGCGAAATTGTAAGTTGGATAACCATCTTTCTTCTGAATAACCCAGTCTCCGCCGATATTAGAGCCTTCAAACTCAATGTCACCTTTTACCATATCAGTCCACTTATAAATCCCAGATTCATTAACAGCAAGGCGTACTGTCGGAATGATGCCTGCTGCTTCACGTTCTGCAATGTAAGCTTCTTTTTCAGTTTCTGACATTCCGATAAATTCGTTGATATAGCGAGGTGTTTCGCCTGCCAATTCTTGGCGTTCACGCTCTGCTGCTAATTCTTCCTCAGTCACATAGGACTTGTAGGCTTTACCTTCTGCTAACAACTGATCAATATAACGTTGGTAGAGCTCAAGGCGTTCTGATTGACGATAATTTTCATGTGTTTCAGGGCTTTCATCCCAGTCCATACCTAGCCAACGTAAGTTCTCCAATTGAGAGCGTTCACCATCTTCGACGTGACGTTTTCGGTCAGTATCTTCAATACGAATAACAAAATCCCCACCATGATGGCGAGCATAAAGGTAGTTAAAGAGCGCAGTACGCGCATTTCCGATGTGTAACAATCCTGTTGGACTTGGTGCATAACGCACACGAATCTTATTAGCCAAAATTCTACTCCTATATTTTCTGATAGTAAACTTTTTCAGTTTAACTGAATTAGTCAAGGGGGCAAAACATCATTCAAACTCTTACAGATGATTGCCAATCAACCCTATTATACCACTAAATCACTAAAAATGATAATCAGTAATAATAGTCACACTAATTTTCGATAAAAAGTAATTTCTCAAAGTAAGTTCCGTCTGCCCTCCAAAACCGGAAGTTAGTGTGAAAAGGATTTTTATGGTGGAATTAAGTCTGAGACGTTTGGGTTAGAAATGAGTTTATCCATCATGACAAAACACAAACACCTAACTCTCTCAGACCGTAATGACATCCAATCTGGTTTGGATAGAGGAGAAACCTTTAAAGCCATCGGGCTTAATCTACTGAAACACCCTACTACTATCGCAAAAGAAGTCAAACGAAATAAGCAACTAAGAGAATCAACCAAAGACTGCCTAGACTGTCCGCTACTAAGAAAAGCTCCCTATGTTTGTAATGGGTGTCCAAAGAGGAGGATCAACTGTGGTTACAAGAAGACCTTCTATCTTGCTAAGCAAGCTCAAAGAAACTATGAAAAACTTTTAGTTGAATCTAGAGAAGGAATCCCTTTGAACAAAGAGACCTTCTGGAAAATAGATAGAGTGCTTTCTAATGGGGTCAAGAAGGGCCAACGTATCTATCATATCCTCAAAACCAACGATCTAGAAGTGAGTTCTTCAACCGTTTATCGACACATCAAGAAAGGCTACCTATCCATCACACCAATCGACCTACCCAGAGCTGTGAAGTTCAAAAAAAGGCGAAAGAGCACACTCCCTCCTATTCCAAAAGCGATTAAAGAAGGGCGACGGTACGAGGATTTTATAGAACACATGAACCAATCAGAGCTGAACTCCTGGCTTGAAATGGACACGGTTATTGGACGGATTGGTGGAAAGGTCCTTCTCACCTTCAATGTCGCCTTCTGTAACTTCATCTTTGCCAAACTGATGGATTCTAAGACAGCTATCGAAACTGCTAAACACATACAGGTCATTAAGAGGACACTCTATGATAACAAGAGAGACTTCTTCGAACTCTTTCCTGTTATCCTAACGGATAATGGTGGGGAATTCGCTAGAGTGGATGATATTGAGATAGATGTTTGTGGACAGTCTCAACTCTTCTTTTGTGACCCTAATCGGTCTGACCAGAAAGCAAGAATCGAGAAGAATCATACCCTCGTGAGAGACATACTGCCTAAGGGGACTTCCTTCGACAACTTGACTCAAGAGGACATTAATCTGGCACTATCTCATATCAACAGCGTTAAGAGACAGGCTCTAAATGGTAAAACGGCTTATGAGCTATTCTCTTTTACTTACGGAAAAGACATCGCAAGTATACTCGGTATTGAGGAAATTACTGCGGAAGACGTCTGCCAATCTCCCAAACTATTAAAAGACAAAATCTAACCTAATCAACTAACTGATACAACCTAAACGTCTCACACTAACTTCAACCATAGCGGAACTTAGTCTGAGACGGATTTTCGTTGGTTTTTATTGGTTTTTATCAGACTAAATTCCATTTCTACTAGAGGTGGAACTTACTTTGAGAATTTAGCTTTTCGATAAAAAAAGTAAAGCAAAATTGCCTTACTTTTTAAAAATATTCTTAAAAGTTAAACAAATCATTAAAATTCTCTACCATTGTTGGGTGAGTGAAAATTTGTTTTTGGAAATAAGTATATGGGATTTTATTATCCATTGCCATTGTGATGATATTAATTAATTCATGGGATTCTGCACCAAATAAGCGAGCTCCCAAAATAAGATTTGTCTCAGTATCTACCACAACTTTAAAAATACCTCTAAGGTCATTATTAACATGTGCACGTGGCATGGCAGAAACAAGAAGGCTATTAGATTTAACTTGATATCCTTTTTCCTTAGCGGTCTTTTCATCTAGACCTACCGTTGCTAAAGGAGGATTTGTAAAGGTTGAAGTCGGTACTGCTCCTCGATTTTTTAGAGAATAATCCTTATCACCATTCAAATAATTTAAGACAATACGTGAGTCATCTAAAGAAATATATGTGAATTGAGGGCCGCCATTAACATCACCAACTGCAAAAATATTCTCAACAGAAGTTTGGCAATATTCATCAACAGCAATAGCTCCACGTTCTGTCAATTTAATATCTGTATTTTCAAGTGCTAAACCTTCTGTATTTGGCTTACGTCCTGTTGCATATAATACTGCATCAAAGCTTAATTTTTCATCCTCAAAGCTAATAACAACGTTTTCATCTTCATTTTGCACAGATTTGATATCGGCTGATAATTTAAAAGATATCCCCATCTCTTCTAAATAATCTTGAGCCATCTCTGATAATTCCTCTTCCTCACGCGCAAAGATACGAGATTGACTATCAATAACTGTCACTTTGCTCCCTAATTCGGAATATAAAGTCGCAAATTCAAGCCCAATATTACCGCCTCCAATGATACCTAACCGTTTAGGAAGATGAGCCAATTCTTGGATTGCCGTTGAATCATAAACATGTTGAGAATCAGCTAATCCTGGAATTGGTAATTGTACTGACTTAGCACCAGTATTGATAATAATAACATCAGCTGTAAGTTCTTGTTTGTCAGCTCCTCCTGTTAATTCGACCACTTTATTTGATATAAAGCGAGCTTTAGCATTATAAACATCCACAGTGTCTTTATTATCCAACATAGCAAAATTTTTAGCACGTAAACGACTTGTAACTTCATTTCTAGTAGTCATAGCTTCTTGAAAATCGTGATTTTTGCTAGCTGATACTAAAAGCGTTTTTGTCGGAATACATCCAATGTTGATACATGTTCCCCCATACATTTTATCGTCTTCTTCGACCATTGCAACGCTTTTACCTTGTGTTGCTAATTTTGCTGCTAATGTTTTACCTGCTTTACCAAAACCAAGAACAATGACATCATATTTTTTCATTTTAAATTTCCTCCGCTTTTATAATATAGTTTCAGTATAGCAAAAGATGTTTCCTCTGTCTGAATTCCAGCATAAGGCATGATAAGCCTAACTGTTACCTTTAAATCTAGTTTTCTAAAATAAAAAAACCCATCGCTAAGGACAGGATTTTTTCTATTTAACTTCCACCATACGACCAGTATCTACATCATAAATAGCACCAGAAATAACAACATCATTTGGGATTAATGGAGAAGCATGTAATTTTGCCACATCTTCACGAACGCTTTCTTCAATATCATTAAAAGGAAGAAAATCATGTCCATGCATATCAACACCCAAATCTCTCTGTAATTGAGCAGCAAAAGCTTCGTTAGTAAACGTCTGTGCTCCACAATCTGTATGGTGTAGAACAACGATTTCTCGTGTTCCTAATTGTTGTTGCGAAATAACTAAAGAACGTAGAACATCGGCTGTAACTCGTCCACCAGCATTACGTAAAATATGAGCATCTCCTAAAGCTAGCCCTAGAGCTTGAGCAACGTGTAAACGAGAATCCATACAGGTTACAATAGCAACCTTTGTCTTTGGCTTGATAGGTAGATGAGCTGTTCCATGTAAGTCAGCATAGGCTTGATTGGTTTTTAAAAAGTTATCAAAATAAGTGGTCATAGAGATCTCCTTTGTTAGTGTAACATCATTCGATATTTACTAAATACCAACCCTTTTATATTATCATTTTGCCCATTATTTTTCACGAAATGTCTCTCGCCACCAAAAAAGATTCGGCTGAACCGAATCTAATCATTATGTTGAAAACACTGCTTTTAAGACCTGACTAACAGTTGTCACACCAATAACATCAATGCCTTTAGGTATTTCAATCCCAGCTAGAGAATTCTTTGGTGCGTAAATTTTAGTAAAGCCCAATTTACTAGCCTCATTAATACGTTGCTCAATACGTGTCACGCGACGAATCTCACCAGTGAGTCCAATTTCTCCAATAAATGATTCTTGTGGATTTGTGGGTTTTTCTTTGTAACTGGAAGCAATAGCTACAGCAACAGCTAAATCAATTGCTGGTTCATCCAATTTAACACCACCCGCTGATTTTAAATAGGCATCTTGATTTTGAAGCAATAAACCACAACGTTTTTCTAGAACTGCCATAATAAGACTGACACGATTAAAGTCAAGACCTGTGGTTGTGCGCTTAGCATTTCCAAAAACAGTTGGAGTCACTAAAGCTTGAACCTCTGCTAAAATAGGCCTTGTTCCTTCCATAGTAACAACAATAGCAGATCCTGTTGCACCGTCTAAACGTTCTTCAAGAAAAACTTGACTTGGATTCAAAACTTCAACTAGACCACCCGACTGCATTTCAAAGATACCTATTTCATTGGTCGAACCAAAACGGTTTTTGACTGCCCGTAAAATACGGAACGTGTGATGACGCTCCCCTTCAAAATAAAGAACCGTATCCACCATATGTTCTAGCATTCGAGGGCCTGCTAATGTTCCCTCCTTAGTCACATGACCTACAATAAAAGTAGCAATATTATTAGTTTTAGCTAACTGCATCAACTCAGCGGTCACTTCGCGAACTTGGCTAACAGAGCCTTGGACACTTGATACTTCGGGACTCATAATAGTTTGTATAGAATCAATAATAAGAAAATCTGGTTTAATCTTCTCAATCTCCGACCGAATACTTTGCATATTAGTCTCGGCATAAAGGTAAAATTCATTATCGATATCGCCTAGACGCTCACTTCGTAACTTAATCTGTTCTGCAGATTCCTCACCTGAGACATATAATACTGTACCTTTATTAGCTAGCTGAGTTGATACTTGTAGTAATAAAGTAGATTTACCTATCCCAGGGTCTCCTCCAATCAGAACCAAACTTCCTGGTACAACACCGCCTCCTAGAACACGGTTAAATTCATCCATATCAGTCTTAGTTCTAGAATAGTTAATTGAGGAAACATCTTTTAACTTCGTCGGTCGGGACTTTTCACCGTTCAAACTAACTCGTGCATTTTTAACTTCTTGAACTTCAACCTCTTCTACAAATGAAGACCAGGCTGAGCAATTTGGACAACGTCCCAAATACTTAGGTGATTGGTAACCACACTCTTGACAGGTGAAGACTGATTTTTTCTTAGCCACTCAGGCCTCCTTTATAACTTCTAAATTAATATGATAGCTTGGTACCAAATAACTAGTACACTCATTATATCACACCAAGTTAGAGAAAATATAAGTTTACTCTCATCAAAAAAGGCTAAGAAGTAAGTCTAGCCTTTTCTAACATTATTCGTAAAATAATTTTATTTTCCAGTACTACCAAAACCACCTGTACGCATTCCTGTAGCCTGATCGTCATCTGCCAATAAGAATGGGGCAAAAACAGCCTGAACAATCCGTTCCCCTTCTTCTAAAATAACAGCCTGATCAGTAATATTTTGCATCTGTGCAAAAATATGTCCTTCATTGACTTGGTTATTATAGTAGTCACCATCAATAACACCAACTGAATTTATTAGGACAATCCCTTTTTTACGTGGATTCGATGAACGATCATAAAGGTACAGGACCTCCCCTGGTTGCATGTGTGCTTTAATACCGGTCGGGACCAATGTAATTTCACCAGGTTCAATAACCGTTTTTTTAGCTACTTTTAAATCATAGCCAGCTGCGTGAGCTGTTTCTCGTTTTGGTAATAACTCTTTATTGCTAAATTGGCTAACTAATTCAAAGCCACGTACTTTTGACATGTGATACTCCATCTTTATCTTAAATATGCAAAAAGTCGAGTTCCAAATGAACTCGACTAGTCTGCGGAGAGAGGGACTTGAACCCTCACGACCAAAAGCGGTCACAAGATCCTTAGTCTTGCGCGTCTGCCAATTCCGCCATCCCCGCTTAACAACATAATAAATTATATCAACTTATCATATTGTTGTCAATATTATTTTTCATATTTTTTCAAAAAACTAGAGATACGTTTCTCATATTTTTCTGGCTCTGTTTCAAAAGATTTCGCATGTTTTGCCCCTTTTACAATATAAAGCTCTTTCTTACCTGCTGTAGCTTTATAGTTGTCATAAACCATACTTGTTGGAACAAAATTATCCTTATCACCATGAATAAAGAGGGCTGGTAAATTATTCTTTTTCAATTGTTCGACACTACTTGCTTGTCCATACGAAAAACCTGCTCTGATTTTAGAAATTGTTGAAACTTCATATAAGAGTGGGAAGGCTGGTAAACCATACATCTCTTTAGCCTGAAATTTTAATTCATCCCAAACACTAGAATAACCACAATCTTCAATGATATTAACAACCTGACTAGGTAATTTTTCACCACTAGCCATCATGACTGTTGCTCCACCCATTGAAACACCAAATAAAGTAATTTGGCTTGATGGATTCTTATCCACTATCATTTCTGTCCATTTGATAATGTTCTCGCGGTCGTTCCAGCCATAGCCTATCAACTGCCCATGACTTTCACCATGTGCAATGTTGTCAGGCATAAGAACATTGTATCCTAACTTATGAAACAGCCAACCATATGCCTTCATATTCTCTTTGCTATTCGCAAAACCATGAACGACAACAACTGTCTTATGAGTTTTCTTAGCAGCAGGAACATACCAAGCAACTTGCTTTATATTTTGGTTTGTCATTTCTATTTTTTGCTTTAATAGCTTATCAAAGGATTTATCATAAGCATATAAAGAGTTTCCAGGCTTACGTTGACCATTTGAAATAAAGGATTTATCATCTCGAACTTGGGCAACGTGGAAAAAATAAAAACTAGCTGCTACACTAATTAAAAACAAAATAACAACAATCATTTTAATAAACTTTGATAATCGAATCTTTTTCATGCAACCTATTATACCTTATTTTTAGAAAAAGAAAAGAGCTAATGATACTTTGATAGTGAAACTATCTAAAAAAATAAAATCGCCTCCTAATACTGGGAGGCGATAAAGTTATTTCATATTTTCAACTGCTGCTGTTACAAAAGCTGTGTAAAGCTCTTCAGCATGGTTAGGACGTGATTGTAGTTCTGGATGGTATTGTGCTGCAACAAAGAATTTTTTCTCTGGTAACTCAACAACTTCCATCAAACGATTATCCGGTGATACCCCTGAGAAGACAAATCCAGCAGCCTCAAATTGCTCACGGAATTTTGTATTAAATTCATAACGGTGACGGTGACGACGTTGGACAACTTCTTGATTATTATAAGCTGCCGCAGCTCTTGAACCTGCTTTCAATTTACATGGATATAGACCAAGGCGAAGTGTACCACCCATATCTTCAATATCGATTTGATCACGCATGATATCAATGATTGGGAACGGTGTTTTAGGGTCAAGCTCTGCTGAATTAGCTCCATGAAGGTTTAAAACATTACGCGCAAATTCGACACAAGTTAGCTGCATTCCGAGACAAACACCAAGCATTGGAACATCATTTTCACGTGCATAGCGAATTGCTTCAATTTTACCCTCACTACCTCTTTGGCCAAATCCACCAGGAACGATGATACCATCTGCATCTCCGACAAGTTCTTTAATATTATCTTCTGTCACTTCAGCAGCATTTACCCATTTTAGGTCAATAGCAACATCGTTGACGTACCCTGAGTGCTTAAGGGCCTCCACAACTGAAAGGTAAGCATCAGGTAATTCAACATATTTACCAACCAATGCAATTTTAACTTTTTTCTCAAGGTTCATTACTTTATCAACCATTGCTGACCATTCTGTCATATCAGCAGCAGGTGTCTCAAGCTTCAAGTGATCACAAACAATTTGATCCATATTTTGAGCTTGCATGTTAAGTGGAATTTGATAAATATGGTCAACATCAAGGGACTCTATAACAGCCTCTGGTGCAACATCACAAAATTGTGCCAATTTATTCTTAATACTTTGACCTGCTGGTTGCTCTGTACGGATAACAAGCATATTAGGTTGGATACCTAGGCCACGTAACTCTTTAACAGAATGTTGAGTCGGTTTTGTTTTCATTTCGCCGGCAGCCTTTAGGTATGGTAATAACGTTGTATGAATGTACATAACATTATCAGAACCAACATCTGCCTTCATTTGACGAAGTGCTTCTAAAAACGGAAGGCTCTCAATATCTCCAACAGTACCGCCAACTTCAGTAATAATAACATCTGAATCTGTAGTTGTCGCAGCACGTTTGATTTTTTCTTTCAAAGCATCCGTAACGTGTGGGATAACTTGAACAGTTGCACCAAGGTATTCTCCACGGCGTTCTTTTTTAAGAACTTCACTATAAATCTTACCCGTTGTAACATTTGAATACTTGTTTAAGTTAATATCAATAAAACGCTCGTAGTGTCCAAGGTCAAGGTCAGTTTCTGCACCATCATCTGTAACATAAACTTCCCCATGTTGATAAGGGCTCATTGTCCCTGGGTCAATATTAATATATGGATCAAATTTTTGAATTGTCACCTTTAGCCCACGGTTTTTTAGTAAGCGCCCAAGACTTGCTGCAACAATCCCCTTACCAATAGAAGAGACCACACCACCTGTAACAAAAATATACTTTGTCATTAAAAACTCCTTAAATTAAATGTTAATCTAACAGTTAGTTTACGGGTAAAACCCAAAACACATGATTGATAAATAATACCAGCTTCTCTAGTCAAAACTAGTAGAAACTATCTGATCAAGGGCCTACTCAGAAAACTATCTGGAACCATTCTGTATCTTTCCCAAAAACAAAATAGCCCCCTATCACTAGGGAGCTTTATCTGACCTCATAAGAGGTGCCCGAATAATAGTTTAAACTATATCTGACTATTTGTCAAATACAAAATCCCCATCTAAACCTCTTCTTCCTCTTCTTCCTCTTCTTCCTCTTCTTCGTTGATTTCTACATCCTCATCTAAATCTTCATCAGGAATGATTTCATTAATCTCAGAATCATACGATTCTACCTCTGATTTTTCATCGTCAGGGTTTTCTTCATCATATTCTAAACTTGGTGTTTCTTCTGTGAAATCTTCATCTTCTGGATCATCATCATTGTAATCAATAGCATCTTCATCACCATCCATGAAAGCATTGACACGTTTCTTCTTACGTTTTGGAGCGCCATCTTCATCTTCTTCAAGAGTGATGATTTCCTCGTCAATTTCATCGATAGCATACCATGAACGAAGTCCCCATTTGTTTTCGCCAAGTGGAATAAAACTTCCGTCTGTATTCAAATCTGAATAGAAAAATGGCAATGACTCACGGATTGCTGAGTCAGATTTTCCAAGGTAGGTTTGAATATCATTTACCAAATCGCTGAAGTACATTTCGTTATCACGACCACGTTGCTCTAAAATAGCGCGAGCAACTTCAATCATCGAAAGTTCACTTTTTTCTTGCCCAGCAAATACTTCTAATTCCAAAGTTATTCTCCTTAATTGTGTAAGACTATCATTTTGTTTAGCAATATTCTTTATAGATAGAAAATAGATAAGTCATATTTTCAAATTTTCGCTATTTACTATTTTACGCTATTTTTAGCTATTCGTCAAAAGAATAATCACAAATAAAAAGACTGGGAAGCCCAATCTTTTCAAAATTTAATAAGCAATTATTTTACAGTAGCTGAGCTAGTGATAACGTCAACCGCTTTTTTCATTGCAATATCATGTTTAAGCATATCTGCTGAAAGTAGACCGCGTACTTGGTCAGCTTCCATATTATATTCTGAAGCAAGATCTGTGATTTCTTTTTCGATTTCTTCATCTGTTGCTTCAAAGCCTTCTGCAGCTGCAATTGCTTCAATAACAAGGTTAGTTTTAACGCGTTTGTCAGCATCTGCTTGGTATTGCTTATGAAGGTCTTCTTCAGTTGTACCTGTTAATTGGAAGTACATTTCTGGTGAAATTCCTTGACGTTGCATATTACCCATGAACTCATTCATAGCACGATGTACTTCATCATGGACCATTTCTTCTGGTAATTCAACAATTTCTGCATTGGCAACAGCTAATTCGATTGCTACACCTTCAACTGCATCATCAAATGCAATTTCTTTTGCTGATTCTAGCTCTTTGCGATATTTCGCTTTCAACTCATCAAGTGTTTCAACTTCATCATCAATATCTTTTGCAAGTTCATCATCAAGTGCTGGAACTTCTTTAGTTTTTACTTCATGAATTGTTGTAACAAATTTAGCATCTTTACCAGCAAGATCTTCTGCTTGATAATCTTCTGGGAATGTTACATTAACGTCTACAGTTTGACCAGCTTTAGAACCTACTAATTGTTCTTCAAATCCTGGGATAAATTGACCTGAACCAAGTTCAAGTGAGAAGTTATCTCCTTTACCACCATCAAATTCAACACCATCAACTGAACCTACAAAGTCAATAACAACTGTATCACCTTGTGCTGCTTCACCATCTTTAACAGTCAATTCTGCAAGGTTGTTACGCTCACGTTCAACTTTAGCATCAACTTCTTCATCTGAAACTTCTTTTGAAGCATCAACTTCTACTGAAAGGTCTTTGTAATCCCCAAGTTTAACTTCTGGTTTTGTAACAACTTCAGCTGTCAACTTCCAATCTTGACCTTTTTCCATTGATACAACATCAATTTTTGGTTGAGCAACAACGTCTAAACCAAGTTCTGCAACAGCTGCTTCGTAAGCCTTTGGCAACACTAAATTCAATGCATTTTCGTAGAGTGCTTCTTCACCAAATTTTTGGTTGAAAACTGTACGAGGCATATGTCCTTTACGGAATCCTGGAACGTTCAAATCTTTTTTAACTTTGTTGAATGCTTGATCAAGAGCTGGCTTGATCTCATCTTGACTAATTGTAAATGTGATAATACCACGGTTTGTAGCTTTATTTTCAAATGATGTAGACATTAAGTCATTTCTCCTTAAAATTATTTAGATACAGTTTAGTTTACCATAATTTAAAACGTTTTACAAAGTTTTTATGCAAAAAAGAAGCTTTAAACTGCTTAACGATAAGCTTTTAAAATACTTGCTCTATGGCTTTTTTTTTACTAGACTATTACTATGATTACTTTAGAAAAATTTATTGACCATCTTAATGTAGAGGAAGTTTTATTTACTTTCTTCACCAAACTAATATCAATCTTATTATTAATCATTGCATTCGTTATCGTTAGGCAAGTCATCAATTATCTTTTCGAAAAGACTGTTAATCGCTCACTCGCCTTTTCTAGACAAAAAGTAGCTCGTCAAAAAACATTAGCTAAACTTTCTCACAATGTTTTAAACTATACCCTTTATTTCTTTCTATTCTATTGGATTTTAAGTATATTGGGCGTTCCAATTTCTAGTTTATTAGCTGGGGCTGGTATTGCTGGGGTTGCTATTGGACTTGGTGCTCAAGGCTTCTTATCAGATGTTGTCAATGGCTTTTTTATTCTGCTAGAAAACCAATTTGATGTTGGTGATATTATTAATGTTGGTGCTGTATCAGGCACTGTTACTAATGTTGGGATACGCACCACACAAATTCATGATTTCGATGGAACCTTACACTTCATTCCTAATCGTAATATTACAATTGTCAGCAATAAGTCTCGTAGCAATATGCGTGCTCAAATTGATATTCCTTTATTTGTTCATACAAACCTTGATCAGATTTCTGATATTGTAACAAAAATCAATGAAGAGTATGTTTCAAAACATCCTGCTATCGTTGGAGAGCCTACTGTTTTTGGTCCTACAACCAATGCTAATGGTCAATTTGTTTATCGTATTAATATCTTCACGCAAAACGGTGCTCAGTTTGACATCTATGCTGAATTTTACAAACTTTATCAAAAAGCTATTCTTGAAGAAGGTATTGACTTACCAACATACAATTTCTCCAATAACCACTCTCGTTGAGATAAACAATAAACCTCTGCATAGCAGAGGTTTATTTTAAAATTTACGGATTGGATCGCTCGTATATCCTGCTCTAGCACCGCCAATTAATTTAGGACGACTAGCTAGTGCTGTAACGTGTGCCCCTCCCAACTCACGACTAATTGGAATCAAGGGAACTTGTACTCTCTTGATATGCATTCCAATAGAAGTATCTCCAATATCAATTCCAGCATGTGCCACAATTTCTTCAACCTCAACTGGTGATGTCATCAACTTAAAAGCTGCAACCTGACCACTACCGCCAGCATGTAGATTAGGAACAACATTAACGACTTCCAACTGTTGACGTTCAGCCAATTCTGCTTCAACAACCAACGCCCTATTAACATGTTCACAACCTTGAACTGCTAAATAGATGCCGCGTGAATGTAACTCTTTGAGGATAACTTCAACGATAATTTCACCAATTTCAGAACTAGAATTTTTTCCAATTAAACCACCAGAAACCTCACTAGATGATAGACCTAGTACAAAAATTTGACCTTTTTTAAGAGCACTACGCTCAATAATATCAACTACAATAGCTTTAGTTTCCTGCTTTAACTTATTATAATCTAGTATCATTTCTTCACTCTTTCTAGAGACTTATTAAGAGCAAAACCAACGACCATACCAACCATATTTTGCATAATATTGCCAGGAATATCTGGTAAAACAGCTCCCCAACCATACATCAATCCACTAGCTATAGCATAACCTAATACCATAACAAGAGTTGCACTAATAAGACCTAAAAGACGTCTTCTACCTGGTAAACCCGCTAAATACCCTTGCGCCCCATGAATCAATAAACTAAAGAACATCCAATTGGGATAACCTTTCAATAAATCAATTAAAAAACCAGCTAAGGCACCTACCACAGCCCCTTCTTTTTTGCCAAAGTAAAAGGCAGCAAAGAATATTCCAGCATCTAGTAATGTCAAAAAACCTGTTGGTGTCGGAATACTTATAAACATCCCCAATACAATAGATATAGCTGTTACAATTGCCAATTGAACCAATTGACTAGTTTTCTCTTTCCTCATTAAAATCTCCTAAAAATGTTGGACAACTCCGTACTTATCCGATGCTTTAATAGCTTGATAGACGAAACCTTTAGACATTTTGACTGCATCTTCTACATTTTTACCCATAGCTAATTGGCTGGCAATACTTGACGCAAATGTACATCCAGCACCTGTATTATTGGCATCTACTACAGGAAAAACATAGGTTTCAAAACGTTCACCATCATAGTAAAGGTCTGTAGCCTCTTCAGCATTTAAACGGTTGCCCCCTTTGATAACAACATGTTTAGCCCCCATATCGTAAAGTTTCTCAGCAGCAATTTTCATTTGATCTAAGTTTTCAATTGAAAGACCCGTCAATAATTGAGTCTCTACTAAATTAGGAGTAATCACATCAGCATATGGGAAAAACGCAATTAGCTGCTCACGTAATTGGCTAACTTCTAAATCATGATTTTCTTTACAAACTAAGACTGGGTCTAAGACTACTGGACATTCTTGTTTTGATTTTACAAATTCCAAAACAACTTGTGCTGTTTCTACATTGGGAAGCAATCCTAGTTTAATAGACCCAAACTCTACATCTTTTAAACTTTCTAGTTGCTGCTTTAGTATAGATGCCTCTATAGGAATGACTTCAAACCCTTTATCTGACATTGCTGTTAAGCATGTTACTGCCACAAAACCATGTAATTTATTAACAACGTAAGTTGCTAAATCTGCATGCAAGCCGCCGCCAGAGAAAATATCATTTCCTGAAATTGCTAAAACATTCCTCGTCTTCATAAATAATCTCCTTCAAATATAAACCATTTCCTGCCGCAGTTGGACCTGCTAAATCCCGATTTTTAGCCTGTAAAATTGTTTTGATTTGGCTAATAGGCATGCGTCCATTACCAATTTTTAGCAGGGTACCAACCATATTACGCACCTGTTTATACAAAAAACCATTTCCTGTAAAGGTAAAAATTAAAAGATTTTTAGACGCTTCAAACTGAATTTTCGCATCAAAAATAGTACGTACTTTATTTTCTACACTCGTACCTGAAGCAGTAAAGCCTGTAAAGTCATGGGTGCCTACTAAATCTTTAATAGCTTCTTGCATAAGCTCAATAATGACAGGATAAGGGTAATGTGTTGCATAGTTTCTCATCATAGGATTTTTCGGCCTACCGATATCTACTAAAAACTCATAAGTTTTAATGTGTTTATCATATCGACAATGAAAATCATCAGACACTTGCTCTACTTTAACAATATCAATATCGTCTGGACACTGTGTATCTAAACCAAAGCGTAATTTTTCTACATCACGCGCCTGTGGTAAATCAAAATGAATAACTTGTCCATAAGCATGAACACCAGCATCTGTGCGACCAGCACCATAGATTATCACATCGTTCCCGCTATTTAGGCGCTTAAGAGTTCTCTCAATTTCTTCTTGAACTGTCCTACAATTTGGTTGTCTTTGGAAGCCTGAAAAAGCTGAACCATCATAAGAAATCTGTGCCTTATACCTTGTCATGGGTTTATTTTACCACCTTTCATTTATGAAAACTATAATATCTATTTTAAACTGTCCCCCTACAATTATACTACAACGATCCCAAGAACTGCTTTAAGCAGGAATCATTTTTTACTTGTAAGAGAGATTGATGCGATTTTTGACAAAAATAATTTTCCAAAGTATCGCCGTATTGCCGTAATATTTTGAAGTTATCGAGTTTCGAACAATCAAATAATACACTATCGTGATGTAAACTATATGGGGGTAGATTAGGGTGATCAGCTAAAATAGATTTTGAATTTGCAAGGTCTTTCTGATAACGATATTTCAAATATTGACTATTCTTAGCATAAAGGCCATTTTCAATATAAAGCGCTAATGCTTTTTGTAAAATCAGATTAGTATCATAATCCATCAACTTCTTGTAAGCCATAAATGTTGATTTTAAAGCTTGTGGTAAACAAATCGCAGCTAATCTTAAAGCAGGGAAAATAGCCTTTGAAAAAGATTTTAGATAAATAACACGCCCGTGAGTATCATAATAATGTAATGGTGACTGACTTGCAAAATCAGACATATAGTCATCTTCCACAATATAAACATCATACTTCTCTGCCATCTCTATTAATCTTTTCATCTCTACCGGATTATAGGATGTTCCCAAAGGATTATGCATGCGAGGTATAACATAAAAAAACTTAATTGATTGTGTCTGGAAAATCTCCTCTAAGCGCTGAAAATCAATTCCATGAGTACCTCGAGGAATAGTTTCATAGGGTAAATTTTGTGTTTTGATTAGTTCAATCATACGAGGATAAGTCGGTTCTTCTATTAAAACTCGAGATTTTCGATTTGGAAAGGTAACCTGTGTCAAAATAAATAATGCCTGTTGAGTACCAGCCGTAATAACAATATCATCAAGGGGAACATAGACCCCTGTTTCTTCCATTAATTTAGCCACTGCTTTACTTAAATCAAGAAGACCTTCTTGACGATAGTAATAATTGAAAAGGTAATCTTCCCTACCAATAAGGGTCTCATTCAAACACAATCTAAAATCATCATAAGCTATATTTGCAATCTCAGAGTTTGGTAAACTAACCCCTTCTTCAACTTCCTCTTGATGAGAATCAAAGACGTAATAGCCTGACCTAGGCTTTGCATAGATATAATTATCAAAACGCAATTCCATCAAAACTCGTTGCACTGTATCTTTGTTACAGGAAAATTGATTAGCTAACTGTCTTATAGATGGTAGGCGATCTCCTGGAGCCAACTTACCATTTTGTATAGAAGCTATCAAATATGAGCGAATCTCTTCAACTTTGGTTACCATAAAAATTGTCCCCCTACAATATTAGATTCATTGTACTGTAAAATTTAGGTTCAAGCAATCCCTCTAGCAATAACTACAAAAAAGTCTAGAATACTTTCGATTCTAGACTTTTATTTTTTAATCAACATCTAAAGCATCTTTGACTTTATCAAAGAAACCTTTCTTCTTCGGATGTACCATCTTATCTCCACTTGCCTCTGCAAAAGCGTGCAATGCCTCTTTTTGAGCATCATTCAATTTAGTAGGAGTTACGATGTTAACAGTAACATGCTGATCACCTTGTCCACCCCCTCGAAGTTTAGGGGCACCTTTTCCGCGAAGACGGAACGTTTTTCCTGTCTGAGTACCAGCAGGAATTGACATTTCTACCGCTCCATGGACAGTAGGTATATCAATTGTATCACCCAAAGCAGCTTGGACAAAGCCAATATTCAAAGTATAATAAATTGTTGATCCATTACGCTCAAACTGTTGGCTTGGGAGAACGTTAATAATAACAAAGAGATCACCATAAGGACCACCATTGAAGCCAGCTTCTCCTTGTCCTGTTAAACGAATTTGTTGCCCAGTTTCAACTCCTGCAGGTATTTTAACTGATACTTTATGCGTCTTCTTCTCATGACCAGTTCCATGACATGTTGGACATTTCTCTTTGATTTCTTGACCACTACCCTGACAAACATCACAAGTCACTTGGCGACGCATTGTTCCTAGAGGTGTTTGTGTATCAACATTAATCACACCCGAACCATGACACTTTTGACAAGTCACAGGGCTAGTACCTGGCTTAGCTCCACTTCCTGAACAAGTATGACATGATGACTCCCGATTATAAGATACTTCTTTTTCAGCTCCAAAGATAGCTTCTTCAAAACTTAAATTAACACGATATTGTAGGTCATCTCCTTGACGTGGTGCATTAGGATTGCGCATCCCTCCTCCACCAAAAAAGCTTGAGAAGATGTCTTCAAAACCACCAAAGCCACCACCATCGAAGCCACCAAAACCGCCATTTGCCCCAGCAGCGCCATATTGATCATAGGCAGCACGTTTTTGTGTATCACTCAAGGTTTCATAAGCTTCTTGAACCTCTTTATATTTTTCCTCTGCTCCCGCTTCCTTATTAATATCTGGATGGTATTTCTTAGACATCCTACGGTAAGCTTTTTTTATTTCGTCCTGAGAAGCATCTTTTGAAACGCCAAGACGATCATAAAATTCTGTATTGTTCATTATCTAATCCTTTATATTTTGTTCATATACTACACTTGAAGAGATTAACAATTATTCTTGCCCAGTTACAGCTCTAAATAGTTAACATATATATGACACTTAATAAAACAGACGGAGCGAGGCGCCCCGCCTATTTATTATTAATATGTTTTTATTTAGTGATAGCGAAATTAGCTTATGTAATCTGAAACTTATCTAGATTATTGAGCAACCCCTATCACGAAGAACTTTACTATGCTAGTATAGTTTTCATGCTTATATTCAAATGAATCTGAACAATATTAATAATTATTTCTCAGTGAATTCGCCATCTACAACATCATCACCCTTGCTTGATGAATCAGCTGATTGTGCACCTTCAGCCCCTTGAGCTGCTTGTTGTGCTGCAGCTGCTTGTTCGTAAAGTTTAACTGCAAGAGCTTGTGCTTTTTCGTTAAGAGCTTCAAGTTTAGCTTTCATGTCGTCAAGGTTACCTGATTCTTGAGCTTTTTTCAACTCATCAAGTGCTGATTGCGCTGCATCGCGTTCTGTATCAAAGCCTTTACCTTCAGTTTCTTTAATAGTTTTTTCTGTTGCAAAGATGGCTTGGTCAACTTCATTTTTAAGATCAACTTCTTCTTTACGTTTTGCATCTGCTTCAGCATTTGCTTCAGCATCTTTCATCATTTTATCAATTTCTTCATCAGTTAATCCTGAATTAGATTGGATAACAATGTGTTGTTCTTTTTGAGTACCGAGATCTTTAGCTTTAACAGATACAATACCATTTTTATCGATATCAAATGTTACTTCAATTTGTGGGATTCCACGAGGTGCAGCTGGGATATCAGTCAATTGGAAGCGACCGAGTGTTTTGTTATCTGCTGCCATTGGGCGTTCACCTTGAAGAACATGGATATCAACGGCTGGTTGGTTGTCTGCTGCTGTTGAGAAGACTTGTGATTTAGATGTTGGGATAGTTGTGTTGCGGTCGATCAATTTAGTGAAGACACCACCCATTGTTTCAATACCAAGTGACAATGGTGTTACGTCAAGAAGTACAACGTCTTTCACATCCCCAGTGATAACACCACCTTGGATAGCAGCACCCATGGCAACCACTTCATCAGGGTTAACAGATTTATTTGGTTCTTTACCAGTTTCAGCTTTTACAGCTTCAACAACTGCTGGGATACGTGTTGATCCACCAACGAGGATAACTTCATCAATTTCTGACAATGACAAGCCTGCATCTGAAAGAGCTTGACGAACTGGAGTTTTCGTACGTTCAACAAGGTCACGAGTGAGATCGTCAAATTTAGCACGTGATAAGCTCATCTCCAAGTGAAGAGGACCAGCAGAACCAGCAGTGATGAACGGTAATGAAATTTGAGTTTGAGTTACACCTGAAAGGTCTTTTTTAGCTTTTTCAGCAGCATCTTTCAAGCGTTGAAGAGCCATTTTGTCTTGAGAAAGATCAATACCATTTTCTTTCTTGAATTCTTCTACCAAGAAATCAATAATTTTCTGGTCAAAGTCGTCACCACCAAGTTTGTTATCACCTGCTGTTGCAAGAACGTCGAAGACACCATCACCTAATTCAAGGATTGATACGTCAAATGTACCACCACCAAGGTCAAAAACTAAGATTTTTTCATCCTTGTCAGTCTTGTCCATACCATAAGCAAGTGCGGCTGCTGTTGGTTCGTTAACGATACGTTCTACTTCAAGACCTGCAATTTTACCAGCGTCTTTAGTTGCCTGACGTTGTGCATCGTTGAAGTAAGCTGGAACAGTAATAACTGCTTTTTCTACTTTTTCTCCAAGATAGTCTTCAGCATAACCTTTAAGGTATTGAAGAATCATTGCTGAAATTTCTTGAGGAGTATATTCTTTACCATTTGCAGAAACTTTTTCAGAAGTTCCCATCTTTGATTTGATAGAGATAACAGTATCTGGATTTGTTACCGCTTGACGTTTTGCAGCATCACCCACGATAATCTCACCATTTTTGAATGATACTACTGAAGGAGTTGTACGATTGCCTTCTGGGTTAGCAATGATTTTTGATTCAGTCCCTTCAAGAACTGCTACTGCTGAGTTTGTTGTACCTAAGTCAATACCAATAATTTTAGACATGTTAATACCTCTTATTTTATAATACTTTATTACTTTTTATTTCAATTTATCTTAGTAAGCACTCGAATTATTTTACTTCCAATTCTAAGCAATCACTATAGTTTAATCAGCAAGCTGAATAGCTTCTAACTTGCTATCTAGTTTACTGTCATTACGGACAAAAACGAAAACTCATTTACCTTAGTTATAGACAACTACCATCGCTGGTCTTAGCAGACGCTCGTGCAATTTATATCCCTTTTGAAAGACTTCTGCAATGCTATCGGCTGGATGTTCATCATCGGCTGGGAGGGTCTGAACTGCCATATGAAAGTTGTGGTCAAATGAGTCGACTTCTACTTCTTCTACGCCTTCTTCCTTTAGTGCTTGAATAAGGCTATCACGAGTCATTTCTAAACCTTTTTTAACATCATCTGTCAACCCTTCAACAGCCAAGGCACGTTCTAGATTGTCAAGCGATGGTAAGATTGCTTTTGCCAGATCCTGAGAACGATAGCGTTGAAGTTGTTGACGTTCTTCACTAGAGCGACGCTGTATATTCTGCATTTCTGCATGAGCACGCAAGTATTTATTTTCAAACTCATCAGCACGCTCGTTTGCGAGTTCTAACTCTGATTTTTCAGGAATTTCTTCAATAACTTCCTCAACTATCTCTTCAGTTTCAGTGGCTTCCACTTCTTCCTGTAAATCGTCTTTTTTAATTTCTTCTGACACTGAGTGCCTCCTTTTAAATAACTTATTGAATACTGCCATTATCAGTGAACTTCATAATGGTTAGAATTTAGGTATCGATAATAATCACCTAATTTAGCAGCCAATACCTTTCCGATAATGTTTACCAAACTAACAGACCTACGATAATCCATATCAATAGGACCAATCAAACTCAGGAGTCCAAATCCACGGTAAGGAATCAAAAATTTGTGAGTTAAAACTGACACATCTGCAAGTGCGGCTTCTTGACTATCTGCCACTTGGACAGAAGCCATCTCACTCTCTTTCAGACCTTGCCTCAAAGAAATTGCTACTTGCTGCTCATTATCCAAAAACTGATACGTTGATAGATCTGAATATGTTAAAGAATTTACCTTGCCAGCTACAAATACCGTTTCCAAAAACAGCTCTGAAAAAACATAATCAAATAGTTGTAAAACATTATCCGTAGTTACAAAATACTTCTGAACGATCTGAGGAATTTCTGTCCTCAACTTATAATGAATATCCATGACACTACCATCCAGCAAGCGCTCCTCTACGATAGCTTTAAATGCTATCAAGTCACGTGTCAAAAAGTTTCTTGGAATAGCAAACTGCACTGTCACTGGCTTAGATTCATCTAAAGTCATGACTGCTAGAGCATCATGGTTGCTAAGCTGAACAACATCAAACCCTGTCAAACGTTGACGAGCTGGCTCCACATCTAAAATAACGGATGTATAGCCCGTCATCTCCGATAAAATATGACTAGCTTTTTGAAGCATGTCTTCTAATTTGAATGCTTCAAAGTCAAAAGCTTTTATAACATGATAAATATCTTGCTCATCAATACTATCTAGTCTAAGGGAGTGCTCTACAAAATACTTAAAACCAGCTGGACTCGGCATCCGTCCACTAGAAGTGTGTGCTTTTTCCAATAACCCCAACTTCTCTAGTTTTGCCATATCATTACGAATAGTGGCGCTACTAGAATCAATCGTTCTCTGTAAAGCTTTAGACCCTACTGGTTCATGAGTTTGTGTAAATAACTCAACGATTAAATTCAAAATATCATTTTGACGTTGTGTAATCACAAAAACATCACCCCTCTCGGTCTTTCTGAAATTAGCACTCTTACACATCGACTGCTAACTATGATTTTATTATACTCCTTTTTAAAAGATAGTCAAGGAAAAAACATCAAAAATTAGCACTCTTATTCAAAGAGTGCTAATATCACTTATCATATCTTGTTAAATCATACAAATCAATGATTTCCGTCATTTTTTTAGCGTACTTTTTGTCATTATCAAAACCACTATCTTGTAATTTTTGCACTAAAGTTTTTGGATTTTTAACAGACACCATTATAGTATATGAATCTTTTTTGCCTGTCGCTCCAGATTTTATATGAGCAAGGTAATCATACATTGAATACTTCCAAGATTTATAATGAGTAAATTGCTTTTCCTGTTTTTTTCCTGTACTACTATCATTTAAGGTAATTGAGGGCGTTCCTGGTTCTGCAAGCAAACCAAACAGATTATGATACTTATTAGCTAATATTTTCTCTCCGAAATCAGAATCCAAAGCCGCCTGTGCAATAATAAATGAAGGACGAATACCGTACGACTTTCCTAGATCTTGCGCATCTGGCACAATTTTTTGTATAAATTCTTCTTTGGTGTAGGTAACACTCTGCCTAGAATTAGCATCTACTTTTCCCTTATGGTTTAAAAGCGGAAAAAGAATAAAGAAAAAGAAAATAAAAGTAACAACAATAAAATTTAGCAAGGAAAAACGTTTCCTCATTGGTTATTCTCCTTTAATAAAGTTATGTATTCTTCTAATGTTAAATGATGTTTGACCATATATTTTGCAGACTCTACCCCAACATAGCGGTAATGCCAATCTTCATAACCTACCCCTGTTTCTGCTGTTTTACCATCCGGAAACCGTAAGACAAAACCATATTGTGGAGCTATCTTTTTCAACTGACTGACTACTCTAGGATCGCTCTCATTCAAAGAATCTACAGTACTCATATCCATCGCTAATCCAGTCTGGTGTTCACTAGCACCTGCAGGCTGAGAGTAAGTTTTTACCAACTTTTCTGCTTGTCCCCTCGTCAAATTAGGGTTACTAGTCATCTCTTGAGTAACATAAGAATTGAACAACTTCTCCTGATAGGCAACACTACGATAACCCGAAATTAAATGTTCTCGTGAATCAATTGCTCTAGCAGCCTCTAAAAACTGAGTAGCTTGCTTCGTAATACGTTTATCCAAATAAATATTTTCAACAGGCACCACATCTGGACTTAATTCTTCATGTTTATGGTCACGATTGACCAAAATCAAGTTCCAATCTTTTGATGATACAGCTGGTAATCGTAATTTCTTATTTCTTTTTTGAGAGGATGTCTTTTTTATATCCTCATTCCTCAACTTTTGAGATGATGATTGTTGACTGTTAGGCTTCAATAAAGCAAAAAGACTAAAGCATAGTATCGCAAGTAGAACACCAACTAAACTGAATCGGATAATTTTATTTTTTTTCATTGCAATGTTTTTTCTAAAATTTCTCTTCCTTTTTCTCGATAGGACATATCCCCAATAGATTGAATAGAAAATGTTCCATCTTCAAAATCAACGACTGAGACACTACCATTATCTAAGCCTAAACTACGAGGGGTACTATGGTCGATTAACCATAAAAAAGTCGCAATAGTCATCCCATGACTGACAACAATCGCATTACCTCCCCCAATATCCTCTATTTTTTTAGCTATAGCAGTGAAGCCTGACAGAATACGGTTACTCAATATTGCCCACGGTTCTGCCCAGCCAGCCGTATCAACTTGACAAATCAAATTAGCAATTTCTTCGTGTGTCAAATGGCTCATATCTCCGTTTGAAACTCGAGGCAGAACGCCATTAAAAAGGTCGCCATCATATCCTCCATCCAAACTACCAAAGCACCACTCGCGGATTCGTTTATCTCTCGTATAGGGAATATTTTCTTGTTGCACTTCCCTGAGAATAATTTCCATAGTTTGTAAAGTACGTCCACTATCACTAGAAAAAGCCTCTTTAAAACTAATATTTGAAGCCTTTAGTCCCCAACCAAGCTCTTTAATCCCGAGTTCTCCAAAAGTAGTTAAAGGAGTATCACTCCACCCCTGAGCACGACCAATTGTATTAAACATTGTTTTACCATGACGAGCGATATATAAACGAACTTTACTCATACTGACACCTCACAAGCATTTTATTATATTATAACAAAAAACAAAGGCTTTCACAGGAATATATCAGCGAACTTTCCCTATAAAAAAATTCTGCAGCTATCTACTGCAGAAATAAAATCGATTAATCCGCTTTAAAAGCATTGAAAAAAGGTTGAATATTTCGTATGAATTTTTTCTTCCCCGCAAAACGTTCACCATTAATCAGTTTTTCAAATTTTTCTTTATCAATATCTGACAAAGTTTCTTCCACTTTTGTTAAAGTATCACGATAAGCAATATAGTCATCTAAAACTAGTCCTTTACTCTTAACATAATGACTAACTTCACTGATTTCTTCATAAGGCATTTTATTAAATTGTCGCTTTTGACAATCTTGGTGTCTTAATACATCGTTTAAATAATTTGAAAATTTTGTTTTAAAGTAAATGAATAGTTTGCTTTCATTATCCAATAAATACGGATGCTCTTCAAGCAACCTAAAAAGTACAATACGTCCTTCTTGAATCCAATCATCATATTCCCAAAGTTGAACAAAATAATTTCTTCTCAGCTTCATTACGATTGGCTTTACTTTATCAAACAACTCCTCAAAATCTCTCAAAACAACTTATTCCTTTCTTAAACATATACTAAGTATAAAAAAAGTAAGGTGATAACAACATGACAATGGTGTCCTTTAAGGAAATGATTTTTTCCCAAAACACATTAATTGAGCATTATCAGACTATTTAGTAACTCATATTAGTTAACATATAAAAAGCTTGAGATGATACTCTCAAGCTTTTTATATGATGACACAATCAATGCCCTTTTTTCTTTTGGTAACGTTTTTCTTGTTTTAATTGGTACCGATGCTTTCTTAACTCATTTTTCTTACATTTCTGACTTAATTGACGTTCGTTTTTTATACTCATATGAATAGTTTTCATCGCCAATTGCGCTTTTGTAGATACTACTGGCTTACGTTTTTCTCTATTAATTTCTCTTTGCATTCTTTTAGGACTTTTTTTGTGTTCATTCGTACGCTTTAGAGAAATATCCGTTTTAACAAACTCGTATTTTTTTATCAAATCATTAAGTTTATGATTTATAAAATTAAAAACATCATCATCTTTAGGTTCTTTTCCAAAAAAATACCGAAAAACTTTGTAATCACCATCATCATCGTACTCAATCAAACCCAACCAAAAATTACCATCAAAATAGACTGTCATTTTCATACAGCCCCCTCCTTTAAATATTAAATTGCAATGGACGACCTGGAGGGAAGGTTACTGACGTTCACTGAACGCTTGCAGACTACCAACTGCAACGTGTTTTTATGCTATAACGATTATAACACAGTACACTATGATTATCGATAAACGACCTTATTAAAGGTCTATACTATTTGTCAGTCTAAAAATTTAAAAGCTGTTAAGCCAACTCCAGTAACGTTATCATTTTTTTATGATTGTTAAACGAGGCCAAATATTATTCCATTTCTTCTTATCCACTCGCTTCAAATAAACATTATAACGTAATAGATCCTCTTCAAAATATGGCGTAGGACTAACAATGAAATTTAATATTTCCTCTTCACCATAAGGGAGGTAAAGTTCGAGTTGATTTCTATCATCTAACCTTTCTCCCACTGCAGTACACTTTTCAGGAAATTTCGAAATAGCATCTTTAGAGCTAGTATACTTTGGGGTATTAGGAGAATGAGTGTTCATGTAAAATTCATTTTTAAGTTCCCAATCGTACTGTGGATAGTTATCCTTTAATTGTTGTTCTAATACCACCGTTTCTTCATAAGAAATATTTTTATCAAAAAATACAACATCAATGTCTGATGTCAATGTCTCATTTATTCCAGAAAGTTTATTCCATATAAAGTTTCTCAATGTGCCAGCACACAGCCAACAATCATTCAGTGGAAGAGATTTTATTATAGCTAAAATCTTCATTATATCAGAATTACATAAAATCATATGATAAATTTTAGTCATTTTATCTCCTTTGCTACATCTCCAGACAATGTTTAAATTTTAATCTTATTATATACCATTATTAGATCAGATAGTAAGATCAACAAGAAATACATCCTTAAATTTTAAACAATTTTTAGTTATTACAATCACGTGATTGAATGCTCCAAGTGTCAATTTAAGATAATTATTATCCCATATATTAAGCAAGAAGAATAATCATCAAGTTAACATATTAAATCAACCAGATAAAGGGATCGCTTTTGATGAAAAGAATTACATTGATGATTTATTGACAAACTGGAATATTAAAAGTATCATTTGATACCAGAATAATTACATAATTAATAAACCATTACTCAGAAAGAATAAAAACAACAATATTGTTATCTCGCCTAATACAAACAATAAACTTACATTTAGTTCACTAAAAATATTTAGCCTATTTCATATGTACAAGGTTATCAAAAGGATATTTAAAACTATGTACCAATATATGACGTTAGATACTAGGTTAAAATATTTTAACTTCTACAGTTCTTTTAAAGATGTCTTCGAAAATACTATAATGGAGCGTACATACTCCAAAATATTAAATTAAAAATAATGAAAATAAACCTTAAGTAAAGGTACATATAAACAAAGTAACTTAGAATGAGGAATCCCGATAACCTTATTTTTAGAAAAATAAAATGTCACTTTTAAAAGTAAACAAACCTTGATTTAACAAGGTTCGAGCTTTAGAAGTTAACTTAAACACTGAGCAATGATGAGCTTTTAGTGATTATAGAGCCACTGCTTCATCATCTTTCAGTAACCTTTCTGATAGGAATTAGTAACACAATGCTCAGAGTGATAACCGCCATTGACATCAGGAACGCGAACCTCTACTTTTTCATCAATAGATTTTAAGGACTTATCTGGTTGCAGGTAGACAATACCATCATTGGGGAGGTTCTGACCGCCTTCGATAACTTTTTTTCCTTTCTTAACAGATTTTGAGAAATCCAATTCAACAGAACTACCTGAGTTCAGTTGTCGTAGCAACTTAGGATTCAATTCATTATATGTAAAGTTACTTGGTCTTTTTGTGTATGTTGATTCTGCTAAAGTAGCAAATAGGTTATCAAAACTTTCTAAGTTCCAATTACTCAAATAATTTACCTCCAATTCGTATAGGTTGTCCTAAATACATATTTTTTAGGTCTAGCCGTCCTTTTTCTATATCAATATCAACTCTCCAACTTGATTCAGAATCATTATTAATCTCCCCAAAAAGTAAAATCCCCTCTCCTCCTCCTTGAGGTGTACCATTTCCCCCTTTACTCCATCGAACATCATTCCAATCAATTTGTACAGATTCTATCTTTTTATTCTGAGATTTTACAAAATCAATTATTTCTTGTTCATGCTCTTTGAGATAAGCTAATTGTTCTTTTTTTGTCATTTTTTTATCTTTCTTCACTTCTGATTGCTTGCTACTTTTTGTTTCATTATACTGACTTTTATGTTCACTATTCATTTGACAGCCTCCTAGTATCATACCAATAAGAACTATTGGTATGATACTTTTTATATGTTTTTTCATTATTTGCACCACCTATTTTATATTTGTATTATCATTAAACCAATAAACAATAAAAAATTACTAGCTTAAGAAATATAAATAGCATCTCTAATATTTTACTCGAAGAATTTTATCTATGAAAACTTCAATTTTTTCAGTTTAATAAACAGTTTATAAGGACTTATTAGGCTGAAGATAGACACTCCCATCATTTGGGAGATTTGAGCCACCTTGGGTGATTTGATTTCCTTTCTTAACATCTTTAGAAAAATTAAACTTAACTGACTCCCCATTTTTTAACTTTTCTCTTTGAAATTCAGTTAATTCTTCTAAAACAAA
Source organism: Streptococcus sp. 'group B' (assembly GCF_002073795.1). Classification (NCBI taxonomy): domain Bacteria; kingdom Bacillati; phylum Bacillota; class Bacilli; order Lactobacillales; family Streptococcaceae; genus Streptococcus; species Streptococcus sp. 'group B'. Next base: position 295,531 of record NZ_CP020432.1, on the reverse strand, counting down.
AGAATTCGATCGAACTGTATTAGCACTTTCTGCCATACTTCAAAATATATCTTCAAATTCCTTAAGATTCCAACATCCCATTATATACCTTTCTTACTGTTATTATTAATCTTCAATAGTTGATAAATTATCTGAGCCAACTGAGTCAATATTAGGCATTTGATTATCACCCAATGTGAAATTTAGAGTAAAATTGGTTAATTCACTGCCATTTGCATAACCCCAAATTAATAATAGCTGCTCTCCGCCTTGAGGGGTTCCATTACTAGCTTCCACTATACGCACACTATTCCAATCATACTTAATTTCGCTAATATCTGGATTTTGGGTTTTGACATATTCAGTTAATTCTTTTTCATACTTTTTGAGATAAGCTACTTGTTCTTTTTTTATTACTTTTTTACCTTTCTTTACTGCTGACTGTTTGCTATTTTTTACTTCGTTTGACTGACTTTTAGATTCACTATTCATTTGACAACCTGCTAGTAACATCCCAATAATAGATATGGGAATTAACCATTTTACATATTTTTTCATCATGCTCTCTTTTCTTAGAAAATAAACTTCCCATGTCAAGTATCTAATAAAAATAATTATTATTTACCAGTATTTTAAAACTAATATTAGTATAACAAATTTTCACGAGTTTAATTTTTTAGTCGTAACATATACACTGAAAAATCTTATTATTTTATACTACCTATCTATCATTCACAAAGACTTTTATTACTTCAGAACCTATGACATTTAGGAGTCCTGTTTGAATTTCATTTAAATGTTGAGTCTCCACTAACTCCTGAAAAATTTCCTTATTATTTCTGCTTGTTTTAAAACTTCAATAACAATTGCAATAATGAAAAACAAATATAAGTAATTTTCAGTAACTTTTTCTTAAAATTACCAGTACAAAACAAAAAAAGACAAGGTTTAGAAACCTTGTCTTTTAAAGTATACCGGCGGCCGGGGTCGAACCGGCACGTCCGTGAGGACACTGGATTTTGAGTCCAGCGCGTCTGCCAATTCCGCCACGCCGGCTATCTTAAAACTGGGGTAGCTGGATTCGAACCAACGCATGAGGGAGTCAAAGTCCCTTGCCTTACCGCTTGGCTATACCCCATGAAAAGGCGAGTGATGGGAATCGAACCCACGAATGTCAGAGCCACAATCTGATGTGTTAACCACTTCACCACACCCGCCATATTAGAAAAAACACGGGCAGTAGGAATCGAACCCACACTGAAGGTTTTGGAGACCTTAGTTCTACCTTTAAACTATGCCCGTTTACTATGGAGAGAGAGGGATTCGAACCCCCGAACCCGAAGGAGCGGATTTACAGTCCGCCGCGTTTAGCCTCTTCGCTATCTCTCCTAAGGTATAAATGGCGCGAGACGGAATCGAACCGCCGACACATGGAGCTTCAATCCATTGCTCTACCAACTGAGCTACCGAGCCTATTGCGGGAGCAGGATTTGAACCTACGACCTTCGGGTTATGAGCCCGACGAGCTACCTAGCTGCTCCATCCCGCGATATCTTTAAAGGAGGATGTGGGATTCGAACCCACGCACGCTTTTACACGCCTGACGGTTTTCAAGACCGTTCCCTTCAGCCGGACTTGGGTAATCCTCCATATAACAAAAAATAGTCCGTACGGGATTCGAACCCGTGTTACCGCCGTGAAAAGGCGGTGTCTTAACCCCTTGACCAACGGACCATATTCTTGATGGGCACGAGTGGACTCGAACCACCGACCTCACGCTTATCAGGCGTGCGCTCTAACCACCTGAGCTACGCGCCCAAGCAAATGCTTGGTTTTTACTTTCTTATAAAGTAAAGCGGGTGACGAGAATCGAACTCGCGACAACAGCTTGGAAGGCTGTAGTTTTACCACTAAACTACACCCGCTTCTATGGGAGTTAACGGGATCGAACCGCTGACCCTCTGCTTGTAAGGCAGATGCTCTCCCAGCTGAGCTAAACTCCCTTTGCTAAGCGACTACCTTATCTCACAGGGGGCAACCCCCAACTACTTCCGGCGTTCTAGGGCTTAACTTCTGTGTTCGGCATGAGAACAGGTGTATCTCCTAGGCAATTATCACTTAACTATTGAGTCTTATTCACTCAAAATTGAATATCTATAGTCTAACAAGAAACCGTAACGTTGTCAATATCTCTTTTTGGATAAGTCCTCGAGCTATTAGTATTAGTCCGCTAAATGTGTCACCACAATTACACTCCTAACCTATCTACCTGATCATCTCTCAGGGCTCTTACTGATATAAAATCATGGGAAATCTCATCTTGAGGTGGGCTTCGCACTTAGATGCTTTCAGCGCTTATCCCTTCCCTACATAGCTACCCAGCGATGCCTTTGGCAAGACAACTGGTACACCAGCGGTAAGTCCACTCTGGTCCTCTCGTACTAGGAGCAGATCCTCTCAAATTTCCTACGCCCGCGACGGATAGGGACCGAACTGTCTCACGACGTTCTGAACCCAGCTCGCGTGCCGCTTTAATGGGCGAACAGCCCAACCCTTGGGACCGACTACAGCCCCAGGATGCGACGAGCCGACATCGAGGTGCCAAACCTCCCCGTCGATGTGAACTCTTGGGGGAGATAAGCCTGTTATCCCCAGGGTAGCTTTTATCCGTTGAGCGATGGCCCTTCCATACGGAACCACCGGATCACTAAGCCCGACTTTCGTCCCTGCTCGAGTTGTAGCTCTCGCAGTCAAGCTCCCTTATACCTTTACACTCTACGACTGATTTCCAACCAGTCTGAGGGAACCTTTGGGCGCCTCCGTTACCTTTTAGGAGGCGACCGCCCCAGTCAAACTGCCCGTCAGACACTGTCTCCGATAGGGATTGCCTATCTGGGTTAGAGTAGCCATAACACAAGGGTAGTATCCCAACAACGCCTCAAACGAAACTGGCGTCCCGTTATCATAGGCTCCTACCTATCCTGTACATGTGGTACAGATACTCAATATCAAACTGCAGTAAAGCTCCATGGGGTCTTTCCGTCCTGTCGCGGGTAACCTGCATCTTCACAGGTACTAAAATTTCACCGAGTCTCTCGTTGAGACAGTGCCCAAATCATTACGCCTTTCGTGCGGGTCGGAACTTACCCGACAAGGAATTTCGCTACCTTAGGACCGTTATAGTTACGGCCGCCGTTTACTGGGGCTTCAATTCATACCTTCGCTTACGCTAAGCACTCCTCTTAACCTTCCAGCACCGGGCAGGCGTCACCCCCTATACATCATCTTACGATTTAGCAGAGAGCTGTGTTTTTGATAAACAGTTGCTTGGGCCTATTCACTGCGGCTGATCTAAAATCAGCGCCCCTTCTCCCGAAGTTACGGGGCCATTTTGCCGAGTTCCTTAACGAGAGTTCTCTCGCTCACCTGAGGCTACTCGCCTCGACTACCTGTGTCGGTTTGCGGTACGGGTAGAGTATATGTATCGCTAGAAGCTTTTCTTGGCAGTGTGACATCACTAACTTCGCTACTAAACTTCGCTCCTCGTCACAGCTCAATGTTAAAGATATAAGCATTTGACTCATATCACACCTCACTGTTTGACCAGACACTTCCAATCGTCTGGTTTAGTTAGCCTACTGCGTCCCTCCATCACTATATACTCTAGTACAGGAATATCAACCTGTTGTCCATCGGATACACCTTTCGGTCTCTCCTTAGGTCCCGACTAACCCAGGGCGGACGAGCCTTCCCCTGGAAACCTTAGTCTTACGGTGGACAGGATTCTCACCTGTCTTGCGCTACTCATACCGGCATTCTCACTTCTATGCGTTCCAGCGCTCCTCACGGTACACCTTCTTCACACATAGAACGCTCTCCTACCATGACACTTTTGTGTCATCCACAGCTTCGGTAATATGTTTTAGCCCCGGTACATTTTCGGCGCAGGGTCACTCGACTAGTGAGCTATTACGCACTCTTTGAATGAATAGCTGCTTCTAAGCTAACATCCTAGTTGTCTGTGCAACCCCACATCCTTTTCCACTTAACATATATTTTGGGACCTTAGCTGGTGGTCTGGGCTGTTTCCCTTTCGACTACGGATCTTAGCACTCGCAGTCTGACTGCCGATTATATCTCGTTGGCATTCGGAGTTTATCTGAGATTGGTAATCCGGGATGGACCCCTCACCCAAACAGTGCTCTACCTCCAAGAGACTTAACATCGACGCTAGCCCTAAAGCTATTTCGGAGAGAACCAGCTATCTCCAAGTTCGTTTGGAATTTCTCCGCTACCCACAAGTCATCCAAGCACTTTTCAACGTGCCCTGGTTCGGTCCTCCAGTGAGTTTTACCTCACCTTCAACCTGCTCATGGGTAGGTCACATGGTTTCGGGTCTACAACATGATACTATGGCGCCCTATTAAGACTCGGTTTCCCTACGGCTCCGTCTCTTCAACTTAACCTCGCATCATATCGTAACTCGCCGGTTCATTCTACAAAAGGCACGCTCTCACCCATTAACGGGCTCGAACTTGTTGTAGGCACACGGTTTCAGGTTCTATTTCACTCCCCTCCCGGGGTGCTTTTCACCTTTCCCTCACGGTACTGGTTCACTATCGGTCACTAGAGAGTATTTAGGGTTGGGAGATGGTCCTCCCAGATTCCGACGAGATTTCGCGTGTCTCGCCGTACTCAGGATACTGCTAAGGTTAATCTATCATTTTAAATACGAGGCTGTTACTCTCTTTGGCTTACCTTCCCAGGTAATTCTTCTATAATGATTAATCCTATATCGCAGTCCTACAACCCCGAAGTGTAAACACTTCGGTTTGCCCTCCTGCCGTTTCGCTCGCCGCTACTAAGGCAATCGCTTTTGCTTTCTCTTCCTGCAGCTACTTAGATGTTTCAGTTCACTGCGTCTTCCTTCTCATATCCTTAACAGATATGGATACTAGTCATTAACTAGTGGGTTCCCCCATTCGGACATCTCTGGATCAGCGCTTACTTACAGCTCCCCAAAGCATTTCGTCGTTAGTCACGTCCTTCTTCGGCTTCTAGTGCCAAGGCATCCACCGTGCGCCCTTATTAACTTAACCTTATTAAACTAGTTTCTTTAAAACTAGAAAACTCATTAAATATTCACAGCGTTTTCGGTTTATTTTCTTGTTACTTTCTACAATCTATTTCTAGATCGTGGAATTTGATATAGATATTCAATTTTCAATGAACAATTTGAACCTTTCGATTCAATGGAGCCTAGCGGGATCGAACCGCTGACCTCCTGCGTGCAAAGCAGGCGCTCTCCCAGCTGAGCTAAGGCCCCACAAGACCTCTCAAAACTAAACAAGACGCAAATGGCAGGTTTCCTTATCCTTAGAAAGGAGGTGATCCAGCCGCACCTTCCGATACGGCTACCTTGTTACGACTTCACCCCAATCATCTATCCCACCTTAGGCGGCTGGCTCCTAAAAGGTTACCTCACCGACTTCGGGTGTTACAAACTCTCGTGGTGTGACGGGCGGTGTGTACAAGGCCCGGGAACGTATTCACCGCGGCGTGCTGATCCGCGATTACTAGCGATTCCGACTTCATGTAGGCGAGTTGCAGCCTACAATCCGAACTGAGATTGGCTTTAAGAGATTAGCTTGCCGTCACCGGCTTGCGACTCGTTGTACCAACCATTGTAGCACGTGTGTAGCCCAGGTCATAAGGGGCATGATGATTTGACGTCATCCCCACCTTCCTCCGGTTTATTACCGGCAGTCTCGCTAGAGTGCCCAACTTAATGATGGCAACTAACAATAGGGGTTGCGCTCGTTGCGGGACTTAACCCAACATCTCACGACACGAGCTGACGACAACCATGCACCACCTGTCACTTCTGCTCCGAAGAGAAAGCCTATCTCTAGGCCGGTCAGAAGGATGTCAAGACCTGGTAAGGTTCTTCGCGTTGCTTCGAATTAAACCACATGCTCCACCGCTTGTGCGGGCCCCCGTCAATTCCTTTGAGTTTCAACCTTGCGGTCGTACTCCCCAGGCGGAGTGCTTAATGCGTTAGCTGCGGCACTAAGCCCCGGAAAGGGCCTAACACCTAGCACTCATCGTTTACGGCGTGGACTACCAGGGTATCTAATCCTGTTTGCTCCCCACGCTTTCGAGCCTCAGCGTCAGTTACAGACCAGAGAGCCGCTTTCGCCACCGGTGTTCCTCCATATATCTACGCATTTCACCGCTACACATGGAATTCCACTCTCCCCTTCTGCACTCAAGTCCTCCAGTTTCCAAAGCGTACAATGGTTAAGCCACTGCCTTTAACTTCAGACTTAAAGAACCGCCTGCGCTCGCTTTACGCCCAATAAATCCGGACAACGCTCGGGACCTACGTATTACCGCGGCTGCTGGCACGTAGTTAGCCGTCCCTTTCTGGTTAGTTACCGTCACTTGGTAGATTTTCCACTCCTACCAACGTTCTTCTCTAACAACAGAGCTTTACGATCCGAAAACCTTCTTCACTCACGCGGCGTTGCTCGGTCAGACTTCCGTCCATTGCCGAAGATTCCCTACTGCTGCCTCCCGTAGGAGTCTGGGCCGTGTCTCAGTCCCAGTGTGGCCGATCACCCTCTCAGGTCGGCTATGTATCGTTGCCTTGGTGAGCCTTTACCTCACCAACTAGCTAATACAACGCAGGTCCATCTCACAGTGAAGCAATTGCTCCTTTTAAATAACTAACATGTGTTAATTACTCTTATGCGGTATTAGCTATCGTTTCCAATAGTTATCCCCCGCTATGAGGCAGGTTACCTACGCGTTACTCACCTGTTCGCAACTCATCAGTCTAGTGTAAACACCAAACCTCAGCGTTCTACTTGCATGTATTAGGCACGCCGCCAGCGTTCGTCCTGAGCCAGGATCAAACTCTCATTAAAAGTTTGAGCTTTGCTCTTTTCTGTCTCGCTGACAGATTTATTGTTTTTTGTCATTGACGGATTTACAATGTAAATCCACCCTGCACATTCGTTCGTCTTGTTCAGTTTTCAAAGGTCTTTGCCTCTCTTGAGACAACTTCTATATTCTAGCAAACTTATTCTGCTTTGTCAACCACTTTTTTTAAGTTGTTAACTACGCGCTACTAGAAACTGCTCTCTCGAGACAACTTATTCATTATACTAAATATTTCTACTTCCTGTCAATACTATTTTTGTATTTTATAAATTTAGTATAGACATAACTATTCCTCTATATTCAATTAAGAGAAATTATATAACCACTATTGAGAAATGTAGTCTAGCTATTAAACTCTTTGCTCATCGAAAATATCCAATAAATATAATACATAAAACGCCTGCTTACGAAATATAAACAAAATTGTTTGCATTTCGTAAACAAGCGTTACCTATTTAACAATATATGATGAGTGTTCCCGCTGAGAATAATTCTCAGCGGTAGACCAGAGCTAGACTAAGAATCGATTGATTCCATCATCATAACACTCAACAAAATTGATAAAAATTATACTAATTCAATAATTGCCATTGGGGCAGCATCGCCACGGCGTGGTTCTGTTTTAAGAATACGAGTGTATCCTCCGTTACGTTCAGCATAACGAGGTGCGATGTCGTCAAAAAGTTTTTGAAGAGCTGTTGTTGATGTATATTTATCAGAAGCTTCATCATAGTTTTCTGATGCAATTTCATTACGTACATAAGCAGCAGCTTGACGACGAGCATGTAAATCACCACGTTTACCTAGAGTAATCATTTTTTCAACTGTTTTACGGATTTCTTTAGCACGTGCTTCAGTAGTTACAATTGATTCGTTGATAAGAAGATCGGTTGTCAAATCACGAAGCATTGCCTTACGTTGTGAGCTAGTGCGTCCTAGTTTACGGTAAGCCATTATGTCCTCCTATTTTATTTATCGTTTTTTAATCCAAGACCTAGATCGGCAAGTTTGATTTTAACTTCTTCAAGACTCTTACGTCCTAAGTTTCGGACTTTCATCATTTCAGGCTCAGTTTTTTCTGTTAAATCAAATACTGTATTAATTCCAGCACGTTTTAAACAGTTATATGAGCGCACTGACAAATCAAGTTCCTCAATTGTGCGGTCAAGCACTTTCTCATCGTTCACTTTCTCTGTTTCCTTCATTACTTCAGTTGCTTTAGCAACCTCTGTTAAATCAGTAAACAAGTTTAAGTGTTCAATTAAGACGCGAGCTGAAAGACCAAGAGCATCCTCAGGAATGATTGTGCCATTTGTCATGATTTCAATAGTTAATTTATCAAAGCCATCATTACTACCTACACGAGCAGGTTCAACTTGATAATTAACTTTTTTCACTGGTGTATAGATTGAATCTACAGCCAATGTTCCTACTGGTGCATCATCTTTTTTATTTCCTTCTGCTGGAACATAACCTCGGTTTTTAGCAACGGTCATTGTTGCTTTCAAACTGTGACCTTCAGCAATTGTGAAAAGATAATGGTCAGGGTTTACAATTTCGATATCACTATCTGTTAAAATATCTCCGGCAGTAATTTCTGCAGGACCTTCAACGTCTAGTTCGATAATCTTTTCGTCTTCGACGTAAGATTTCACAGCAAGTCCTTTTACATTAAGGATGATTTGCATCACATCTTCACGTACACCTGGGATAGTATCAAATTCGTGTAATACTCCATCAATTTTGATTGATGTGACTGCTGCACCTGGAAGTGAAGACAGAAGCACACGACGAAGAGAGTTTCCTAGAGTTGTACCGTAGCCACGTTCTAGTGGTTCGATGACAAATCTGCCGTAATCTTTATTTTCATCAATTTTTGTTATTATTGGTTTTTCAAACTCAATCATTTAGTTACTCCCTCTTAAACGAAAAGTTGTGTACTATAAAATGCTATGATTATACACGACGACGTTTTGGAGGACGAGCACCATTATGTGGTACAGGAGTCACATCACGAATTGCAGTTACTTCAAGACCAGCTGCAGCAAGGGCACGGATAGCAGATTCACGACCTGAACCAGGACCTTTTACAGTAACTTCAACAGTTTTAAGACCGTGTTCTTGTGCAGATTTAGCAGCAGCTTCAGCAGCCATTTGAGCAGCAAATGGAGTAGATTTACGAGAACCTTTAAATCCAAGAGCACCAGCTGATGACCATGCAAGAGCGTTACCATGCACATCTGTAATCATAACAATAGTGTTATTGAATGTAGCGTGAATATGAGCAACACCAGATTCGATGTTCTTTTTCACACGACGTTTGCGTGTTGGTTTAGCCAATTGTTTTACCTCCTATTTTATTTTTTCTTACCTGCAATCGCAACAGCTTTACCTTTACGAGTGCGAGCGTTATTTTTAGTATTTTGTCCACGGACAGGAAGTCCACGACGGTGACGGATTCCACGGTATGAACCGATTTCCATCAAACGTTTAATATTCAAGTTTACCTCACGACGTAGGTCACCTTCAACTTTGATTGCATCAACTTCACGACGGATAGCGTCCTCTTGATCTGGTGTCAAATCTTTAACGCGGATATCTTCAGAAATACCTGCAGCTGCTAAGATTTTTTTAGATGTAGAAAGACCAATTCCGTATACATAAGTAAGTGAAATTACTACACGTTTGTCATTTGGAATATCAACTCCAGCAATACGAGCCATTTTATCTCCTTTCTATATTATCCTTGACGTTGTTTGTGTTTTGGATTTGTCGGACAAATTACCATAACACGACCGTTACGACGAATAACTTTACAGTATTCGCAAATTGGTTTAACCGATGGTCTTACCTTCATGTTTTAATCCCTCCAATTATTTCGACTATTTAAAGCGGTATGTGATGCGTCCACGTGTTAAATCGTATGGGCTCATTTCAACAGTAACACGATCACCTACCAAAATACGGATGTAGTTTTTACGGATTTTTCCTGATACAGTTGCCAAAATTTGGTGTCCATTTTCCAACTCAACAGTAAACATTGCGTTAGGCATAGTTTCAACAACTTTACCTTCAATTTCAATCACATCTTCTTTTGCCACGCAAAAGTACCCCCTAAATTTCGATTTGATGTCCTCTATAAAGAGGTAACAATTATAAGTCAGACTAACTTAGTATATCATTACTAATCTACTTATGCAAGTAGATTAGCATAATTTATTTGAGTTCTAGCAACGCTTTTTCAACATCTGCAAAAACTTCTGTTATTTCTTGATTACCTTCAATATCTGTAACAAGACCAAGCTTACGATAGTGTTCAAGAATAGGTTCTCCTTGAGCAATATTAACGTCCAAGCGACGTTTGACAGTTTCAGGCTTATCATCTTCACGTTGATAGTAATCTTCTTCTTTATAATCTACTGGTGGGTTGAACACTTTGTGGAAAGTTTCACCAGTTTTACGATTGATAATACGGCCACTCAAACGCTCTATAAGGCATGTTGGATCCACTTTAATATTAATAACACCATCTAAGCGTAGTCCTAGTTCTTCAAGCGTAGCATCTAAGGCGTGTGCTTGCTCAATAGTACGTGGATATCCATCAAGTAAAAAACCTTTTTCTGCGATATCATCCTCAGCTAAGCGCTCTTTTACAATCCCGTTTGTTACTTCATCAGGAACCAATTCACCTTTATCAATATAACTTTTAGCTAAACGTCCCATTTGGGTTTGATTAGCCATTGCGGCGCGGAACATATCCCCTGTTGAGATGTGAGCAACACCAAATTCTTCAACAATCTTAGCTGCTTGAGTACCTTTACCAGCACCAGGCAAACCCATAATTAAAAGATTCATTATAGTCTCCTTATTTTGTTTTTAAATAAATCCAACACAGCATGTCGGACTTATTAAAAAACAAAATAGAAGGTTGACAGAGTCAACCTATATTCTATTCTGTTGTATTCATGAATCCAACATAGCGTCTCTTCAAAAGATAGCCCTCAAGTTGTTTCATACCTTCAATACCTGTTGCAATCAAAATGAGTAAGCTTGTACCACCTAACGCAATACTTGATGACAAATGCAACGCTTGTTGAGCAATAATTGGTAACAAGGAAATAAATGCTAGAAATACTGAACCAATTGTTGCTAATTTTTTCAATAGCGATGACATATACTCTTCTGTTTCTCGTCCTGGTCGAATACTTGGAATGTAGGACGAATTTTTTTGAAGATTCTCTGCTGTCTTTTCAGGGTTTACTTGTACAAAAGTATAGAAGAAAGAGAACAGAATAATCAAGATAGCATAGATAATCATACCGACTGGGGTTTGATAATTAAGTAATTCTTGGAGTTTAGTAAGCCAAGGAATTTCTTTACCATTTTGAAAGAAAGGAATAATCGTACTTGGAATTGTTGTAATCGAGCTAGCAAAGATAACGGGAATAACACCAGCTGGATTTACTTTTAGAGGAAGATATGAACTTGTAGGAGCTCCTTGAACAAGTTTTGTATATTGGATTGGAATTTTGTATTCAGCTTGTTGAATAAATGTTGTAAAAAATACAATTGCTAATACTGCTACAATAAGAATCCCGACAAAGATGTAAGAATTTGTAATTGCTGAAGAGCGTACATTTACAAAGAAATCTTCGTAGATAGTTGTAATTGCACTTGGAATGGAAGAAATGATCCCCGCAAAGATAATCATAGACACTCCATTTCCGAATCCCTTATCAGTAATTTGTTCACCTAGCCAAGTAACCACCATACTACCTGTTGTAAGGATTGCACCAATAAGCAAATATGTTTGTACATTCGGAGTTTTAACTAAAGCAACACTTGATAGAGTGTTAAAACCAGCAGTAATACCAATTGATTGTACGAATGCAAGGAACAAAGAAATATAACGTGTAGCTTGGTTAAGCTTACGACGACCTACCTCTCCTTGTTTTCCCCATTCAACAAACTTCGGAAGAATATCCATTTGAAGTAGCTGAACAACAATAGACGCAGTAATGTATGGGCTAACTCCCATAGAGAATACCGAAAAGTTTCTCATTGCATTACCACTAACTAAGTTAAGCATATTTAGAAATGGAAGTTCACCCATTTGTTCTAAACTCTTAACATTGATGCCCGGTACTGTGATATGCGTTCCGATACGAAATACAAGAAGGATAAAGATAGTAAATAAAATTTTATTTCTTACCATCTTTACTTTGAGTGCATCTCTAAGTAATTTTAAAAACATAATGAGTTACCTCTCATTAATTAGATGACTTCGATTGAACCACCTTTAGCAGTGATAGCTGCTTCAGCAGATTTAGAAAATTTAGCTGCTTTAACAGACAATTTCTTGGTTAATTCACCATTACCAAGAATTTTAACGCCTGATTTTTCAGCACGCACGATTCCAGCTTCTTTAAGAACAACTGGAGTTACTTCAGTACCATCTTCAAAGACATTTAATTGGTCAAGGTTCACAAGAGCATATTCTTTTGCATTGATGTTTGAGAACCCACGTTTTGGCATACGACGGAACAATGGAGTTTGTCCACCTTCAAAACCAAGGCGTACTCCACCACCACTACGCGCTTTTTGTCCTTTTTGACCACGTCCAGAAGTTTTACCATTACCTGAAGATGTACCGCGACCCACACGATTGCGGACTTTACGTGATCCTTCTGCAGGTTTTAATTCATGAAGTTTCATTATTTTTTCTCCTTATTTGTAAAATGCTAACGCCTTTACGAGGGGAAAGGTACTCCCCGCAAAGACTCGCCTATACGATTTGTTTAAATCGCACCAATAACAATCAGTGCGATTTAGCTTTTAATTAAGCTTCTTCAACAGTTACTAAGTGAGAGATAGCGTTAACCATACCACGGATGGCAGCATTATCTTCCTTAACAACTGAAGAGTTTAATTTACCAAGTCCAAGGGCAACAACTGTTTTACGTTGTTCTGGTTTGCGACCGATTGGAGACTTAGTCAAAGTAATTTTAATTTGAGCCATTATAATCCCCTTTCTTATGCTAAGTCAGAAACAGAAATGCCACGTAAAGCAGCAACTTCTTCTGCACGTTTTAATTGTTTCAAGCCCTCAACAGTTGCGCGAACAATGTTGATTGGAGTGTTTGAACCAAGTGATTTAGATGTAATATCTGCAACACCTGCTAATTCGATGACGGCACGAACAGCACCACCAGCGGCAACCCCAGCACCCTCAACAGCTGGTTTCAACAATACTTTCGCTCCACCAAATTCTGAACGAACTTCGTGAGGAATTGTTGTACCGACCATAGGAACTTCAACCATGTTTTTCTTAGCAGCTTCAACAGCTTTGCGAATAGCTTCTGGTACTTCTTGAGCTTTACCTGTACCAAAACCAACACGACCATTACGGTCACCAACAACTACAAGAGCTGCAAAACGTAGACGACGTCCACCTTTAACAACTTTTGTAACGCGGTTAATCGCAACAACGCGCTCTTCAAGTTCTACTGCATTATCTTTAAATGCCATTATTAAGTGTCCTCCCTATTAGAATTTCAATCCGTTTTCACGAGCTGAGTCAGCCAAAGCTTTTACACGTCCGTGATAGAGATATCCACCGCGGTCAAACACCACTTCAGAAATACCTTTAGCTACTGCGCGTTCAGCAACAAGTTTACCGACAACAACGGCTTGTTCTGTTTTTGTTCCGTTAGAAACTTCTTTATCAAGAGTTGATGCACTTGCGAGCGTTACACCCGCTACGTCATCAATTACTTGAGCGTAGATGCCTGTATTAGAACGGAAAATGTTCAAACGTGGGCGATCAGCAGTTCCAGAGAGTTTACCGCGAACGCGACGGTGGCGTTTTTGGCGGATTTTATTTTTATCTGGTTTCGAAATCACAATTTTCACCTCTTAAATATATTGTTATGTCAAAATGACAATATTAAAATGAAAAGATAGAGAATTTGCAGAAAAGATTCTACAAAATCTATCAATCCTATTATTTACCTGTTTTACCTTCTTTACGGCGTACGAATTCACCAACGTAACGAATACCTTTACCTTTATATGGTTCTGGTGAACGTAAGCTACGAACGTAAGCAGCAGTTTGTCCAACGCTTTCTTTGTTGATACCGATTACGTTGATTGTTGTTGGAGTTGGCACTTCAAAAGTAACACCTTCTGGAGCTTCAACTTCGTCTTGGTGAGACTTACCAACAGAAAGAACAAGTTTTGATCCTTGAAGTTGTGCACGGTAACCAACACCGCGCATTTCAAGAGCTTTTTTGAAACCTTCAGAAACACCAACGACCATGTTGTTCAAGTTCGCACGAGTTGTACCATGAATTGTTTTCATTTCTTTTGAGTCGTTAGGACGAGTAACTGTTACTTCAGTCCCTTCAACAGTGATTCCAATATTTTTATTAAACTCACGAGTGAGTTCGCCTTTAGGTCCTTTTACAGTAACAACATTATCCTTGTTAATGATTTCAACACCTGCAGGCAATGTAATTACTTTATTACCAATACGTGACATGTTTATTTTCTCCTGTTAAATTGTCAAGCTGCTTGAGCAACTAGTTTTCACGGGGACTCATGAGACCACAGGATTATACTGTGACTCAATGAGCATTTTAGGTAAAATTTTACCAAATATATGCAAGTACTTCTCCACCAACATTTTTTTGGCGAGCTTCTTTGTCAGTCAAAAGACCTTCAGAAGTTGATACAATTGCAATACCAAGTCCGTTAAGAACTTTAGGCATATCTTCATGTTTAGTATAAACACGAAGACCTGGTTTTGAAATACGTTTCAAGTTAGTGATAACACGTTCACCATTTTGTCCATATTTAAGGAACACACGGATGATGCCTTGTTTGTCATCTTCAATAACTTCAACGTTTTTTACAAAACCTTCACGTTTAAGGATATCAGCAATCCCTTTTTTAATGTTTGATGCAGGTACTTCTAACACTTCATGTTTTGCTTGGTTAGCATTACGAATACGAGTTAAAAAGTCTGCAATTGGGTCAGTCATAACCATTTTTTAATTCTCCTCTTATTAGCAGTTTGAATTTAATCACTTGCTAATTAATGAGTCCTTACGGACGTTGTAAGACTAGGTCTTAATATATTTGCGTTTAAAAATCAGTGCCATTATCAATGACACCTTTTAAACACAAAGCATCATTAATTTATTACCAAGATGCTTTAGTTACGCCTGGTACTTGACCTTTATAAGCCAAGTCACGGAAGCAAACACGGCAAAGTTGGAATTTGCGGTAAACTGAGTGTGGACGTCCGCATTTTTCACAACGAGTGTAAGCTTGCGTAGAGAACTTCGCTGGGCGTTTGTTCTTAGCAATCATAGATTTTTTAGCCAATTTATTTACCTCCTAGATTACTTTGCAAAAGGCATTCCAAGGCCTTTTAGCAATTCACGTGACTCTTCATCAGTGTTAGCAGTAGTAACGATAACGATATCAAGACCACGTACTTTATCAACGTCATCAAAGTTGATTTCTGGGAAGATCAATTGTTCTTTAACTCCAAGAGTGTAGTTTCCACGTCCATCAAATGATTTCGTTGGAACACCATGGAAGTCACGTACACGTGGAAGTGAAACAGAAACTAATTTATCCAAGAATTCGTACATACGTTCACCACGGAGGGTAACTTTTGCACCGATCGCTACACCTTCACGAAGACGGAAGCCAGCGATTGATTTCTTAGCTTTAGTAATAAGTGGTTTTTGACCTGAAATAAGTGCTAACTCAGCAGCAGCTTTCTCAAGATTTTTAGCGTTTGATACAGCATCACCAACACCCATGTTAAGAACGATTTTCTCAACTTTTGGCACAGCCATAACAGATGAATAGTTAAATTTTTCTGTCAACGCAGGAACAACTTCATTAGTATATTTTTCTTTTAAGCGATTTGCCATTATGCTTCTCCTTTCCTTCGTGATTAATCAAGCACTTCGCCTGATTTTTTGTTGTAACGAACTTTTTTGCCGTCAACAACTTTGTAACCAACACGTCCTGCTACACCATTTTTATCAAGAACTTGAACGTTTGACACATGGATTGGAGCTTCTTTTTCAACGATAGCGCCTTGAGGGTTTTCGTTATTTGGTTTTTGATGTTTCTTGATGAGGGCTACGCCTTCAACAACAACTTTGTTTACTTTTGGAAGAGCTTTAAGAACTACAGCTTCAGTGCCTTTGTCCTTACCAGCAATAACGCGAACTTTGTCGCCTTTTTTTACAAACATTTGAGTTTTTCTCCTATTTTTCTTACGCCTCGAAAGGCACCCTAGGAAATCCTAGGGGACTACGTTTGTTAATCTGAGATTAAAGTACTTCTGGTGCCAATGAAACGATCTTCATGTAGCCACCTTCACGCAATTCACGTGCAACTGGGCCAAAGATACGAGTTCCGCGAGGAGTTTTATCGTCACGGATGATTACAGCAGCATTGTCGTCAAATTTGATGTATGAACCGTCTGGGCGGCGTGCACCAGTTTTTGTACGAACGATAACAGCTTTAACCACATCACCTTTTTTAACTGCTCCACCAGGAGTAGCTTGTTTTACAGAAGCAACGATTACGTCACCGATGTTAGCGAATTTACGTCCTGAACCACCAAGTACTTTGATAGTCAAGATCTCACGAGCACCGCTATTATCAGCAACTTTCAAGCGAGTTTCTTGTTGAATCATTTCAATTTTCTCCTTTTAGTTTGATTAGATAATAACAGCTTTTTCCACTACTTCCACAAGACGGAAACGTTTTGTAGCTGAAAGTGGGCGAGTTTCCATGATACGAACGATATCGCCTTCTTTAGCAACGTTGTTTTCATCATGTGCTTTATATTTTTTAGAATAGTTGATACGTTTACCATAGACTGGGTGGTTACGTTTAGTTTCAACTACAACTGTGATTGTTTTGTCCATCTTGTCAGACACTACGCGTCCGTAAAGAGTTTTACGTTGATTACGTTCCATTTAGAATTTCTCCTTTCCCAATCTATTATTTCATTTCTGATTGCACAGTCTTAACACGTGCAATTTGTTTCTTAACTTCGTCAAGGCGAGCAGTCTTTTCAAGTTGACCTGCTGCAGCTTGGAAACGAAGATCAAACAATTCTTTTTTGAGTTCGTTTTCTTTCTTAGCAAGTTCTTCTTGAGACAATCCACGAAGCTCTTTAACAAAATCTTTAATTTCTTGAAGTTTCATGTCTTCTCCTTATTCTGCTTCACGTTTTACGAATTTGCATTTAACTGGTAATTTGTGGCTAGCAAGACGTAATGCTTCACGTGCAACTTCTTCAGAAACACCAGCAATTTCAAACATCACTTTACCACGTTTAACTGGTGCTACCCAACCTTCAGGTGTCCCTTTACCAGAACCCATACGTACACCGATAGCTTTTGCAGTGTATGATTTGTGTGGGAAGATTTTAATCCAAACTTTACCACCACGTTTCATGTAACGAGTCATCGCAATACGGGCAGCTTCGATTTGACGGTTTGTAATCCAGTGGCTAGTTGTAGCTTGAAGTCCGTATTCACCGAATGAAACTTCTTTACCACCTTTAGCCTCACCGCGCATTTTTCCACGGAATTCGCGACGGTGTTTAACACGTTTAGGTACTAACATTTGTTATTTGCCTCCTTTAGTGTTTTTACGAGCTGGAAGAACTTCTCCACGGTAAATCCAAACTTTAACGCCAAGTTTACCATAAGTTGTGTCAGCTTCTTCCCAAGCATAGTCGATATCAGCACGAAGCGTGTGAAGTGGAACAGTTCCTTCTGAATAACCTTCAGCACGAGCGATATCAGCACCGTTCAAACGACCAGAAACTTGAGTTTTAATACCTTTAGCTCCTGCACGCATTGTACGTTGGATTGCTTGTTTTTGAGCACGACGGAAAGCAACACGTTGCTCTAATTGACGAGCAATATTTTCACCAACAAGGTGAGCATCTAAATCAGGTTGTTTGATTTCAATGATGTTGATGTGTACTTGTTTTCCAGTTAATTTGTTAAGTTGACCACGAAGAGCGTCAACGTTTGCTCCACCTTTACCGATAACCATACCTGGTTTAGCAGTGTGAAGTGAAACAATAACTTTATTTACTGCACGTTCAATTTCAATAGTTGAAACTGATGCGTCAGCTAATTCTTTATTAATGAATTTACGGATTGCAAGATCTTCATGAAGGTAATCCGCGTATTCTTTTTCAGCATACCATTTCGCATCCCAGTCACGGATGATTCCGACACGCATACCAATTGGATGTACTTTTTGACCCACGATTTTACCTCCTTATTTTTCTGATACAACTACAGTTACGTGAGTTGTACGTTTGTTGATTGGTGAAGCTGAACCTTTCGCACGTGGACGGAAACGTTTCATTGTTGGTCCTTCGTTAGCGAAAGTTTCAGATACTACCAAGTTTGCTTTTTCCAAACCAAAGTTGTTTTCTGCATTTGCAATTGCTGAGTTAAGAGTTTTCTCAATAACACGAGCTGCTTTGTTTGGAGTGAATTTTAAGATTGCGATTGCGTCAGCAACATTCTTACCACGGATAAGATCAAGTACTAAACGTGTTTTACGAGGTGAAACACGCACTGTACGAGCCATTGCTTTAGCTGAAGTAATTTCTGCCATTGTGTCCTCCTCCTATTAACGACGTGTTTTCTTGTCGTCAGCTGCGTGACCTTTGTAAGTACGTGTTGGTGCAAATTCACCAAGTTTGTGACCTACCATGTCCTCTTGGATATAAACAGGAACATGTTTACGTCCATCATAAACTGCGATTGTGTATCCGATGAAACTTGGGAAAATCGTTGAACGACGTGACCAAGTTTTGATTACTTTTTTCTTTTCGTCATTTGCTTGAGCTTCAACTTTTTTCATTAAATGCTCGTCGACGAAAGGTCCTTTTTTAAGACTACGTCCCATTTTGTAGTTTTCTCCTTTAAATAATGTACCACAACGGCCTGTACACTATAGTGTACTACCGAGCTGGCGGATTTGTATAAGATTATGCTATTAACCTATTATTTTTGGTTACGACGACGAACAATAAGTTTGTCTGATTTAGCTTTCTTATTACGAGTTTTAAGTCCAAGCGCAGGTTTACCCCATGGAGTAGATGGTGCTTTACGACCAACTGGTGCTTTACCTTCACCACCACCGTGTGGGTGATCGTTAGGGTTCATTACAGAACCACGAACTGTAGGGCGAACACCTTTCCAACGATTACGTCCTGCTTTACCAATGTTAACAAGTGATTGCTGTTCATTACCAACAGTACCAATTGTTGCACTGCAAGTACCAAGGATCATACGTACTTCACCTGATTGAAGGCGAACAAGAACATATTTACCTTCTTGACCAAGTACTTGAGCAGAAGCACCAGCGGCACGAATCAATTCAGCACCTTTACCTGGTTGCAATTCAATATTATGGATAACTGTACCGACTGGAATGTTAGCAAGCGGAAGTGCGTTACCAACTTTGATGTCTGCTTCTGGACCAGAAATAATGCGTTGACCTACTTCAAGGCCTTTAGGCGCAAGGATGTAAGCTTTAACACCATCAGTATAGTGTACAAGAGCAATATTTGCAGTACGATTTGGATCGTATTCAATTGTTTTAACAACTGCTTCAACACCATCTTTATTACGTTTGAAGTCAATCAAACGGTAATGACGTTTGTGTCCACCACCTTGGTGACGAACAGTAATACGTCCGTTGTTGTTACGTCCTGCTTTATTCTTTAGTGAAACAAGCAATGATTTCTCAGGAGTGTTTGTAGTGATTTCTGCAAAATCCAAAGAAGTCATATTACGACGGCCATTTGTCGTTGGTTTATAAACTTTAATACCCACGTTATTTCCTCCTTAGATTATTCAGCTTCAGCAGCAAACAACTCGATTGCTTTTGAATCAGCTGTAAGAGTGATAATAGCTTTTTTAGTTTTTGAAGTAAAACCTGTGTAACGACCAACACGTTTTGCTTTGGGTTTAACTGTCACAGTGTTTACACTTGCAACTTTTACTCCGTCAAATGCAGCTTCAACAGCTTGTTTGATCAAAAGTTTGTGTGCACGTGTGTCAACTTCAAATGTATATTTCCCTGCTTCAAGAGCAACCATTGATTTCTCAGTGATAACAGGTTTTTTGATTACGTCATACAAATTCATTATGCAAGAACCCCCTCGATTGTAGAGATTGCTTCTTTAGTAACAAGAAGTTTGTCTGCGTTAACGATATCAAGAACACTTGCAGTAGTTGCAGTAGCAACTGTAACGTTTGGAAGGTTACGCGCTGAAAGTGCAGCAAATTCGTTACCTTCTTCAAGGATTACAAGTACTTTTGAATCAATGCTAAGTGCTGAAAGAACTGACGCAAATTCAGCAGTTTTTGGAGCTGCAAATGAAAGGTTTTCTACAGCTACAAATTTATCTTCAGCAACTTTTGCTGAATAAACTGATTTCAACGCAAGGCGACGAACTTTTTGTGGAAGTTTGTAGCCGTATGAACGTGGAGTTGGTCCAAAGACAACACCACCACCACGCCATTGTGGTGAGCGGATAGAACCTTGACGAGCGCGTCCAGTTCCTTTTTGACGCCATGGTTTACGTCCACCACCAGATACTGCTGAACGGTTTTTAACCGCGTGAGTACCTTGGCGAAGGCTAGCGCGTTGGCTGATTACAACATCAAAAACAACTGATTCGTTTGGTTCGATACCGAAGATAGCTTCGTTAAGCTCAACTGAGCTAACTTCTTTACCAGTTTGGTCAAATAGTTTAACGTTTGCCATTTTAACTGTTTTCTCCTTTCTTATTATTTAGCAGCTTTAACTGCTGATTTGATAGTGATAAGAGATTTCTTAGCACCTGGTACGTTACCTTTGATGAGGACAACGTTTTTCTCTGGGATAACTTGTACAATTTCAAGGTTTTGAACTGTTACACGGTTACCACCCATACGTCCTGCCAAGCGTTTGTTTTTGAAAACGCGGTTAGGCGCAACAGGTCCCATAGAACCTGGACGGCGATGGTAACGAGAACCGTGAGCCATAGGACCACGTGATTGACCATGGCGTTTGATAACACCTTGGAAACCTTTACCTTTTGATGTCCCTGTGACGTCAACAACATCACCAGCTTCAAATTGTTCTACAGATAATTCTGCACCAACTTCTAAGCCTTCAATGTTTTTGAATTCACGAATGAAGCGCTTAGGAGCTGTGTTTGCTTTTGCAACATGGCCTTTGGCAGGTTTGTTACTCAATACTTCACGTTTGTCATCAAAACCAACCTGAACTGCTTCGTAACCGTCTGTTTCAACAGTTTTAACTTGAAGCACAACGTTTGGAGTTGCTTCAATGACAGTAACAGGGATGAATTCGCCTGATTCAGTGAAGATTTGAGTCATTCCCACTTTTTTCCCTAAGATTCCTTTTGTCATGAGAAAATATTTCCTTTTCTTATTTTATTTCAAAAAGTTTTTTACGAGCGTTTTTTGTGCTCAGAAATCAAATTAAAGTTTGATTTCTACGTTGACACCACTTGGAAGATCAAGTTTCATCAAAGCATCAACAGTTTTTTGTGTTGGGTTGATGATGTCTACCAAACGTTTGTGTGTACGCATTTCAAACTGTTCGCGAGAATCTTTATATTTGTGAGTCGCACGAATAATTGTGTAAAGACTGCGTTCAGTTGGAAGCGGAACTGGTCCAGCAACTGTAGCACCTGTACGTGTTGCAGTTTCAACGATTTTTTCTGCCGCTGTATCAAGTGTACGGTGTTCGTACGCTTTCAAACGGATACGGATTTTTTTGTTTGCCATCTTTTCTCCTCTCGTCTATTTACGATAATAGGCTAGCTCCTCAAGAAAACCAACACGAGTTGCGTGGCAATGCAACCTAGCGTGTCGCAACCTCTTGCATCATAGCTAAAGCTGTTCATACACAGCACCAGTATATGATATCAAAAAAAAACAGCACACGCAAGCATTATTTTATTTTTTTTTCAAAAAAAATGCAACCATTTCTGGTTACATTTTTTGAATATATCGATGATAGCGAACTTTCAAAAACAGCCACCTAAAGATATTATCTGCTATCGTAGCCATCCAAACCCCAAGCAAACCTAATTCAAAAACTATTCCTAATAAATAACCAAGAACTACTCTGATTAACCACATGCCTATAGTCGTTGTGTAAAATGGGAGTTTAGCATTTCCTAATCCTTGCCAAGCTGCTGTATAAACCAAGGTCCCAATAGTAGCAGGTACTCCTACGAAAGATAGCAAAATAACAATCAAACTTCCTTTAATGGCAGAAGGATTATTTGTAAATAACTGTGTCAATGGTTTGCCGGCAAGAAGCATAAAACTTGATATAAGGATCATTAGAACTAAGCCAATATAATACGAACTTTGAATAGTTTCTTCTATAGATTCTCTATTTTTTTGTCCTACATATTTTGCAGTTAGGATAATTGTAGCAGTTGCGATGCCAAGTCCTGGCATATAATTAAATTGTGTCAAGGTTTCTCCAATAGCATTTCCCGCTACAACATTTGTACCTAACTGAACAACAATAGCAACTATAACAACATCTCCAGCTCGCATCATCAGACGTTCTCCTGCTGATGGTAAGGCAAGATTCCAAATTTGTGCACTGATTTTCCAAGTCATTCTTTTTATTATTTTTTTAATAGGAAGATACTTCGCAAGGATACAAATACCAATTAATCTTGCGATAAGAGTTGATACTGCCACTCCGACCAAACCATAGCGCCACTCAAAAATAGCAAAACCTGATAAGACTGCATTGAGGAAATTGACAAAAATACTGACATACATTGGTAAACGAGGTTGCCCTTGCACACGTAAAAATGAGCCTAGGGTGGTTAATATTCCTAAAGTAACAACACCTCCACCCACAATTGCTAAATATAAACCACCAACTTGTGCGACACTTTTTGTTGTCCCTAAAAGTTTAAAGAAAGTTTGTCCAAAAACAATCGAGATAATTCCTAATACTGCCCCTATCAGTGATGTTAGAAAAATGGCTTGAGAACATACTGAAATTGCATCATCCTTCTCACTACCTGCTAACGACTTGGCCAATAGACTTGCTATACTCGCCCCTAAAGCTATAAAAATAGCTTGATAAATAGTAATTATATTATTAGCAACTGAAACACCTGATACTGCTACAACACCTAACTGAGCCACTAGATAATTATCAACTACTCCCATGAGCATTTGTAAGATATTTTCAATCATAGCTGGTATAGCTAACTGAATAATCTCTTTACTATAACGCACAGTATCTCCTTTCTATTACCCAGGATCATTAAAAAGAGAGTGATGGGAAAATTTCTAAAATGTTTCTTTCTCGCTCTAAATATTTTAAAACAATCGTATTTTTATTATTGTTTCAAACCTAGACACTCTTCAACCGTTTCTCGCATATTTGAGGTAGGTACTACCATTCTATGGATTACTTCGGCCTTTTGTAGATCTGTAACCGCCTTAGGTAAAGAAACACCTGACAAATCGTTTAAGATTGAAATAGCAGCGAAATCCTGTATCTCTTCTTTATTTGTAATAGCCTTTGTAACAACACACGGGAACTTATAAGGACTTGCTGTTGACACAATTACTGTTGGAGTTTGATCTTTAGTTTCTGTCTGATAAGCTTGATAAACAGCTGATGCTACAGCTGTATGCGGATCCTCTATATACTGATACTGGTCAAATAAACGTTTGATGTCTAATTCAACAAATTGTTCTGTCGCAAATCCCGCTACAAAGCTCTCTAAAATATTTGCTTGCCTAGCCTCTAAGGCATACTCCCCAGTAGTCACTAAATCTTCCATTAATTTTTTAGTCGTTTCTGCATCATCGCCTAAAAGGTGAAAGATTAATCGTTCTAGATTAGAGGAGACCAAAATATCCATAGAGGGACTTGATGTCACTTTAAATTCTCGATTTTTATCGTAGGTTTGTGTCTTAAAAAAATCTGTTAGAACGTTATTATCATTTGAGGCACAAATGAGTTTGGTAACAGGTAATCCAATTTGACTAGCATAATATGCTGCTAAAATATTACCAAAATTTCCTGTAGGTACACTAAAATTAATTAGTTGACCAATTGAGATTTCCTTTGACTTAACTAATTGAGCATATGCATATATATAGTAAACAATTTGAGGAACAAGGCGACCGATGTTCATTGAATTGGCTGATGATAACTGCATATGCTGCTGTGATAATTTTGATCGAAGAAGGGAATTATTGAACATTTCTTTAACCGAAGTCTGTGCATCATCAAAATTTCCTTCAATCGCAACAACATGGGTATTTTGCCCGGCTTGTGTTATCATCTGCAATTCTTGAATATAACTAACACCATGTTTAGGATAAAATACAATAATCTCAGTTCCTGGAACATCTGCAAAACCTGCCATCGCTGCCTTACCAGTGTCACCTGATGTTGCTGTTAAAATAACGATTTTATCATCAACCCCTTGTTTTTTGGCTGCTGTTGTTAGCAAATAAGGAAGAATGGATAAAGCCATATCTTTAAATGCAATTGTAGGACCGTGAAATAATTCAAGGTGATACCGGTCTCCAATCTTTACTATTGGGGCTATTTCAGTTGTATCAAATTTAGTATCATAAGCTTGACTAATACAGTAATCCAATTCTTGTTCAGTAAAATCATCAAAAAAAGCTGACAAAACGAGTTTAGCCACTTCTTGGTAGGAAGCATCCTTAAGTTTAGTGAAATCTAAATCAACTTTTGGAAATGTGATGGGGGTAAAGAGTCCTCCATCGTCAGCTAATCCCTTTAGAATCGCTTGACTAGCTGTCACTTTATTACTAGCATCACGTGTTGATTGATATACTATTGCCATAAGAATCCCTCTTTATATAAATATCTTTTAGTTATTGTAACACAATTTAATAACATGTCCATTGTTCGTTATATAATTAACCCCCCTTTATTAAAATAAAGGGGGGCGTAATATCATTATCACTTTGTAAAGTCGAGAACTTTACGTCCTTGAATCAATCCTCTTTCCATTTCATCGAATACTTGAGGAGCTGTATCCACAGGCACTTTTTCAACCACTGGTACTACCAAACCTTCTGCTCCAAATGCGAAGGCTTCTTCTAAATCTTTACGAGTTCCAACTAAGGAACCAACCACACGAATCCCATCAAGTACTGTTTTTACAATACTCAATTCCATATATTCTGATGGAAGACCAACAGCTACCACTGTACCTCCAGCACGAACGCTGTCAATCGCCTGATTAAACGCAACTTTAGAAACAGCAGTCACAACCACTCCATGACAACCGCCTGTCTTTTCTTGAATATAGGCCGCAACATCTTTTATTTCTTTGCCATTAACTGTCAAATCTGCTCCAACCTCTTTAGCTAATTGAAGTTTATCTGCGTTAATATCAACAGCTACAACATGAGCATTGAATACTTTTTTTGCATATTGGACTGCTAAGTTTCCAAGACCACCTGCACCATACACTGCAATCCACTGACCAGGAGCAGCTCCAGCTTCTTTGATAGCCTTGTATGTTGTTACTCCAGCACAAGTGATTGATGATGCTTGAGCTGGATCTAATCCCTCAGGAACCTTAACCGCATAGTCCGCGGTAACGATAGCGTATTCACTCATACCACCATCAACACTGTATCCAGCATTTTTAACACTACGACAAAGCGTCTCACGTCCTGTAGTACAGTATTCGCAATGACCGCACCCTTCAAAGAACCATGCAATAGAGACACGATCACCAACCCTCAAAGACGTTACGCCTTCTCCAATTTCTTCTACTATACCAATGCCTTCGTGACCCAAAATGCGTCCTGGTACCTGGCCGAAATCTCCATGTGCAACGTGTAAATCAGTATGGCACACACCACAGTATTCTACTTTTACAAGTGCTTCACCATGACCAACTTTTGGAAGATCATGCTCAACAACTTCAACACCTGTACTAGCTTGATTAACAACAACCGCTTTCATGATAAAACCTCCTAGAAATAAATATATCTTATTTGTAATCGTTTACATTTTTATATTGTATTATTATTCACAAACTATGTCAAGTGATTTTCAGAAAATTTTTTGAAAATATTATTAACTGGTTAATCTTTTTGAAACTAAAAATCCCACTCAATAGAGTGAGATTCTTCGACTGTTGTTACTTACGGCGTCCTGGACGTTCCTCATAACCATAATAAGCATCTTCGATGATTTCTTGCATGTGATCTACCATTGGAAGGCGTGGATTTGCTGGTGAACATTGATCTTCATATGCTAAGAAAGCTAGTTCACGAGATTTTTCTTTCCATTCTTTTTCATCAATGCCTTGGTCACGGAAATTCATCTTAATACCTAAACGTGTTCCAAGGTCATACACAGCTTTTGCATATGATTCGACAGCTTCTTCTGGTGTTGCTGCTGGTAAGCCGAGTAATTTAGCGATATCTTGATACTTTTCATCAGCACGATAGTAATTGTACTTAGGCCATGTTGCTGTTTTAGCTGGACGAGTTCCATTATAGCGGATAACATACGGCAAAAGAATTGCATTTGTACGTCCGTGTACGGTATGGAATTGTGCGCCAATTTTATGCGCCATTGAGTGAGAAATACCTAAGAATGCATTGGCGAAAGCCATACCTGCCATAGTTGACGCATTGTGCATCTTTTCACGTGCTTCAAAATCAGCATCTTTTACTGAGCGTTCTAAGTAGTCAAATACAATTTTAATTGCTTGAAGAGCAAGTCCGTCTGTATAATCATTTGCCATCTGTGAAACATAAGCCTCTGTTGCATGTGTCAATACATCCATACCCGTATCAGCCGCAATAAAACCAGGAACAGTCATAACAAGGGCCGGATCAACGATAGCTACAGTTGGTGTTAATGAATAATCAGCGATTGGATATTTACGATTATTTGCTTTGTCAGAGATAACGGCAAATGGTGTCACTTCAGAACCTGTTCCAGAAGTTGTTGGAATAGCAACAAATTTTGTTTTCTTACCAAGTTCTGGGAATTTGAACGCACGTTTACGGATATCCATGAATTTTTGAACGAGGTCATGGAAATCAACTTCTGGTTGTTCATAGAAGAGCCACATAACTTTCGCAGCATCCATAGGAGAACCACCACCTAATGCAATAATAGTGTCTGGTTTGAAGGTACGCATTAAATCAGTCCCTTTCATTACTGTTGTAATGTCTGGATCTGGTTCTACTTCAGCAAAAATCTGATAAACAACTTTATTGCGACGAAGATCAAGTTGTTCAATGATACGATCCAAGAAACCAAGCTCAACCATGGCGTGATCTGTAACAATCATGACACGTTCAACATCGCGACATTTTTGCAAATATTGAATAGAATCACGTTCGAAGTATGTTTTTGAAGGGACTTTAAACCATTGCATATTATTTCTACGTCTTCCTACTTTTTTGATATTCAAGAGATTTATAGCACTAACGTTATCACCAACTGAGTTACGTCCATACGAACCACAACCAAGAGTCAATGATGGCAAGAAAGCATTGTAAACATCCCCAATACCACCAAAAGTAGAAGGAGAATTCCAAATAACACGGATAGCACGAATTCTAGTTCCAAATTCACGAGCTAAGTCTGCATCTTTTGTATGAATAGCAGCTGAGTGCCCTAGACCATTAAACTCAACCATTTGACGAGCTTTTTCAACACCATCTTCTGTAGATTCAGCTTTCAATACTGCAATAACAGGTGATAGTTTTTCACGTGTCAAAGGTTCTTTTTCACTAACTTCAGTACATTCTGCGGCAAGAATATTTGTTCCTTCTGGAACAGTAAATCCAGCTTGTTCAGCAATCCAAACTGCTGATTTTCCAACAATATTTGGATTTAATTTTGCACCAGCACAGTTTTTGCTATTTGCTTTTGCACCAAAACAGAATTCTTCAAGAAGAGCTTTTTCTTTCTTATTAACGAAATAGGTATGATAAGATTTAAATTCTTCAACAAATTCTTTATAAATTTCTTTATCAATAATAACAGCCTGTTCTGACGCACATACCATACCGTTATCAAATGATTTAGACATAACAATATCGTGAGCAGCTTGACGGATATTAGCTGATTTTTCAACATAAGCTGGAACATTCCCAGCACCTACACCAAGGGCAGGTTTCCCACATGAGTAGGCAGCTTTAACCATCGCATTACCACCTGTCGCAAGGATAGTGGCAATACCATCATGTTTCATCAAAGCATTAGTTGCATCAATCGATGGTTGTTCAATCCATTGGACACAATTTTCAGGAGCTCCAGCAGCGATAGCAGCATCACGAACAATACGTGCTGCATGTGCTGATGATTCTTGTGCTGATGGGTGGAAGGCAAAAATAATTGGATTACGTGTTTTAAGAGAGATTAATGACTTGAAAATAGCAGTTGAAGTCGGGTTGGTTGTTGGCGTAATACCACAGACAACTCCCACTGGTTCAGCAATTAATGTCAAGCCTGTGACATCGTCTTCTTCAATAACTCCCACTGTCTTTGTATGACGCATGTTGTTAACGACGTGTTCACATGCAAATAAATTTTTTGTCGCTTTATCTTCAAAGACACCACGACCAGTTTCTTCTACTGCATGAAGAGCAAGTTCTCCATGGGCATCCAAGGCTGCAACAGAAGCTTTAGCTACAATATAATCAACTTGTTCTTGATTAAGTTGACGCATCTCATCAAGTGCTTTTAAACCGTTTTGAACTAATGTATCAATTGCAAGAGCAACATCTGTAGTTTCTACCGCTTTAGTTTTTTCAGTCATTTGAGACTCCTTTTGATTTGTTAAATGTTTCACAAATTTGTTTACGAGATTATTATAGCATATTTAAAAACTTTGTAAATAGTTTCACAACTTTTTTGTGAACTTTTTTTCAATCTTTCGGAAACATTTCTTGAAAGCGCTTTAATTAAATTTGTTTTTTCATTACTAATTTTCAGATTAAAGCCAATCGATTTCATTTGTATCACCATAAACGGAGGTATCTATTATTCGTTTTCACAAAAAAGCCGAGTACATGACTCGGACTTGTTTATTTTGCAGCTCGTTGAGCTGATTTTTGAATAGCTTTTTTGACGTTACTAACATATAAATCAGCCCCTGTAGTATCGCTATCACTATAATGCACACCATCTGTATTTCCCCAGATTTCTGGATGTTCTGTCGCAACCTTATACCAGTCAGCAACCGTTATGTAATTATATTTTTTCATTAGCGAGAGTTCATAATCACGCACTGTCGTAACTTGACTCATATTTTTAGCATTATAAGGCGTTACTATAATCAAACGGTGTCCCTTAGGCAAAGATTTAATAAATTGGCTCAAGTCTGTCTTGTAGTTATCTAATGAATTCACACCAACTGCCAAAACAACAATTTTGGACAAGGCTTTATTTTGAATACGGTTTTCAAAAATATCAAATGATTTACTAAAATTACGACTCACCGCAGCATCTAATTGTACTTCTGGTAACAATTTATTAAAAGCAGCACTTGACCTTAAGGCAACTGAATCTCCGATTACCGTCACATCACTAAGAGCACCTGCATCCCCTGCGGCTAGTGTATGTGTTCGGTTAGTATTTGTTCTAGCTTGTTGTAACGAATTCTGCAATAATTCTGTCTCAAAACTTCCTATACTTGGAGCTGTCAACATTGTCACTACAGTAATAAGAGTTAGTACCCCTCCGATACTAAATAACCACTTTTTGTAAGGCAACAAGTCAAATTCATAATCAAGGAATTTAGGTTTTCTACCTAAAATAAAAGGTTCAATGATATAAAATGATAATGTTGAGAAGACTGCTGATAATACTACTGTCAAAATAACAGCTATCCAGTTTGGGGATAAACGACTAAAAATAATATAAAATGGCCAATGAAAAAGGTACATACCGTAACTGATATCAGCAAGATAAGTAATCACGAAAGGTTCTGAAATATCTGGTGTATGCTCGTGTAAAATACGTGCATTGTAAATCATTACACTAGCAAAAATGCTAGACAAAACAAAACCAAAAAGATATGTTAGCCGATTATCAAAATCAAGTGCAAAAGTTAAAATCATTAGACCAGCAAAAGCACTACCCATCATGATTAAATTATGCTTCAAAGTCAGATTTTTGATATTTTTCTTGAATCGTCCGGTAATCTCTCGAATACCAGATATTGTAGCCACCATCGCTCCTAAAAAGAACGGAAATATATGTGATAATGTAGAGAAATATATCGTTGAAAAATTATCAACGAAAAAGGCTCTAACAAACATGGTAAGGAAGCTGACTCCAAAAACTCCCATGGAAACAAGGAACAAAGTCCCCCTCAATTGCTTTTGATCTTTTGATCTTTTCGATAAGAGCCATACCGTTAAGCCCCATAAAACATAAAAATGGACTTCAATAGAAAGACTCCAAGTATGCACAAATAAGTGAGGGATAAATTGACTTTCGTAGTTACCACCAGTCAAGATTTCGTAAAAGTTGCTGGTAAAACCTAAAGCAGTCATAATTTGAGAGCCAATACTTGCTCTAAAATCGCTTTTAACCAGAAATACAAAAGGTATTGTCACCAAAACCATCAATACTAATGGTGGGAAAATACGGTAAAAACGTCTACGACAAAAACTAACAAAATCAATTTTTTTCGTTTTAGAAAATTCATCAATCAACAAGGCCGTAATCAGAAAACCAGAAAATGTAAAGAAGATGTCAACACCAACAAATCCTCCTGGAAAACTATTCTTAAAGAAATGGTAAAGTAAAACAAGTAGTAGTCCTGTTATACGTACCAAAGAAAACCATTTTATTCTCATTTTTGATAAATCCCCTGTTTAAATGTCCCCTTATAGACTTTCTTATTTTTAGCATTGAGGCGACCTTGTCCATCAGGTTGACCTTTTTTAAAGTCACCTGTATAAGACCAGCCATGAACTGAAACAAATGTTCCTTTCCCTTCAAAGACCCCATTTACAAAATCGCCCTTATAGTAATCCCCATTCTCATAGGTTAATTTACCTTTACCAGTCATATGGTGATTAACAATAGAGCCCACATATTTTATCTTACCGCCATCATAGCTAAGGACTCCTTGACTAGAAGTCGTTAAGGTAAATACTGATAAACCAAAAACAACAATAATTATCAAAGATAATATTTCTAGATGAGTTCGTGTTATTTTAAAATTCTTCATTTCTACTTAATCTCTACTATTATTTATTAGCGTTAACCACTGTTTACAGCCATCACTGACTAGACGATAGGTTTCCTCAAAATCACCAGTATACCATGGATCAGGAACACCACCATCACAAAAAAGGCTAATCTTATCATCATAGGTTCCTTGTGATAGAGCTTTTAAATCCTTGACATTTTGCTCATCCATACCGA
This sequence comes from Streptococcus sp. 'group B', assembly GCF_002073795.1. NCBI lineage: Bacteria > Bacillati > Bacillota > Bacilli > Lactobacillales > Streptococcaceae > Streptococcus > Streptococcus sp. 'group B'. The sequence continues at coordinate 264,073 of NZ_CP020432.1, read as the reverse complement.
TGATATAATCAAAATATGCTAAATCGTCTTTAGAAATAGGTTGTGACCCTTTATCGTTAGTGTAAGGAATTTGATAACGCTGCAAAATCGCTTGCGTTCCCCTATGTATAGGATTTCCATGCTCCCATGTTGAAGTCGCGCGACTCTCAACCGAGAGGCTATCCTCCTTATCTAAATTCGCCATAACAAACTCAGCCATAGGGCTACGGCAGATATTTCCAAGACAAACAAAACAGACTTTCTTCATAGCAAACTCCTTTTGGTCTATTATAACAGAAAAAAGGTACTTATAATACGTTTAACTGCTCAAAGAATAACTACAACATATCTAATACTTAACATTGCATGAAAATTAAAAAATTAAGACTAGATACCCTAGCCTTAAAATGACTTATGTTTTATTTATCAAATCGCTGATAACCTAAATGTTCGTATGCCTTATCCGTAGCTACACGACCGGTACGGGTACGCATAATAAAACCTTTTTGAATTAAATAAGGTTCGTACATGTCTTCAACAGTATCTCGTTCTTCAGTAATATTAACGGATAGAGTTCCTAAACCAACAGGACCTCCATTATACATTTCAATCATGGTTCTTAAGATTTTTTGATCGACGTAATCAAGCCCCTCGTGATCAACATCTAACATCGTTAATGCTTTATCTGTAATATTGTCATCTATCAAACCATCTCCCATGATTTGAGCATAATCTCGAACACGTTTCAATAAACGGTTAGCGATACGTGGCGTTCCACGACTGCGACGCGCTAATTCAGAAGCAGCTTCATAAGTAATTTTCATTTCAAAAATATCTGCTGTACGCTCAATAATTTCTGTCAAATCGTTTTCTTCATAATACTCCATATGCCCTGTAATACCAAAGCGAGCACGTAAGGGATTAGATAACATACCTGCACGTGTCGTTGCACCAATTAAGGTAAAGGGCGGCAAATCTAAATGAACACTTCTACTAGTTTCTCCTGCACCGATCATAATGTCAATATAGAAGTCTTCCATTGCACTATAAAGTACCTCTTCAACCGCCATCGGCATACGATGAATTTCATCAATAAAAAGAACATCACCTGGTTCTAAATCATTTAAAATGGCTACTAAATCCCCTGATTTTTCAATTGCGGGACCTGATGTTTGTTTGAGATTGACACCCAACTCATTAGCAATTACAAATGCCATGGTTGTTTTCCCTAAACCAGGAGGGCCAAATAATAACACATGATCCAATGACTCATCACGCAATTTAGCAGCTTCAATAAATATTTTTAGCTGATCTTTAACCTTATCTTGTCCAATATACTCTCTTAAATACTGCGGACGAAGTGTACGTTCTACCAATTCTTCGTCACCCATTGCATCACTATCTAAAAATCTTGTCATGATATTATTATAACATTTGTATAGGAAAAGTTAAGAACTAAGTTGGTGTATTAGTATCTCCCTTATTTAAAGGAAGAATAAACTGATCTTATAGTTAATCCAACCTCAAGAAATCACAGAACAGCTTACTTAGCCCATATTCCACCAACCCATTCCTAAAAACAAATCAAATGAACCTAAATTTGATAATAGAACAAGTAATACTATTAAAAAACATTTTTTAATCACTATAATAAACTCCTAAATAATATTTTGTACGTTTATTATAAATTTTTAGACCTCAGAGTCACAGGACATCAATGTCCTGTTATATCTTCTTGCCACTCCAATTCTAATTTTTTAATTAGATGCTTGTCATCAATCATTTTTGAAAACATAATTGATTGTTGGTAAGCATTTTCTGCAGACTTTATATCATTGTCAATTGTAATGAAGTATTTCCATTGGTACATAAAATATAAAGGCATTTTATGAAAATCATGTGTTGACACCATCGTTTGTCGGCTAACTTCTAACATTTCTGCAAGACACTCTTCACTATTTAAACAAAGTCCAACAAATACACAATTCAGGAGTACATGATTAAACCAAAACAAATCTTCTGCTGTAAGTTTGTGGTTCTGACTTATCAAAGTTTTACATATAGTTTGAAATACTTCTTTAGTAAATGCTCTATTGTTAAATTTAGATACAACTGCACAAGTTAAAAACAAATCTATGATAATCAAATCATTAAGAGTATATTTTTCTTTATATTTTACTTTATCAAAGCATTCGCATAAAACCTCCACACCAAAATTAATGTCTCCTGTTTGATAGACTTCAAATTTAGCTTGTAAACTGTCAATTGCTAAGCACTCGTCTTCTGGAAGATTATCATAGAATTCTTCGAAAATATGATCAAACTGACATTCTCTTAATTTTAATCGTTCAGCATCTGCATAAGTTGGAATTCTTAAAATCAAATACTTCAACTCTTTATACCGTTTAGGTAATTCTAAGCTCTCTCCTCCTGTTAAAATATCTAATTTTACATTCAATTGTTTAGCTATGTAGTGAGCTTTAGTCAAGTTTGGGATTGACTGTCCACTTTCAATCCTAGCTAATTGTCTTACAGATAACTCAGTTTCATCACCACAAAAATCTTCGCGAGTAATATTTCTAGTTACTCTCAAATTTCTTACTTTACTACCAAAATGTTTTAACATTTTCCTTTAAAAACTAACTCCTAAATTTTTCTTCTTATTATATATTATCATAATAAACTCATTTTAAGTATGTTTTTTTAATATTAATTCCTTTTAAATCAATAAAAATTCCATTACTGGTTAAAAAAACGTTAACCAGTAATGGAATTTTTTTATTTTTCTAATCCTAGTCTTTCAAAAATATCATCAACACGTTTTGTGTAATAAATCGGATTAAATAGTTCATCAATTTCTTCCTGTGTAAGACAAGAGGTAACTTTGGTGTCTTCTTCTAAAAGTGGTTTGAAATCCACTTGATTGTCCCAGGAATAAGCTGTCTTAGGTTGAACTAAGTCATAAGCTTCTTCTCGTGTCATTCCTTTTTCAATCAATTTGAGCATAACACGTTGACTATAAATCAAACCAAAAGTTGATTCCATATTGCGCATCATATTTTCCGGGAAGACAGTCAAGTTCTTAACGATATTGCCAAAACGGTTGAGCATGTAGTCAATCAAGATAGTTGTGTCTGGTGTGATGATACGCTCAGCTGATGAGTGCGAAATGTCACGCTCATGCCAAAGTGACACGTTCTCATAAGCTGTCACCATGTGACCACGAATCACGCGCGCTAGCCCTGTCATGTTCTCTGAACCGATTGGGTTGCGTTTGTGAGGCATAGCAGAGCTACCTTTCTGACCTTTGGCAAAGAATTCTTCAACTTCACGTTGTTCTGATTTTTGCAGACCACGAATCTCTGTCGCCATACGTTCGATAGATGTTGCGATGCTTGCAAGTACTGCAAAATATTCTGCGTGGAGGTCACGTGGAAGAACCTGTGTTGAAATTTCTTGCGGACGGATGCCCAATTTGTCACAGACATATTTTTCCACAAATGGAGGAATGTTGGCAAAGTTACCAACGGCACCTGAAATCTTACCAGCTTCCACACCTGCGGCAGCATGTTCAAAACGCTCAATATTACGTTTCATCTCGCTGTACCAAGTCGCCAACTTGAGACCGAAAGTCGTTGGCTCGGCGTGAACACCGTGGGTACGACCCATCATGATGGTGAACTTGTGCTCCTTAGCCTTGTCAGCTACGATGTTTGTGAAATTCTCAAGATCACGACGGATAATGTCGTTAGCCTGCTTGTAGAGGTAACCGTAGGCAGTGTCCACCACGTCAGTCGACGTCAAACCGTAGTGCACCCACTTGCGCTCCTCACCAAGCGTCTCAGAAACCGCACGAGTGAAAGCCACCACATCGTGACGCGTGTCCTGCTCAATCTCAAGAATGCGGTCAATGTCAAAATCCGCCTTCTCGCGAATCTTAGCCACATCCTCTTTAGGAATCTCACCCAACTCAGCCCATGCCTCGTCAGCCAAAATCTCGACCTCCAACCAAGCACGGTATTTATTTTCCTCTGTCCAAATTGCCGCCATCTCAGGGCGTGAATAACGTGAAATCATTGTTTGTCTCCTTTAACTTATTTCATTAAAATACTAGAAATGACATTGCCTAACACCCCAGTTATGGTATTCTGAACATAATCATTTTTGAAGAAACTAGACATTTTATTGACAAAATTTTTCAATTTTCTTTCATCCTCTGCCTCACTAATTTCCAACAATTCTGAATATATCGCTTTATCCGCAGTAGATAGCTGAGTGTTAATAATTAAATTTAACTGCTCAACCATATCAGTCCATGGAATTTCCACACTTTTATGTATATCGGCATTATTAATATTAGAATCTTTTATGATAGTAGAACCATTTGATATATCCCCAGATAAACTAACTTGACTACCGTTATCAATATTTGTTCCAACTATATTACCACTACCTGAGACATCATTTCGACTAGATCCAGATTCATAATTATCGCCCTTTATATTTTGGTTTTTTATATCAATTTTTATATTTTGATTTTTGTTATTGAACGATTTTGTAATTACATCGAAAACTTTATCTCTAAAATTCGAATCTTTAAAATAAAGAAAATAGTCCCTGCTAGAGCCCAAGTTAAAAATAATATAATATTTTGAATTTAAATGTTGCTTATGCTTTTTATAAACTAGGTAAGCATAGCCTACCAAAAATATAAGTCCTATAAAAGGAGGAATCAGTCCTATAATAAATAATACAAATAAAATCACATAATCTAGCAACGTTATTGGAGATGAAAAATTACTTCTACTTACCATTGAGATAGACGTTATCTGAATACTGCTATTTTTTACTATTATTGCATTATCTTTGATTGCTAATGTATCTGTCTCTAATGTATTAGAATCTTCTCTACTTACACTTTTTAGAATATCTTGAATCAATTCTTATTTCTCCTTTTATTTTTTGAAATTAATTTTTGGAATGAAAGATGCCTACAAATAAGTCACAATTATCTTTTCAACAAAGCTACAACTATATTCTGTTATATACAAATACAGTCTTTTCTATATAATTATTTTGTCATCAGACTTTGTCTATATTCAAATGCTTCTGCTTTTTCAGTCAACTCGATAGCAAGTTCTTTATGCTCCTCTAACACTGCTTTGATGTCAGAAAATGGGACTTTAAAATACTCTTTTCGCCCATTAACTTTATTAATTTTATTTTTTTCAAATCTGTTATGTAACTCTTTTTCTAATGAAAAAGCTTCCTCACTAAAAATTAAGGCATGTACATCAAATTGAAATGGAACAGATGCACTCCCTAATTCGCGAATACGTTCCATAGGATCTAGACGCCTTGTAACACCAATCTTGTAAACATCTTCTCCAAATGCACCAATATTTGAAATGATATAAACATATCCAGCAGTTGCATGCCCTTCTCGATAATCAATATCTTCTTCTAACTCATCTAGTTCTGATAATTTATCTTGGTATTCTGCTAATTGAAGATTTAATTTTTCCTTTTCTTCCTCATTAGCTGTTTTAAGTAATTCTTCAACGTTATCTAACATCTGTTTAAAGTGTTTTCTATCTTTTTCAATTTGTTTTCTCTTAGCAGCTAATTCTGCTTGAAGTTTCTTATCTTCTCTTTCCTTCGCACGTTGTTCACGAAGAAGTTCTTTTTCTTCTAATTTCTGAAGTTCATATTCTACTGCTAATTGTAACTCTGAAATTTTTAGCTCAAGATAGTCATTAGATAGACATACCAAATTTCTTGAATACATCTTATTAAGCTGATTAAATGATTTAACAACTGCATCTACTTTTTTACTTAGATTAGTAGCCGTTACCTTTACCAGGTGAGCATCAACTTCTCCATTAAAACCTCTTATCATCGCTTTAATAAGTTGATTTTGCATTGCTCGTCCTTTTGATTTACTGTTATCCAGCAACATAGGTCTTACAATAACACCCGCTTTTTTATCTTTTACTAACTGTTTTTGCCTCTTTCTCAGAGTTTCCAATTCTTCTTTATACTTAGTACTATCTGAGAACTTATATTTTCTCTCAAAAAATCCGTACTCTTGAAGATCTAAATCATCATTAAGAACTATTACCTCTTTTTGTAAAGCTTTAAGTTCTGATTGGCGTTTCTTAAGTTCATCATCAAGTTTTAAAATATCTTTAGCAACCTTTATCTGCCTTGTTAAATCATCCAAAATAGATTGTTTATCTTTTAACTTACTTTCTAAACTACTGATTTTAGCTTCCAAAGCCTCATCTTTAGGCTTTCCGAATCCAAATAGACCCATTTATTCCCCCTAAAACTCCTCCACCTCATCCGCATCTTCCACAAACACCGTTACATGTCCCATTTTGCGGTTATGTTTCGCTTCTAGTTTACCATACATGTGGAGGTGAGCGCTAGGGTTTTGGGCAACATAGTCAATCGCCTGCTGGACATGTTGTCCAAGGACATTAAGCATAACGGCTGGGTCATGGAGCTTGATTGGTGGGAGAGGTTGCCCCAGTACACCCAAGATGTGGGTGTCAAACTGTGAAAAGTCACAGGCTTCGATAGAATAGTGCCCTGAGTTGTGGGGGCGTGGGGCGATTTCATTGACGATGATATCATCTGCGGTCACAAACATTTCCACACAGAGGGTTCCTGATAGCTGGAGTTCCTTGGCAATCTGTACCGCCATTTTCTTAGCCTTGTCAGCTAGTTGGTCTGAGATGCGAGCTGGTACGATAGTTTTTGATAGGATATTGTTGCGGTGGATATTTTCCTGAACGGGAAAGACCGTCACATCCTTGCCATTTCCAGACACGATGACTGAGATTTCAAGGTCAAAGTCGACAAACTCTTCCAAGACACACTCAGCTGAGTTGGCTAATTGTTGCGCCTCTGGCAGGTCTTCTGCTGAGCGGATAACCTTTTGCCCATGACCGTCATAACCACCTGTCGCTGTCTTGAGGACATAGGTCTTGGTCAAGTCAAGCCCCTCTAGGTCAAGGCTAGACGTCACCACCTTATAGGGAGCGACAGTCACTCCAGCCTTATTTGCCAGAAAGTCTTTTTCAAAGATACGGTTTTGAGAAATGCGGAGCAGATCAGTCCCCTGCGGTAGCTGACCAGCTGACACAACGGCATCCAGACCATCGGCATCAACATTTTCAAACTCATAGGTCAAAACATCGCAACGCGCAGCTAATTGTCCCAAAGCCTCAACGTCATCGTAAGGCGCCACAATCACCTCGCTAACGCGGGAGGCAGGGCAGTCGCTAGCAGGATCCAGCGTAATGACCTTGTGGCCCATGTAGATAGCCGCAATCGCCATCATCTGCCCCAGCTGACCACCACCGATAATCCCAATGGTCTTAAATGAGTTCATTGCTTGACTCCTCTGCGATTTTTCCTTGTTCCTCATGGAAATGAGCTAGCGCATCAGCCAGATTTTGGTCCTCGATAGAGAGAATACGGAGGGCTGTTAGGGCAGCGTTAGTCGCTCCCGCTTCTCCGATAGCCATGGTTGCCACAGGCACACCGCCAGGCATCTGCACAATGGAATAGAGCGAATCCAAGCCTGAAAGGGCACGTGATTTGACAGGCACACCGATAACAGGCAGGGTTGTTTTAGCTGCTACCATACCAGGCAAGTGGGCTGCCCCACCTGCTCCAGCAATGATGATTTTGATACCACGACCACGCGCCTCCTCAGCATGCTTGAACATGAGGTCTGGCGTACGGTGGGCAGAGACGACTTTCTTCTCGTAAGCAATGCCAAAGTTATCTAGAACTTCAGCCGTTTTTTGCATGGTTGTCCAGTCGGATTTGGAACCCATGATAATAGAAATAATTGGTTGCATAATATTAAGATACAAAGGGACGTTTCGACTTGTCGAAAATTTTCGTAGAAAAATATGCGGTAAGTCCGAAATCTTTGATTTCGAAGACGCACCCACGTCAGGGCGACTAGGTGCTTTAGCAGCAGACGCCTACGACGCAAAAATCTGACGAAGATGCTTTAGCATCTAGGAAGATTTATCTTTTTCACTAGAAAATTAGTCCCGTGTTCAGTTCCTTTCTTCTTTCTTTTTGGAGCGACCTTCGGTCGCTGATTGCTGACGCTAATATTTGAATGAGTAGTCTTATTACTTAATAGCTTTGCTTCCGATGTCGTTTCGGTAGAAGAGGCCTGTGGTGTCTTGTTGGGCTAGTTGGGTATAGATTTTGTCCTGCCCTGCTTTGACGCTGTCTTCTGTGGTGACAAGCATATAGACTCGTCCACCGTTTGAGAGCAGTGCTTTGCCATTTTCCGCAAACTTAGCTCCGGCATAGTAGGTGATGATGTCGCCGTCGGTCTTTTCAGGCAGTGGCACACCTTTCTCGTAATCGAGCGGATAGCCTTCTGAGGCAACGACAACGCCCAAAGTCACGCCGTCCTTCTGCCAAGTGATGTAAGGCTCGATGCCCATCATGATGTCGTCGATGTTCTGAGCAAAATCAGAAGTCAGGCGAGGGAGGATAATCTGAGTTTCTGGGTCACCGAAACGTGAGTTGAACTCGATAACCTTCGGACCATCAGCCGTCAGGATAAGCCCCGCATAGAGGACGCCTAGATAAGGACGCCCTTCAGTAATCATACCCTCAAGGATAGGCTTAACGATGGTTTCAACCGCCGTATCCACTACGCTCTGAGGCAGGTGGGGAACTGGCGCATAGGCACCCATACCGCCAGTGTTTGGTCCCATATCACCGTCATAGGCACACTTGTGATCCTGAGCTGTCGGCATGATGTAAAACTTGTCGCCATTAGCGAAGGCAAAGAGGGAGAACTCTTCACCATCCAAAAATTCCTCGATAACCACACGCGCTCCTGAGTCGCCAAACTTGTTGTCCAAAAGCATCTCTTGCGCCGCCTCTACCGCCTGCTCAACGGTTTCAGCCACGACCACGCCCTTGCCTAACGCCAAGCCATCAGCCTTGACCACGATTGGTGCACCCTGCTCTTCGATGTAGGCTTTAGCTTTTTCAAAATCTGAATATGTGCCATAGGCTGCTGTTGGAACGTTGTATTTAACCATGATTTCCTTAGCAAAGTCTTTTGACCACTCTAGCTCCGCTGCTGCCTTTGTTGGCCCAAAAGCTCTAAGTCCAGCACTGTTGAAATCATCAACGATACCAGCCGCTAGCGCATCATCAGGACCAATAAAAGTCCAAGCAATCTCATTCTCCTTAGCAAAGTCAATCAGCCTAGAATGTTCGGAAATTACGATATTTACCAAGCCTAGACCATCCAAGGTCATACCATCATTACCAGGTGCCACAAAAACCTGATCTACACCCTTAGACACTAACAACTTCTTAGCAATCGCATGCTCACGACCACCAGAACCAACAACAAGCAATTTCATATCAGAATAACTCCTATTAAATAATATAAAAAGAAATTTGCAATAAAAACGTATTATTTATAAAATTATAACACATTTGTTCGCTTTTAAGTTTTTTGTTGCATCTTTTTTGAAAAATTAATAACATAATATATACTTCACATATATTATGTTATTAATCCTTCATATTGCTATTTAAAACTTATCATTGCTGTTTCTTAGAACTTAGTTTGGCCCCTCGCTAACTTTATGTTATACTGAATATGTTAAGCGCTTTCTTAAAGAGGAGAGGACCGTGCATTATGACTATTTATGACCAAATTGAGTCTGCTCTTGATTTAATGACTGATTTAGAACATGAAATTGCTTGTTATTTTATGGGGCAGCCCATTTCAAAAGACGCTCTTGCTTCTTCCATTGTCACTAAGCAACTACACATTTCACAAGCAGCCTTAACGCGTTTTGCTAAAAAATGTGGGTTTAAAGGCTATCGTGAATTTGTTTTTGAATATTTAAAAAGCCATGAGACCATCAGTCAACAATTATACGGTCTTCAAAATGACAACACTAAGAAAGTATTTATGAATTATCAAGAGATGGTTTCTAAATCCGCTGATATTATTGATGAAGAACAGCTTCTAGAAGTATCACATATGATTGAGCAAGCTGATCGTGTTTATTTTTATGGCAAAGGGAGCTCATCGCTAGTAGCTAAAGAATTTAAAATACGCCTTATGAGGCTGGGAGTGATTTGTGAGGCTCTGGATGATACAGATAGTTTCTCATGGACTAATAGTATTGTTAATGATAGATGCCTCGTCATTGCCTTCTCACTTTCTGGGAACACCAACTCTGTTATCGGTGCCTTAAAAATCGCAAGTTGTCACGGAGCTAAAACCGTTCTATTTACAAAACAACCTCACACAATTGACTATGCTTTTGACAAGATTATTCAGGTGGCCTCTGCTAGGCATTTAGACTACGGCAATAGAATTTCGCCTCAGATCCCAATGTTAATCATGGTAGATATTATCTATGCACAATTTTTAGATATTAATAAAATAGAAAAAGAGCGAATTTTTAGAGAAACCATTATTCAACGCTAAATGAAAATCGAGTAGAAATAATCTACTCGATTTTTTGCTTTGTAAATTGACTTCCTGTCAGTTGATCAAAAATATAGTCTTTTACTTGTACTGTCATTGGATCATGTCCATAGTCTGGTAATAAAAGATGCTTTTTAGTTGATGTCAAACGGTTAAAAATGGCAAATTGACTTGATGGAGGACAAATATCATCTTTCAAGGCTGTTAGTAAAACAACGGGGCAAGAAATCCTATGTGCAAAATTTTTAACATCAATATAAGCCAAAGTTTTTAACACATTATTTTCTGTTTTATGAAAAGGATCACTATATTTAAAATAGCGGAAGAGTTCGTCATAAGGCTCACTGACATTCCCTAAATCTAATACTCGTCTAAAGTCTGACAAAAATGGGTAAACAGCAACGGTCTTGACGATTTTGGGATTAAGAGCTGCAGCTATCAAAGCAAGTGCTCCACCTTGAGACCAGCCATAACTATAAAGTTGATTACTATCAACACTCTCTAATGTAGCAATGATATCAATCAATTGGAAAACATCAAGATAAATGTCTTTATAAAAAAGATGATTTGGTCCTGAGATCATTCCTCGCACAATCTGGCCCTTAACTGTAATGCCATCAAAATGCCCCTTGTCTTGAGACTGTCCAGCTTGACCTCGAACATCCATTGAAACAACGCCGTAACCTGCTGCTACATAATTAAGTTGGTCACTCCAGTCAGGACTTTGGTTTTGGTAACCATGAAAATAAAAAACTACAGGATAGGGTTTATTTGTTTTAGGGAATAAACATTTGGCATAGACAATAGAGTTATTGCTGCCTTTAAAATGAAGATCATAAGCTTGTGCAAAAGTAATATTGAAATCTTTTTTGTCTAGACGATACTCAATATTCCCTTGATATTTCATTGTTTGTTTTTTCCAGAAGTCATCAAAATCCTCGGGAATTTGGTCTTGACCTAGGTATTCTCTCATGTCATCTAGCGACATTGTTTCAATCATATACCCGTCACCCCCTGTTTTTAAAATGGTAGTAAGCTCCTAGCATACCAGCTTGGTTTTCGTGTTGTGCAAAAACTATTATTGTTTTTTCAGCAAGACTTGTCACAAGATTTCGTTTCAAAGATTCACTAAGTTTATCTTGTAAATAATCTTTTTGAGCCATGATTCCACCACCTAAAACAACTTTTTCAGGATTTACCACATAAACCATATTAGCGATTCCTTGACCAAGGTAGTTTATCATACGGTCTATACTTGCAATACATTTCTCATTGCCTTCTTTAGCCTCCTGAAAAATACGACGTCCATCCCATCGGTTAATTTCATCTCCATGCGCTTTGGCAACATCAGCAATCAGTGCAGTTGTAGAGGCTAAATCTTGAAAATCACCATCTGAAAGGTGCATATAGCCAACTTCACAAGCAGAATTACTAAAGCCATGAAAAACTGTTTTATCAATAATCAGACAACCACCAATACCTGTTCCAATAGTAAGACAAAGCGCTATTGAACTATCTTTGGCACTACCTGAGACAGCTTCCGCTAATCCTGCACAATTAACATCATTTTCAATTTCTGTGCGTACTTGATAAGTGTCTTCTAAAACTTTCTTAAATTGTGTCCCAGCATAGTTTGGAATTTGAGGACCAGAGTAAAATATGCATCCTTCATCTGGATCTACCATGCCAGCAGATGAGATAGCAATTCCATCAATGCTCCCTTCTGTTAGATAGTTATCGATAATTTGACAAACTTTTTGTAAAATGCCTGGACCACCTTTGTAGGCTTCTGTGGCAAGCTCACTTGCCTCAACAATACAACCTAAATTATCCACAATGCCATGCTTAATCATTGTACCGCCAATATCAATTGCTACTGTTCTGGTCATAATTATCTACCTCACTTTAACAAAACTGTTTTTTAGCATGTCTAATCATTTCTGCTGCCTCTTTAATAATAGGTTTATCTTCTTCTGTTACAGATGCTAAAGGTAACCGAACGGAACCTATAGTTAGTTGCTCATTGATTTCCAATACAGCTTTGATCACAGCATACATATTACCATGACCCGAACAAAGCTTTGTGATAATATCGTTAATTGTAAATTGAAGTTCACGCGCTTTTTCTAAATCTTTATCAACAATTAACTGATTTAAAGTCAAGTATAATTCTGGCATTACGCCATAGGTACCACCAATACCTGCAGCTGCTCCCATGAGACGACCACCCAAAAATTGTTCATCTGGACCATTAAAAACAATATGATTTTCTCCTCCAATAGCCACAAAATTCTGAATGTCTTGAACTGGCATGGAAGAATTTTTAACACCAATTACTTGCGGATTTTGTAACATTTTTCGATATAAATCCGATGTCAAAGCAACCCCTGCCAATTGAGGAATATTGTAAATAATAAAATCAGTTTGTGGTGCTGCTTGACTAATAGTATTCCAATAATCTGCTATGGCATACTCTGGTAATCGAAAATAAATTGGTGGAATTGCTGCAATAGCATCAACACCCATAGCTTCAGCATGCATAGCCAACTCGACGCTATCCTTAGTATTATTACATGCTACATGCGCTATCACTGTTAGTTTACCCTTAGCAACGGACATAACATTTTCCAGTACAAGTTTACGATCTGCTACACTTTGGTAAATACATTCTCCTGATGAACCATTAACATAAAGTCCTTGAACACCTTTATCAATAAAATAATTGGTCAGGGCTTTTACTCGTTCGGGACAAATATCACCCTTATCATCATAGCAAGCATAAAATGCAGGAATAATTCCTTGATATTTTTGTAAATCTTTCATTGATAATCCCCTTGTTGTTTGCTGAAATAGGCAAATTGTTTTTGTAAAATAATAATTTTAAAGTAAGCAAAGGCGGTATAAGCAAAAATAAATATAGCTGACACTGTAAGCATAAATAAGAGACTAGACTGCACCATAATAAACCAAGTCATGATTAATAAAAACATCAATACACCAGTCCATTTCAAGTTTAAACATGCCATTATAAAGCTCTTTTTCACGGTATCTAAAAGAGACATTTCATAGCGGGCAGCCATAGGAAATAGGTATATGCTCGTCATCACAGTCAATAACAAAAAGGCGTAACAAATTATCTTCAAGAAAGGCACAATGAAACCTATTTGATAATGAAGAATTGTTAAATCAAATATGATCACAACCAAAATACTTAGTTCAACCAAACCTAAAAGCATACCTTGGAACCACTCTTTTTTTAGGTGTTTTATATACAATATTAAAAGATTTGTCTGATCACCTTCTAATTTTTGCCACAACGTTCGATACAAACTAATTTTAGCAGCACCAATAGTTACCAATGGTAGGCAAGTTATCATAAAGAGAAGGTTTAGCAATGCCAGATCAAAAACAACATTGCAACCTTGCATAAAGGGGTTGTTAAGATCAAAAATCGCTGCTATTAATTGATTTGCTTTTTTCACAATATACTCCCTGTATTTCTTACGCCATTAACACTTTCAATACCCCTTTTTTGACATAATTACCTAGACTTCCCATACCATTTGGCTGATGAGCTTCTTCTGGGAAAAAGAAGGCTATATAATTATCTCTCAAATCAAAAGAAGTCTCTTCTGAGCACTTGACAAATCCTATATCGCCTAAGTATTCCTCTACCTCTACCTTATCACCTTTTCCCAATTTGATAACTTCATATCCTTCAATGACATAATGTATATCAAGGTATTTTTTATGGTATTCAAAAATATGATCAAATGACTCACTAAGTTGATTTGATTGGACCATGAGTATCACTTCTGGGCTAATATGATAGGTGCCTATATCTAAATTCCTTAAATCATGACTTAGTAGATAATCAATCGCTAAATCTAAATTAGGATTAATATCTTTATAATGCGTTAAATTCAATAAATGATCGTAAATCATAATAAATCCTACCTATCCTTTAACAGCTCCCATTGTAATCCCCTGAGTAAAGGATTTTTGGAAAACTAAGAATACTGTCACAATAGGAACAGCAGCTAAGGCTGCACCTGCCATAATTAAGCCATAGTTTGTTGCCATTTCAGCCTGCATAGTAGCTACCCCAAGAGAAATGGTCAGATTATTTCTAGAAGTTAGCATAACTAATTGCATAAAATAGTCATTCCAAGTATTGATAAATGTGAAAATAGCTAGGGCAGCAAATCCAGGTTTGACAATTGGAAATGCTACATTAATAAATGTTCGAATCTCTCCACAACCATCAATTTTAGCTGATTCCAGTAATTCTGTTGGAATATTTTCAGAAAACTGTTTCATCAAGAAGACCCCAAAAGGCCAACCAACAAGAGGTAAAATAACCGCCCATAAGGTATCATGTATCCCCATAAAATTGATAATTCTAACTAATGGCACTAAAACAACTTGTTTAGGTAAAGCCATAGCAGCAATAAAAAGGGAGAACAATATTTTTTGACCGTAAAATCGTTTCTTAGCTAAAACATAGCCTGCCATTGACGATGTACAGCAAACTAGGAACATTGTCATAATTGAGATAAAGACACTATTCCAAAGCCATCTCAAAGCTGGGTTTTGTACAGTTAAAGCTTTAAAATTTTCTAAGGTCGGTGCTTTGGGCCACCATTGTGGGGGGATGATAATAGTATCAGGTTGAGATTTAAAAGCTCCTGTCATAATCCAATAAAATGGAAAGATAAAAAGCACTGTCAAAAGACAAAGGATAAGAGCCGTTAAAAAGTTATAAGCACTGAATGTTTTCTTTTTCATGTTTTCCTCCTAATATTCCACATCATTTCCTAAGATCTTAAATTGAGCAAAACTTATTAAAGCAATCATTACTGCTAGGAATACTCCCATAGTATTAGCATAGCCATATTCTGATAGTTTAAAGGCTTTTTCATAAAGATAATACATCAAAGTGCTTGTTGAATAATTTGGTCCACCAGATGTTAGGAGCTGGATTAAGGCAAAACATTGAAATGAATTAATTGTTGTTATAACTGCAATATAGAGTGTAGTTGGTAAGAGACTCGGCCATTTAATTTGCCAAAAAACTTGCATTTCATTGGCTCCATCAACACGCGCAGCTTCGCAAAGAGAATTATCAATATTTCCCATCGCCGCAATATATAGAATAATAGGTTGACCAACTGAGGTCGTTAGCAAAATAATAATAATAGCAAGTAATGCCCAGTGCTTATCACCAAGCCAGCTAATATTCTGTTCAATGACATGACCTGATTTCAAGATGTAATTTAAAATTCCGGACATAGGGTCATAAATCCATTTCCAAACAACTGTGACTGCAACACTACCAGTTACTACTGGCAAGAAGAAGACACAACGGTAGAAAGAGCGTGAAAAAACATTTTTTTCATAAGTATTGGCAGCAACAAAAAGTGAGAAGAAAACCACTACTGGCACAGAGCCAATCACAATGATTACTGTATTTATCAAGGATTTCATGAAAATAGAATCATGAAACATACGATTGTAATTAGCTAACCCAATAAAAGTGAACTGTGTCATAGAATAATTAAAAAAACTAGTGACAAAGCCCATAACCATCGGTGCAAAAACAAAAATTAAGAAAAATAAGAGAATAGGCGCTAGAAAAGCATAAGCTATCATCGTTTCCCTCATCTTTAACTTATTAGTACGCATACGGTACTCTCCTTTACATCTTAACTTGACTAAAAACTCCTCTTCTATCCCAATATGTGATTGACCATAGAAAAGGAGTCTCCTTAATTATTTAGCTGCTTTTTTAATGGTATCATTTGCTTTTTGAGTAAAGTCTTTCAAAGCATCTGCTGGTTTTTCATCACCATTGGATACAGATTGAACCATTGGGAACCATAAGGTTCTCATTTCAGAAAATCCATCGATAGTGTTGTAATATGGTGAATAATATTGAGTCCATTTTGAAATCTTCATCATACGTTTATCACCTTTATAAAGATCCCCAAATGATGTTCTAACTGGGAAAGCACCTGTACGTATAACATCTTTTGGTCCCCATTTTTTATCATCAGCAATAAAAGTGATAAATTTCTTAGAGGCTTTTACTTTGTTTTCATCTTTATTATTAAAGACCGCAAAACCATTAACAAGGTATTCTAAATCTGGTTTTCCATCTTCTGATGGGAATGGCACTTCAAGGTAATCCACTTTACTTGACTCTAATAATTTTGCTTGAGTTTTTGGTTGAGCTGGAGCCCATAGGATAGTGAAAGCAGTTTGTCCATTGGCGAAGTTTTGAATGTCAGCTGAGCCATCATACTGAGACCCATTCATCAAGTAGCCTTTCTTAATCCATTCAACTATTTTTTTCATTGATTTTACAGAATTTTTAGTGTCAGTGGTATATTTTGTTACTTCTTTATCTGTTATTGGAGCACTATAAAGATTAGCAAAAAATGCACGTGGTCCTTGATCTCCTCCTTGCCCGTTTGCAAAGAATGAACCTGGTGTATAGCCTTTATTTTTTAGTGCTTTTAGTACTTTTTCAAAATCACTAGTAGTCCAACCTTCTTTTACAAGTTTCAAAACTCCTGCATCTTTAAGCATTTTTTTATTGAACGCCATATAAAATGGGGCAGAACTTATTGGATACATGTAGGCTTTATCGCCAGACTTAGAAGCTTGAATGATGTTCTTATTATTGACATCCTTAATAAATTGGTCTGTAAATAAATCATTCAAATCTGCTAATTTACCATTTTTACCATATTGAATAATTCGCCCTGGTGCATCAAAAAGCACATCAGGTGCTGTCCCTGCTTCAATTGCTGTAGTGATTTTTTCAGGTCCAGATGTGAAATCAATTGTCTCTAGTTTTACTTTTATATTAGGATTTTTCTTTTCAAAAGCCTTGATGACTTTTTTCTCATAAGTACCTACTCCATCCTTAGCCTTTTCTTGAGTAAAGGTTGGAAAAGCCCACCACGTAATTTCGACTTTATCCTTCTCGGCAGCCATAACAGATTGACTACTGTCTACACAAGCAAACATTGATAATGCTGCAGCTCCGAGGCAAAAACCAATCACACTTTTTTTGATACTCATAACTATTCCCCTTTTTTATTTTTATTTTGATTTTTGAGTAACACTTTTAACTAAGTCCTGAGATGAAACGCTCCGCTATTTCTTTTGGTCTAGTGATAGCACCCCCAACTACAATTCCTGCAACACCTATATGATTAATTTCATTAGCCTGCTTAGGAGTATGAATTTTACCTTCCGCAATCACATCTATACCGGCTTGACAAAGCTTATTAAGGAGTTCTATATCCGGTCCTTCTTCTTGGCGGCTGTAATCTGTGTATCCCGATAGAGTTGTACCCACAAAATCAACTCCTGCTTCAAAAGCATTTTTGCCTTCTTCAAAAGTACTTATATCAGCCATTAACAACTGTTTAGGATATTTCCTTTTTATCTTTTGAATAAACTCAGCTACACTCAAACCATCATGACGCTCTCTAAGTGTACAATCTAAGGCTATTACTGCAATATCTAAAGTAGCTAATTGATCCACCTCTGTCATCGTAGCAGTGATAAATGGTTCTTGTGGAGGATATTCACGTTTAATAATGCCGATGATAGGTAAATTAGTAACTTCTTGAATTTCCTTAATGTCGCGGACACTATTGGCTCTTATACCAACCGCTCCTGCTTCTTGAGCTGCCAAAGCTAAAAGAGGCATAACACCTCCACTTTCAGTATAAAGAGGCTCCCCAGGCAAAGCTTGACATGACACAATAATGCCATTTTTTATTTGCTTTTTAAAAGCTTCTTTACTTAGATGTGGCATATTCTCACTTCCTTATCTTTTTTAATTTTAGATATCTACAAACCTTATTATATCTATTTTTAAAGCGTTTTCAATAATCTTTACAGACTTAGATTTTAGTTTTAACGTTTTGATTTAGTCACGGTTAACGTGAAAGTAGTTTCAGACTTATAGCTTAATCTCCTCAATTTAATAAAAATTATATAAGAACCTTGAAAGTCTATTCAAGGCATATAAAAAAGAAGCCAAATAGCTTCCTTTTTTATATTATTTGTTAAATGATACGTGAACGTGGTCATAGTGGTTGGCAGTAACGCCACCACGATCTGGCATTGCATTCCAAGTATTAGCAGGTCCATAAATACTATTTGTATTTGAATAAAACTTTTGTTGCCAGATAACATATGAAATGTTATTTGCTGCCATATTTTGTGTAGAGTACTGTGCAACTTCATTACCAAGTGCTTGGTTTTTACCTACAATAAAGTCAACTGCTAAACCTTTACCATGATCACCTGGATCTCCCGCACGGTATGTACTGAATTCATTAACTCCATAAGTTGACGCTACTTTTTCTTTATAAGCTGCAACATGAGGTTGGAGCCCTGCATTTTCAGGATGTGCAGCTACTGCATTTGTTGTTGAAGCTGGTTGTGCTACCGGTGTTGCTGTTGGAGCTTTTTGTGCTACCGGAACGCTCTTAACTTCAGTCGCTTGTAACTTACTGTCTGTAGCTGGTGAAGTCGTAGTCACAGGAACTGCTGGAGCTGATACATGCTCTGGTGATGCACCAGTTTCTACTTTAGGAGTGACTACTTTAGCACTTGCCACTCTAGGGGCTGCTACAGTTCTTACCGGTGCTACTTTAGCTACTGGAGCTGGTGTTTCAGCGGCAACAGAAGCTGGTGATACTGTTGTTAACTGACTGACTGACGTCTGAGTTGGTTTAACTTCCTCTTTAGCTGCTGGAACTTCTGAAGTAATCGACTTCACAGGAGCTGGTGATACCTGTTCATTAGCTGCTACTTGACTAACAGCTTGCTCTTGTGCTAATACTTCTTTTGATTTCAAAGCTGGCGCAGAAGAATATGTCTTCATTGGCGAAACAATCGTTGTTGCTGCTTCTGGTGTCATACCTTCCGAAATTGTATTGAGAGAAACTTTTTGGTCTGCAACAAAAACTTGATTGGTTTTCAAATCGACAGTAGCTGTTGTTTGACCAGCAGCATTTGTTGCTGGTGTTTCTATTTTCATTGAAGTGGCAGTATGACTCTTCTGATCGTAAGTTACTGTCAGTGTTGTCTCAGGATAAATAAGATTGATATCTGCAATGTTATTAATTTTTGCTAAGACATTCATATCAATTGACATTGCTTCTGAAATAACGCTTAGTGTATCACCATATTTCACAGTATATGATGATTTATTGTCTTGCTTTACCAAATCAGCCTTTACCTCTGAAACAGTACGTGCTGTCCACGTCGTATCTGTTTCTTGTGCTTGAACACTTGCGACTGATAATAGCGAAGCTGCCATTGTCGATGTCAATAGTACCTTTTTATTCATTTTCATTGCTTCAATTCCTATTTCCTTTTTATTAGTCCGAGACTATAATATCACACTTTACTGGACTATAAAATTATTTTCAGACGGTTTAAAGAAATTGTACTTAGTTAGTAACAAAACTGTCATTTAAAACAATGAATCAATACCTCAAACTATTTGTAAAGCAGTTCTTGACTGTTGTCAACGCGAAGCCAAACTGAACTACCATTAGCAAAGCGTGTCTTAGCCCAAGTTAAACCAGCTGTTCCTTGGATGGGTTTTTCTACAGTCTTAAGAGTTTTAGGATTAAAGATAAAGTAACCACCTTTTTGAAGAACCTGGTCAGCTGTCAAATTACCATTAGCATCAACCTCATCAATTTCTGATGCTGGTATACCATTATCGTTCCAATCAAACCCAGTCGGCGTTAGGGTGTTATTTTTGACTAACCAAACACCATTAACCTTTTGTAATTCATCTACTCGATACACTTTTAATTTACTAGATTGATTCTGTACAGGAGCTGATTGTAATGGCTTAATGCTTGGAGCTGATGCTTGCGTTTTTCCACTAAAGGTCGCAACGTTAGCAATTAGTGACGTTGGATTGATACGTCCATGGAAACCATTTTGAAAATTAGGGTTAGCTGGTAAAAATTCAAAATGAAGGTGAGGTCCCGTCGCCATACCAGTTGCTCCTACGTAACCGATGATATCTCCTTGTTTGACTTTTTCCCCAGTCCTAGCCACCACACGTGACATATGAGCGTAACCACTATGCATTCCATCCGCATGTTGAATCATGACACAATTTCCTGCTAAGTCTGTCATCCAAGAAAAGTTGGCTCCAGCTCCTGCAAATTTCACAGTACCATCTGCCACTGCCCTAATAATCGTTCCAGTCGGAACAGCATAATCCACCCCACAATGTCCAGGATAACCATTGAAACCTGTTGTAATTCTACCATTATCAATTGGACGGACATAAGTATCCGCTAAAACTCGGGAACCCGCAGATAAAACCATACCACCTAAAACAACTAAGGAACTTGCCTTAACTAACCATTTATTCAAGAAAAACCTCCAAATAGAATTAATATAATGAAGTGCTCAAACACTTGCAATTAACTTATTCGAAAATTTAAATCAAAATATCAAAAAAAGTACTCACCTTGATGAGTACTTAGGAGGTTTAATAAAAAGAAAAGTTTTTAGGATATACGTAGTATACCTGAGTTAACTTAAGAAAACCTAAACTACTATTTTTTAATGTCTAAAATGTCTCACGCCTGTGAAGATCATGGTCAAGCCATGTTTGTTTGCGGCGTCAATAGATTCTTGATCACGAACTGAACCACCTGGCTGGATGATTGCTTTGATGCCTGCGGCAGCTATTTCTTCAATGTTGTCCGCAAATGGGAAGAAGGCATCTGATGCTAGAACGGCACCGTCAAGGTGGTCCTTAGCCTGCTCGATAGCAATCTTGACTGAGCCGACACGGTTGGTTTGACCTACACCCAGTCCAAGCGTCATGTGATCGTTAGTAATAATAATCCCGTTAGACTTAACATACTTGATAGCCTTCCAGGCAAACTCAAGGGCAGTCACCTCTTGTTCTGTTGGCTGGCGGTCTGTCACCACTTGCCAGTCAGATGGATTTTCAGCCACAACGTCTTGGTTTTGCACCAAAAGTCCACCAACTACGCCAGTGTACTCAGCTTCCACTTCGCTGGCAGCTTGGGCATCAAACGGCAACTCAAGGATACGCAAGTTTTTCTTTTTATTTGTGAGAATAGCTAGCGCTTCTTCTGAGTATGATGGTGCGATGATGATTTCCAAGAAGATAGGGTGCATCTTCTCAGCTGTCGCTGCGTCAACTTCACGGTTAAGGACAACAATTCCACCAAAGATTGAAACTGGATCAGCTTCATAAGCGTAATCCCAAGCTGTCTCAATATCATCAGCCTGTCCGATACCACATGGGTTCATGTGTTTGAGGGCAACAACCGTTGGACTGTCTTTGAAATCGCGGATAATACGGATTGCTGCATCAGCATCACGGATATTATTGAAGGACAATTCTTTTCCATTGAGCTGTTTAGCTGAAGCGATTGAGTAGTCTGTTGGTAAGGCTTTTTGGTAGAAATCAGCGTCTTGCTGTGGATTTTCTCCGTAACGCATAGCCTGTTTAAGATCATAAGTGATGGTCAATTTTTCAGGCTTAGCCTCTCCCACTTGAGCTGTGAAGTACTCAGCAATCAAAGCGTCGTAGGCTGCCGTATGACGGAAGGCCTTAGCTGCCAAGCGTTGACGAGTTTTAAATGTCGTCTGACTAGCGTCAGCCAATTCTCCCAAAACAGTGGCATAGTCAGCTGGATCAACCACAACGGTTACGCTAGCGTGGTTTTTAGCAGCTGAGCGAAGCATTGATGGACCGCCGATGTCGATGTTTTCCACCGCCAAATCGTTGGTCACGTCTGGGCGAAGGATAGTCTCCTTGAAGGGATAGAGGTTGACAACCACGAGGTCAATCAACTCGATGTTGTTGTCCTTAGCAGCCTGAAGGTGGCTGTCAGCGTCGCGACGAGCCAAAATCCCACCGTGAATGTTTGAGTGGAGGGTCTTAACACGACCATCCATCATTTCTGGGGAGCCAGTTACATCGTCAATAGCAATGGTCTCAACACCAGCATCGTCAAGGGCAACCTTAGTCCCACCAGTTGAGATAATATCCCAACCCAAGTTTTTCAATTCTTTTGCAAAGTCAATAATTCCTGATTTGTCAGAAACTGAGATTAAAGCACGTTTAGTCATGAGTTCTCCTTTTCTTACTTCAATCTATTTCATAGGCTATGTATTCATGAGAAAATTCATAACCGAGTTTTTCAGATAAATTCAATGAAGTCCTTGTATGAGCATCCCAGCTAGGATAAATTCCCTTATCTAAACAAGTTAGTATCAACTGAGCTGCAACTATTGTTGCTAAACCACGCCGACGAAAATCTGGATGCGTATCTACTTCTATCTCGATCCCATTTTTATAGGTTGAATAAGATGAAGCTCCTGCAATGATATTCCCCTGATAATATATAACATAACCTATACCTTGTTTTTTATAGTACTGATAAGTAGCGTAATTTGCTACTAAATCCTGTGACCATTCCTTTTCTAAGCAAGAGTTGTAAACTTTCTCATCAATAACACGTAATTCAAAACCATTTGGCAACTGAGTAACAAACTTCTCTAACCTACTTCGCTCAAACAAAGTATCTTTTTTCGTCGCATAACGCTTAAAAGAATGGGCATTCTGGCCATAAGTTGATTCAATCAAATCTGACCATCCTTTATGCTGAGGAACAAGGATAATATCCTCCCCAGAGCAAACTTCTAGTAGAAATAAAGTAGGCTGACCTGCTAGAAAGCCAAAAGATGATTTCCTTCCCAATTTTGCCAAAGAAGATTTTGGTTGGTCTAAACTATCTACAAAAACTTCTCCCATAATACCTTGGACACACGACCAGATTATGGTCTCGTCCCAATCACCAAAAATAGACTCTACTATCTCTAAATTTTTCACTAGTTTCATTAGCTTATTATAACAAATTTTACTATTTTCTCTTTATGCCCAAACTATCCAAAACATCTGGATAGAGTTGATATTCGGTTTCATGGATGCGGGTTTCAAAGCTTTCTAGGCTATCGTCTGCTAGGCGTGGCACGCGCACTTGTTGGATGACCTGACCGGTATCCACACCAGAGTCCACCCAATGGATGGTCACACCAGACTGGTCAACACCTGCCTCCCAAGCATCCTTGATACCGTGAGCACCTGGAAATTCAGGCAGATAGGCTGGGTGAATATTGATGATACGCCCTTCATAGGCTGAGAGCAAGGTTTCTCCGACAATCTTCATGTAGCCCGCCAGACAGACCAAGTCAATCTCGTGTTTGTCCAACAAATCAACGACGGCTTGCTCGTAAGCCGCCTTATTCTCAAACTCTTTGAGTTCAAAAGCGAAGCTTGGAATGGCTAAGTTCTGAGCACGCTCTAAAACATAGGCATCACGATGATCTGAAAAGACAAAACTAACTGGAAACTGCTCTGCTATGACCTGAAAGTTGGAACCATTAGCAGAAGCAAAAACAGCGATTTTCATATTCGATACAAAGGGATGATTCGGCTTGCCGAAAAATTTCTAGAAAAATAGGAAAACGAACAACGACGCTTGCGTCTAAGTCGTTTTATCTTTTTTCCCAGAAATTTAATCCCGTGTTCAGTTAGGCAAACTAACTAAACACTCCTTTCTTATAAAATTTAGTGACTTATTTAATCACCACACTATCGTCTGCTTTCTTGATGATACGACCGATTTCATAAACTGGTTCGTCCAAGAGCTCTTTGACGCGGTTAACATTTTCAGGACTAACAGCTAGCATAAGACCGACACCCATATTGAAGATTTCAAACATTTCTTCGTGCTTGATGTCACCATATTTTTCAAGCGCCTTGAAAATCGGAAGTACTGGCACCTTATCCTCATCGATTTCCGCAGCCAAATCATCCGCAAACATACGAGGAACATTCTCGATAAAGCCACCACCCGTGATGTGGCCGATACCGTTGACTAGTTCTTCCTTGATTAATGGCAGAGCTGCTTGAACATAGATACGAGTTGGCTCAAGAAGGACATCCTTGAGTTGTTTACCTTCAAGCTCTGGAAGCAGCTCTTTACCAGTATAGTCAGCAAAGACACGACGCACCAGCGAATAACCGTTTGAGTGGATACCACTTGAAGCAAGTCCCAAAAGAATATCGCCTTCCTTTACTTTGGAACCATCAATGAGCTGAGATTTTTCAGCCACACCAACAGCAAAGCCAGCAAGGTCATAATCATCTTCGCCATACATCCCAGGCATTTCAGCGGTCTCACCTCCAATGAGTGCTGCTCCTGCTTGAACACAACCTTCTGCAACGCCAGAAACAACTTCTTCAAGTTTGACTGGGTTATTTTTTCCTGTCGCAATATAATCTAAAAAATATAATGGCTCAGCACCTGCTGCAATAATATCATTGACACACATGGCAACACAATCTTGGCCTATGGTGTCATGCTGTTGATATTTAATCGCAAGCATGAGTTTTGTGCCAACACCGTCTGTTCCTGAAACCAAAATAGGCTCTCTAACTCCTGTTTTACTCAAGTCAAACACCCCACCAAAGCCACCTAGAGCTCCCATGACTCCCGCACGTTCTGTACGAGAAACGTGTTTTTTTATTCTTTCAACCACTTCATAACCAGCTTCAACATCAACACCAGATTTTGCATAAGCATTTTTTTCAGACATGTTTTCTCCTTATATAATTAGCAGAGCTTATTTCACTTTTTGAATATAAAAACTTGTTTCTTCTTCTAAACTTCTGAGGTATTCTTCTTCATAATCATAAAGCGGTGTTGGATAATGTCCATCAAAGTAAGCTACGCATAAACCACCATTTGGTGCTTTTGTTTCGAGTCCAATTGATTCAATCAACCCATCTAGTGAGAGATAGGTCAGACTATCTGCGCCAATAATATCACACACTTCGTCAGCAGCGTGATTTGCTGAAATTAATTCTCGTCTTGTTTGAATATCAATACCATAAAAACAAGGATACTTTAATTCTGGACTAGCTATAGCAACATGTACTTCACTAGCTCCTGCTTCTCTTAATAATCCGACAATCCTTCTAGAAGTCGTTCCTCTTACAATTGAGTCATCAATCATAACAACGCGCTTTCCTTTGACAACACCAGATACCGCTGATAGTTTCATTCGAACACCTTGTTCCCTTAATTCTTGTGTCGGTTGAATAAAGGTTCGCTGCGTATACTGATTTTTTACAAGACCCATCTCATTTGGTAATCCGGATTCTTCAGCAAAGCCCATAGCAGCCGATAAGGACGAATTTGGGACACCAATTACAATATCAGCATCCTGTTTAAATTCTTGTGCAAGACGCTTTCCCATATTTTTTCGAGCCGTATGAACATTAACACCATGTATAGTTGAATCCGGCCTTGCAAAATAGACATATTCCATCGAACAAATTGCCAGTTGCGTTTCATCAGTATAACGATCACATTGAATACCACTATCGTCTATAAGGATAACTTCGCCAGGTTCAACATCTCTAACCCATTTTGCGCCTACCACCTCAAAAGCACAGGTCTCACTGGAAATAACCCAAGCACCATTTTGCATTTGTCCAATTGACAAAGGACGAAAGGCATTAGGGTCAAGAGCAGCAATTAATTTATCTTCTGTCATCAGTAGATAGGCGAAGCCTCCCTTTACAGTGCTTAAAGCTTCTTTTACCTTCCCCATAAAACTTGGGTTATGGCTTCGACGAATCAAGTGCATCAAAATTTCAGTATCTGAGGAGGCATTGAAAATTGCACCTTGCTTTTCTAATTCTTTCCTTAAAGAAATAGCATTTGTCAAATTACCATTATGGCATAAAGCAAATTGCCCGTCATGAAATTTATAAAGAAAAGGCTGAATATTGCGAATATCTGCAGAACCTGCAGTAGCATACCGAACATGTCCAATAGCCGCATTCCCAGTTAAATTATCTAATTCAGATTGATTCTTAAAAACTTCAGAAAGGAGCCCAACATTTCGATAACCATAGAGTTTCCCATTATCATTCGAAACAATACCAGCACCTTCTTGACCGCGATGTTGAAGGCTATGAAGCCCAAAGTAAGTGACTTGAGCTGCCTGAGGATGCCCCCAGATACCAAAGACTCCACATTCTTCATTTAGAGATTTTACTTCGTATGTCATTCTTTTTTCCTAATTCTTTTTGTATCTCATCTTAAGTAGCTTTGATGATTTTCTCAATTTTGGATCTATCGTCACCAATGCCAACATCAAAATAGAAAATCTATCAAGCTATTTTCAAGCTAATCATTGAGTCTTAGCCTCAACGGCTCCCAAATACCACTACGACAGAAAGATACAGTTAAGCTCGCTTCGCTCTTGTTTCCTTATCTGTTTTATGAAAAAATTTGAAAAAATTATTTTCCTGTAAAATATTTTACTGCACTAGCAAACAAGGCTTGGTCTTTGTTACCAGGGATATTTTGGAAGAGGCCGTCTTCCCAGCGTTCTGAGTGCCCCATCTTACCGATGATTTGACCATTCTTGCTGGTAATCCCTTCGATGGCATTGACAGAGCCATTTGGATTGTATTTAGAATCCATAGATGGTTGTCCGTCAAAGTCCACATATTGGCTCCAGATTTGACCATTGTCTCTTAGCTCTGCAAATTCAGAAGCGCTGACAACAAATTTACCTTCACCGTGTGAAACTGGGATGGCATGAATATCGCCGACCTCAACTCCTACCAACCAAGGTGAGTTGGTATTTGCGATACGAGTCTCAACCATCTTGGCAACGTGCTGGTTGGCATCGTTATAGAAGAGGGTTGGACTTGTCTCACCAGCTTCCTCGAAGTTTCCGTATGGAAGAAGACCTGATTTAACAAGGGCTTGGAAACCATTACAGATACCGATGATAAGGCCACCTTTTTCGATGAAGCTGTCAATAGCTGCGCGAACCTTCTTGTTAAGCAAGATATTGACGATAAACTTAGCAGACCCATCTGGTTCATCCGCTGCTGAGAATCCTCCAGCAAAGAAGATGATATTTGCCTTAGCAATATTAGCGACCATTGTGTCAACTGAGTCAGCAATAGCAGCCTCATTCAAGGTTACAAATGGTACCAAGTTGACACTAGCTCCAACCTGTTCAAAGGCCTTAGCTGAATCATATTCTGAGTTGGTACCAGGGAAGACTGGAATGTAAACCACTGGTTTTTCAATTGTTTCCTTAGCCTTGATAACAGTATCTGATACCACAGCAGGAACTTCTTCAAGAGCGTCTGCCTGTTCAAACTCTGTTGGGTAAACCTCTTCCAATTTGCCTTCGAAGACTGATAGAAGGCTTGCCCCAGCAAGGTCATTTCCATTGACAGTAAGTGTAAAGGCTGCCTGAGTTTGACCGATTTTCACCGAGTCAGCAATTTCCTCAGCTGATGTAAAGACAAAGCCTCCGAGTTGAGCTGTCAAGCTACTGTCAAGCTCTGCAATTTCAACAGAGGCCCCGATACGGTTACCAAAAGTCATGAGAGCAAGACTTTCTAGGACACCACCGTATTTAACAGCTGAAGCAGCAGTAATCTTATGTTGAGCTTGAATAGTCTCGAACTGGCTAAAGTTAGCCTTGATAAGGTCAAAATCAATATCTTCTGAAATAGCTTGACCTGGAATGTAGTAGATATTCTCACCAGCCGCTTTAAACTCAGGAGAGAGAACCTTGCGGCTGTCCGCTGTTGTCACACCGAAAGCTACCAAGGTTGGCGGTACTGTCAATTCTTCGAAAGTACCAGATATAGAGTCCTTACCGCCGATTGATGGCAATCCAAGTTGAATCTGAGCCTCAATAGAACCAAGAAGAGCTGATACTGGCTGATCAAAACGCTCTGCCTGTTTATCCATACGCTCGAAATACTCTTGGTAAGAGAAACGTGCACGAGACCAGTCAGCACCCGTTGCTACCAAGCGAGCTGTCGCTTCAATGACAGCATAGGCAGCACCGTGGTAAGGTGACCATTCTGCAATATAAGGATTGTAACCTTGAGCCATAACAGATGCAGTTGTTGTGACACCGTGTTGAACTGGCAATTTTTGAACAGAGCTTTCTGTTGGTGTGATTTGGTAACGGCCACCGATTGGGTGGTTAACGGTTGAGCGACCAACAGATGAGTCAAAGATAGTTTGGAGACCTTTTTGACTAGCGTGGTTGAGGTCAGACAAGACCTTAAGCGTATCCGCTTCAAGTGTCTCTGCTGATGTTGTGCGTACCTCTGGAACTGTCAAGTCTTTGTCAACGACTTTAGCATCAACAACGACACGGACACCGTTGGTATCAAGGAAACGGCGTTCCAAGTCAACAATTGTTTCACCATCCCAAGTCATGACAAGGTTTGGTTTTGCAGTAATAGTAGCAACCACAACGGCATCGATATTTTCCTTGTTGCAGGCTGCGATGAAGGTATCCACGTCACTAGGACGAACAACGACTGACATACGCTCTTGTGATTCTGAGATTGCAATTTCAGTACCATTAAGACCTTGGTATTTAAGCGGTACCTTGTCCAAATCGATTTCAAGACCGTCAGCCAATTCACCGATGGCAACACAGACACCACCTGCACCGAAGTCATTTGATTTCTTGATTAGGCGAGTGACATTACCATCACGGAAAAGGCGTTGAATCTTACGTTCTTCGATGGCATTCCCTTTTTGTACCTCTGCGCCAGCTGTTTCCACAGATTCAACCGTTTGAACCTTAGATGAACCTGTCGCACCGCCGACACCGTCACGACCTGTTTTACCACCGAGCAAGATGACCACATCGCCTGCTTCTGGTTTTTCACGAACCACATTTTCCTTAGGTGCAGCACCAACCACAGCTCCAAGCTCCATGCGTTTGGCTACAAAGCCAGGGTGAAAGTACTCACGCACATAAGTTGTCGCAAGCCCAATCTGGTTACCATATGAAGAATAGCCGTGCGCCGCAGTTTTAGAAATAACCTGTTGCGGCAATTTACCAGCACGTGTTTCCGCAATCGGAGTCGTAATATCGCCTGCGCCTGAAATACGCATAGCCTGATAAACGTATGAACGTCCTGACAACGGGTCACGAATGGCACCACCGATACAAGTTGCTGCGCCACCAAATGGCTCAATTTCTGTTGGGTGATTGTGAGTCTCATTCTTAAACATGAGGAGCCAAGGCTCTTTTACACCATCAACATCTACTTCAATTTCAACTGAGCAGGCATTGATTTCATCTGAGACTTCCATATCATCCAGTCGTCCATTGGCACGTTCATAACGACCAAAGATAGTCGCCATATCCATAAGTGTCTGCGGCTTTTCAGAACGACCAAGTTCATCACGCATGGCGATATATTTGTCATAAGTCGCCTGCAATTGTTTTTGGAATTTAGAAGCTGAAAAGTCGATGTTTTTCAACTCAGTTTCAAAGGTTGTGTGACGGCAGTGGTCTGACCAGTAAGTATCCAAAACTTTCAACTCAGTTTCAGTTGGCACACGCCCGATTGATTTGAAATAATCTTGGATGAAGAGAAGATCATCGACCTCCATAGCCAAGCCCTGCTCTGCCTTATAGGCCGCAAAATCGTCAGCCTTATAAGTTTCAAAGAAATCAAGACTAGGGATTGTCTTATCAGACACAGAGAAAGCCTGCTCTTCAAGCGGCAAGGTAATGTCCTTGAAACGTGAATCAACAGGATTCAAAAGATAGTTCTTAACGGCTTCAAGCTCTGCTTCTGCAATATCCTTATTGACCAAGTAAAGCTGGGCTGTATTGACCTTAACCTGACTGTCACTTCCAAGCAATAGCAAAGCTTCTTGCGAACTAGCAGCACGTTGGTCAAATTGACCAGGAAGCGCCTCAATGGCAAAGAAGGCAACCTTATCAAGCTCCGCAGTGATTTCAGTTTCCGTCAAAAGACAGTCTGTCACCTGCTCAGAGAAAATATGCTTCTCAGCACGCGCCAGCAAATCCTCAGCCAAATTGAAGACATCATAGACCTGCACAATACGCAAATCCTTCAAAGAAGTCAGTTGTAGATTATGCGTCAACTCTTTCACAAGACTAGCCGATTTAATGTCAAAGTCAGCCTTTTTCTCAACAAAAATACGTTTATTCATATAAGATACCAAGTCCGACAAGGGAGCGACTGAAAAATAGGAGGATATCTGAAATTGAGATTTCAGTAAGCCCAATCTTTTTTCTGAGTTTCCCGAACGGATTCAATTCCTTCCTCTTCTAATTACAATGCTATCAACTTCTCAAGTACAACTTGATAGACATCGGTCAAGCTACCAAGATCTCTACGAAAAACATCCTTGTCCATATGATTTCCTTCAGCATCCCATAGACGGCAGTTGTCAGGTGAGAACTCATCAGCCAAGATGATTTTGCCATCCTTGTCAAATCCGAACTCCAACTTGAAGTCAATCAAGTTAAGCCCAATCTGAGCAAACCAATCTTTCAAGAGTTCATTAATACGGCGAGTCTCTCCTTTCAGATAAGCAATTTCTTCATCATTAACAATACCCAAAAACTTCATATGCTCATCATTGATAAAAGGATCATTCAGATCATCATTTTTGTAGTAAAATTCCACAATTGGAGTTTCAAGAACGCGTCCTTCTTCCACTCCAAAACGTTTTGAAAATGAGCCTGCTGTCACATTCCGTAATACCACCTCAAGTGGAATAATATCAACTTTTTTATTCAATTGTTCGTTTTTTGAAATTTGCTCAATATAATGTGTCACCACACCAGCCATATTTAATTTCTCAAAAATAAGAGATGAAATCTGATTATTTAGTGCTCCCTTGCCATCAATAGTCTCCTTACGAGCTCCATTCAACATAGTAGCTTGGTCTTTATAGACCGTTCTAATCACATTTTCATCTTTTGTACTATAAATATCTTTCGCTTTTCCTTTATAAATAAGCTGGTTAGTCACTTGATTATTCGCCTTTCTCTTATTTTAAGAGTTATTCTAACACACAACATTATCTAATACAACAAAAACTTTATTTAAAATCAAAAAAAAGAAGAAACGTTCGTATTTTCTTCCTTTTTATTATTACTTATGTTCAATGATATAATCTAATAGTTGTTGGACGCTTGACATGTGTTCGACAGCCTCATCTGGAATCTCTAGATGAAACACATCTTCCAAATTGATAATAAACTCTGTTAAAGCGATAGAGTCAATTGCTAAATCATCATGTAACGATGACTCTGGTGTGATATCTAACTGTGGGTCACCAAGTTGCTGCCTTAATAATTCCAGCATCTTTTCAAAAACTTCATCTCTTGACATGAGTTCACTCCTATTCATCTGTAAAGGCATCAACTAATTGATCAACTACTTGAGTTTCCAACATTGTACGAACTTGCTTCAAAGTAGAATAAACAGCTTTAGAATCACTTGATCCATGGCATTTTACTATTGGAGCTTTTAAACCAAAAAGAACCGCACCTCCCGCGCTTGAATAGTCCATACTATCTTTTAGCTGATACAGGCTATCTTTTAATAGAAGTGCTCCTAATTTAGCTTTCACGCCACCTGATTTAATTGAAGATTTTAGACTTCCCATAATATTCATAGCTGTACCTTCCATTGTCTTTAGAACAGCATTTCCAGTAAAACCATCAGTGACAACAATATCTGCTACACTAGACATCAAATCACGTGCTTCAATATTTCCAATAAAATTAATAGAAGGCTCTGCTGCTAACAGTTCATAGGCTTCTTTATGAAGAGAATCGCCTTTTGTTTCTTCCGTTCCGTTATTTAAGAGACCTACACGAGGAACTTCAATACCACGGACATTTTTTGCATAAAACGACCCTAAAATAGCATATTGATGAAGATGAGAAGCTGTGTTTTCTGCATTAGCTCCTAAATCAAGCATATCAAAACCCACACCATCTAACGTAGGCATAGTTGACATTAAGCCTGGTCGATCAACACCTTTTATACGTCCTACTACAAACAAACCAGCAGCTAATAAAGCTCCTGTATTCCCTGCAGAAATAAAGGCCTGTGCAACACCATCTTTGACTGCCTTAGCTCCTAAGACCATCGAAGACTGTTTTTTACGACGAACAGCTTTAGCAGGCTCATCATCAGAATTAATTTTTTCTTCAGTATGAATAATACTAACTCGCTCCGTTACTGTTAAATATTTCTCAATTTTTTTCTGATCGCCATAGAGTTGTACTTCAATATCACTAAAATCTGAAATAGCTTGATTAACACCCTCTACAATAGCTTTGGGAGCGTAATCTCCACCCATAGCATCTACAGCAATTTTCTTCATGAATGAACTCCTCATAAAAACTTAGTGGCTATATTATAGCATGTTTCTTTATTTTTTTCACAAGAAGGCAATAATAGCTAATATCTAACAGATACTTTCACTCTTTCCAAAGAAAAGTATGCTAAACAACCTACTAATATCAAAGAACATAGTACTCCCCCTTCAAAACCAAAATCCCCACCACTCCAAATAGCAAAGCTAGAATTTTCAGTAATTCTAAAAAGAGAAACAGGAGAATACCCCCCACTAACCTTATTACCTAATACACATCCCATAGTAAAATTCCATGCAGTATGAACTCCTGTAACAAAAAGAATATTTTTGGTCATATTAAAAAGAATAGAAAAAATAATACCAAGTAAAAATAAATTAAAAAGTGCTATTGCTGTGATACCATAGTTTCTAAAGTGGATAAAGGAAAACAACATAGAATTGCATAAAACACCTGCAAAACTACCTTTAAATTTGGTAACTGTTGTCATAACATATCCTCTAAATAAAATTTCCTCTGTCAAGCTTTGGATAAAGTATGCAAGTAATAAAAAGAAAAAAGGTCCAAAAGAAAAGGAATTGCTGGAAGAAATTTCCACAAAACCTGATAACCAGTGGCAAATATAAATAAAAAACATCAGTAAACTACCAGTAATAAATCCTGAGATCGTTGTTAAAACATTATTATCTTTAGTAAATCCCAAGGAAGTAAAATCCCTTTTTTGAAAATAGATTAAAAATAGTAAAATACTTGCCAAAATAGGAATAAATAGTAAAAGCGCAATGTATAAATTGAATTTATAATCATCAGGTAGCAATTTTACTACAAGGCGTCTACTTACAATGATGCCGATAACTTGAATTAGAACTGCACCAATAACTGGCACAAACCAGTTAGCAAAAAAGAGTTTATTGGTAATGTATAATGTTTTTTTCATCTCAAATATCCTAAAAATTAATTCCATATTAGTTTATCCTAATATTAAAAAAAAGAACATGACACTAATGTCATGTTCCTCTTTACAACTTAATCTGATTTCATAATACTTCCCCAACTAGACAAATCATCAATAAATTTTTTACTTTTAAGATGAATCCCTACATATTCATCGTAAATCATGTCCAAAAATTGACGAATTTTAAGTTTCATCTCAGGTTTCACAGAAATTGTTTGTAAATCATCAAATTGAATTGACTGAAAACGATTGATTAAGTACAGCATATTAGGATCTAGGTGGTTTCTTCTCTCGTCTTTATAATAATGGTTTGGACATAATAATCCAGAATATTTGTGTGAAAAATCAAAAGGTAATCCTGCCCTATGACAAAAAACACAATCATAAAAATTTAAAGCAACACCGAACCTCTCTAGTAGTTGTACTTCAAAAATATTCGTTAGAATCTCATAATCTAAACCGTCCTCAATCAATTCTAACGTTTTCTTTAGGAAAATAAATAATTGAGCATCCGCTACATTATCACTAATAGCCACATCAGCCAAAGAAGTAATATAACTCGCATATGACAACTTAAACAAGTCTGAATTGGTTTCTTGAAATGCTAAAACTTCTTTATAATCATCAATATAAGAAAGACCATTATCATTAATTTTTAAAATAAAATGAGCAATAGTCAAAGGTTGGAGCACAGCATTGAATTTTGACTTTGAAGCATGCTTTACAAAAAACATTCTTTTCCCCTCAGTCTCCGTAAAGATTTTAACTAATTTATCGTCTTCACGATAATTACGATTATACAAAACGAGACCGTATGTTTGACTAACCCTCATATGATTCCATAAAAACTTTCAATCTAGCCATTGCTGTTTCAATAACTTCCATACTAGCAGCATAAGAAAGACGTATATACCCTTCACCATATTTACCAAAAGCCACCCCTGGAATAATAGCTACAGCTTGTTGATAAGCAAAATCCTGACAAAACTTGAAAGAATCCTGTGGATAACTATCAGGTATTTTAGCAAAGATATAAAAAGCGCCGCTCGGTTTAATTATTTTGAAACCAAGTTTAGACATTTTATCAATGATATAATCTCTACGTTTAATATATCCTTGACGCATAGGTAACGTATCATTTTTACCCACAGATAAGGCTTCTACCCCAGCAAATTGCGAAATAGTACTAGCAGCTGTCACCATGTATTGATGACTTTTAATGATTTGAGCAGTAGATGCTTCAGGAGCATACACCAATCCAACTCTCCAACCAGTCATAGCATGTGATTTTGATAAGCCATTAATTAAGATAGTTTGGTTAGGTAAATATTCTGCAATTGAAACATGTTGCTGACCAGTGTAAGTTAACTCAGAGTAAACTTCATCACTAATAACAAAAATATCATATTTTTTAAGGACTTCAGCTAATGCAGCAATTTCTTGCCTTGAATAGGTAATACCTGTAGGATTAGTAGGATAATTAAGTAAAACAGCCTTTAATTTTTCACCTTGTTGGATAATAGCCGTTTCTAACATTTCAGGGGTTAGTCTAAAGTCATTTTCTCTAGTATCAATTTCTACGATATCAGCTCCTACAAGGTTAACTATTGGCTCATAGCCTGGATAAGCGGGGGCAGGTAATAGAACAACATCACCAGCTTCTAAAATAGCTATAAGAGATGCAGACAGAGCTTCTGTGGCACCTATCGTAACCAAGATCTCACTATCAGGGTTATAAGTAAGATTATATTTATCCTTTGCAAAATCTGCAGCAGCTTGCCTTAGAGCTAATAAACCGCTCATACCAGTATAATACGATTGATTCGCATCAATAGCTGATTTAGCTGCTTCTTTAACATGATCAGGAGTGGTAAAATCTGGTTCTCCAAGAGTTAATTTTACCATTCCAGGTATATCTGAAATAGATTGATCAAACTGACGAATTAAGGAGACCTCTATTCTATCTAAGTACTTATTAAATCGTTTCTCTAATGTCATCATAACCTCCTGATAAGAAATAATATATTTAATTATACAAGAAAAATAATTTGTGTCCAGTTTTCCGTCATTAAATGATAAAAAACCTGTTAATAACAGGTTTTTTATCATTTTAGTTTATTCATTTCAAATAATGGTGATAAAGGACGTTTCTCGTGAATACGGATAATAGCTTCACCAATCAATTCCGCAATTGAAATTTGTTCAATCTTATCAATCAAACGTTCTTCAGGGAGGTAAATCGTATCTAACACAATTAATTTTTCAATAGCTGAATTTTGAATATTATCCAAAGCCGGCCCTGATAAAACAGGGTGAGTACATGAAGCATAAACAGCTGTTGCCCCTGCTTCAGCTAAAGCGTCTGCAGCATGGCAAATAGTACCTGCAGTATCAATCATATCATCAATTAAAATACATTTTTTACCTTTGATATTACCAATAATATTCATTACTTCAGATGTATTCATTTTAGTAACACTACGGCGCTTATCAATGATAGCAATCGGTGTCTTTAAACACTGTGCCAGCTTACGTGCACGTGTTACGCCACCATGATCAGGACTAACGACAACAACATCATCACCAACTAATCCCTGACGATCAAAGTAATCTGCAATAAGGGGAGCCCCCATAAGGTGATCAACGGGAATATCAAAGAATCCCTGAATTTGAGCTGCATGTAAATCAACTGTTAAAAGACGATCAACACCAGCAACTTCTAGCATGTTCGCAACGAGTTTCGAAGTAATAGGTTCACGAGAACGTGCCTTGCGATCTTGACGAGCATACCCATAGTAAGGCATTACCACACTAACAGACTCCGCACTAGCACGCTTTAAAGCATCAACCATAATTAAAATTTCCATCAAATTATCATTAACTGGTGAGCTTGTTGATTGTAAAATAAAAACATGATGGCCACGAATAGACTCTTCAATATTAACTTGAATCTCACCATCAGAAAATTGGCGAACTGTCGATTGACCTAGCGGAATTCCAATCGTCTGAGACACTTTTTTCGCTAGTTCTTTGTTTGATGACAGTGCAAACAATTTTAAATTAGAATAAGACATGATTTCCTCCAAAACTTTAGTCCTATACCATTTTAACGCTTTTTACACAATTTTTCAATCCAAAATAAACCATACCTAATTAATAAACAAAAAGGAGACCACGAAAGATCTCCTTAGTATTCATTAATTTGGGTAAATATAGTAAACAGAGCCAGAAGCACTAGGGTTAAATGAACCACGGTAATTGCCAATGCTCATATTTCCAGCATAGTTTGATTCCATAACTTGGATAGATGAATTGTTAGCCACTGACGTTACTACTGCAACGTGCCCGTAACCACCACCATCATATGGCCAAACAGCTACTGCACCAACACGAGGGGTAGTTCCTACAGAATAACCAGCTGCACGTGCACTAGCACCCCACTGATTAGCATTTCCCCAATAGTTACCAACCCAAGAAGCCATTGACTTAGCTCCCCAAGTACATTGTCCCATTGGGTATGTGTTACTTGAATCATAACTTCTGACAACAGGTTTTGATACCGCTCTAGGTGTTGAAGAAACAACTGCTTTAGGTGCTTCAACTGCTTTAGTTACTACAGAAGGTTGAGTAACTTTTGGCTCATTAGTAGCTGTAGCTGTAGTTTTAGCAACAGTAGTTGCCGAAGAAGTAGCCGTAAGATTAGAAGGCTTTATTTCAGTTCTCGGTTGTGTTTGAACTGTTTCAGTAGGAGCTGTGGCAGACTCAACTTGTGCTGCTGCCTGTGCTTTTGCTACAGACTCAGCTTGTGCTTTCGCTTCAGCTACTGCTTGTGCTTCAGCTGCCTTACGCGCAGCTTCCTCAGCTTGTGCTTTTGCCTGAATTAAAGATGCTTTTTCATTTTGGACTGTAGTCAATTGAGCAGATAACTCTAATTGAGCTGCTTCTAATTGTGCTCTTTGTGTTGCTAAGGCTGCTTTATTATTTTCGATAGCTTGCTTGTTAGCTGCTACAGTATTTATAGCATTTTGATTTTCAATTTGTTTAGCTTCTAAGGCTGCTTTGTCAGCCTCTTGTTGTGCTAACATCTTTTCATTAGCTGAAACAACCTCACGAATAGCAACAACACGATTAACAGCATCAGATACTGATTTCGAATTTAAAATAGTATTAATATAGTTAGTCAAGTTACCCTTTTGAGCACTACGAACTTGCTTTTTCAAAGATTCGTTACGTGCAACAATTTTATTAGAAAGAGTTTGAATCTCTTGACCTAACTGCTGAGATACTGCCTCAAGTTGAGCATTTTGCGCTTCTAATTCTGATTGTTGAGACTCTAAAGCACCAACTTGTCCTTTAATAGCAGTCACCTGGTTTTGTGCTGCTGCTTGTTGCCCTGATAAAGTATTGATTACTGAATCAGTAGCAGCAATTTTCGAGTCAAAGTCATCAGCGTTTACTGTTACGGCAGCAGTTCCAAGAGTTACTCCACTCACAAGGACTGCTGATAATATTCTTTTTTTCATTTTTATTAAACTACTCCTTTACGATAAGACATTAAATATTTTACCAAAAAATTCACGAAATTATATTACGTCATTGTTACATTTATATTTGAAATCAACTATTTCTAAATGAACCATAATCAAATCTAGAAAACGATAACCTTCTTCTATTCACTCTATCAATATAATTACTCCATAGTGAAACTAAAAGAGAAATAAAAAAAGAGTATAATTACTCTTAAAATTATAATATTTACGGAGAATAAGGGATTCGAACCCTTGCGCCAGTTACCCGACCTAACGATTTAGCAAACCGTCCTCTTCAGCCTCTTGAGTAATTCTCCAAATTAATATTAATGGGCACGAGTGGACTCGAACCACCGACCTCACGCTTATCAGGCGTGCGCTCTAACCACCTGAGCTACGCGCCCAAGCAAATGCTTGGTTTTACTTTTATGTAAAGTAAGCGGGTGACGAGAATCGAACTCGCGACAACAGCTTGGAAGGCTGTAGTTTTACCACTAAACTACACCCGCTAAAAACTTATATAATAAATGGCGCGAGACGGAATCGAACCGCCGACACATGGAGCTTCAATCCATTGCTCTACCAACTGAGCTACCGAGCCTATTGCGGGAGCAGGATTTGAACCTACGACCTTCGGGTTATGAGCCCGACGAGCTACCTAGCTGCTCCATCCCGCGATATCTTTAAAGGAGGATGTGGGATTCGAACCCACGCACGCTTTTACACGCCTGACGGTTTTCAAGACCGTTCCCTTCAGCCGGACTTGGGTAATCCTCCATATAACAAAAAATATGGACCTTGTAGGACTCGAACCTACGACCGCTCGGTTATGAGCCGAGTGCTCTAACCAGTTGAGCTAAAGGTCCAAAGTCTCAATAAAATAAATAGCGGCGGAGGGGATCGAACCCCCGACCTCCCGGGTATGAACCGGACGCTCTAGCCAGCTGAGCTACACCGCCATAAAAATATATCCATCGGGAAGACAGGATTCGAACCTGCGACACCTTGGTCCCAAACCAAGTACTCTACCAAGCTGAGCTACTTCCCGAAAAATATGCACCCTAGAGGAGTCGAACCTCTAACCGCCTGATTCGTAGTCAGGTACTCTATCCAGTTGAGCTAAGGGTGCTAAATATTATATGCCGAGGACCGGAATCGAACCGGTACGATGTTTACCATCGCAGGATTTTAAGTCCTGTGCGTCTGCCAGTTCCGCCACCCCGGCCTCTAACAAGCGAACGACGGGGTTCGAACCCGCGACCCTCACCTTGGCAAGGTGATGTTCTACCACTGAACTACGTTCGCACTAAAGACACTATTTATCCTATAAAATTGTAATGCCGGCTACATGACTTGAACACGCGACCCTCTGATTACAAATCAGATGCTCTACCAACTGAGCTAAGCCGGCAATCTACTAATGCGGGTGAAGGGACTTGAACCCCCACGCCGTTAAGCGCCAGATCCTAAATCTGGTGCGTCTGCCAATTCCGCCACACCCGCATTTCTAAATGACCCGTACTGGGCTCGAACCAGTGACCCATTGATTAAAAGTCAATTGCTCTACCAACTGAGCTAACGAGTCTACGGTCCCGACGGGAATCGAACCCGCGATCTTCGCCGTGACAGGGCGACGTGATAACCGCTACACTACGGGACCTATGGGAGTTAACGGGATCGAACCGCTGACCCTCTGCTTGTAAGGCAGATGCTCTCCCAGCTGAGCTAAACTCCCTTTGCTAAGCGACTACCTTATCTCACAGGGGGCAACCCCCAACTACTTCCGGCGTTCTAGGGCTTAACTTCTGTGTTCGGCATGAGAACAGGTGTATCTCCTAGGCAATTATCACTTAACTATTGAGTCTTATTCACTCAAAATTGAATATCTATAGTCTAACAAGAAACCGTAACGTTGTCAATATCTCTTTTTGGATAAGTCCTCGAGCTATTAGTATTAGTCCGCTAAATGTGTCACCACAATTACACTCCTAACCTATCTACCTGATCATCTCTCAGGGCTCTTACTGATATAAAATCATGGGAAATCTCATCTTGAGGTGGGCTTCGCACTTAGATGCTTTCAGCGCTTATCCCTTCCCTACATAGCTACCCAGCGATGCCTTTGGCAAGACAACTGGTACACCAGCGGTAAGTCCACTCTGGTCCTCTCGTACTAGGAGCAGATCCTCTCAAATTTCCTACGCCCGCGACGGATAGGGACCGAACTGTCTCACGACGTTCTGAACCCAGCTCGCGTGCCGCTTTAATGGGCGAACAGCCCAACCCTTGGGACCGACTACAGCCCCAGGATGCGACGAGCCGACATCGAGGTGCCAAACCTCCCCGTCGATGTGAACTCTTGGGGGAGATAAGCCTGTTATCCCCAGGGTAGCTTTTATCCGTTGAGCGATGGCCCTTCCATACGGAACCACCGGATCACTAAGCCCGACTTTCGTCCCTGCTCGAGTTGTAGCTCTCGCAGTCAAGCTCCCTTATACCTTTACACTCTACGACTGATTTCCAACCAGTCTGAGGGAACCTTTGGGCGCCTCCGTTACCTTTTAGGAGGCGACCGCCCCAGTCAAACTGCCCGTCAGACACTGTCTCCGATAGGGATTGCCTATCTGGGTTAGAGTAGCCATAACACAAGGGTAGTATCCCAACAACGCCTCAAACGAAACTGGCGTCCCGTTATCATAGGCTCCTACCTATCCTGTACATGTGGTACAGATACTCAATATCAAACTGCAGTAAAGCTCCATGGGGTCTTTCCGTCCTGTCGCGGGTAACCTGCATCTTCACAGGTACTAAAATTTCACCGAGTCTCTCGTTGAGACAGTGCCCAAATCATTACGCCTTTCGTGCGGGTCGGAACTTACCCGACAAGGAATTTCGCTACCTTAGGACCGTTATAGTTACGGCCGCCGTTTACTGGGGCTTCAATTCATACCTTCGCTTACGCTAAGCACTCCTCTTAACCTTCCAGCACCGGG
Source organism: Streptococcus sp. 'group B' (assembly GCF_002073795.1). Lineage (NCBI taxonomy): Bacteria > Bacillati > Bacillota > Bacilli > Lactobacillales > Streptococcaceae > Streptococcus > Streptococcus sp. 'group B'. The sequence goes on along the minus strand of NZ_CP020432.1, from coordinate 222,781 downwards.
CAGGCGTCACCCCCTATACATCATCTTACGATTTAGCAGAGAGCTGTGTTTTTGATAAACAGTTGCTTGGGCCTATTCACTGCGGCTGATCTAAAATCAGCGCCCCTTCTCCCGAAGTTACGGGGCCATTTTGCCGAGTTCCTTAACGAGAGTTCTCTCGCTCACCTGAGGCTACTCGCCTCGACTACCTGTGTCGGTTTGCGGTACGGGTAGAGTATATGTATCGCTAGAAGCTTTTCTTGGCAGTGTGACATCACTAACTTCGCTACTAAACTTCGCTCCTCGTCACAGCTCAATGTTAAAGATATAAGCATTTGACTCATATCACACCTCACTGTTTGACCAGACACTTCCAATCGTCTGGTTTAGTTAGCCTACTGCGTCCCTCCATCACTATATACTCTAGTACAGGAATATCAACCTGTTGTCCATCGGATACACCTTTCGGTCTCTCCTTAGGTCCCGACTAACCCAGGGCGGACGAGCCTTCCCCTGGAAACCTTAGTCTTACGGTGGACAGGATTCTCACCTGTCTTGCGCTACTCATACCGGCATTCTCACTTCTATGCGTTCCAGCGCTCCTCACGGTACACCTTCTTCACACATAGAACGCTCTCCTACCATGACACTTTTGTGTCATCCACAGCTTCGGTAATATGTTTTAGCCCCGGTACATTTTCGGCGCAGGGTCACTCGACTAGTGAGCTATTACGCACTCTTTGAATGAATAGCTGCTTCTAAGCTAACATCCTAGTTGTCTGTGCAACCCCACATCCTTTTCCACTTAACATATATTTTGGGACCTTAGCTGGTGGTCTGGGCTGTTTCCCTTTCGACTACGGATCTTAGCACTCGCAGTCTGACTGCCGATTATATCTCGTTGGCATTCGGAGTTTATCTGAGATTGGTAATCCGGGATGGACCCCTCACCCAAACAGTGCTCTACCTCCAAGAGACTTAACATCGACGCTAGCCCTAAAGCTATTTCGGAGAGAACCAGCTATCTCCAAGTTCGTTTGGAATTTCTCCGCTACCCACAAGTCATCCAAGCACTTTTCAACGTGCCCTGGTTCGGTCCTCCAGTGAGTTTTACCTCACCTTCAACCTGCTCATGGGTAGGTCACATGGTTTCGGGTCTACAACATGATACTATGGCGCCCTATTAAGACTCGGTTTCCCTACGGCTCCGTCTCTTCAACTTAACCTCGCATCATATCGTAACTCGCCGGTTCATTCTACAAAAGGCACGCTCTCACCCATTAACGGGCTCGAACTTGTTGTAGGCACACGGTTTCAGGTTCTATTTCACTCCCCTCCCGGGGTGCTTTTCACCTTTCCCTCACGGTACTGGTTCACTATCGGTCACTAGAGAGTATTTAGGGTTGGGAGATGGTCCTCCCAGATTCCGACGAGATTTCGCGTGTCTCGCCGTACTCAGGATACTGCTAAGGTTAATCTATCATTTTAAATACGAGGCTGTTACTCTCTTTGGCTTACCTTCCCAGGTAATTCTTCTATAATGATTAATCCTATATCGCAGTCCTACAACCCCGAAGTGTAAACACTTCGGTTTGCCCTCCTGCCGTTTCGCTCGCCGCTACTAAGGCAATCGCTTTTGCTTTCTCTTCCTGCAGCTACTTAGATGTTTCAGTTCACTGCGTCTTCCTTCTCATATCCTTAACAGATATGGATACTAGTCATTAACTAGTGGGTTCCCCCATTCGGACATCTCTGGATCAGCGCTTACTTACAGCTCCCCAAAGCATTTCGTCGTTAGTCACGTCCTTCTTCGGCTTCTAGTGCCAAGGCATCCACCGTGCGCCCTTATTAACTTAACCTTATTAAACTAGTTTCTTTAAAACTAGAAAACTCATTAAATATTCACAGCGTTTTCGGTTTATTTTCTTGTTACTTTCTACAATCTATTTCTAGATCGTGGAATTTGATATAGATATTCAATTTTCAATGAACAATTTGAACCTTTCGATTCAATGGAGCCTAGCGGGATCGAACCGCTGACCTCCTGCGTGCAAAGCAGGCGCTCTCCCAGCTGAGCTAAGGCCCCACAAGACCTCTCAAAACTAAACAAGACGCAAATGGCAGGTTTCCTTATCCTTAGAAAGGAGGTGATCCAGCCGCACCTTCCGATACGGCTACCTTGTTACGACTTCACCCCAATCATCTATCCCACCTTAGGCGGCTGGCTCCTAAAAGGTTACCTCACCGACTTCGGGTGTTACAAACTCTCGTGGTGTGACGGGCGGTGTGTACAAGGCCCGGGAACGTATTCACCGCGGCGTGCTGATCCGCGATTACTAGCGATTCCGACTTCATGTAGGCGAGTTGCAGCCTACAATCCGAACTGAGATTGGCTTTAAGAGATTAGCTTGCCGTCACCGGCTTGCGACTCGTTGTACCAACCATTGTAGCACGTGTGTAGCCCAGGTCATAAGGGGCATGATGATTTGACGTCATCCCCACCTTCCTCCGGTTTATTACCGGCAGTCTCGCTAGAGTGCCCAACTTAATGATGGCAACTAACAATAGGGGTTGCGCTCGTTGCGGGACTTAACCCAACATCTCACGACACGAGCTGACGACAACCATGCACCACCTGTCACTTCTGCTCCGAAGAGAAAGCCTATCTCTAGGCCGGTCAGAAGGATGTCAAGACCTGGTAAGGTTCTTCGCGTTGCTTCGAATTAAACCACATGCTCCACCGCTTGTGCGGGCCCCCGTCAATTCCTTTGAGTTTCAACCTTGCGGTCGTACTCCCCAGGCGGAGTGCTTAATGCGTTAGCTGCGGCACTAAGCCCCGGAAAGGGCCTAACACCTAGCACTCATCGTTTACGGCGTGGACTACCAGGGTATCTAATCCTGTTTGCTCCCCACGCTTTCGAGCCTCAGCGTCAGTTACAGACCAGAGAGCCGCTTTCGCCACCGGTGTTCCTCCATATATCTACGCATTTCACCGCTACACATGGAATTCCACTCTCCCCTTCTGCACTCAAGTCCTCCAGTTTCCAAAGCGTACAATGGTTAAGCCACTGCCTTTAACTTCAGACTTAAAGAACCGCCTGCGCTCGCTTTACGCCCAATAAATCCGGACAACGCTCGGGACCTACGTATTACCGCGGCTGCTGGCACGTAGTTAGCCGTCCCTTTCTGGTTAGTTACCGTCACTTGGTAGATTTTCCACTCCTACCAACGTTCTTCTCTAACAACAGAGCTTTACGATCCGAAAACCTTCTTCACTCACGCGGCGTTGCTCGGTCAGACTTCCGTCCATTGCCGAAGATTCCCTACTGCTGCCTCCCGTAGGAGTCTGGGCCGTGTCTCAGTCCCAGTGTGGCCGATCACCCTCTCAGGTCGGCTATGTATCGTCGCCTTGGTGAGCCTTTACCTCACCAACTAGCTAATACAACGCAGGTCCATCTCACAGTGAAGCAATTGCTCCTTTTAAATAACTAACATGTGTTAATTACTCTTATGCGGTATTAGCTATCGTTTCCAATAGTTATCCCCCGCTATGAGGCAGGTTACCTACGCGTTACTCACCCGTTCGCAACTCATCAGTCTAGTGTAAACACCAAACCTCAGCGTTCTACTTGCATGTATTAGGCACGCCGCCAGCGTTCGTCCTGAGCCAGGATCAAACTCTCATTAAAAGTTTGAGCTTTGCTCTTTTCTGTCTCGCTGACAGATTTATTGTTTTTTGTCATTGACGGATTTACAATGTAAATCCACCCTGCACATTCGTTCGTCTTGTTCAGTTTTCAAAGGTCTAATGATATACCATAAAAATATATCCATCGGGAAGACAGGATTCGAACCTGCGACACCTTGGTCCCAAACCAAGTACTCTACCAAGCTGAGCTACTTCCCGAAAAATATGCACCCTAGAGGAGTCGAACCTCTAACCGCCTGATTCGTAGTCAGGTACTCTATCCAGTTGAGCTAAGGGTGCTAAATATTATATGCCGAGGACCGGAATCGAACCGGTACGATGTTTACCATCGCAGGATTTTAAGTCCTGTGCGTCTGCCAGTTCCGCCACCCCGGCCTCTAACAAGCGAACGACGGGGTTCGAACCCGCGACCCTCACCTTGGCAAGGTGATGTTCTACCACTGAACTACGTTCGCACTAAAGACACTATTTATCCTATAAAATTGTAATGCCGGCTACATGACTTGAACACGCGACCCTCTGATTACAAATCAGATGCTCTACCAACTGAGCTAAGCCGGCAATCTACTAATGCGGGTGAAGGGACTTGAACCCCCACGCCGTTAAGCGCCAGATCCTAAATCTGGTGCGTCTGCCAATTCCGCCACACCCGCATTTCTAAATGACCCGTACTGGGCTCGAACCAGTGACCCATTGATTAAAAGTCAATTGCTCTACCAACTGAGCTAACGAGTCTACGGTCCCGACGGGAATCGAACCCGCGATCTTCGCCGTGACAGGGCGACGTGATAACCGCTACACTACGGGACCTATGGGAGTTAACGGGATCGAACCGCTGACCCTCTGCTTGTAAGGCAGATGCTCTCCCAGCTGAGCTAAACTCCCTTTGCTAAGCGACTACCTTATCTCACAGGGGGCAACCCCCAACTACTTCCGGCGTTCTAGGGCTTAACTTCTGTGTTCGGCATGAGAACAGGTGTATCTCCTAGGCAATTATCACTTAACTATTGAGTCTTATTCACTCAAAATTGAATATCTATAGTCTAACAAGAAACCGTAACGTTGTCAATATCTCTTTTTGGATAAGTCCTCGAGCTATTAGTATTAGTCCGCTAAATGTGTCACCACAATTACACTCCTAACCTATCTACCTGATCATCTCTCAGGGCTCTTACTGATATAAAATCATGGGAAATCTCATCTTGAGGTGGGCTTCGCACTTAGATGCTTTCAGCGCTTATCCCTTCCCTACATAGCTACCCAGCGATGCCTTTGGCAAGACAACTGGTACACCAGCGGTAAGTCCACTCTGGTCCTCTCGTACTAGGAGCAGATCCTCTCAAATTTCCTACGCCCGCGACGGATAGGGACCGAACTGTCTCACGACGTTCTGAACCCAGCTCGCGTGCCGCTTTAATGGGCGAACAGCCCAACCCTTGGGACCGACTACAGCCCCAGGATGCGACGAGCCGACATCGAGGTGCCAAACCTCCCCGTCGATGTGAACTCTTGGGGGAGATAAGCCTGTTATCCCCAGGGTAGCTTTTATCCGTTGAGCGATGGCCCTTCCATACGGAACCACCGGATCACTAAGCCCGACTTTCGTCCCTGCTCGAGTTGTAGCTCTCGCAGTCAAGCTCCCTTATACCTTTACACTCTACGACTGATTTCCAACCAGTCTGAGGGAACCTTTGGGCGCCTCCGTTACCTTTTAGGAGGCGACCGCCCCAGTCAAACTGCCCGTCAGACACTGTCTCCGATAGGGATTGCCTATCTGGGTTAGAGTAGCCATAACACAAGGGTAGTATCCCAACAACGCCTCAAACGAAACTGGCGTCCCGTTATCATAGGCTCCTACCTATCCTGTACATGTGGTACAGATACTCAATATCAAACTGCAGTAAAGCTCCATGGGGTCTTTCCGTCCTGTCGCGGGTAACCTGCATCTTCACAGGTACTAAAATTTCACCGAGTCTCTCGTTGAGACAGTGCCCAAATCATTACGCCTTTCGTGCGGGTCGGAACTTACCCGACAAGGAATTTCGCTACCTTAGGACCGTTATAGTTACGGCCGCCGTTTACTGGGGCTTCAATTCATACCTTCGCTTACGCTAAGCACTCCTCTTAACCTTCCAGCACCGGGCAGGCGTCACCCCCTATACATCATCTTACGATTTAGCAGAGAGCTGTGTTTTTGATAAACAGTTGCTTGGGCCTATTCACTGCGGCTGATCTAAAATCAGCGCCCCTTCTCCCGAAGTTACGGGGCCATTTTGCCGAGTTCCTTAACGAGAGTTCTCTCGCTCACCTGAGGCTACTCGCCTCGACTACCTGTGTCGGTTTGCGGTACGGGTAGAGTATATGTATCGCTAGAAGCTTTTCTTGGCAGTGTGACATCACTAACTTCGCTACTAAACTTCGCTCCTCGTCACAGCTCAATGTTAAAGATATAAGCATTTGACTCATATCACACCTCACTGTTTGACCAGACACTTCCAATCGTCTGGTTTAGTTAGCCTACTGCGTCCCTCCATCACTATATACTCTAGTACAGGAATATCAACCTGTTGTCCATCGGATACACCTTTCGGTCTCTCCTTAGGTCCCGACTAACCCAGGGCGGACGAGCCTTCCCCTGGAAACCTTAGTCTTACGGTGGACAGGATTCTCACCTGTCTTGCGCTACTCATACCGGCATTCTCACTTCTATGCGTTCCAGCGCTCCTCACGGTACACCTTCTTCACACATAGAACGCTCTCCTACCATGACACTTTTGTGTCATCCACAGCTTCGGTAATATGTTTTAGCCCCGGTACATTTTCGGCGCAGGGTCACTCGACTAGTGAGCTATTACGCACTCTTTGAATGAATAGCTGCTTCTAAGCTAACATCCTAGTTGTCTGTGCAACCCCACATCCTTTTCCACTTAACATATATTTTGGGACCTTAGCTGGTGGTCTGGGCTGTTTCCCTTTCGACTACGGATCTTAGCACTCGCAGTCTGACTGCCGATTATATCTCGTTGGCATTCGGAGTTTATCTGAGATTGGTAATCCGGGATGGACCCCTCACCCAAACAGTGCTCTACCTCCAAGAGACTTAACATCGACGCTAGCCCTAAAGCTATTTCGGAGAGAACCAGCTATCTCCAAGTTCGTTTGGAATTTCTCCGCTACCCACAAGTCATCCAAGCACTTTTCAACGTGCCCTGGTTCGGTCCTCCAGTGAGTTTTACCTCACCTTCAACCTGCTCATGGGTAGGTCACATGGTTTCGGGTCTACAACATGATACTATGGCGCCCTATTAAGACTCGGTTTCCCTACGGCTCCGTCTCTTCAACTTAACCTCGCATCATATCGTAACTCGCCGGTTCATTCTACAAAAGGCACGCTCTCACCCATTAACGGGCTCGAACTTGTTGTAGGCACACGGTTTCAGGTTCTATTTCACTCCCCTCCCGGGGTGCTTTTCACCTTTCCCTCACGGTACTGGTTCACTATCGGTCACTAGAGAGTATTTAGGGTTGGGAGATGGTCCTCCCAGATTCCGACGAGATTTCGCGTGTCTCGCCGTACTCAGGATACTGCTAAGGTTAATCTATCATTTTAAATACGAGGCTGTTACTCTCTTTGGCTTACCTTCCCAGGTAATTCTTCTATAATGATTAATCCTATATCGCAGTCCTACAACCCCGAAGTGTAAACACTTCGGTTTGCCCTCCTGCCGTTTCGCTCGCCGCTACTAAGGCAATCGCTTTTGCTTTCTCTTCCTGCAGCTACTTAGATGTTTCAGTTCACTGCGTCTTCCTTCTCATATCCTTAACAGATATGGATACTAGTCATTAACTAGTGGGTTCCCCCATTCGGACATCTCTGGATCAGCGCTTACTTACAGCTCCCCAAAGCATTTCGTCGTTAGTCACGTCCTTCTTCGGCTTCTAGTGCCAAGGCATCCACCGTGCGCCCTTATTAACTTAACCTTATTAAACTAGTTTCTTTAAAACTAGAAAACTCATTAAATATTCACAGCGTTTTCGGTTTATTTTCTTGTTACTTTCTACAATCTATTTCTAGATCGTGGAATTTGATATAGATATTCAATTTTCAATGAACAATTTGAACCTTTCGATTCAATGGAGCCTAGCGGGATCGAACCGCTGACCTCCTGCGTGCAAAGCAGGCGCTCTCCCAGCTGAGCTAAGGCCCCACAAGACCTCTCAAAACTAAACAAGACGCAAATGGCAGGTTTCCTTATCCTTAGAAAGGAGGTGATCCAGCCGCACCTTCCGATACGGCTACCTTGTTACGACTTCACCCCAATCATCTATCCCACCTTAGGCGGCTGGCTCCTAAAAGGTTACCTCACCGACTTCGGGTGTTACAAACTCTCGTGGTGTGACGGGCGGTGTGTACAAGGCCCGGGAACGTATTCACCGCGGCGTGCTGATCCGCGATTACTAGCGATTCCGACTTCATGTAGGCGAGTTGCAGCCTACAATCCGAACTGAGATTGGCTTTAAGAGATTAGCTTGCCGTCACCGGCTTGCGACTCGTTGTACCAACCATTGTAGCACGTGTGTAGCCCAGGTCATAAGGGGCATGATGATTTGACGTCATCCCCACCTTCCTCCGGTTTATTACCGGCAGTCTCGCTAGAGTGCCCAACTTAATGATGGCAACTAACAATAGGGGTTGCGCTCGTTGCGGGACTTAACCCAACATCTCACGACACGAGCTGACGACAACCATGCACCACCTGTCACTTCTGCTCCGAAGAGAAAGCCTATCTCTAGGCCGGTCAGAAGGATGTCAAGACCTGGTAAGGTTCTTCGCGTTGCTTCGAATTAAACCACATGCTCCACCGCTTGTGCGGGCCCCCGTCAATTCCTTTGAGTTTCAACCTTGCGGTCGTACTCCCCAGGCGGAGTGCTTAATGCGTTAGCTGCGGCACTAAGCCCCGGAAAGGGCCTAACACCTAGCACTCATCGTTTACGGCGTGGACTACCAGGGTATCTAATCCTGTTTGCTCCCCACGCTTTCGAGCCTCAGCGTCAGTTACAGACCAGAGAGCCGCTTTCGCCACCGGTGTTCCTCCATATATCTACGCATTTCACCGCTACACATGGAATTCCACTCTCCCCTTCTGCACTCAAGTCCTCCAGTTTCCAAAGCGTACAATGGTTAAGCCACTGCCTTTAACTTCAGACTTAAAGAACCGCCTGCGCTCGCTTTACGCCCAATAAATCCGGACAACGCTCGGGACCTACGTATTACCGCGGCTGCTGGCACGTAGTTAGCCGTCCCTTTCTGGTTAGTTACCGTCACTTGGTAGATTTTCCACTCCTACCAACGTTCTTCTCTAACAACAGAGCTTTACGATCCGAAAACCTTCTTCACTCACGCGGCGTTGCTCGGTCAGACTTCCGTCCATTGCCGAAGATTCCCTACTGCTGCCTCCCGTAGGAGTCTGGGCCGTGTCTCAGTCCCAGTGTGGCCGATCACCCTCTCAGGTCGGCTATGTATCGTCGCCTTGGTGAGCCTTTACCTCACCAACTAGCTAATACAACGCAGGTCCATCTCACAGTGAAGCAATTGCTCCTTTTAAATAACTAACATGTGTTAATTACTCTTATGCGGTATTAGCTATCGTTTCCAATAGTTATCCCCCGCTATGAGGCAGGTTACCTACGCGTTACTCACCCGTTCGCAACTCATCAGTCTAGTGTAAACACCAAACCTCAGCGTTCTACTTGCATGTATTAGGCACGCCGCCAGCGTTCGTCCTGAGCCAGGATCAAACTCTCATTAAAAGTTTGAGCTTTGCTCTTTTCTGTCTCGCTGACAGATTTATTGTTTTTTGTCATTGACGGATTTACAATGTAAATCCACCCTGCACATTCGTTCGTCTTGTTCAGTTTTCAAAGGTCTTTGCCTCTCTTGAGACAACTTCTATATTTTAGCAAACTTATTCTGCTTTGTCAACCACTTTTTTTAAGTTGTTAACTACGCGCTACTAGAAACTGCTCTCTCGAGACAACTTATTCATTATACTAAATATTTCTACTTCCTGTCAATACTATTTTTGCATTTTTTCTTTTATTTTTAAAAAGTTAATATTATTTATAGTAACTAACCTTCTATACTTGTTTAATGGATAGCATTTTTACCGTTGTCATGTTCATATTTCATCTTCTTAATTCACAAATTTAAACTTCATCTTCATAAAAAACACCCCTCAAATTTTATCTAAATTTGAAGGGTGTTTGAAATTTATAAAGTTCTTTAAAAATATATGATGACTTATTTTTTATCTTCTTCTTGCATTTTTTCTTTGATTTCATCGTATGATAACGCTCTCGCTTTATCTTCATCATTTTCTGTCTCAGGCATTTTACCTGTCTCGAAAATCGATTTAATCTGAGCAGCATCAAGAGTCTCATATTTTAAGAGGGCTTCTGCAATTAATTTATGAGTATCACGGTTTTCGTTGATAATATCAGCTGCCTTATTACGTGCTTCATTAAGAAGGTGACGAACTTCATCATCAATAAGTTGTGCAGTTTGAGCAGAATATGATTTTTCAGGTGACATTTGGCCAGCCATCATTGCATGGTTACCTTCGTATTGAACTGGGCCAAGTTTCTCACTCATACCATATTCAGTTACCATAGCGCGGGCCATGGCAGTGGCTTGTTCAAAGTCATTTGAGGCACCTGTTGTCTGAGCGTTGAAAATAATTTCTTCCGCTACACGTCCTCCCATAAGACCTGCTAATTGCTCTTTCATATCATCTTTTGAAAGAAGCATTTGATCTTCTTTAGGTAAAGCAATCATATATCCACCTGCACGACCACGTGGTACGATAGTAACTTTATGAACAACTCGCGCATTTGAAAGAATCAAACCGACAATTGTGTGCCCAGCTTCATGGTAAGCAACCATAGCTCTTTCTCTTTCAGAAATAGTACGATCTTTTTTAGAAGGACCAGCAATTACACGGTCTTCTGCTTCATCAATATCTGAAGCATCAATAACTTTTTTATTTCGTCGCGCAGCAACTAAAGCAGCTTCATTGAGAACATTCTCCAAATCAGCACCAACAAATCCTGGGGTTTGTTGAGCTACTACTTTTAAGTCAACATTATCTGCTAATGGTTTATTTTTAGCATGTACTCTCAGAATTGCTTCACGACCTTTTACATCAGGTTGTCCAACTAGAACTTTTCTATCAAAACGTCCTGGACGCAGTAATGCGGGATCTAACACGTCACTACGGTTGGTAGCAGCGATAACGATAATACTTTCGTTTCCTTCAAAACCATCCATTTCAATTAAAAGTTGGTTGAGCGTTTGTTCACGTTCATCGTTTCCGCCACCCATACCAGCTCCACGTCGACGTCCAACAGCATCAATTTCATCAATGAAAATAATAGCACGTTCAGCTTTTTTAGCATCTTCAAACAAAGAGCGTACTCGACTAGCTCCAACACCGACAAACATTTCAACAAAATCTGAACCGGAAATACTAAAGAATGGAACCCCTGCTTCACCGGCAACAGCTTTTGCTAATAGGGTTTTACCTGTCCCTGGAGGTCCTTCTAATAGAACCCCTGCTGGAATTCGGGCACCTAGAGATTTATATCGTTTAGGATCTTTAAGGAAGTCAACGACTTCTATTAATTCTTGCTTTTCTTCCTCTGCTCCAGCAACATCCGAAAATCGAACTTTAACCTCATCTTTACTAGATGATCTTGCTTTATTTTTACCAAAGCTCATGGCACCACGAGCGCCACCGCCACCGCCTTGGTTCATCATCATCATAAAGAAACCAATCATGATAACTAAAGGTAAAAAACTGGCAATATAAGAAATCCATGTCCCACTTGAACTTTCATGTTTGACCTGAATATTAGTGTTATTTTCTTCAGCAGCGCTAACAAGAGATTTTATTGAAGAGTCATTTGGTAGTATAACAGAATTAAATCCTGTAACTTTAGTAGCAACACTACCACCTAAAAAAGTAAAACTATTAGCTGATTTAATTGTTTTGGCTTTCTTATATGTCCCACTAACTTCAACAACACCACCACTTGGCTGGTATGAAATAGACTTAATTTCTCCAGCTTTTAATTGTTTAACAAGTTTTGTATAAGAAATTTGCTGGTTTTGAGAGCTAGTTCCTTTTAAATAGTATTGAAAGGTTGTAATAACCGCAATAATCAATAATATGTAAATAAAGGAATTTTTCAGAAAACCATTATTTTTATTATTTTTCATAGTTTAAGAGAGTACCTTTTTTCTATTTTGAGTAAATTTCTTCTTTTAACACACCGACATAAGGTAGGTTACGATAGTTTTCAGCATAGTCTAAACCGAATCCCACAATAAATTCATTTGGGATATCGTAACAAACGTAATCAGCATCAATATCTACCAATCGCCCTTCTGGCTTATCAAAAAGGGTTGCAACTTTGACAGAGTTAGCTTGACGATACTTAAACATATCTCGAAGGTATTTTAATGTACGTCCAGTATCAATGATGTCTTCAATAAAGATTACATCTCTTCCTTCAATGTTAGTATCAACATCTTTTAAAATTTTAACTTCTCCACTACTAGTTGTACCACCATGATAGCTTGAAACAACCATAAAATCAATTTCAACATGTGTATCAATATGCTTTAATAGTTCAGCCATAAAAGGCACTGACCCCTTTAATACACCTACTAATAATGGATTCTTACCTGCATAATCTGCAGTTAATTTAGCTCCTAATTCTTTCGTTTTCAGAATAATATCTTCTTCTGAATATAAAACTTTTTTTATATCATTTTCAAGCATGATGTCACCTTTTTTCTAAATTTTCAATATAAAGTTTGCCCTTCATTATATCATGTTCAGAAGGTTTTCTCAAATATGTTCTACCTGCAACAATCACAAATATCAACTCTTTATTTTGCTCCCCAATAACAGCTTCTTCTCTGTCTTTTAGAGTTATTTTCTCATCAATAAATAGACGGCGAATTTTTTTAGTGTGATTTCCTAAAAATATCCTATCCCCTTCTTTTCTTCTTCTTAAAATAATCGGAGAAGTATCATAAATAGGAATAGTAATGTCTGCTTGAGAAATGAATTTTCCATAGGAAAATAAATATTGTGAGAATATTTGTATATTATGCAATTCTAATCTTTTTTCAACCTTAAAACTATCCGTCTTAGGATGGATTTTTGTAATATGAAAACTCTCGTAATCCTTATGAAGAAAATAGCCCGATTTAATAGTATAGTCAATATTGGCTTTAGTTCTAATCAATTTTAATATTACTCTGAACTGTTCTTTACTCACTTGTAAATCTGGAAATTTGCTAATGTAATCTTGCAATAAAAATTCTTGGACGGAATGAGTTTGCCTTAAAAAATCATAGCAGTTTGTTACTTCGATGCTCCTTGTTAGGTCTGTTAAAGCCGTGAATAAACACTCTGTTTCCTCAGAGAGAGTTATGAGAGAATCTTTCAATTGATTATTTTCTCTTTCCAAAGTAGGAAAGTAGATGTTTCTTATTCGATTTCTCAAATAATCAGACGAAGCATTGCTAGCATCTTCAAAATGAAAAATATTTGGTAATAACTCCTTTTTATATGGAAGAAATGGTCTAATCAATTGACCATTTGCAAAAGCACTCACTTGCTTAATCCCTGATAAATAGCGTAGCCTGCTTCCTCTTAAAATTCTCATAAATACAGTTTCAGCTTGATCATCAGCATGGTGAGCTGTTACTAAAGCCGTGTAACCTTCTTCACGCATAACTTTTGAAAAAAAATTGTAGCGATGGTTACGTGCTCTATCTTCTGAAAATATTCCTTGAAAATAAGAGATAAAGACAGGGACATCATGTATCTGTCCCCACTGTCTGATATATTCTTCTTCTTTTTCTGATTCTTTTCGCTGTCCATGATTTATGTGTGCAATACCAATACTAATTGATAACTCTTTTTGATACTGGTATAAAAATTGCAACAAATTTATTGAATCAATGCCACCAGAAACAGCAATTAAAACTTTCTGATGAGCGGTAAATAACCCTTTGGATAAGGTATCTTTCAAAATAGTGTTATACATATTACTTTAAAACCTGGTAAACGTCGTCAGCAATCTTAGTGATATCATCGTAAGATGATTTATCTGTAAAAATAATCATAATAAAAGGTTGTTCTGCATAAACAATAGCCGCATCATGTTTGTAGTCATAAGCATCTCCAATTTTATGTGCTACTTTAACTGGTATATTTTTAGGGATTCTTGTATTATCAAAATCAGTCTTTGATAGGTAATTAACAATATCTCCATTTTGATAATAAATTGCTTCCATCATTTTACCCGCAGCTTGTGGAGAAATCTGGCGTTTCTTCATATCCCAGTGCATACCAGAAATTGTGTCTACTTGTGTTTGAAACATTGAATCGTATTGATTATTGACATAATAACCTAGCATATTTGTTGCAACATTATCTGATTCCTTGGCAGTTGCTTCAAGTAACTCCTTAACTGTATATAATTTATGATCAGCTTTTTTCTCTAATTTCCCACTACCACTTGGATCATAGCTATTAGGAAATTGATTAACATTATCTTTGTATTCAAATTTGCTGTCCAATGACAGTTTTCCTAATTTTACTTGCTCTTGGCTAACATAAAGTGTTGCTAATTTTGCAATACTTGCAGAGTACATTGACCTATCAATATTAATACCAGCTACTGTCTGTGTATTTAATTGTTTGATGTATATACCATATTTATCTTTATTATATTTTTCCAATAATACTTCTTGAACCTTAGCCATACGATTATCAGCAACCGATAGATCTTCTACTGATATCCAAAAACCACTGTCCGTTTTATAATAAATACCATGTTCTGTTTCTGCTTGTTCTACTAAATGCACTCTGGAATAAGGTTTTAAATTATTTTTAACTTCACTAACACCATTTGTGTAAGGTGCTTCATAAGTCACAAAAGAAGGTTTTAACCAATAATCCAATGAGACAGATTGCTGCTTAGAAACTAAATCATTAAAAATAGCTTCACGACTAGCCTTTATGAACTGTCCATTGGACAAAGTAAATACTGGAATTCCATTTGAATTAATTGTAAGGGAAATAATCGACAATAAAGTATTTGGAACTAAAGTCTCTCCTGTTATGGTTAAAGCTTCATCTTGAAAACTGCTTATTTCAATTTTTGTAGTTGGTCTCTCTGGAATAGCATCAAAATACATTTCCTTATCCACAACTGTCTGAGTTAAGGCGTATCGTCTATTTTGAGAAAGCGTTAATGGCTCCTCGGTACTTATAGCTGGGATTGATACAAAATATAAGCTACATAATAAGAAGGTTAAAACTTTCTTCATTACTTTTCTCTGCTCTCAATCTTTTCTTTTTCTACAATTGTTTGCCTAAGTTGATAGTTCTTATCAGCTAACTCTTCTAGTTTGTCATCCGAGTAGGCTAGAAAATGTTCTATTGTTTCAATTAAATTATTCATAATTATTTTGGTAAAAGGTCTGGTAATGGGTAAATCATTTCGCCGGTCTTAGAGAAATAATACTTCGCTCGAGCATATTTTTGAACGTAATCTGGATTTTTTAGTTGTTTTGCTAGTAACTTCTGGTTCTCAGTTCTATTAGTTAATGTCTGATAGTCTTTCGTTAATTTTACAACTTCTTGACGACGTTCTTGTAAAGTTCTGTAACTCTTAACTAAATTATAAGTGGGTAAAATAAATAAAAGCATGACAAAAATAAGAACCCAACCCATTAAACGATTTTTTCGGCGTAACTCCTCAGCTTCGTAACGTTTTTTTAGATTCTCATCGTTAATATATTGATTATTTAACTGAACAACATTAGGCTTGCTCATCTGTTTCTATCCTTGTTTCATTAATAATTTCATACATTTTGATAGCATCTTCTTTCTTAGTGCTATCTTTCATTTCTAATACTTTAACGGTCAACAATTTATTACCAAAACGAATTTCAACTTGGTCATTAAGCTTTAGGTCAGTTGATGACTTTGCTAATACGCCATTCACCTTGACACGTCCTTTGTCTGCAACTTCTTTAGCAACGGGACGACGCTTAATGATACGCGACACTTTTAGATACTTGTCTAATCTCACTGATGATCACATCCTTCTATCTAAATTAACTCTACTATTTTAGCATTTTTTTTGAAAAATATCTGAACTGATAATATTTGTCAATATAATGTAACAAAAAGAGAGCTATTAGCTCTCTTAATTCTCTCAAATATCAAGTAAAAAACTTCTATTTTAATAACCTCTAAAAATATTTATGTCTTTCAAAAGTTGAGATGTTTGACGTGAAACATAATGTTTCTCGTACTATTCTTCTTGAACCAAACATTTTCTAAAAGAGTATCCAAATTTCCTTGCAACTTTTCACTTAGTTATTCTTCTACTGGTTTACGTGACTTAATCTCGATAAAACATTCGGCAAATTTTAGAAGTTCTTCAATAATTTCATAATTTTTCTTATGTTTGATATTAAAAACAACTTCCATCTTACCATTTGTTTCGCTAATTCTAGCCTTAAGTTGAGTTTTTGATAGTGCTTCAAAATAATCTTGAGTTAAAAAATATTTCAAAGATGCTTTTTCAAATATGATGCTTATTTCATTACCTTTTCTTTCTACTAATTCAGTAAAGGCAAGATCCAGATAAGCTTTTAAAAGTCCTATTTCTAAAAGGTATGCAACTTGATCAGGATATTCTCCAAAACGATCTATTAACTCATCTTGTAAGGCTTCATAATCAGCCCTAGTTTCTAATTCACGAATACGCTTATATATTTCTATTTTTTGGCGCTCATCTGATATATATTCTGCTGGTAAATAGGCGTCAATTTGTAAGGCTAATTCAACATTACCTTTTTGACGAATTAATGATTTTCCTTGTTTGGTGGCAATCGCTTGCTCTAGAAGCTGTGAATACATCTCGAATCCAACCGAATCAATAAAACCACTTTGTGAAGCTCCTAAAATATTTCCTGCACCACGTATAGATAAATCACGCATCGCTATTTTAAAACCAGATCCCAATTCTGTAAACCCTTTGATTGCATCTAGTCTTTTCTCAGAAATTTCTGTTAAAACTTTATCAGGTCTGTACATAAGGTAAGCATAAGCAATGCGATTACTTCTACCCACACGGCCTCTTAATTGATAAAGGGTTGACAAGCCCATATGATCTGCATTTTCAACAAAGAGGGTATTAACATTTGAAATATCGACTCCTGTCTCAATTATTGTCGTTGCAACTAAAACATCGTAATCTCCATTGATAAAGTCTATTAATGTATTTTCTAATTGAATTTCAGACATTTGACCATGAACAAAACCAATACTAGCTTCTGGTACTAACTCCTGAAGTTCTGAAACTTTCTGTTCAATAGTGTCAACTTTATTGTAAACATAAAAAACCTGTCCTCCTCTGTCTATCTCACGAATAATAGCTTCTCTAACTAAACCAGGATTTGTCTCCAAAACGTAAGTCTGCACAGGATAACGATTAGTTGGAGGTGTTTCAATGACTGATAAGTCTCTAATGCCAAGCATTGACATATGTAATGTTCTAGGTATTGGGGTCGCTGTCAAAGTTAAGACATCAACTTTTGTTTTTAATTCTTTTAACTTTTCTTTATGCTTTACACCAAATCGCTGTTCCTCATCAATAACTATTAACCCTAAATCCGAAAATACAACATCTTGAGAGAGAAGCCGATGTGTTCCAATAATAATATCAACTTGGCCCTTAGATAATCTTTTTAGTGTATCTGTTTGTTCTTTTTTGCTACGAAAACGACTAAGTACATCAACTGTAACAGGATAATTACTAAAACGTTCTTTAAAATTTTCAAAATGCTGCTGAGCTAGAACTGTTGTTGGGACTAAAACAGCAACTTGTTTATGGTCATTGACAGCTTTGAAAGCCGCACGCATAGCAACCTCTGTCTTACCAAAACCAACGTCTCCAACCAATAATCGATCCATCGGACGATTACCTTCCATATCCTGTTTAATTTCTTTTATCGACCGCAATTGATCCTCTGTCTCTACATATGCAAAATCATTATCAAAGTCATTTTGCATATTATCGTCAGGAGAAAATGCAAATCCTTGTAATTGACTACGCTCTGCATAAAGTTTCAACAAATCATCAGCAATATCTTCTACTTGCTTTGCAACTCTCTGTTTTGCTTTTTTGAAGCGACCATCATTTAACGTATTAATTTTAGGCTCTTTGCCATCTGCAGAGACATATTTTGTTAGAAGTTCAATTTGTTCTACGGGGATAGAGATCCGATCAGCATTTTGATATTGAATAGTCAGATAATCACGATGAATACCTTGTATCTCAATTGTTTCAATACCTAAAAATTTTCCTACGCCATGAACATTATGAACAACATAATCGCCAACTGAAAGTTCATTATAATCTTTTAGACGTTCTGCATTACTAATATTACTGCGTCTAATTTTCCTTTTAACACGCCTATGATAAATCTCACGTTCAGTAATCAGAACAATTTTCTCATCTGCAAAATAAAAACCATTTGAAAGATGCCCAACAATAAGTTGTGACTCCTTTGGAACGATATCGTTTTTATCTGAAATGATTAAATCTAACCCATATTCTTTTAAGTTTTCTTGAAGGAGATTTAAACCTTTTTGAGAATCTACTTGCAACAGTACTGTCGCTCCAGATTTCTTATAACGATTGATTTCATCGACCAACAATGGAAATTGATTAAAAAATTCTTGCATTCCATATTGAGTAAAATGATGAAGTTTATCAAATTTCAGATTTCCTAATCCTTTGTGGAAATTTGAAAAGAAGGTTGCTGGTTGGTATTGTCTTAATTGCTTATAAGGATCTGAAAAATAGTTCAAACTAGAATGAGACTTGCCTTGTTGTAAATCTTCCGTCAGAAGGCTAGCTATTTCTAAATCTAACTTAGCATTTCGATCTACAATTTTTTGAAAATCATCAACAAAAAGTGGAGTTCCCTCAGGAATATAGTCTAATATTCCCCATTCTTTTTCATAAAAGATACTTAGAAAACGACGAATATTTGAGTGCTTAAAATGATTCTCGGTTGTAGATAAAACCTCGCTCAAATAGGCGCGTTGTTCCTCACTAGCTGTTACTAGATAGCCCTCAAGTTTTTTCTTTGCACGCTCGAAATCTGCATCTTGTAAAATAATATCATCTGCTGGCGAAATCTGTACTGACTCTAATTGTTTAAGAGACTTTTGAGTGTCAATATCAAACTGCCTGATGCCATCTATTTCATCTCCGAAGAATTCCAAGCGATAAGGATATTCTTGTGTCATCTCAAAAATATCTAAAATATCTCCTCTTTGGCTAAATTCACCAGGACTAAATACTTGAGAAACTTTCTGATAACCTAAATTGACTAAGTTCTTACTCAATTTATCTAAATAACATTCTTGACCGATTTCAAACTTATATTGACTTTTCGAGAAAACTTCCGGATTTGGTAATAGTAACCTTAAACCACTGATACTAGTAATCAAAACACCGTTTTTTTCTGGATCTTTTAGAAACCTCAAGGCACTGAGTCGTGAAATTGATTTGTCTAATGAAGAGAAAATAAACTCTGCTGCAGGAACGTCATCAGCAAAAAATTGATAAACGTTATCTTCTCCAATTAAACTTGATATATCACTTGATAATTTATCAGAATCGTTTTGAGTGGCAGTGACTACCATAATTTTTTTAGATAACTTCTCGTAGGCTGATGCTATAGCAATAGCTTTACTTGCTCCTGAAAACCCCATAACTAATTGGCGACTATTAGTTACTAATCCAGAGTGCCATGTCCGCACCACTTTATTTTGGCTAAATAATTCTATAATATTCATTTTAAACCGTTGTATTTCTGCATTGTTTTTTGAAAATCATTCGTCTGTAAATAATAATTGACAGCATTGTCAACCTTATCAAGAGTATTTGATATCATAATTTCATCATTTTTATCAAACTTCCCTAGAACATGATTAATAACTGTCATACGTCCATTCGGACGTCCTATACCTACTTTAATACGATCAAATTCTTGAGTACCTAAATGAGCAATAATAGACTTGATACCATTATGTCCCCCAGCAGATCCTTTTTGACGAAAACGTATTTTACCGACTTCCATGTCTAAATCATCATATATGATAATCATATCCTTAATAGAAATGTTGTAGTAAGTAAGCAGGGCTTTTACCGCAATACCACTGTTATTCATAAAAGTAGTTGGTTTGATAAAATAAATTTTTTCACCGTTGATAAAATCACTACCTATCTCTGCTTTAAAATTTTTATCTTCTGTAAAGTTGACGTCAAGTTTTTTTACAATTCTGTCAACAGCCATAAATCCAATATTATGTTTTGTATCATTATATTTACTTCCTGGATTTCCTAATCCAACAATCATTTTTACCATTATCTTCTCCATTAAAACGCAAAAATGGTTAAGGATAATAACAATATCCTTAACCTAAAAGTTAACAAATTGATTATTTATTACTAGACATTGAAACGGAATTCCATGATATCGCCATCTTGAACAATATACTCTTTTCCTTCTTCACGTAACCGGCCAGCTTCTTTTACTGCTTTTTCAGATCCATATTGAATAAGGTCATCATATGACATCGTTACTGCACGAATAAAACCTCTTTCAAAATCTGAATGGATAATACCCGCAGCTTGTGGAGCTTTTATACCACGCTTAAATGTCCAAGCGCGAACCTCTTTTTCACCAGCAGTAAAGTAAGTTCCAAGGCCTAAAAGATGATAAGCAGCTCGTGTTAATTTATCAACACCAGATTCTGTTAATCCAATAGCTTCTAAAAATTCTAACTTATCTTCATCATCAAGTTCAGATATTTCTTCTTCAGCTCGAGCAGAAATCACAACTACTTCTGCACTCTCTGTTTCTGCAAATGCACGAATTTGATTAACATAGTCGATATCATCAGGATCAGCTACTTTGTCCTCATCAACATTAGCAACATATAAAACAGGTTTAGTTGTTAATAAAAAGAGACCTTTAACAACTTTTGCTTCCTCTTCTGTAAACTCAATGGTACGAGCTGATTTCCCATCTTCCAAAACAGGTTTAATCTTTTGTAAAACATTGAACTCTGCTACTGATTCTTTATCTTTTTGAGTTCGTGCCATTTTTTCAACACGCGCATAACGTTTATTGATTGACTCTAAATCAGCTAAGATTAATTCAAGATTAATAGTATCAATATCTGCTATAGGATCAACGAAGGCATCCTCACGACCTTGTTCACGCATAACATTTTCATCATCAAAAGCACGTACCACATGAACAATAGCATCCACTTCACGAATATTAGCTAAAAATTTATTTCCTAGACCTTCCCCCTTCGAAGCACCTTTAACAATACCTGCAATATCAGTAAATTCAAAGGTTGTCGGAACTGTTTTTTTAGGCGTAATCAATTCTGTCAATTTTTGCAGACGCTCATCTGGTACCTCTACCATACCAACATTGGGATCAATAGTCGCAAAAGGATAGTTAGCAGCTTCTGCTCCTGCTTTTGTAATTGCGTTAAATAAAGTTGATTTACCAACATTTGGTAAGCCTACAATACCTGCTGTTAAAGCCATTTAGTGAGTCTCCATTCAAATTTCAATCAAGACCATTATATCAAAAAATAGAAGAAAAAGCGGTATGATAAGAAGAAAATTTCAGATTTGCTTATCATTATGCCACTCTTTCACCTTCATTTAAATTATCCACTCCGAAACAAAGGGAAGACCTAGAGCTTATAAGAAAGTTAATATAGCTAAGATAATTAGTAGAGATCGAATAATATTTCGAAAAATAAACCAATAAATTTTATTATATTTTTACAGATCAAGATTTTTTTCATAAATACGTTCAACTTTAACTTCATTTGTTTTAGCTAAAACATGTTCATCTAAGCTCACGTCAAAAATCTCAGCTAACCTGATTAAATTATCCAAATCTGGTGTGGTATCCCCATTTTCCCATTTTGATATGACTTACCGAAAAATAAACAACTGTTCTGCAACTTTCGTCATTGTCAATGGCCACCTTTCTTCTTTCGATAACATTAGAATAGCTAATTTTCCAACGGCATACTAGCAATTATTTAGGAAAGTATTGGTTGCAAATATAGCTATAATTATTTGTTTAAAAGGACTTTCATGGTTGCAGTACTTTTTTTTAATTTTCGCTCAAAATCATAACGACTCATCATAATCACATGCTGACAGTTAGTACACTGAATTTTAATATCAGCTCCTACTCTCAGTACCTTCCATTGATTAGCCTTTTTACCAGTTTCTTTAATTACACAAGCATGAGGTTTTTTCATTTCAATAAGTGATCCAACTTGATACATCTTTTCTCCTTACATATATAAATACCTTTTTTGACATTTTAAACTAATCTGATCTAACTCAACTATTTCGCCATCTATTTCAATCAAACTATTTTTAGGAAAATATACGGTCATAGCTTTGAAAGTCTGGTGTTTTATACTTTTAGAGGTAGTATGCCTTTTAAAAACCAAAGATAATAAAATACTTAATCGTTTTAGAAAAGTATGCCCTTTAGCGTAAACCATATCTAACTCTGCAGTTAAAGCACTTGCTTTAGGCCAAATAGTAATGCCACCTCCAAAATAAGTGTTATTTGCTAATGCGAAAAAATAAAGGTCATTTAGTTTTATCCGCTGTCCTGTCTCTCCTTCCACTAATACTTGTACTTTAGAAGAATGTAATAATGATTTGATAGCTATAACAATGTAAGTTATTTTTCCTAGACGATATCTATTCAAAATATTTTTTATTTTAGAGTTAGATGCTTTCCAAACGACATAGGCTGCAAAACCTAAATCTAAACTATTCAAAATCAGCCCTTTATCATAAATAAAGCAATTAATTTCCTTTAATCTTTCTGTCTGAATAGCGGTAAGGGTTTCTTTGAGGTTAGGAATTTTCAAAGCCCTGGCAAAATCATTTCCTGAACCAACAGGATAATAAGCGCACGGAATATGTTGGGGGAGATAAGTCATTACTTTTGATAAGGTACCATCTCCTCCTATAATCATTAGATGATCACTTTCTTTAAAAGACCTTAGTATATTAATGACTTGTTTTTTTTCATCATCTTTCTGTTCTGTATAGAACACAGAAATATCTTCAGTATGATAAAGCTCCTGAATTTTACCAACAATAGTGGAGGCATTTTTATTACCAGCATGGGGGTTAGCTATTATATATAGAGTCATATTACTCATCATTATAGCATATCTTAGAATAAGAAAACTACCCAAGAATAACTTGGGTAGTTTTCTTATTTAGTTAGTACGAACAGGAGTTATTAATTGGATGAAATCTTCAGTATCTTCACCAGGGGTCAAAGTAAATGGACGTACTGGAGAAATAAATCGAATCGTAACTGTTTCGCTTTTTACTGCTTTTAAAGATTCAATTAGGTAAGTTGGATTAAAACTAATATTTAAACTATCACCTTTAAGGCTAACAGTATCCAATTCCTCATTAACTTTACCAACTTCTGGAGAGTTTACATGAGCTGAGACTGTTTCATTTTGAATTTCTAAACGAACAGTACCGTTCTGAGTTGCATTCGAAATTAAATAAGCACGTTCCATAGCATGGCGTAAAGCATTTGTATTAAAGATAATTTCGGTTTCAAACTGATTAGTTAGGAGGCGATCAGTATCAGGGTAGTTTCCTTCAAGCAAACGTGTATAGAAGCTGATATTTTCACTTCTAAATAACATTTGACTATCTGAGAAGAAAACCTCTACAGTTTCAATATCATCTGTAAAAACAGCCGAAAATTCTCGAAGGGATTTACTTGGAACAACCAAATCAAAATTATTAGCCGATTTCTCTAATTGGAAAGTGCGTTGACTCATACGGTGTGAATCTGTCGCAACAGCCTTAAAGTATTTATTTTGACTGATAACCAAATGAACACCTGTTAAGATTGGACGGCTTTCTTGTTGGCTAGCAGCAAAAGCAGTTTCATTAATAATTGATTTTAACAGTTTAGTTTCTAATGTTAATGGAGTATCTGTTGTCATTTCCTGCAGACGAGGGTATTGATCGACATCCTTACCTTTCAAAGTAATCTCTGATTTTCCACTAGTAAGAACAATTTGATGTTGTTCAATCTCTGTAAATTCTAAAGTTACATCTGGTAAACTTGAAATAATATTAATAAAGAAACCAGCTTCTAACAAAATAGAGCCTGGATTCGTTACTAGTAAACCTGCATTTTCATTTGAAGCAGGAATAGTATTTTCAATTGAAATTTGTCCATTTGACCCCGTTAAAATGATAGCATCTCTAGTCACTTCTATTTTAACAGTTGAAAGGATTGGAATCGCATTTTTATGACTAATAGCTCGTTTGGTTACTGTTAGAGCATGCAAGAAGAAATTTTTATTTATTGAAAAATGAATCATAGTATATCCTTTATATATTAGTATAAATTTAGTAGTAATAGTAGGTCCTGTTAAAGTTGTGAATAAGTATTATAACTTTAGTATTCATAAGGAAAATAACTTGTTCACAACCTGTGGAAAAGTCTCGTGTTTTTCTGATACTTATCCACAAAGCCTACCTGATTTTATTTTTGATAGTTTCTAT
Source organism: Streptococcus sp. 'group B' (assembly GCF_002073795.1). NCBI lineage: Bacteria > Bacillati > Bacillota > Bacilli > Lactobacillales > Streptococcaceae > Streptococcus > Streptococcus sp. 'group B'. Next base: position 198,315 of record NZ_CP020432.1, on the reverse strand, counting down.
CTCAATTCGTAAGTTGTCATCTTGAGCAACCATATTTTTTATTTTATTATAAGCGTGGAGAACAGTTGAGTGATCTCGTCCCCCAAATTCTTTACCTATTTTGGGGAGACTGTTATCTGTCATCTCACGAGCTAAGTACATGGCTACCTGTCTTGCAAGGACAATATCTTGTGTTCTTTTAGTTGCTTTTATCTCTTTTACAGTTACGCCATAGAATTTACCAACTTGTATTTGAATTTCTTCTATAGGAATAACAGTAACAATAGGACCGTCATTTTTACGTGCTCTGATAGCTTCTGCAGCTATATCTACTGTAATAGTTTTAGCATGCTTAAAGTCAGCAACTAGACTAATATTTTTCAAGGCTCCTTCTAATTCACGTACGTTGGAATCAAATTCTCCTGCTAAGTATTCAATGGTATCTTGAGGAAAATCATAAGGATATTCTTGAATTTTATTGGTTAAAATAGCAACTCGTGTTTCAAAATCAGGTGGTGTGATATTTACTGGGAGTCCCCAACTAAAGCGCGTGACTAGACGTTCTTCTAGATCATTTAATTGATTTGGATTTCGGTCACTGGTCAATACGATTTGTTTATCGTTTGTATGTAAAGCATTGAAAGTATTGAAGAACTCCTCTTGGGTCCCCCCTAAGGTTTTCTTAGCAAGCGACTGAATATCATCAATCAGGAGTAAGTCCAAGTTGCGAAACTTTTCTTTTAATTCTTCCATCGAATCTAAACGAATATGACTGACAAATTCATTAATAAAATTCTCAGCAGTGATGTATAAAACCCTCGCGTTTGGATTATCTCTTAAAACTTGATTTCCAATAGCATTTAGTAGATGCGTCTTTCCTAGACCAGGTCCCCCCCAGATAAATAGAGGATTATAAGTCGTGCCAGGACTATCAGCTACAGCAATTGATGCTGAAACAGCCCATCTATTTTCATCTCCTTGAACAAAATTAGCAAAAGTATATTTCTCTTTAAGGTTAGAGTCGATTTTTCTAATTGGTAAAGTATTTACTTCGTTGCTAGATTGCTGGTAGTTAGAAAAACTAGTTTCTTGTAAATGTAAATCGTTTGAGACATAGTTAGCTGTAATTTCAGCATTGAAAATTTCAAAACCAGCTGTTAGGATAACAGGCCCCAAATTTTGTTCCCAGAATAGCTTTTTCATTTCAATGTTATCTAAAGTAATAACTGCAGTTTGATGTTCAATTTTGAGGAGTCTAGCCTCTAGAACAAAAAATTCATAAGCTGCTGGTGCTATTTGAGAACGAGATAGCTCTAGTACTCTATTCCAAAATAGTTGTTCGTTTTCCGTCATAGCTTCTTCCTTATTGTCTTGTGGATAATTATTGTTATATTGTACCATAAAAAAATAAAGTTTTCCACAGATGTTGAAGAATAAAATCAACAATGTTAATTAAAGTTTTCCACAGACTGTGGAAATTAGAAAAGCTTAGAGAATCAACAGAAAAATAGCAAAATACCTTGTGGATAAGTTTGATTAAATAAAAAAATAATCAACACCCTTATTTTAGAGTGTTGATAATTCTGTTTAATTCTTCTTGGTTATTGAAAGCAATCTTTATATTGCCAGCACCATCTTTATTAATAGTAAGTTTCACTTTGCTACCTAGAAATTGAGCTAACTCATTTTCTTGATGTTTTAGAAAGACATCTTTATTTTGAAGTGACTTATGATTTGTTTTCTTTTCTTGTTTTAATAACTTCTCTAGTCGTCTTACACTAATATCTTCAGTGAGGATTCTCTGATACCAATCTTTTTGTTGACTAGCATCTGGTAGACTGAGTAGTGCACGCGCATGACCAGAGGAAAGTTTTCCTTCTTCAATAGCTGAAGTAATTAGTGGCGGTAAATTTAGTAGTCGTATCGTATTTGATATATAGGGACGAGATTTTCCCATATATTTTGCTAACTCTTCATGTGTCATACTTTTCTTTTGTAGAAGTTGAGAGTAGGCTTTAGCCTCTTCAATGGGTGACAAATTAGATCGTTGTAAATTTTCGACAATAGCTAATTGCATACTATCATCATTATTATAGGATTTTATAATTGCAGGTATACTTTCCAATTTAGCTAACTTTGCGGCTCTTAACCGTCGTTCTCCGGCTACCAGTTCGTAACCAAAGACTGCTGACGGTCTTACAATAATGGGTTGAATAAGGCCATTAATTTTAATAGAGTCGGCTAATTCTTCTAGTTCTTTTGTATTAAATTCTAGGCGAGGTTGATACGGATTTGGAGCAATATGATTGATGTTGATCGTTTCTAAATATTCCATTTTAGACCTCAGATTCTATAGACTTACTAAAGGGATTGGTCTATCTGACCAACCCCTTTAATTTTACTATATCTTAGTTAAAATAACTAGAATTGATTTAGTTATTTGCTCGTTGTTTAGCTAAATCTTTACTAGTTTTAGTAAGTTTTATAGTGACTGTTTGTTTATTTTCACCACGATAAAAGGTTACTGTTATGGAATCCCCTACCTGGTGGCCATAGAGTAAACTTTGTAAATCACTTGGAGATGCTACTTCTTTATCGTCAACTTTAGTAATGACATCGTATTTCTTTAGTTTGCCTTGAGCTGGCATGCCAGATTGGATAGATGCTACTACAATACCATTAGTAACATTACTTGGGATTTTCAGTTTACTAATAACATCGGATGGTAAATTACTTAATCCAGCCATAGAAATACCTAGAGCAGGTCTCTCTACTTGTCCGTTACTCTCAAGTTGATTGATAATCTTAACAACATCATTTGAAGGAATGGCAAATCCCATACCTTCAACGCTATTTCCTGACGATTGTCCTGAGGTTTGATTTGATGTAGAAGAAATTTTACTAGAATTAATTCCAATAACCTGTCCTTCAATATTGATAAGTGCTCCACCTGAATTACCAGGATTGATAGCAGCATCCGTCTGGATAGCATTTGTAGAAACTGTTTGTCCTTCTTCATTAGTCATTGTTACAGTTCTTTTTAAACTAGATACAATACCTTGAGTTACAGAATTTGCATACTCAGTTCCAAGAGGGCTTCCGATCGCTATAGCAGTTTCACCAATGTTGAGTTTTGATGAATCAGCAAATTCTGCAATATTTGAAACTTTATCTGATGGAATTTTGACGACGGCTAAATCAGAGTAGGTATCTGACCCAACAAGTTTCCCAACTGCTTTTGAGCCATCAGCTAGTTGAATTTCAATTTGTTTAGCCCCATCAATGACGTGGTTATTAGTGACAACATAGGCATTTTTACCATCTTTTTTATAGATGACTCCAGAGCCTTCACCGTAAACTTGTAAGCCCTTATCAGTGTTGCCCCCCTGATTACCAAAAAAATGACTATAGAAGTCTGATAGGTCAGAACGACTCTCTTGTTGTTTATAATTGATAACAGAAACAACACTATTTTGTACCTTTTTAACAGCTTTTGTTGTAGGCGTTATGTTATTATAATTTACTTTACTAGTTTTAGTGACACCACCATTTGGAATATTGTCATTATGATTCATGACAAAACTAGCAAATGCTCCACCAGCAAAGCTAACAATAATGATTAGAGAACACTTTAGAAGTGATGAGACTAATTTTTTTTTCACAAATAGCTACCTCCGTAAATTTTTATACTAATCTTATGACAAGCTTCTTAATTATACCTTAAAAGCTAAAAAAAGGAAATATCCACAAGTTGTGGATAACCTTGATTATAGTTATAGATTGCCTATAAAATAAGGGGATATGTAAGGATAAACATGTGGATAAATTGTGAAAATATTGTGGATTATGTTATAATGTAGCTATGAAATTAAAAATAATTACAGTTGGAAAATTGAAAGAGAAATACCTTAAAGAAGGTGTTGCAGAGTATCAGAAACGTCTGAATCGCTTTTCTAAAATTGAGACAATTGAGCTAGCTGATGAAAAGACACCTGATAAAGCTAGTATATCTGAAAATCAAAGAATTTTAGATATAGAAGGGGAACGTATTTTGAGTAAAATAGGTGAGAGGGATTATGTCATTGGTTTGGCTATAGAAGGGAAACAATTGCCATCTGAATCATTTAGCCATCTAATCGATCAAAAAATGATATCCGGCTACTCTACTATTACTTTTGTTATTGGTGGTAGTTTGGGTTTATCTCAAAAAGTGAAAAAACGTGCTGATTATTTAATGAGTTTTGGACTGTTAACCTTACCTCATCAACTTATGAAATTAGTCTTGATGGAACAAATTTATCGTGCTTTTATGATTCGTCAAGGCACTCCTTACCACAAATAATCGTTCCATTTATGAAACAACCGCTAAAAACAAATAAAAAAGCCTAGATAATCTATCTAGACTTTCATTATCTGATTCCAGCAGGATTCGAACCTGCGACCGTTCGCTTAGAAGGCGAATGCTCTATCCAGCTGAGCTATGGAACCATCAACTCTGTTATTCTACCAAAATATTAGGCAGGCTGTCAAGTTTTCATATGTACTATTTATGAGTTGGAAATATATTTTTTTGCTCATAAGTAGGTTCAATTTTTTTGTAAAAATTATTGAACAAAAGTATAGACAAACCTTTTTTTTCTGATATAATATTAAGAGTACTAAGGAAACACCTAACCTATGGTCCGTTGGTCAAGGGGTTAAGACACCGCCTTTTCACGGCGGTAACACGGGTTCGAATCCCGTACGGACTATTGATAACTGCTTTGCAGTTTTTTATTTATCCGGCATAGCTCAGTTGGTAGTAGCGCATGACTGTTAATCATGATGTCGCAGGTTCGAGTCCTGCTGCCGGAGTGATAAGACACATCTAAACGTTGATTTGTCGGCGTTTTTTTGTTAATAAAATAGGATGAGAGTACTCTCATCCTATTTTATTTTTTCCAAATTTTAAATAATAGACAGTAAATAATACTATTCCAGTAATAGATAGGCCTACCCCAAATTTAAAGCCGTAAGGGATAAAAATTAATGTTACTTTGCCTTTTCCTTTAGGAATATTTATTTTCATAAAACCTTTCTGAGCTTTGAAAATTTTTATTCCTTTATTATTTTGATAAGCTTTCCAACCTCTATCATAGGGAATAGTGAAGAAAAGAGAACTTCTATTAGGACTTGTATAATTAGCAATAACTTTATTGTGATCAGTTCTTACTTTTACTTTTCGTTTATTAATAACAGTCATAGCTTTTTGATAAGCTTCTAACTTGAGCCCATAAAAGTGGGGAATTGGGAAAGAAACTTGATCATTGTGTGGAAATTGAAATTTTACTTTGATACGACTGTTTTCAGCAAAGGAACCAATATTAAAAAATGAATAAGCATTATCAAGAGTATTAGGTACAAATGGTCCATTATTAACGGATATTTGAACAATTTTATTTTCCTCATTATTAAAATTTATAAACGGCATACTAACATATAACTGACTGTTTTTAGGGATAGTTATGTTATAGGTAATTTCAGTATTCCCTTGTTTATTCTTTCTAACAAATACTTGTTTATTAAGAGTAGTTTGCCCAGAAACGCTATTTGGAATAAGATGCTCAAAATACGTCTCTTTCAAACCACTTAATTGATTTAAAAGAGTTGTCTGATTATCCAAAGTATTCACAGTAAATGGTTTATCTTGATATACTTGATTCGTTAGTATAGCTAATTGACTGGCAAACTGATTTTCGTAAAGAATGGTTTGTTTATCTTGAGCTTTTCTGATAAAACCAAATTTATCAAAAGGATATTCTGTAAGGTTGTACTTTACACCAAATAGACTATCTGCGATCAAAGTATTATTTTGATAACGTAAATTTAAATTTGTACCATCTGATTTAAAGCCAAGTCTATCAAGCACTTGACTTGAAGAACGATTTCTAATAGATGAAAATTGTGAAATACCATTATAATTATATTTCATAGAGTCGTTGCCGGTTTGTCCTAACCAGCGCTCTGTACGGAAGAATGTAGAGTTATTTCTCTCAGTCTTTCTGACAAGTTTGCTAATGCTGTGATTATATTTAGCATATCCTTGCCTAGATGGAAATACCCACTCATCGTTAAGACTATTTAGTTGGTAAAAGGTGTTTAATGTCATCTCTAACACAACAAAACCAATAAGAAAGGGATAAAAAACTAATTTAGGGATTTGCTTACTGACAAAACTAATAGTTAGAATAATATAAGCTGAGAGGAATGTTAAGGTTAAAAGAAGTAATTCAAGATTAAGGTAATGATAGTGCTTTTTAAATAAAAACGTGATTATGAAACCACTTATTAAAATTAAATTGACCCCTAAAATCTTTTTCCAAGAAATGTTGTCTAAATACTCAAGGCATTCAGCAGCTAGTAGACAGATAAGTACTGAAAGTACCCAAGAGTAGCGATGAAGAAACATATTTGGAGCATGCATCCCTTGCCAAAATAAATCTAGAGGTGTTATATAAAAACTAGCAATAACAAATATTAGTGAAAATCCATATGCTAATCTAGTCCTTCGAGGAATTTCCTTTATTGTAAAGTAAAGTAAAGAAAGGAGTAAAGGAAGTAAACCTACATAAATCATAGGAATAGAGCCAAATTTTGTTGTATCATAGGCTCCAATCATATTTTTAGCAAACAAATCCATGTACCAAGAATTTTCTGTAAACATCTTCGATACCTTTGTCAACTTTTCACCATGAGTAGTTAAATCAAAATAAGTTGGCAAAATCATAATGCTACTAGTCATACCAGCTAAAAGAGATAAAAAGGTAAAATGAAGAAATTGTTTAAATGCAACCTTACTATCAGTATTACGGGTTATTTGTACGATGAAGTAAAGGCTAGTAAAGATGGTAGTCATAAAACCAAAATAATAGTTTTGGATGAATAAGGCTGTCAGAGAGAGAAAATGAAGTATAGGTTTTCTTTCCCATAGTAGCTGATCAACTCCTAAAACAACAAGGGGAATTAGAATAAATACATCTAGCCACATATTAATTTCAATTTGGCTAATTGAGAAACTCATTAAGCTATAGCAAGTAGAAATTACTAAAAGTAAGACACGATTAACTTTACAATGACGTTTACAAAGAGTGACAAACATTGACAAACCTATCAACCCTACTTTACATATTGTTAAAAGGTAGATAGCATCAGGCATATTTTTTAGGTTAAAGAAATAAACTATTGGGGATAAAAAACTTCCCAAATAGTAACTACTCAGAGCATAAAAATTTAAACCTAAACCGCTTGTAAAGGTATAGAATAAGCTGTTTGAACCATGAAGAATATTTCTTAATGCTTGATTAAAGATAACATATTGATGAAAGCTATCGCTTGCTAATATGGTTGTTGGACTTCCCCAATAAATATTCTTAGTAAAGAGGATACAGACTATGATTATGAAGGGAAGTAGAAAGCTTATTGTATAGTAAGGTATACGAAGCTTATAGTGGTTAATTGTCATATATATCTCCTAAGATAAAAAGGCTGGACGCTATTTGTTCCAACCTTTTTATTTAAATGATTAATATAGTTTTAAGATTTTCAATCTTGACACGTTTATTAGGTTAGAGATATGCCAAAGGATTATTTCCAGAGTTGAGCGACCTTAGCTTGTACTTCGGTATTTTCAAGAAATTCATCGTAAGTTTCATCGATACGATCGATAACTCCGTTTTTAGAAAGAATAATAATATGGTTCGCTAAAGTTTGAATAAACTCGTGGTCATGACTTGCAAAAATAATAGATTCTTTGAAATCTTTTAGTCCATCATTGAGACTTGAAATAGATTCCAAATCTAAGTGGTTTGTTGGATCATCAAGAACAAGAACATTAGATTTTAATAGCATTAATTTCGAAAGCATAACGCGTACTTTTTCACCCCCAGATAAGACATTAACAGATTTGTTAACCTCATCTCCAGAGAAAAGCATACGACCTAGGAAGCCACGTAAGAAGGTATTATCGTCTTCTTCTTTACTAGCAAATTGACGAAGCCATTCTAAGATTGACTCGCCAGAAGCAAAGTCTCGTGAATTGTCTTTTGGAAGGTAAGAACGACTAGTTGTTACTCCCCATTTGATTGTTCCTTCATATTCGATATCCCCCATCAATGCTCGAATAAGTGCAGTAGTTTGGATATCATTTTGTCCAATAAGTGCAGTTTTATCACCAGGACGAAGAATGAAACTGATATTATCAAGGATTTTTTCCCCATCAATAGTGACAGAGAGATTTTCAACGGTCAATAAATCATTTCCCATTTCGCGTTCGGCTTTAAAGTTAACGAATGGGTATTTACGGCTTGATGGTACAATCTCTTCAAGTTCAATTTTATCAAGCATTTTTTTACGAGAAGTTGCTTGTTTTGATTTTGAAGCATTCGCTGAAAATCGTGCAACGAATTCTTGAAGTTGTTTAATTTTTTCTTCTGCTTTAGCATTACGATCAGCTTGTAAACGAGCTGCTAATTCTGATGATTCTTTCCAGAAATCATAGTTGCCGACGAACAGTTTAATTTTTCCAAAATCAAGGTCAGCCATATGTGTACATACTTTATTCAAGAAATGACGGTCGTGGGAAACTACAATAACTGTATTTTCAAAGTCAATCAAGAAATCTTCTAACCAAGTAATAGACTGGATATCAAGTCCATTGGTAGGCTCGTCAAGGAGAAGTACATCTGGTTTACCAAAGAGAGCTTTTGCAAGGAGAACTTTAACTTTGTCTCCATTAGCTAATTCACTCATATTTTGATAATGAAGCTCTTCTGAAATATTTAGATTTTGGAGTAATTGAGAAGCCTCACTTTCAGCCTCCCATCCACCGAGTTCAGCAAATTCTCCTTCTAATTCCGCAGCGCGAACACCATCTTCATCAGAAAAATCTTCTTTCATGTAGATAGCATCCTTTTCTTTCATGATACTATAAAGTGTTTCATTACCCATGATAACGACATCAATGACGCGCTCATCTTCATAATCAAAATGATTTTGGCGAAGTACAGAAAGGCGTTCATCTGGGCCAAGTGCAATATGTCCCGTTGTTGGTTCAATATCACCAGCTAAAATTTTAAGGAAAGTTGATTTACCAGCGCCATTTGCTCCGATAAGACCATAGGTATTTCCTGCTGTAAAGTTAATGTTAACTTCATCAAATAATTTGCGATCACTAAAACGTAGTGAAACATCTGAAACTGTAAGCAATTTTGTTACCTCTTGTGTATATTCTATCTGCTATTCTACTAGAAAAAGCTTTAATTATCAATCGATTACATTGGCATAAGAATGTCTTCATCAAGACGTCCATGATTTTTTTGAAGACTAAATCCACGTCCAGAAGCTTGTGATGTTGGAGTTACTGTTATGAAGGCTGTTTCGTCAATTTCTGCTATTGCCTCTTGTAATTTAGCAAACTCATAACCAGCAATAGTTGTCATAAGCATGATTTGATTAGTTCCAGAATATCCCCCTTTAACGGGAATTTCTGTTACTCCTCTATCTGCGACAGTATTGATATATGTCTTAATTTTTTGGTGCTCTTGAGAAACGATTAAGACAGTGCTTAAGGTTGTAAATCCAGTTTGGATAGCATTAATAATATAACTAATAGTTATCAACCCAATAATAGAAAACATAACCGTATCACTGTCAAAAGCTAGGAAACCAACAATTGTAACAAGTCCATCAATCAATATAACCCCTTGTCCAAGGCTTATAGGAGTATATTTTCCTAAGAATTGAATGATAATCCCCGTTCCACCAGTTGAAGAGTCGCTCCAAAAAACAATCCCCAAACCACATCCTACAATAACACCTCCAAAAAGTGCTGCGAGGAGTGGGTTGTGGGTCAAAGTTGGTACACTTTGTGTTAACTTAATAAAAACAGGAAAAATCCAAGAACCATAGACAGTTTTTAAAAAGGTTTGTTTACCTAAGCCAAAGTAGCAAAGAAGGAGCAATGGAATATTGATAATCATAATAAAAAAAGCAGAATCCCAACCAAATACTTCATGAAAACTAACTGCCAAACCACTAATCCCCCCCGTGACAATATGATTATGAAGAAAGAAAGCGTTGAAACCAAATGCAACAATTAGAGATCCAATATTTAATAGTATAAAATTCTTAATTTTTTTAGACATGATAAGCTCCTTAACTTTAGTAATAATAACATGATAAAAAGAGAAAGTTGTCAATAAATAATATTGACAACTCAGTCATAACATTTTTATTTTATCAAAACTTATTATTACCTATTATCTAACAGCGAGACTTGGTAGTCAAGTAAATTTAGAAAAGAAATTTCTCGATATTTTTGAGTTGAATGCCTATTTTATTGGTATATAATAGAAAACATGATAATACAAGAAGGAGAATTTGCTATAATGCGCAGAGATGATATTATAATGCCACAAGATGGAAGAAAAATGGCTGTATTATTGGGTTTTATTGGTGGTTTTATTGACGTTTATAGTCACATGCAGTTTCACTCCCTTGTTGCAACACAGACAGGTAATATTATCTTGATGGTGGCAAATCTCGGACAAAATGATTTTCACTTTTTTATCACTAAATTATTTTCTATTTTCTTTTTTTCAATTGGTTTTTTGGTTGGTATTGTGATTAAAGAACGTGCAGTAACAGCTTTTTGGCGTCTATATGCATTATGTCCCCTTTTACTTTCTACGATGTTTATTCCTTTTGTTGAAAATGTAAACCACAATATCTGGGTAGCTTTATTAGCCTTTAGCACAGGTATTTTAATGTTGACATTTTCAGGAAGTCGCATTGAATCTGAACCATACACTATCTTAATGACTTCTGGTAATTATCGGAAAATGCTACAATTTTGGTATGAGTATATTGTTAATCGTCAGAGAACGGCTATGCAAAAAAGACGAGCTATCAATTATTCACTGGTAGTTCTAGCATTTATTATTGGAGCATTGGTAGCTGCAATAGTTTACGATATCTTTGCATATAGAGCTATTTTAGGTGTGACGATAACGCTTTTAATTATTATGATTCATTATACGATTGAAATTATTAAGAACGATTTAACGTTACATAATGTTTAATCATCTTAATAAGGTGAATGTTTCTTGTAGGGATGAATTGCAATAGGGCTTGTGACATGATAAGATAACTATATGAAATGATATCTTTGGTATATTAAGGAGTAAACATGACAAAACCAATTATCTTAACAGGTGATAGACCGACAGGAAAGTTGCATATTGGACATTATGTAGGTAGCTTAAAAAATAGAGTTCTACTTCAAAATGAGGGTAGCTATACTTTATTTGTCTTTTTAGCAGACCAACAAGCACTGACAGACCATGCTAAAGATCCGCAAACTATTGTTGAATCAATTGGTAATGTTGCACTTGATTATTTAGCTGTTGGGCTGGATCCAAACAAGTCGACTTTATTCATTCAAAGTCAAATTCCTGAGTTAGCAGAATTAAGTATGTATTATATGAACTTGGTTTCACTTGCACGTTTGGAACGTAATCCAACTGTAAAAACAGAAATTGCTCAAAAAGGTTTTGGTGAGTCTATTCCAGCAGGATTCTTAGTTTATCCTGTTGCACAAGCAGCTGATATAACCGCTTTTAAAGCTAACCTTGTTCCTGTAGGGACTGACCAAAAACCAATGATTGAACAAACACGTGAAATAGTTAGATCTTTCAATCATGCTTATAATTGTCAGGTTTTAGTTGAACCAGAGGGAATCTATCCAGAAAATGATGCAGCAGGTCGTCTGCCAGGGTTAGATGGTAATGCAAAAATGTCTAAGTCATTAAATAATGGAATCTTTTTAGCAGATGATATGGATACAGTTAAGAAAAAAGTTATGAGCATGTATACTGATCCAAACCATATTAAAGTAGAAGAACCAGGACAAATCGAAGGTAATATGGTATTCCATTACCTTGATGTTTTTGGAAGAGATGAAGACCAAAAAGAGATTACTGCTATGAAAGAACACTATCAAAAAGGTGGACTTGGAGATGTTAAAACAAAACGTTATCTACTTGATATCTTAGAGCGTGAATTATCACCTATTAGAGAACGTCGCCTTGAATATGCTAAAGATATGGGACAAGTTTATCAAATGTTACAAAAAGGTAGTGAGAAAGCTCAAGCTGTTGCAGCCTCTACTTTGGATGAGGTTAAATCAGCCATGGGTTTGAACTATTTTAAATAATATATTCCTATAATAAAAGAGAGCTAGATATATCTAGCTCTCTTTTATTATAGGAATGCCTAAGGAGTGACATTACTTTGTTATTAATAAGGAGTGTATGTAATGGTAATCTACATTGTTTAATTTACAACAATTTGTGTCCCTGCATTTTCTGCTAAGACATTATCAATATTTTCAAGTGAAGTAATGATAGCACGCGCTTCTGGTTTATTTTCAACAAAAGCAATCGCAGCTTCTACCTTTGGTAGCATACTGCCAGGGGCAAATTGATTTTCAGTGATATATTGTTTCATTTGTGAAACAGTAACTTCCTCTAATTTTTCTTGATTAGGTTTATTAAAATTAACAAAAACGTTGTCAACGCCAGTTAAGACGATGAATAAGTCGGCATCAACAAGTTCTGATAAAGTTTGACTGGCAAAGTCTTTGTCAATAACAGCTTCAACCCCTTTTAATGCTTTTGTATTAGCATCTTCAATAACTGGTACACCTCCGCCACCTGCGCTAATAACAACCACACCAGAGTCCACTAACCGTCTAATAACAGAAGCTTCTTTGATACCAACCGGTTTTGGTGAAGGAACGACTTTACGCCATCCACGACCAGCATCTTCTTTAAATTTTGAACCTGTTTCTTGGGCTTGTTTCTTGGCATCTTCTTCAGATAAGAATGGGCCAATAGGTTTTGTTGGATTAGTGAAAGCTTGATCTTTTTCATCTACAATAACTTGAGTTACCACTGTTGCAACCTCTTTGTCAATGCCTTGTTCTTGTAATTCATTGTTAAGAGCATTTTGTAACCAAAAACCAATACTTCCTTCTGTCATGGCAACACAAGTATCCAAAGGCATTGCTGGATTCTTTTCAGAATCTGAATCTGCTTGCTGTAGCAATAAGTTACCAACTTGGGGACCATTTCCATGAGTAACAATGACATCATGGCCTTCTTTAATCAGTTTGACCAGTGATTTTGATGTGTTGATTAATGCTTCTTGTTGTGCTTTTGCTGAAGCATCTGTTGATAGAATAGCGTTACCACCTAAGGCAACTACGATTTTTTGATGTTCTTTTACCAATTTATCCCTCTTTCTAATGACTAACCTGCTAGGATTGCAGCAATGTCAATTTGTCCAGTCATAATTTCAATAATACATAGTAAGCAAAGCGCTAGAATGACAATGGCACTAATTTTTTCATATCTCACAAAGATAGGAAGCTTGTCATCTTTTCTCATTTTAATATAGAGAATCATACCTAGAGTATAAGCAATCATTGTCAAAAGTAAGTAATCAAAACCACCAGCGTAGATAAGGTAAACAGCATAGATTGTAGCGAGGATACCGATAATTAAATTCTTTTGATGTCCTGGAGTTGACTTATCCTCACGGAGTGTGAATTGTAATTGATATAGTGCTGTAAAAGCATAAGGAATTAAGATAGCAGATGATGCTAATGCGAAACCAAAACGATAAGCACTTTGTGTGAATAAGAACGTGATTAAGAATGCTTGTACACAAAGATTAGTGACTAAGAGTGAGTTGATTGGAGCTTTGTTTTTATTTTCTTTTGCAAAAAATTTAGGAAAAGCACCTTCTTTAGCAGCTTGATATGGTAATTCTGCTGCAAATAAAGTCCAAGCAAGAATAGCGCCAAATACTGAAATGATAACACCAAGGTTAACTAAGATAGCACCCCAGTGACCAACAGCTTTTTCTAGAACGTAAGCCATAGCTGGTGTTTTTAAGTTTGCAAGTTCTGGACGTGACATGATACCAAGTGATAAAACAGAAATCAATACATAAAGTGAAATCATAGTGAATAATGCTAGGATACTTGCTTTACCAATATCAGAGTGTTTTTTAGCACGACCTGAGAAGACAACGGCGCCCTCAATACCAATAAATACCCAAACAGCGGTTTTCATAGTTGAATTGACTTGGTTGAAAATTGATTGATGTAATCCATTTCCCCAGATATCAAGACTAAAAATGTTAAATTTGAAAGCTAATAACGCTGAAATTAAGAAAATAATAACAGGTACTAATTTTGCAAAGGTAACTACGGTATTAATAAATGCAGCTGTATTAACACCTCTTAAAATTAAGAAATGGACAACCCAAATAACTATACTTGCTCCAATAATTGAGATGATATTATTTCCATTACCAAAGAATTTAAAGAAATAACCGAGTGAACTGAATAAGAGTGCAGCGTAGGCAACATTTCCAAGCCAAGCTGATAACCAATAACCCCATGCAGAGTTAAATCCCATAAAGTTTCCAAACCCCTCTTTAGCGTAACTAAAGATTCCAGCTGTTAGGTCCGGCCTTTTTTCAGATAAATTTTGAAAACTTAAAACGAAAGTTCCCATCCCGATAGCAGTAATTACCCAAGCAATAAGCATTGGTACCAAACCGGCTCTGGAACTCATATTTTGCATTAAATCAAAGATTCCGCCACCGATAAGAGAGCCAATGACAAGCATTGTTAGTGGTAAAAGACCTAATTTTTTTTCTTTTTCCATTTTATACCTCATTTCCTAAAATAGGGAATTGACTATATGTCAACTCCCTATAGTCGTTTAATTTAAACTTTTGGAATGAAAAGATTTCCAAGGGTTGCAGCCATTACAGCTTTAATAGTGTGCATACGATTTTCAGCTTGGTCGAAATGACGAGCATATTTGCTACGGAAGACTTCATCAGTAACTTCCATTTCCTTGACCCCAAATTTTTCAGCGACGTCTTTGCCATAAACGGTATTTGTATCATGGAATGCAGGTAAGCAGTGTAAGAAGATAAGATTATCATTATTAGCTTTTTTAATCAGTTCCATGTTTACTTGATATGGTTGAAGAAGTTCAACGCGTTCTTTGAACTTATCTTCTTCTCCCATCGATACCCAGACATCAGTGTAAAAGACGTCTGCTCCCTTTACAGCTTCGTCTACATTATCAGTAACGAGAACGTGAGCCCCAGATTCTTTGGCATATCCTTCAGCCAATTTAACAATCTCTTCAGCAGGGAAAAGTTCTTTTGGAGAAAAGATGTGTACATTGACCCCCATCAAAGTCCCAGCCACTAAAAGCGAGTTGGCAACATTGTTACGTCCGTCACCACAGTAAACAAGAGTAATACCTTCAAGTTTACCGAAGTTTTCTTTGATAGTAAGGTAGTCAGCTAGCATTTGTGTTGGATGCCATTCATCTGTTAAACCATTCCAGACAGGTACTCCAGAAAATTCAGCAAGCTCTTCAACCATTCTTTGGCTAAAACCACGGAATTCAATACCATCAAACATACGTCCTAAAACCTTAGCAGTATCTTCTGTTGATTCTTTTTTACCAAGTTGAATATCATTTGCACCAAGGTATTCCGGATGAGCGCCTAGGTCAATTGCTGCAGTTGTAAAGGCTGCGCGAGTACGAGTAGATGTTTTTTCAAATAAGAGAGCAATATTTTTACCTTCAAGATAATGATGAGGAACACCACGTTTTTTAAGGTCTTTTAAATGAGCTGAAAAATCAATAAGATATTCAAATTCCTCACGAGAAAAATCTTTTTCTGCTAAGAAACTACGTCCTTGAAATACTTGTGTCATATGTTAATGTCTCCTTTAAATTAAATATTTTTCGAGTGTTTGACAGGCTTCCCCGTCTTCCATATAAATATTCCCAGTAGCTTGATACCCAAGTGTCTGGTAGAAATCTTTTGCTGTCAATTCAGCATGTATAGTTAGATAGTGATAACCATTTTCTTTTGCATAATTTTCTAGTGCTATAATAATTTTGGTACCATAGCCGTTACCACGATAACCTTTTAAAGTCGCAATTCGAGTCAAACGAGCTTCTGTTTGAGTTTCAGGAAGAAAGCGTCCTGTTGAAACTGGCTGTTTCCATCATAAAGAACAGCATAAATAGTATCTTGCTCGTCATTATCATCGAATTCTTCTTTCATTTTTATATTTCTTTCGATAACGAAAACAGAAAAGCGAATATATAGGCTTGCAGCTCTTTGGTAAGGCAAGTGATTGACTAATAGCTTCATAAATTTTAAAGGTCTTCACGTTCAAATGGCATTGACATGCAGCGTGGTCCACCACGCCCACGAACTAATTCACTTCCATTAATCTTAATTAATTTCAATCCTTTGGACTCTAAGATTGCATTTGTGATTGTATTTCTGTTGTAAACGACAACGACACCTGGTGCTATAGTTAATGTATTTGAACCATCATTCCATTGTTCACGTCCAGCAGCGACTAAGTTGTCACCCCCGCAACGAATCAATTCCACTTTCTCAACTCCTAGGTTTTTCGCTAGAAGATCTGCCAAATCACCTTTTTCTTCTTCAATATGAAGATCTTGGTTTTCGTAAGTTACAGAGTAAACGCGAAGATCGCCTTCAATTTCTGGGTGAATTGTAAACTTGTCATAGTCAACCATTGTAAAGACTGTGTCAAGGTGCATAAATTTACGATTATTTGC
This sequence comes from Streptococcus sp. 'group B', assembly GCF_002073795.1. Lineage (NCBI taxonomy): Bacteria > Bacillati > Bacillota > Bacilli > Lactobacillales > Streptococcaceae > Streptococcus > Streptococcus sp. 'group B'. Next base: position 181,600 of record NZ_CP020432.1, on the reverse strand, counting down.
AAATTCAAATGCTAAAACCTTTTTAAAACCTAAATTTTGTTTAAAAATATTGACTAAGAGTTTTTCAATAGAGGCAGCATCAGTACGTTGAGAGATACCCACGGCAAGGACATCTTTAGAAAGGACGAGCTCATCTCCACCTTCAATACGAGTTGTTTCTTCACGATCATAGACCATAGGGACTTTTCCACCGTACTCTGGGTGATGTGTAAAGATATATTTACCGTATAAAGTTTCGCGATTACGTGTTTCAGAGAACATATGGTTTAATGAAACTCCATTCCCAATAGTTGCAAATGGATCACGTGTAAAGTAAAGATTTGGCATCGGATCTATGGCAAATGGATAATTAGATTCGACAAGATCAGTTAGACCTTTTTCAGAAGATGGGATTTCAGGTAGCTCAGACTTTTGGATACCTGCCATAGTTTTTTCGATAAGTTCTTTATTATCTTTGATATTGAGTAATAATTCTCGAATAGCTTTTTTAGTAGCACGACCGCGAACATTTGCTTCGCCAATGTACTCATCGATAAACTGTTCACGAATTTCTTGGTTTGTTAGCGACTCGGCAGCAAGATTTTCAAGGTAAAGTACTTCGACTCCTTCGTTGCGAAGTGCTTGTGCAAACGCATCGTGTTCTTTTTGTGCATCTTCCAAAAATGGGATATCATCAAACAAGAGTCTCTCTAAATAATCAGGCATCAGATTTTCTATTTCTTTACCTGGACGGTGTAGCATAACTTTTTTAAGTTTTCCAATTTCTGAGAAAACATGAATTGGATGTGTTTGAGTCATATTTTACTCCTTTCTTAGTTAGAGATTTGCATTGAAACAGGATTTATCTCTATATCTACACTTACATTCTACTTTCTTTTGAATATAAAATAGGGAAGTTATTCGCATTAAAAGTGTTAAGAATGTCACGATTATATCCAAAAAAATTTAAATTTATAAAAATGAAAGCGATTTCTACACAATTTCTTTCTTTTATCGTTGGAAAGTGAGAAATTATTAACCTAAAAAATAACGAAAAGTAAAATTTTTACTTTTCGTTTTAATGTTATAGCGTTATTTCACTGTGTTCTTTATCTAATATGATGGTCTGTGTTTTAGCTTTTAGAAAGCGATTTGTATTGGTGGCGATAAAGTCCAACGCTTCTTTAAAAATAATTTCTCTTCTATTATCAATTAATTCGATAACTAAAAAAGCGTTCTGAGTATTATCGGTAATCATAGTACGTTTTCCATCACGCCAATTAAAACAGCGGCAAACTGCTCCAACATCATCAACATAGGCAAGCTCACCTGAAAGAGTTGGTATGTTAAAATCTTCGCCAATCAAGTAAAATTCATCACCACCATTGGTAATAGTTAGTTTTAAATCACCTCTAAATGTATCACTATCCTCAGCACCAATAGGTAATCCAAACCTAAGGCTAGCGGCATTATAGATATCAACTAGAGGATTTATACTAGTAATTTCGTTTCCTGAATTAATTCGCTTCAATAATGCTTCGATACTTGAACGTGCACCTTTTTTAGTTTTAAAGGTTTGATATGCTTTGCGATAAGTTTGGATAACTTTGTTTTGACTGAATTCTTTCTCTTGCAAATATTTTTTTGCTAAAGAATGACTATCAGACAGTAACTGTTTAAGTTCTGTTTCAAGGTTCCTGTCCATGTGATAATCTTTGATTAAGATTACTCCAATTTTAGAAGTTGGAAACAAATTCCAGTACGATGAATCAACAATAAATTTAGTCATGAAGGCCTCTTAATTTTTTTAAAAGATATCAGAACAATTACATTTTCTCAAAAGCGTTTTCAAAATTCAACGAAAAACGTTCTTTCTACGAATTTTTTTGCTATAATGAAGGAGGATTTATCGTGACAAGAAAATTTTATACATTAAAAAATTTTCATTATACAAAAAATGTTCGCATCTAATGATTAGAAAGGTCTAGAAAATCAGGTGATTACAAAAGAACAATATTTTTATTTCAGACAACTAGATGATTTTAAACACTTTACTATTGAACAATTTGACCATATTGTGAGCCACATTAAACATCGTACAGCTCTAAAAAATCATACCTTATTTTTTGAAGGTGATTACCGTGAAAAACTGTTTTTAATCCAGTCAGGACATGTAAAAATTGAACAATCAGACGCTTCTGGTTCTTTTATTTATACAGATTATGTTAGACAAGATACAGTTTTTCCTTATGGAGGTCTCTTTTTGGATGATGATTACCATTTTTCAGCAGTAGCTATTACGGATATTGAGTATTTTTCTCTGCCAATGGCTTTATACGAAGAATACTCTCTTCAAAATATCAATCAAATGAAGCATCTTTGTCGGAAATATTCTAAGCTATTACGAGTTCATGAAATACGACTTCGTAATATGGTGACTTCAAGTGCCAGTATGAGAGTTATCCAATCGCTTGCAACTCTACTTTTGCAAGTTCCTACAGAAAGGGGACATTTACCTTTTCCTATTACAACGATTGAAATTGCCAATATGAGCGGAACTACTCGCGAGACAGTTAGTCATGTTTTAAAGGAATTACGCCAAAAAGATATCGTTGAAATGAAAGGAAAGAAGCTTCTCTATAATAATAAAAATTATTTCAAGAAATTCATTGAATAAGGAGTTTATATGAATAAAAAAGAAACAAGACACCAATTAATTCGTTCCTTAGTCTCTGAGACTAAGGTGCGTACACAACATGAGTTAAGGGAATTACTAGAAAAAAATGGCGTTTCAGTGACGCAAGCAACATTATCTCGAGATATGAAGGAACTTAATTTAATTAAGGTTAACGAAAGCAGTGATAATGCTACAGAAACTTATTATGAGATTCATAGTATATCTCAGAAGCGTTGGGAAGAACGGTTACGTTTTTACATGGAAGATGCCCTAGTCATGCTGTTTCCAGTTCAAAACCAAATCGTTTTGAAGACACTACCTGGCTTAGCTCAATCTTTTGGCTCCATATTAGATTCGATTTTATTACCTGAGATCTTAGCAACTGTCTGTGGTGATGATACTTGTTTGATTATTTGTAATAATAGTGAAGAAGCTCAAAAGTGTTTTGAGAAATTAAGTCAGTATACGCCGCCTTTCTTCTTCTCAAAAAAATAGAAAATTAAGAAGATTTTTTCATTACTTTAAAGAGCTAGAAGCTATTAATTCTATGCTCTTTTTATATTGACAAATGATTTTAGCGTGATATGATAGTAACAATATAATTTTAATGGGATTTTTTATATCTACTATCTAAGAAAAGAGGATTTTTTGATGTCAAATTGGGATACTAAGTTTTTGAAAAAAGGTTTTACTTTTGATGATGTTCTGCTTATTCCTGCTGAAAGCCATGTTTTACCAAATGAAGTTGATATGAATACAAAGTTGGCTGATAATTTGACATTAAACATTCCAATCATTACAGCTGCAATGGATACAGTTACAGATAGTAAGATGGCTATTGCTATTGCACGTGCTGGTGGGCTTGGTATCATTCATAAAAATATGTCAATAGTTGATCAAGCAGAAGAAGTTCGTAAAGTTAAACGCTCAGAAAATGGTGTTATTATTGACCCATTCTTCTTGACACCAGATAATACTGTCTCTGAAGCTGAGGAATTGATGCAAAACTATCGCATTAGTGGAGTTCCTATTGTAGAGACACTCGAGAATCGTAAATTAGTTGGAATTATTACTAACCGTGATATGCGTTTCATTTCTGATTATAAACAACTAATCTCAGAGCACATGACAAGTCAAAATCTTGTAACAGCTCCTATTGGTACAGATCTTGAAACTGCGGAGCGTATTCTTCATGAGCATCGTATTGAAAAGCTACCTTTAGTAGATGATGAGGGACGTCTTTCAGGACTTATTACTATTAAGGATATCGAAAAAGTTATTGAATTTCCTAAGGCAGCAAAAGATGAATTTGGACGTCTCTTAGTTGCAGGTGCAGTAGGTGTAACCTCTGATACTTTTGAACGTGCAGAAGCTTTGTTTGAAGCAGGTGCAGATGCTATTGTCATTGATACAGCACATGGACATTCAGCTGGTGTGCTCCGTAAAATTGCTGAAATTCGTGCTCACTTCCCTAATCGCACATTGATTGCGGGAAATATTGCTACAGCAGAAGGAGCGCGTGCACTTTATGATGCAGGTGTGGATGTCGTTAAAGTTGGTATTGGTCCAGGTTCAATTTGTACGACTCGTGTCGTTGCTGGGGTAGGTGTTCCTCAGATTACAGCTATTTACGATGCAGCGGCTGTTGCGCGTGAGTACGGTAAGACTATCATTGCTGATGGTGGTATTAAATATTCAGGTGATATTGTAAAAGCACTTGCAGCAGGTGGAAATGCAGTTATGCTAGGTTCAATGTTTGCAGGAACAGATGAAGCGCCAGGAGAAACAGAAATTTTCCAAGGGCGTAAGTTCAAGACATACCGTGGTATGGGCTCAATTGCAGCAATGAAAAAAGGTTCAAGCGATCGTTATTTCCAAGGTTCTGTAAACGAGGCTAACAAATTGGTTCCAGAAGGTATTGAAGGTCGTGTAGCATACAAAGGTTCAGTAGCCGATATTGTTTTCCAAATGCTTGGTGGCATTCGTTCTGGTATGGGATATGTAGGTGCAGCGAACATAAAAGAACTTCATGATAATGCTCAATTTGTTGAAATGTCAGGAGCTGGTTTGAAAGAAAGCCATCCCCATGATGTTCAAATTACAAATGAGGCACCAAATTATTCAGTACACTAAAATAAGGACAAAAAAGCATCCCCTATGAGGATGCTTTTTGTTGCATAAAAGAAACAAATATAGTAAAGTTTTTGTATGAAAAATTATGGAAAAATTTTAAAAGAGTTGAGAGAAGACAAAGGTATATCCCTAAGTTCTCTAGCCAAAAGTGCTCAATTATCAAAATCAACTCTATCACGTTTTGAAAATGGTGAGACACAAATAGGTATTGATAAATTTATTAAAGCTTTACAAACGTTGGAGGTTGGGGTAACTATCAATGAAGTATCCATTCTAGATTCAAAAGTTAAGGCTGGAACTTCTAATACTGATTTAGAGCAATTAACTTTACTGGAATCTTATCGAGATAATGAAGATATCATGAGAATTTTCAGTTTCCAAGAACAACAATCCTGTGATAGAATAGAAAGCAATGTTCTCAAAATATTGGCTAAACTTTTTATTTCAAATTTAGGGTTAAATATGAGGCTGCCTCAAGATGAGATTAACCTGGTAGTTACTTATCTGAATGGTGTGACACAGTACAATGATTTTTATTTCAAAGTCATCTGCTATTTTCAAGATATTTTACCTGAAGATGTTATTTTAAATAAGATTAGTAATATGACTAAAGAACAGTTACCTTATTCTAAATCACTGGTCAATTTATTGATAAAACAAGTCATTATAGCTTTGGAAAAAGATAGTGTTGATAAAGCTATAGTATTTGCTGATCTTGCTAATAAAGTTAGTCAATAGATTCTCTAGGATTGAAAATAGGTAATACTTAATATTCCATTGTAAGGAGAAAGAATTGGAAGGTTTACTTATTGCATTGATTCCCATGTTTGCGTGGGGAAGTATTGGATTTGTTAGTAATAAAATTGGAGGGCGTCCAAATCAACAAACATTTGGAATGACTTTAGGAGCATTGCTATTTGCGATTATCGTATGGTTATTTAAACAGCCAGAGATGACTGCCTCATTGTGGATTTTTGGTATCTTAGGTGGTATCCTATGGTCAGTCGGCCAAAATGGTCAATTTCAAGCAATGAAATATATGGGAGTCTCTGTTGCTAATCCACTGTCAAGTGGTGCACAATTAGTAGGTGGAAGCCTAGTTGGTGCTTTAGTCTTTCATGAATGGACTAAGCCAATCCAATTTATTTTAGGATTGACAGCGTTGACATTATTAGTTATCGGCTTCTATTTCTCAAGTAAACGTGATGTTTCAGAACAAGCTTTGGCAACACATCAAGAGTTTTCAAAAGGATTTGCTACAATTGCTTATTCAACTGTAGGTTACATCTCGTACGCAGTTTTATTTAACAACATTATGAAGTTCGACGCTATGGCCGTCATTTTACCCATGGCTGTTGGAATGTGTCTAGGTGCAATTTGTTTCATGAAGTTTCGTGTTAACTTTGAGGCTGTTGTTGTTAAAAATATGATTACAGGTCTCATGTGGGGCGTTGGTAATGTCTTCATGTTATTGGCAGCAGCTAAAGCAGGGCTAGCAATTGCTTTTAGTTTTTCTCAACTTGGAGTAATTATCTCTATTATTGGTGGTATTTTATTTTTAGGTGAGACAAAAACGAAGAAAGAGCAGAAATGGGTTGTCATGGGTATCCTTTGTTTTGTTATGGGTGCTATATTACTTGGTATTGTTAAATCTTATTAAAAAGCAACAGATTAATCTGTTGCTTTTTTTTCATTAATACTAATAGTACCATCACTAACGTTAAAGATTTTGAGTTGATCAGGTAAAGCACTTAAATGTTCTAAACTTGTTGTAGTAATAAATGTTTGAACATTCTCTTTGATTCCCTCTAAGAGTTTTAGTTGACGATGGTTGTCAAGTTCACTCATGACGTCGTCAAGTAAGAGAATCGGATAATCGTTGGTAACGGTTTTTATTAGCTCAATTTCTGCTAATTTCAATGATAAAATAAGGCTTCTTTGTTGCCCTTGGCTACCAAAAGTAGCATTGATATCATTAATAAAGAAAGTAATATCATCACGATGAGGTCCGATGCTTGTGTTTTTCTTAAAGATGTCTCTTGAGTGGCTTTTAGATAATTGGTTTAAAAAATGTTCCCTAATACTTGACTTATCTGTAAACTCTATTGACGATTTGTAGTGAATAGATAAATGTTCTAACTCAGTACTGATAATGTAGTGATGTTTGTCCGCTTCATCATTTAGGGCTTGGATAAAATCAAAACGGTGTTCAATGACACGACTTCCATAATCAGCTAATTGTTCATCAAGGACTGTTAAAAAAGTTTTGTCGACGTTATTAGTAGTTTTTAGATAAGTGTTTCTTTGTTTTAATACATGATTGTAATTTGAAAGTTCAGCTAAGTACGTTGACTTAATTTGTCCAATATCTATATCTAAAAATTTTCGTCTTAGACTAGGTGCACCTTTAACTAATTGAAGATCTTCAGGGGCAAAAAGTACGACAGTCATAGCCCCAATATAATCAGATAATTTTGCCTGTTTAAGATGGTTAACTTTAGTGATTCTTCCTTTTTCAGATAATTGAATATCTAAGTTAAGATGGCCACTTTTGCGGATTACCTCACCTGTAATTTGTACATCATGGTGTTTAAAATGTACAAGTTCTTTATCAGAACGGGTACGGTGACTTCGAGTCAAAGCCAAGAAGTAGATTGCTTCTAAAAAATTTGTCTTTCCTTGAGCATTGCGGCCAATGAAAATATTGAGGTTGGGTGAAAAATCTACTTGTGCTTCTTCATAATTACGATAATGTTTTAAAGAAATATTTTTTATCCACATTTTTATGTCCCTGGAAAGCGAACTGGTTTTTTGCTAGTTTTTGATTTATCTTTGTTGGTGTTTTTATTCATTTCTTTAACGATTGCTGAAACACGCTGTTTTTCAGCTATTTCTACATTACGTTCTTCAATTTCTTGATCTGATGGCTTCCTTATAATGATCTCGATATTTTGATCAGGAATAGTAATAATATCCCCCAGGCGGAGTTTCTTTCCACGCCTATTTTCAAGGTCACCGTTAAACAATACTTGATTATCCGCTAAAAATTTTTTAATGGCTCCGCCACTTTGAATGATACCAATCTCTTTTAGAAGTGATTGTAAAGTAATATATTCATCAAATAATTTATAATCCATGACTTTTTAATCTCCAATTTTAGATATCACATCATTATAGCATAAAATTATTTTTTGAGTTGAACTTATGATATGGAGACAAGGTATAAAAAATGGGAGTAAATATTGGTTGACGACTTTGTCAATTTTGAAGAAGATTGAAATTTAGAATTAATCATATCTTGGATGTTTAATCTTTTTTAACGCCTTTAAAAATGATATAATCTTAGCTAACAATACAGAACACAAAGGATATTGAATGAAAATAGTTGAAGGCGTTTCTCTACATTTAATTAAAAACCAACAATTTAAGACTAATCATCTTACTTTTCGATTTTCAGGTGATTTTAATAATAAAACAGTAGCACGTAGATCGCTCGTTGCTCAAATGTTAGTTACTGCAAATGCTAAGTACCCTAAGGTACAAGAATTTCGAGAAAAGTTAGCTTCCTTATATGGTGCTAGTTTATCAACTAAGATTTCTACTAAGGGTCTTGTTCACATTGTTGATATTGATATTGTATTTGTTAAAAATACCTTTACTTTAGAACAAGAAAATATCGTTGAACAAATTATTACATTCTTGGAGGATATGCTGTTTTCTCCTTTAATTTCTTTAGAACAGTATCAAACATCTATTTTTGATACTGAGAAGAAAAACCTTATTCAATATTTAGAGGCCGATATTGAAGATAATTTTTATAGCAGTGACTTAGCACTAAAATCTTTATTCTACAATAATAAGACACTTCGTTTACCTAAGTATGGTACAGCATCTTTAGTGGAATCAGAAAATTCATTTACAGCTTATCAAGAATTTCAGAAGATGCTTAAGGAAGATCAATTAGATATTTTTGTCGTAGGAGATTTTGATGACTATCGAATGATTCAGGCATTTAATCGTATGGCATTTGAGCCACGTCACAAAGTATTAGCTTTTGATTATACGCAGACTTATGAAAATATCACGAGAAGTCAAGTAGAAGATAAGGACGTTAATCAATCTATTATGCAATTGGCTTATCATCTTCCAATAACTTATAAAGATGAAGATTATTTTGCTTTAATAGTATTTAACGGTTTATTTGGTGCTTTTGCCCATTCCTTGTTGTTTACAGAAATTCGAGAAAAGCAAGGTTTAGCCTATACTATAGGTAGTCAATTTGACAGCTTTACAGGTCTCTTTACGATATATGCAGGTATTGATAAAGAGAATCGTGAGCGTTTTTTGAAGCTTATTAATAAGCAATTCAATAATATTAAGATGGGCAGGTTCTCTTCTACATTATTGAAACAAACAAAAGATATATTGAAAATGAACTATGTTTTAGCTTCTGATAATCCTAAGGTCATAGTTGACCACATTTATCATGAACATTATTTAGATCAGTTTCATACTTCAGCACTATTCATTGACAAAGTGGACGATGTAACAAAATCAGATATTGTCAGCGTAGCAACAAAATTAAAATTACAAGCTTTTTATTTTTTGGAAGGAAACTAGGATGACAGTTAATAAAATAACTTATCAGAACCTTCAGGAGGAAGTATATAAGTTAACATTAGAGAGCGGGCTAAATGTATATCTTATTCCAAAACCATCATTTAAGGAAACTGTTGGAGTATTGACAGCAAATTTTGGATCACTCCATACAAGATATACGAGGAATGGTTGTGTAGAACATTATCCGGCAGGAATTGCTCACTTCTTAGAACATAAATTATTTGAACTGGATAAAGGACAAGACGCTGCAACTCAATTTACTAAATATGGCGCCGAGAGTAATGCCTTTACAACTTTTGATAAAACTAGTTTTTATTTTTCAACTATAAGTCACATTACAAACTGCTTAGATATACTACTTGACTTTGTATTGACAACAAACTTTACAGAAGAGTCAATTACTAAAGAAAAAGACATTATCAAACAAGAAATTGAAATGTATCAAGATGACCCAGAATATAGGCTTTATCAAGGAGTGTTATCGAACCTTTACCCCAACTCTCCATTAGCATTTGATATCGCTGGAGATTACCAATCAATCTCTCAAATAACCTTAACCGATTTACAAGAAAATCACAAAGACTTTTATCAGTTGTCTAATATGAATTTAGTTCTTGTTGGACAATTTAGTCCACAAGAAATTATAACTTACCTTCAAAAAAATTCTCATTTAACAAATTACTCACAGAATATTGACCGAGATTCTATTAGTCTTGAACCTGTTATAAAAAACAACTCTTGCCATATGACAGTGACAAAACCTAAATTAGCTATTGGTTATCGAAAATCAAGTCATATGAGACATGGTTCTTACCTAAAAGAGAAAATCGGATTACAGCTATTTTTTGCAATGCTTTTAGGATGGACTTCTACAATTAATCAAGACTGGTACGAATCTGGTCAAATTGATGACTCTTTTGATATAGAAATTGAAGTTCATCCAGATTTTGAGTGCGTTATTATTTCTTTAGATACGACAGAGCCAATTGCTTTTTCAACTCAGTTGAGGTTATTGCTAAAAAATGCTTTGCAATCATCTGATCTTACCGAAAGCCACTTACAAAACGTTAAGAGAGAGCTCTATGGCGATTTTTTAAGGAGCTTAGATTCTATTGAAAATCTCGCAATGCAATTCGTCACCTATTTATATGATGGAAAAACGATGTATTTAGATTTGCCATCTATCGTTGAAGAATTAGACTTGGAAGATGTCATTACGATTGGTAAGGATTTCTTAGATAATGCTGACACATCTGACTTCGTTATTTTTCCAAAATCTTCGTAAATAATCTGAAATTTTGATATAATAAGGAAGCTTAGACATCTATAAAGTTGGTATGTCAAAAGTCTTTTACTAGTTTTGAAATAACATAATATAGGAATACTATGTTTCCAAAAGGAGAATTTATGGTGAAGAAAGAAAATATTCCGAATCTATTAACTGTAGTCAGAATTTTAATGATTCCGTTATTTATAGTATTAACTTCAGTAACAACAAGTACAACTTGGCATATTGTTGCAGCTATTGTATTTGCTATTGCAAGCTTGACCGATTACCTAGACGGTTATCTAGCACGTAAATGGCAAGTAGTAACAAATTTTGGGAAATTTGCAGATCCATTAGCTGATAAAATGCTAGTTATGAGTGCTTTTATCATGTTAGTTGGACTAGACTTAGCACCGGCTTGGGTTTCAGCTATTATCATTTGTAGAGAGCTAGCAGTTACAGGTTTGCGTTTACTTTTAGTTGAAACAGGTGGAACAGTACTTGCTGCAGCTATGCCAGGGAAAATAAAGACGGCTACTCAAATGTTTGCAGTTATTTTTTTGTTAGTACATTGGATGACACTTGGTAACATCATGTTATACATTGCTTTATTCTTTACCTTGTATTCAGGCTACGACTATTTTAAAGGTGCAGGCTTCTTATTTAAGGATACTTTTAAATAATGACAAATATTATTACTGTTAATAATCTCTTTTTTAAATATGATAGTAATCAAACACATTATCAATTGGAGAATGTATCGTTTCATGTGAAACAAGGAGAATGGCTATCTATTATCGGTCATAATGGTTCTGGGAAATCCACTACTGTTCGTTTAATAGATGGGCTTTTAGAGGCGGAGTCAGGCCAGATTATCATTGATGGACAAGAGTTAACCGAAGATAATGTCTGGGAGTTACGTCACAAGATTGGCATGGTATTTCAAAATCCTGATAACCAATTTGTAGGGGCAACTGTTGAAGATGACGTCGCCTTTGGTTTGGAAAATAAAGGTATTCCTTTGAAAGACATGAAAGAAAGAGTGGACCAAGCACTTGATTTGGTAGGCATGTCTGAATTTAAAATGAGGGAGCCTGCACGTTTATCTGGGGGACAAAAGCAGCGTGTAGCCATTGCAGGAGCTGTAGCTATGCGTCCACAAGTTATCATCTTGGATGAGGCGACTAGTATGCTTGATCCTGAGGGACGATTGGAACTGATAAGAACGATACGAGCTATTCGTCAAAAATATAATCTTACTGTTATTTCAATTACACACGACTTAGATGAAGTTGCATTGAGTGATCGTGTCATCGTTATGAAAAATGGTAAAGTTGAGTCGACATCCACTCCAAAAGCGTTATTTGGTCGTGGAAATCGTTTGATTAGTTTAGGTTTAGATGTTCCCTTTACAAGTAGGTTAATGGCAGAACTGGCTGCTAATGGTCTTGATATAGGGACAGAGTATCTTACAGAGAAGGAATTAGAAGAACAATTATGGGAATTGAATTTAAAAATGTAAGTTATACCTATCAAGCCGGCACTCCTTTTGAAGGGCGTGCCCTTTTTGACGTCAATCTGAAAATTGAAGATGTTTCCTATACCGCGTTCATTGGGCACACAGGTTCTGGAAAATCAACTATTATGCAACTTTTGAATGGTTTACATATTCCTACAAAAGGTGAGGTAATTGTCGATGATTTTTCTATTAAAGCAGGGGACAAGAACAAAGAAATCAAATTTATAAGGCAAAAAGTTGGTTTAGTTTTTCAATTTCCAGAAAGTCAGCTTTTTGAAGAGACAGTTTTAAAGGATGTTGCTTTTGGACCACAAAATTTTGGTATTTCTCAGATTGAAGCTGAAAGGCTGGCTGAAGAAAAATTAAGGTTAGTTGGTATCAGTGAGGATTTATTCGATAAAAATCCATTTGAACTTTCTGGAGGGCAGATGAGGCGGGTTGCTATAGCTGGTATTTTAGCGATGGAACCCAAAGTACTAGTACTGGATGAGCCAACAGCTGGACTTGATCCTAAGGGAAGAAAAGAATTAATGACTCTTTTTAAAAATCTTCATAAAAAAGGAATGACTATCGTCTTAGTGACTCACTTAATGGACGATGTAGCGGATTATGCTGACTATGTGTATGTTTTAGAAGCAGGGAAAGTAACCTTATCAGGACAACCAAAACAGATTTTTCAAGAAGTAGAACTTTTAGAAAGTAAACAATTAGGAGTTCCCAAAATCACCAAGTTTGCTCAAAGACTATCTCATAAGGGATTAAATTTACCTAGTTTACCAATTACTATTAACGAATTTGTGGAGGCTATTAAGCATGGATAAATTGATTTTGGGACGTTACATACCAGGTAATTCTCTCATTCATAAATTAGATCCTCGAAGTAAGTTACTAGCCATGTTGCTTTTTATCATTATTGTTTTTTGGGCAAATAATGTAGTGACAAATGTGATCGTATTCATTTTTACGTTGGTTATTGTGGGTTTATCTCAGATAAAATTTTCCTATTTTTTCAATGGTATTAAACCGATGGTTGGTATTATTTTATTTACAACCCTGTTCCAGATGCTGTTTGCACAAGGCGGGCAGGTTATCTTCTCGTTTTGGATTTTTAGCATCACTAGCCTTGGGTTACAACAAGCAGCACTTATTTTTATGAGATTTGTTTTAATTATCTTCTTTTCGACATTACTTACCTTAACTACTACTCCGTTAAGTTTAGCAGATGCTGTTGAATCTTTGTTAAAACCATTGGAAGTACTGAGAGTACCAGCACACGAGATTGGTTTGATGTTATCCCTTAGCTTACGTTTCGTTCCTACTTTAATGGATGATACAACACGTATCATGAATGCTCAAAGAGCTCGTGGAGTTGATTTTGGAGAGGGAAACCTAATTCATAAGGTTAAGTCCATTATCCCTATTTTGATTCCATTATTTGCTTCTAGTTTTAAAAGAGCAGATGCGTTGGCAATTGCTATGGAAGCAAGAGGTTATCAAGGTGGAGCCAATCGTAGTAAGTACCGTTTATTGAAGTGGACTGTTCGGGATACTTTTAGTATATTACTGATGTTATTATTGGGTTTGAGTTTGTTTCTATTAAAAAATTAAAAGGTTAAGGTCAGTTTATGGTCTTAGCCTTTTCATTTATATAATGTGAAAAGCTCAACAACTTTACTTAAAGAAAACTAAAAATTGTTTTTTGGAGGCCTTTTCTTTATTAATTTACAATTTATTTGTAATAAATTTCATCTAAGGCAAAACAATTAGTAATATTTACAAGGTATGATAGTACGCGTATCAATTAATGAAAGAGAGCATATATTATGTCAATAACCTCGGTTAAAAAATCAAAACCATTTAAATTAGGAGTGGCAGGTCTTTTAGTGGGTGCTTCATTAGCTTTACCACTTTCAGTAAGCGCAGCATCTTATACCGTGAAATCAGGTGATACCTTATCAGCTATTGCTAAAAATCATAAAACTACGGTACAATAGTTAGTGTCTCTCAATAGTATCAGTAACGCTGATGTCATCAGTATAGGTGATGTTTTAAAATTGGATAATTCTACAGCTAGTCAAGCAGAAGCAAAATCTCAACCAACAATTGAAAATTCAATGAATTCTTCATCAAATTTGAGTTCAAGTGATTCAGCTGCAAAAGAAGAAATAGCTCGTCGTGAATCAAATGGTAGTTATACTGCACAGAATGGACAATATTATGGAAGATATCAACTGTCTCAATCTTACCTAAATGGCGACTTATCTCCTGAAAATCAAGAAAAAGTAGCGGACAATTATGTGGCTTCTCGTTACGGATCTTGGTCGGCAGCGCTATCATTTTGGAATAGTAACGGTTGGTATTAATAAAAGTTGATAAAACAAAGAGATTTACTTAAAATTAAATCTCTTTGTAATATTTTTAACATCTATTCAATTGCAAGGTAACAAATAAAGTATAATATAGGTAACATGAATAAAAGAAGAAAATTATCAAAATTGAATGTAAAAAAACAACATTTAGCTTATGGAGCTATCACTTTAGTAGCCCTTTTTTCATGTATTTTGGCTGTAACGGTCATCTTTAAAAGTTCACAAGTTACTACTGAATCTTTGTCAAAAGCAGATAAAGTTCGCGTAGCCAAAAAATCAAAAATGACTAAGGCGACATCTAAATCAAAAGTAGAAGATGTAAAACAGGCTCCAAAACCTTCTCAGGCATCTAATGAAGCCCCAAAATCAAGTTCTCAATCTACAGAAGCTAATTCTCAGCAACAAGTTACTGCGAGTGAAGAGGCGGCTGTAGAACAAGCAGTTGTAACAGAAAATACCCCTGCTACCAGTCAGGCACAACAAACTTATGCTGTTACTGAGACAACTTACAAACCTGCTCAACACCAGACAAGTGGCCAAGTATTGAGCAATGGAAATACTGCAGGGGCGGTCGGATCTGCTGCTGCAGCACAAATGGCTGCTGCAACAGGAGTCCCTCAGTCTACTTGGGAACATATTATTGCCCGTGAATCAAATGGTAATCCTAATGTTGCTAATGCCTCAGGAGCTTCAGGACTTTTCCAAACGATGCCAGGTTGGGGTTCAACAGCTACAGTTCAGGATCAAGTTAATTCAGCTATTAAAGCTTATCGTGCTCAAGGTTTATCAGCTTGGGGTTACTAGTGAATAGCTATAAATTAACTTTACACTATTGTCAATAATAATTACAGATTGCTAAAACAAATAAATAAAAACGCTACAGTAAAGCTGTAGCGTTTTTATTTATTTTCAGGGAAAGAGTAGAAAATTGATAAACTTTATTCCCCAAAAATTTCTTTGCTATAACGTCTTCCTGTCGGCGTGGCAGCAAGTCCTCCTTCTGCAGTTTCACGAAAAGCAGTCGGTAAACTTGATCCAACTTGATACATTGCATCAATAACTTCATCTACTGGAATTTGCGATTCAATACCAGCCAAGGCCATATCAGCAGCAACAAGTGCAAAACTTGATCCAAGAGCATTCCGCTTCACACAAGGGACTTCAACTAAACCTGCAACAGGGTCACAGATAAGTCCAAGCATATTTTTAATAACAAATGCTATAGCTTGGCTAGCTTGGAAAGGAGTACCTCCAGCAGCCATAACTAAAGCAGCCGCAGCCATAGCACTAGCTGACCCAACTTCAGCTTGGCAACCTCCTTCTGCACCTGAGATAGAGGCATTATTACCAATGACAAGACCAAATGCGCCGGCTGTAAATAGAAAATTAAGTTGCTCTTCTTCTGTTAAATTAAGCTTTTCAATGGCTGTAGAAATCACAGCTGGTAAACATCCTGCACTACCTGCAGTTGGTGTTGCACAGACCAGTCCCATCTTAGCATTTAACTCATTAACAGCCATAGCATTCCTAACGGCAGCTAGGATTGTGGTATCTGAAATAGTTTTTCCTGATTGTAAATATTGATCCATCTTGACAGCATCACCGCCTGTTAAACCACTGATTGATTTACTAGGGGTCAATCCATCAATAACAGAAGCTTTCATAACCTCAAGGTTTCGGGACATAATATAACGAATTTCTTCACGACTTCTACCAGTCATTTCAATTTCCGTTTGGATCATGAGCTCTGCTATGTTACCCTTATGTTGGCTATTAGCTTGCTCTACCAGCTCTTCAATTGTATAAAACATAGTTACCCTTTCTCTTAATCAAAGAAGTTGACATTGTGTAAATGAGGAATAGCTTCTATCTTTTTGACAGCTTGTTGACAATCTCGTGAATCTACTTCTATAATCATGATAGCTTTTTCTCCTGCACTTTCGCGTGTTACATTCATTTGAGCAATATTAATGTTAAAGTCAGATAAAATATCAGTTACTTTAGCAATCATGCCAGGTATATCTTGATGAACGATAATTAAAGTAGGAGTATTCATTGTTAATGAAACTGAGAATCCATTCAACTCAGTAACTTGGATGTTTCCGCCACCAATTGACACTCCTGTAATACTCATGCTCCTATCCCCATTTTTAACAGTTATTTTCGCAGTATTTGGATGTGGTGAATTACTATCTTTTAGGATATCCCAGTAAATCTTAATTCCTTTTTGATGAGCAATTTCAAGAGAGTTTTTAATATCTGGATTATCTGTATCCATTCCTAGAATCCCTGCAACCAATGCTTTATCAGTACCGTGTCCTTGGTAAGTTTTAGCAAAAGAATTGTATAAATGAAAGGTTACTTCACTAGGTTCACCAAAAATAGAATGGACAACTTTACCAATGCGGACAGCTCCTGCAGTATGACTACTTGATGGTCCAATCATAACAGGACCAATAATGTCGAAGACCGATTGAAATTTTAAATGTTTCATAGTTTTTCCTCGTGATTTTTGTACATTCTCATTATAACAGATTATTTCTAAAAAATATCATAAAAAGATAAAAAAACTGCAATGTAATAAATATTTATCACAACAAAAACATACAACTTGACAACAAATAGTGCTATAATATATAAGCACTTTTATAGTGTTTCTTAGTCAATATGATTGATCTAAGAACAACTTGGCCCTTCAAGCCTAAGTTAAAAATAAAACTTTTTGATGGGAGAATTCTTATGACTGATAATTCAAACATTCGTGTCGTTGTAGGCATGAGTGGAGGTGTTGATTCATCAGTAACTGCCCTGCTTTTAAAAGAGCAAGGTTATGATGTTATTGGTGTTTTTATGAAAAATTGGGATGACACAGATGAATTTGGTGTTTGTACGGCTACTGAAGATTATAAAGATGTTGCTGCTGTTGCTGATCAGATCGGCATACCATACTACTCTGTCAACTTTGAAAAAGAGTATTGGGACAGGGTTTTCGAATATTTTTTAGCAGAATATCGAGCAGGTCGTACGCCAAATCCAGATGTTATGTGTAATAAGGAAATTAAATTTAAAGCATTTCTAGATTATGCGATGACATTAGGTGCTGACTATGTAGCAACAGGTCATTATGCACAAGTAACACGTGATGAGAACGGAATAGTTCATATGCTTAGAGGAGCAGATAATAATAAGGATCAAACTTATTTTCTAAGTCAATTATCTCAGGAGCAATTGCAAAAAACGTTATTTCCACTTGGTCATTTACAAAAACCAGAAGTTCGCCGTATAGCTGAAGAAGCAGGACTTGCGACCGCTAAGAAAAAAGACTCTACTGGTATTTGTTTTATTGGAGAAAAAAATTTCAAGGATTTCCTGGGTCAATATTTACCGGCTCAACCAGGTCGTATGATGACTGTTGATGGTCGTGACATGGGTGAACATGCTGGTTTAATGTATTATACTATTGGTCAAAGAGGGGGCCTTGGTATTGGTGGGCAACATGGTGGAGATAATAAACCTTGGTTTGTAGTTGGAAAGGATTTAAGTAAAAACATTCTTTATGTAGGTCAAGGTTTCTATCATGACTCATTGATGTCAACTAGCTTGACAGCTTCTGAAATCCACTTTACACGTGATATGCCTAATGAATTTAAGCTAGAATGTACAGCTAAGTTCAGATATCGTCAACCTGACAGTAAAGTTACAGTTTACGTAAAAGGTAATCAAGCAAGGGTTGTGTTTGATGATTTACAACGAGCAATCACACCAGGTCAAGCTGTTGTTTTTTATAATGAACAAGAATGTTTAGGCGGTGGGATGATTGATCAGGCTTATCGTGATGATAAAATCTGTCAATACATTTAATTGACACTTAATTATTAAGTGAGGTAATCGTATGATTTCAAAATTTATTTTAGCTTTCATGGCTTTTTTCGCCATTATGAATCCCATTTCTAATTTGCCAGCTTTTATGGCTTTAGTAGCTGATGATGATCAGAAGATTTCACGTCGGATTGCAGCAAAAGGAGTATTACTTGCTTTTGTCATTATTGTAATCTTTGTATTAAGTGGCCACTTACTTTTTAACTTATTTGGGATTACCCTAGCCGCCCTAAAAATATCTGGTGGAATATTGGTAGGCATTATAGGTTATAAAATGATTAATGGTATACATTCACCAACCAATAAAAACCTAGAGGAGCATAAGGATGATCCAATGAATGTGGCAGTTTCACCATTAGCAATGCCCCTTTTGGCAGGTCCGGGTACTATTGCAACTGCTATGGGGTTATCAAGTGGTGGTTTATCTGGCAAACTCATTACTATACTTGCTTTTGCCATATTATGTGTGATAATGTATGTTATTTTAATAAGTGCAAACGAAATTACTAAATTTCTTGGAAAAAATGCAATGACTATAATCACCAAAATGATGGGACTTATTTTGATGACTATCGGGATAGAGATGCTAATAACAGGCATAAAAATTGGTTTTCATTTAACATAGCCTATCCCCTCTGGTTGACTTTTAAAAGATAAATGCTAAAATAAATTTAACAATAACTATGATGGTCAAAGCTCATGGAATTTGTAAGTCTTTTTGACGTACAATTTTCGAGAGTTTTGGCTATTTTTGTGTTTTAATGAATTAGACTTTGAAATTGGAAAGGAATAAAATGACACATAATTTTGCAGAAAACTATGATATTATCGTTGTTGGAGCGGGTCATGCAGGTGTGGAAGCTAGTCTAGCTGCTAGTCGTATGGGATGTAAGACACTTCTAGCCACTATCAACTTAGAAATGTTAGCATTTATGCCTTGTAATCCTTCTATAGGTGGCTCTGCTAAAGGTATCGTTGTCAGAGAGATTGACGCTTTAGGTGGTGAAATGGGTAAAAACATTGATAAAACCTATATACAAATGAAAATGCTTAATACAGGTAAGGGGCCTGCTGTCCGTGCCTTAAGAGCACAAGCTGATAAAGCCCTCTATGCACAAACAATGAAGCAAACTGTAGAAAAGCAAGAAAATCTTACCTTAAGACAAGCTATGATTGACGAAATACTTGTTGAAGATGGAAAGGTTGTGGGGGTTCGTACAGCAACTAATCAGAAATTTTCAGCAAAATCTGTTGTTATAACAACAGGTACTGCTCTTCGAGGAGAGATTATATTAGGTGATCTTAAGTACTCCTCGGGCCCTAATAATAGTTTAGCTTCTGTGACATTGGCAGATAATTTAAGAGACCTAGGATTAGAAATTGGTCGTTTCAAAACTGGAACACCTCCTCGTGTAAAAGCCTCCTCTATTAATTATGAAAAGACAGAGATACAACCTGGGGATGAGCAACCAAATCATTTTTCATTTATGTCTAGGGATGAAGATTATATTACTGACCAGGTACCGTGCTGGTTGACCTATACGAATACTTTGAGTCATGACATCATCAATCAAAATCTACACCGTGCTCCTATGTTTTCTGGAATCGTTAAGGGAGTTGGTCCTAGATATTGTCCGTCAATTGAAGATAAAATTGTGCGTTTTGCTGATAAAGAGCGCCACCAACTCTTCTTAGAACCAGAAGGTAGATACACTGAAGAAGTTTATGTTCAAGGGCTATCAACGAGTCTTCCTGAGGATGTTCAAGTTGATTTATTACGTTCTATAAAAGGGCTTGAAAATGCTGAAATGATGCGTACAGGCTATGCTATTGAGTATGATATTGTATTGCCTCATCAATTAAGAGCAACACTCGAAACAAAAGTAATTGCTGGTTTGTTTACTGCAGGACAGACTAATGGTACTTCAGGTTATGAAGAAGCTGCTGGTCAAGGGTTGGTTGCTGGGATCAACGCTGCTCTTAAAGTTCAAGGGAAGCCAGAACTTATTTTAAAACGAAGTGATGCTTACATTGGTGTCATGATTGATGATTTAGTTACCAAAGGGACTCTAGAACCATATCGTCTGTTGACAAGTCGCGCAGAATATCGTCTGATTCTTCGTCATGATAATGCAGATATGCGTTTAACAGAAATCGGTTATGAGATTGGCCTAGTAGATGAAGAGCGTTATGCGATATTTAAAAAGCGTCAAATGCAATTTGAAAATGAATTAGAACGTTTAGACTCTATAAAGTTAAAGCCAGTTTCTGAGACAAATAAACGGATTCAAGAATTGGGCTTTAAACCTTTGACAGATGCTTTAACTGCCAAAGAATTTATGCGCCGCCCACAAATCACATATGCAGTAGCAACGGATTTTGTTGGTTGTGCTGATGAGCCATTAGACAGTAAGGTTATTGAACTTTTGGAAACTGAAATTAAATACGAAGGCTATATTAAAAAGGCTTTAGATCAAGTTGCAAAAATGAAACGAATGGAAGAAAAACGTATTCCCCCTCATATTGACTGGGACGACATTGATTCTATCGCAACAGAAGCTAGACAAAAATTCAAAAAAATTAACCCAGAAACGCTAGGTCAGGCTAGTCGTATTTCAGGAGTTAATCCAGCCGATATTAGTATTTTAATGGTTTACCTTGAAGGAAGACAAAAAGGTCGTAAAAATATCAATTGATAATAGTGTTCGCCCCTGTTTATCAGGGGCGTTTTGTGTTATAATTAGGTCTTAAGAGGTTATTTAATGAAAAGATTTCGTTTTGCAACCGTCCATTTAGTTTTAATAGGCCTGATTTTATTTGGACTATTAGCTATTTGTGTTAGGTTATTTCAATCCTATACGGCTCTATTATTGGCTATTTTTGTTGCTTTATCTTTTGTTGTTGCCTTATTATATTACCAAAAGATAACTTATGAACTATCTGAAGTTGAACAAATTGAATTACTTAATGATCAAACAGAAGTTTCTCTTAAGAGTCTTCTTGAACAAATGCCAGTTGGTGTTATACAATTTGATCTTGAAACAAATGATATTGAGTGGTTTAACCCTTATGCAGAATTGATTTTTACTGGGGATAATGGTCATTTTCAGTCTGCTACTGTTAAAGATATCATTACTAGTAGACGTAATGGAACGGCTGGGCAATCATTTGAATACGGTGATAACAAATATTCAGCTTATTTGGATACAGAGACGGGTGTTTTCTATTTCTTCGATAATTTCATGGGGAATAGAAGAAACTATGATAGTTCAATGCTACGTCCAGTTATTGGTATTATTTCCATTGATAACTACGATGATATTATGGATACTATGTTAGAGGCTGATATGTCAAAGATTAACGCCTTCGTGACTAGTTTTATTTCTGATTTTACACAGTCTAAAAATATTTTTTATCGTCGTGTCAATATGGATCGATACTATATTTTTACCGACTATAGCGTTTTAAATACATTGATAAAAGATAAATTTGATATTTTAAATGAGTTTCGAAAACGCGCTCAGGAAAACCATTTATCATTAACATTAAGTATGGGAATTTCTTATGGTGATGGTAACCATAATCAAATTGGGCAAATTGCTTTAGAAAATCTTAATACAGCACTCGTTCGCGGAGGAGATCAAATAGTAGTACGTGAAAATGATAGTAGTAAAAAAGCACTTTACTTTGGTGGTGGTGCTGTTTCAACTATTAAACGTTCACGAACACGTACCAGAGCTATGATGACTGCTATTTCTGACCGTTTGAAAGTAGTTGATAGTGTCTTTATTGTGGGACACAGGAAATTGGACATGGATGCACTAGGTGCATCTGTAGGGATGCAATTTTTTGCTAGTAATATTGTTAATGCCAGTTATGTAGTTTATGACCCAAATGACATGAATTCTGATGTTGAAAGAGCAATTGATTACTTGCAAGAAGACGGCGAAACACGTCTCGTAAGTGTTGAGAGAGCTTTTGAATTAATTACTCAAAATTCTTTATTAGTCATGGTAGACCATTCTAAAACAGCTTTAACCTTATCTAAGGAATTCTTTAACAAGTTTGCAGATGTTATTGTGGTAGATCATCATAGAAGAGATGAAGATTTTCCAAAAAATGCTGTTCTTTCATTTATAGAAAGTGGCGCAAGTAGTGCCAGCGAATTAGTTACAGAATTGATTCAATTTCAACAAGCTAAAGATAAATTAAGCCGCAGTCAAGCAAGTATTTTAATGGCTGGTATCATGCTTGATACAAGAAATTTTGCATCTAATGTAACGAGTAGAACTTTTGATGTGGCAAGCTATTTACGCGGTTTAGGTAGTAATAGTATGGCTATTCAAAAAATATCAGCTACAGATTTTGATGAATATCGTTTAATTAATGAATTGATTTTAAAAGGTGAGCGTATTTATGATAACATCATTGTTGCTACCGGAGAAGAACATAAAGTTTACTCGCATGTTATAGCTAGTAAAGCAGCTGACACCATGTTGACAATGGCAGGTATTGAGGCTACTTTTGTTATTACTAAAAACAGTTCAAATATTGGTATTTCAGCGCGCAGTAGAAATAATATCAATGTCCAGCGTATTATGGAAAAACTTGGTGGTGGCGGACATTTTAGTTTTGCTGCTTGTCAAATACAAGACAAGTCTGTAAAGCAAGTTAGACGTATGTTACTGGAAATAATTGACGAAGATTTAAGAGAAAATAGTACAGTCGAAAATAGAAGGGATTAATTGAGATGAAAGTTATTTTTTTACAAGATGTTAAGGGGAAAGGAAAAAAAGGTGAGGTTAAGGAAGTACCTACTGGTTATGCTCAAAACTTCTTATTAAAAAAGAATCTAGCTAAAGAAGCAACGACACAAGCTATCGGTGAATTAAAAGGAAAACAAAAGTCCGAAGAAAAAGCACAAGCAGAAATTTTAGCACAGGCAAAGGAGCTGAAAACACAATTAGAATCCGAAACTACCCGAGTGCAATTTATTGAAAAGGTAGGTCCAGATGGTCGTACGTTTGGTTCTATCACAGCCAAAAAGATTGCTGAAGAGTTACAAAAACAATACGGCATTAAAATTGACAAACGTCATATTGATTTAGATCATACTATTAGAGCGATTGGTAAGGTTGAAGTACCAGTAAAATTACATAAACAGGTTTCTTCACAGATTAAGCTTGATATCAAAGAAGCGTAAACTGAGAGATGATAAAGGTTGACAAGTCAGGAGGAATGAAGTTTGGTAGAAGTATCTGAGCTAAGAGTACAACCTCAAGACCTGTTGGCAGAACAGGCCGTTCTAGGATCTATCTTTATCTCACCAGAGAAACTGATTATGGTGAGAGAATTTATAAGTCCAGATGATTTTTATAAATATTCACACAAAGTTATCTTCAGAGCGATGATTACCTTAGCTGATAGAAATGATGCAATTGATGCTGCTACTGTTAGAAATATTTTAGATGACCAAGGTGATCTTCAAAACATTGGTGGGTTGGGCTATATTGTTGAATTAGTTAATAGTGTTCCAACAAGTGCTAATGCGGAGTTTTATGCCAAAATAGTTTCTGAGAAAGCCATGTTGCGAGATATCATTTCTAAGTTGACAGATACTGTCAACATGGCCTATGAAGGAAATGATTCTGATGAAATTATTGCCACCGCTGAGAAGGCTTTAGTTGATATTAACGAACACAGTAATCGTAGCGGGTTTAGAAAGATATCTGATGTTTTAAAAGTTAATTACGAAAACTTAGAATTACGTTCACAGCAAACCTCAGATGTCACAGGTTTACCAACTGGATTTAGAGATTTAGACAGGATTACTACAGGTTTACATCCAGATCAATTAATCATCTTAGCGGCTCGTCCTGCAGTAGGTAAAACAGCCTTTGTTTTAAATATTGCTCAAAATGTTGGAACTAAACAAAATAGACCTGTAGCTATTTTTTCACTTGAAATGGGGGCTGAGAGTTTAGTTGACCGTATGTTGGCAGCAGAGGGAATGGTTGATTCTCATAGTTTACGAACTGGTCAGTTGACGGATCAAGATTGGAATAATGTAACGATTGCTCAAGGAGCTTTGGCGGATGCGCCAATTTATATTGATGATACGCCCGGGATTAAAATTACAGAAATTAGAGCACGCTCTAGGAAGTTATCTCAAGAAGTTGATGATGGTTTAGGTTTAATCGTCATTGACTACCTCCAATTAATTTCAGGAACTAGACCAGAAAATCGTCAGCAAGAAGTTTCTGAAATTTCAAGGCAGTTGAAGATTTTAGCTAAAGAATTAAAGGTTCCTGTTATCGCATTAAGCCAGCTCTCTCGTGGGGTTGAGCAAAGGCAGGATAAACGACCGGTCTTATCTGATATTCGTGAATCTGGATCGATTGAACAAGATGCTGACATTGTTGCTTTCTTATATCGAGATGATTATTATCGTAGAGAGGGCGAAGAAGCAGAGGAAATTGTAGAAGATAATACTGTTGAGGTTATTTTAGAAAAGAACCGTGCTGGTGCGCGTGGGACAGTAAAATTAATGTTTCAAAAGGAATATAATAAATTTTCTAGTATAGCTCAATTTGAAGAATAGGAGATGTTAATATGAGTGATGCATTTGCAGATGTTGCAAAAATGAAAAAAATAAAAGAAGATATCAAGTCACATGAGGGACAGATGGTCGAACTTACTCTCGAAAATGGTCGTAAGAGGGAAAAAAATAAAATTGGGCGCCTAATTGAAGTTTACCCATCTTTGTTTATCGTAGAGTATAAGGATACTGCAGCTGTACCAGGAGCAATTGATAATACTTATGTAGAGTCTTACACTTATTCAGATATTTTAACTGAGAAAACTTTAATTCGTTATTTTGATGACGAGTCAGCAGAATAGTATGAAAACCTCGACTGAGGTTTTTTGTTTCTATAAAAAAATTTACTAATTCTCTATTGGTGGTTAGAATTAAGAATCTTTCTTATTATAATTGGAAATACTTATTAGATGTCTATTTGTATTTAAGGTTTAAGAGACATAAAAACTTGATTCAATATTATTTTCATGATATAATATAGCTTGTGTGAAATAACAGCAGAAAAATATGAAGCTCGTCAACAGGTGGTTAACTAATCTAGTACCCTTTGCTGTTTAGGCGAAAATCCCCTGCACGAATCAGGATTTTTTAAATCGTTATTTCCTCAATTATTTTAGAGGAGGACATTTAGATGTCACGTTATACTGGTCCATCATGGAAACAATCACGTCGCCTTGGTTTATCACTTACAGGCACAGGTAAAGAATTGGCACGTCGTAACTACGTACCTGGTCAACACGGTCCTAATAACCGTAGCAAGCTTTCAGAATATGGCTTGCAGTTAGCTGAGAAACAAAAACTTCGTTTTTCATACGGACTTGGTGAAAAACAATTCCGTAACTTGTTCGTACAAGCTACTAAAGCAAAAGAAGGAACTCTTGGTTTCAACTTTATGGTTCTTTTAGAGCGTCGTCTTGATAACGTTGTTTATCGTTTAGGACTTGCAACAACTCGTCGCCAAGCTCGTCAATTTGTTAACCATGGTCATATCCTTGTTGATGGTAAACGTGTTGATATCCCATCATACCGCGTTACTCCAGGACAAGTTATTTCAGTTCGTGAAAAATCAATGAAAGTACCTGCAATCCTTGAAGCTGTTGAAGCTACTTTAGGACGTCCAGCTTTCGTATCATTTGATGCTGAAAAACTTGAAGGTTCATTGACTCGCCTTCCAGAACGCGATGAAATTAACCCAGAAATCAATGAAGCACTTGTCGTTGAATTCTACAACAAAATGCTTTAATTTTAAGATATATCTTACAGAAAGCCTACAACAGTGGGCTTTTTGTCTTATCTTAAAACATTGATTTCTGGGTTTGCTTACTTTTTTGCTAACTTTTGATTTTTTACTATATTGAGTTAATTGCTGTTTCAAAGAATGAGACAGCTTTTTTTGCATTCTCTTTTGATAAATGGCTATAAATATCCATAGTCATAGATAGAGTAGAGTGCCCTAATCTATATTGGAGTTCTTTGTAGGGGATGCCTGTGTTCAGCAATAAACTAGCGTGAGTGTGACGAAAACCATGGAAGCCTATATTCGATACATTTGCTCTTTTAAAATGTGTTCTTAATCGAGTTTGTAAGGTTCTATTGTTTGGGTACTT
This sequence comes from Streptococcus sp. 'group B', assembly GCF_002073795.1. NCBI lineage: Bacteria > Bacillati > Bacillota > Bacilli > Lactobacillales > Streptococcaceae > Streptococcus > Streptococcus sp. 'group B'. The sequence continues at coordinate 154,952 of NZ_CP020432.1, read as the reverse complement.
ATGGATAAAATCAGAAAATACCACTGTTTCTGAACGCCCTAACTTCCATGCTTCTTGAATCTGTCGTCGTCTATACTGCTTAAGCATTGTAACTGTTCGACTATCTATGTCAATATCACGATAGCTTGACTTTGACTTTGGACTATTAATTTCTTGCTTGTAATTTAGCGTTTTTGTGACATGAACAACGGCATTATCCAAGTCGATATCTGACCAGTTTAGTGCTAACGCTTCATTAATGCGACAACCTGTAGCTAATAAAAACTTATAAAGTGTGACTTCATAGAAGTATCTGTATTTACTTTTATCTAGATTGTTTAAGTAGTTGAAAAATGTTCTTAGTTCATCATTTTCGAAATGCTTTACTCTTTTAGTGTTAGCTTTCTTAGTGTTGCGAGGGAGAATGACCTCACGCGCAGGGTTGAATGGTATAGCTTGCATGATAACGCCATACTGTAGTATACGTTTATTCAGCGCGTGTATTCTGTCATAATGGAGGTAAGCTTTTCTTTCTCCTTTATTAGTTTTATCAGCTAGTTTATTAATGATAGACTGTATAAGTGGTGTCGTTAACTTATCAAGCTTATATGCTCCAAAAATTGGTATGACATGAACGGTTAACAGCTTTTCAGTAGCTAGCTGAGTATTGTATTTTACGGTATGTTTGTAACTATCCCACCATAAGGTTGCAAGTTCCTGATAACTTGTTACGGAAGTAGCTTTGAAGCGAGTAGAACCATTTTTTATAAACTCGACAGCTTCGTACTTAGCTTTTTCTCTAACTTCTTTCTTAGTTCGTCCTGTTATTTTAGTAGTTACTTTTTTACCTGTTACTTTATCAGTACCAAGATAAATACTGGCACGATAAATTACCGTACCATCTTTCTTTTTTACTTCAGTTATTTTCATGATCATAAACCTTTCCATCAGCAGGCAAGCTATTATTAAAGGGATTTTAGGTTTATATCATGGTATAATAATGGTATCGGGTAAATATCCGAAATATTACAAATAGAAAATTGTGATATAATATTAGACTTTTAAGGCCTTGCGAGCGTAAAAACTTGTGAAGTCTTTTTTGTTTTTTTGGGGTAAGTTGATAAATTTATATGATTGAGAGTTGAAATAGCTATACGAGGATATTATGCCTATTTTTTACATATCATCAAAAAGTGAAAGTTGATTATCGTCTGGTTGTTTATCTAGTTGTTTATGTTTCTTTTTCAAATCTTGGATACTCTCTTGAGGTGTAGGGAGATTTTCGGGCATAGTTGTGCCTAGTTTCTGCATTGTTTTTCTGATTGTTCTACCTACGTTAAAGTGTGTATCGTTAGCTAGATTTTCATCGTGTATCTGCCGATTTCTTAACACTTCATCGGTTTGAGTAGCACGGAATAAGTTAGCGGCCAATTCAGCGCTACCCATATAATCAAGAATACTTTGCCCTTTTTCCAGTTCTTTTCTATCATGAATATCTTGCATAGACATTCCACCATAAAGGCCTTTATATCCAAAGTTTTGAAACTTGCCGTAGTTAGTGACACCCGACATTTTAGCAGCTTCAGCTAAGGATTTATTATGTTCCTTCATCTCTTGGCGAATCGCTAAACGTTTGTGCTCTTCATCGAGTTTGTTGAAATTATCAGCTAGTTCTTGCTGACGGGTTTTAATAGCAAAATATGATTGACCCAGTGCAATGACTTCTTTTCTAGGGTCACCATTTTGGACAATCAAATAGCAGGCATAGCGAGATAGTTTATAATCTTTAATCTCCCTATCTCCTAGAGGGAGCTGTACAATTTTGCTGACCTCGGGAAAATTCATAGCGATGGGGTTTCCAGTGTTTTCACAAGCTATTTTAGCCCGCTCAATAACGTTTAAAAAATTGTCCCATTTAGCATACTCTAAAACAGTTTGTAATTCACGGGCATACCAAAACTCTACACCGTTTTCATCTATGTGTTTAATATTTTCGAAAGCTAATTCGTCATAATGTTGTAATTCGTTCATGCTTTTCCTTTCTATGTTCTAACGGTCAAGGTACGGTGAGTTAAAAATGACTAAAAATAATTTTATGTATATTTTTATGATATTTTATGCAACTGCTTAACAGATAAGATAATAGTTTTTAGTTATAGGTCGTTTTTTCTACTCTGGTAGCTCATTTTTAGACTTAAAGCAGTGGGGTATAGTTTTATACTGCTAGAGTATTTCATGTCTGTTTTAACACACCAGAGTGGGCGTTTTCGGCCTTAAAATAGAAACTATGGGTTATTCATCTCTATCCTTGCTAAATATGACAAAAATTCCAAAAGCTAAAATCAACTTGATAATTCCTCTTATATACTCACCAGATAGAAGCATATCAATGCCTGTCACTGAAATAGCAATACCACACAGTATCAAGAATACTTGTTTTTTGTTTATGTTCATAGAAAATCTCCTTTTATTGAAATACAACCACGCGCAGATAGCTTATTAATTACCGCCGACAAAAGTTCAGAAAAGTTCAGATTATACTCCAATTTTTGCTAAGTTTTGAGGGTCTTGTAATTAAAGAAAATAAAAGGCGTATCAAGGAGTTTGCGCGTAGGTAAAGATAATAAAATTGGCATTTAGACATGAAAATTTAACAGGTCGTTATTGAGTGGTAACTGTAAGGTAGCTAAATTTGTTCCACGCGCATAATGCTGAACTTCGAGCGAACTTAGAGAATAGAAGGTTACTACTCCCAACCACGAACACATGGTCGCATTTCGGAATGCTGGAAAATGTTGGCGCGTGGGTTAGTTGTCTATACTATTATTGCTGTTAGCAAATTCCCTACTTAAATCCATAATGAGTTTTCTTTGGTTGTCAGTCCCCATGGTCCAATATACTAACAAATCCCGAAAATCTTCAGGCAAAGTAGAAATATTGTTGATTAAGTGATTTATATCTCTACGAGCTTCTTCTTTTGAATTGTAGGCACCTAGCCCGAATTTCTTATTTTCAATGTTAGCTATATTGATAAGAGCATTGTAAAAATCGTCTCCCCTCTTTTCTCCAATAGTATTAAAAGTTAAAAGTTCTATAGGGTCGGCTCTTAGTTCAATAATATCTCCTACTTCTTCATGATGCACTATTTCACGACTATTTAGAAAATCTTCGGGTACTTTGAAATCACTATACCCCAACAGATACCCAACACTAACCCCGAAGAAATCAGCGAGGGCTTGAGCTTTGTCTGATTTGATGACATGCTTTTCATTTTCCCAATTTGAAACAGTTAATTTTGTTGTACCTATTCCATGTGCTAGCTCTGCTTGAGTTAGTCCTTTTTCTTTTCGTAATTCTTTCAACCTATTCATAAAATATCACACCTTTCAAAAACAATTATAACCGTGATTTTAACAAAAAGCAAAGAAAACTATATTTTTTTCAAAAAAATCGTTGACAAAGAATAGAAAACTATATATAATCAAAATCAAGGTATAGAAAACTATATCAAAATACCCCCCTAACACCTTTCACTTTTTCAATCTATTCATCTAGAAAGGAGAACAGAATGAGCAAATTAAAAGGCTATCGTGTCATGCTTGGGCTAACACAGCAAGCAATGGCAGACAAGCTGAATATCTCTTTGCAGTCTTACAATAACAAAGAGACGAAGAAAACGCCCTTCAATGACAAAGAGCGCCTAGCGATTAAGTCAATGGTTGCTGAAATTAAACCAGACATCACCATTGATGAACTATTTTATCAAGACTAGAAAGGAGCAAACCAATGGCAAAACAACCATTTACCCAAGAAACACTCTATAAGCTCTATGAAGATAACGGAGTTATCACTTTGGCTCTTATCGCCGAAGCTTTGCCAACGTGGACGCTTGCAGACATTAAGCAGCGACTTTCGGGTTGGCGGTATCGAAAGGCTATTGACTATAAGTTAGAAGATGATGAGCTGATAGATTTTGAATTTTTGAGAAATAAAAAAGCCCAACAAGTAGAAATTACAGAAGGGCATAGACTCAAATTAGACTTACTTTTTCGGCAAGTTCTCGCAACTTCTGAAATTATCGAAAAAAGCACTGCCAAAGCGAGCGACCGCAACAAAGCAATGGAACTGCAACAAAAAGCAATGCGGGCAATCCCTGACGCTGTTTTTAAAGAGCTATCAGAAGTTTACGAGTAAGAAAGGCAGGTCACAAATGAATCTAGTTTATTTAGACGGCAAGAAAGAGCCGTACACCACAAGCGAGATAATCGCTGAATGTGCTGAAGTACAGCACCACACAATTACACGCACCATCAGAAAGAACCTTGAACGTTTTGAGCGTTTGGGAAAGGTTGGATTTAATATCCAAGCTATGGAAAGCGGACAGCAGTCTAAAATCTATATTCTGAATGAGCAACAAGCAACCTTGCTGATCACGTTCTTGAAGAATACGGACCAGGTAGCAACATTCAAAGAAAATCTAGTCAAAGCCTTCTTTGAAATGCGTGACGAGGTGGCAGAGTTTCGCTATCAGAGGGCTCTAGAAAAGCCGAAACGTAAAACCTTACATGACAGTATAGAGAACTGGGAGCAAGCCCCTAAACACGCGCACAGCACGGTTACAAACCTATTGCTTAAAGGTGCCAGCGGATTGAATAAACGCCAGCTAGTGGCTCAACGTGGAGGTCTGACAGGCATTGATAGCCTAACTAGTAAGGAGCTAGTGAGATACCAAGCTTTGGAAGATATGGCAATCGCTCTTATCAATCTTAATTTTACCTATCAAGATATTAAGACAATGGCATTAAAAAACACGCTACAATGCGCGTGAGAGCAACAAAGAAAGGCAGGCAAGTATGAAAAGGAATTATAGCAAAGTCATAGATGAGCTAAGAACTTCCTATAACTTGAACTTGGTAGAAATTGGGCAACGTATCGGAATAGACCCCCGAACAGTTGGTAAATGGTGGCAGGGTAAACACAAACCTAACCAAGTTAGTAGAAGCAAACTGAACAAGCTATATAGAGAGGTAAAAGAAACTATGACAATACAAAATACAAAGAACCCATTTGAAGACTTTTTCAATTGGTCAAAGGAAATGAACAAGAAACCAACCGCTGACGTTATCGCTAGCCGACAATTTGGGGATAAGTCGTTTGAAATTTATGGCAATAAAGATAACCCGCTTTTTATTGCCGTTGAAGTTGCTGAAATGATTGAAGTGCAAAATACAACGGACTTATTAAAAAGGATTGATGAAGATGAAAAGCTGACCTATGTAATATCTAGGGCAGGTCAAAAACGTGAAGTAAATATGTTAACTGAATTTGGTCTATATGAAGTGCTTTTCCAATCACGCAAACCAAAAGCCAAAGAGTTTAGAAAAGCAGTCAAAAACATTCTAAAAGAAATCCGCTTGAATGGCTATTACATGCAAGGCGAATTGGTGCAAGAACTAGCTCAACCAAGCACCCAAAAACTACCAGGTATAAGTGACCTAACTTATATACGAAATAAGCTAGCTGATTTAGTTGATATGGATAATCTAACTGATATTTCAAATGGGATTGACCGAGTTCAGCAACTAGTGAAGCTGATCAGCTTGTAGGAGCAATCTATGAACAAAACAGAAACATGGAACGGATATACTATCCGATTTGTAGAGCACCAAGGTGAATGGTGGGCGGTGCTAGCTGATATTGCTAAAGCACTAGATCTGAATCCAAAATTTATTAAACAACGTTTGGGAGATGAGGTTGTTTCAAACAACCACGTCGCAGACAGTTTAGGGCGTCAACAAGAAATGTTAATCGTTAATGAGTTTGGCATTTATGAAACTATCTTCTCAAGCCGTAAGAAGGAAGCCAAAACCTTTAAATTATGGGTATTTGAGATTATCAAACAACTACGCCAAAGCACAGGGCTAGAGGGCTTCCAAGTATTTAGAATGTTTGATAAAGAACATCAAAAGAAAGCTATGAATAGGCTTGTCGATGGCTTACAAAATGCAACTAAGAAAGACCTTATCAAAGCAAACACTATCGCAAACAAAGCCGTTTCTGACCTATATGGTTATCCTAAGATGGTTAGTAAAAACGAGATGACAGAAAACATGTTGCGAGACCGTGAGCCTATCCTTGATGAAACGGTTGAACTAATCAAGGTTAAAGAAAAATACGGCTTAAATTTTAGCGTATCTGAAGCTATCTATAACCAAAACACAATAAAAAAAGCGCAGTGATGCGCGTGGATAAAGGAGAAATGATTATGAAAGCAACAACTTACAAAGAGTTGAAGAAATGGATTGATGAAGGTGTTGATTTAGCTGAGCTAGCACAGGGTTACGCTGACAAAGTACCAAATGCAGATCGCGAACAGTTTGAAGCAATCACACAGGAAATTTTCAACGTATTGGAAGGCGTATCGCTCATGCTTGATGACAAAGTGCTAATCTATAATCGCAAAGCAGAGCAAAAGCGTTTGAATGACATTGAACAAGGCAATTATTAATCAATAATCAAGAGCAACAAAAAAAGGCTTACCGAGACCAATCAGCACAGCCTTTAACTAGTATAACTAAACTCAAATAATAAAGCAGGCAAGCTATTATTAAAGGGGTTTTAGTAAAAGATTTGATAGCTAGATTATACCATATCTAGGATATTTTGACTACTATCCTTTAAAACTAGCACGAATCTAGTACAAGAAACAAGCAATCAATAAGAATACTACACAGAAAATAAAATTAAGCGAGAAAAGACATAATGAAATATAGAGCAGAAACAAATCCTTTTTCAAAAGATAGATACACTCCTGAACAGCTAGAAATGTTCAAAAATCGCCAACTCAGCAAAGATAAAGCTGAAGCATATTTCACTCGACTATATAACCAACATATTGCTTGGGTGATTATTGCTAACGTTATGACAGAATACGTCATTAAATTCAGAAAAAGTGCCACCAGCTTTGAAGAAGCATGGGAAGCTTTAGACTATCAACGAACCACAGAGATTGTCTTTAGAGCCGTTAACGGTTTACCTTGTTCAGAGAAAGACACTGGGGAACTTGAAACTCATTTAAGTGAGGTATCCGCATGAGGAGTATTGAAGAATTAAATGAAATCGCTAACTATATTTTAGAGCGTATGACTGACGAGGAAAAAGATAACTTTCCCAACATGACAAGAGAAGAAATAAAAGGATTAATTATTAAATATGGCAATTCAAGAACTTAATCTCACACCAACACAGACGCTTATTCTATTCTTTGTTTTAGGTCTCTTAGGGCTTCTCCTTAGCCTTTCTAAGCCATTAATAGAGATTGACTTACCAGAAGATCGCCAAACACCTAAACCACGTCAGAACGCAAACTATGGGGCTTATATTCAATCACAGAACCATTATTACAATTAGGGAGGAACTGAATGACACTACCAGAAAATTATAGACGTGTTCTTAATCTGATTAAGGTGGGGGCAGACAACCCCATTACAGGAGCAGAGATTGGCTTAATACTGAAACTTGAAGAACGCTCCGTCCAAAGTATCATCAGTAGCTTAATCACGCGCTATAACGTCCCTATTATCGGCATTAGACACGGATTCAATCGTGGTTACTTTATTCCAGCTAATAAAGAAGAATTGCTAGACGGTGCTAAAGCCTTTTACAACCAAGTACAAAAGGAACAAGAACGCCTAAGTGTGTTATTGAATGCCGATTTAACCAGCTATAAGAAATTACTCAAAGGAGGTTAGGCATGAACGTATTTAGTCAAGATTATGAAGCCAAACTCTTAGAACAAAACCTGACCGCGTTTAATCGCTTTTTGGAAGCCTACCAGAAACCTAAACCAAGAGTTTTAGGGTTGATAACGGCTGAACAGGTCAAAGAGGAATTAAATATCAAAGGCAAAACTCTAAAACGGTGGGAAAAAGCTGGTCTAAGACGATACCAACCACCACTAGAAGATACGAGGAAGCATTACTATAAAGTCAGTGATATTCTTATTTTTTTGGGGGTAAATGTGTAGATGGCTATTTATGAAGCAAGAGGCTTTAGCTCTTATTTGTACCCCTACAAAGGACCTTTAGAACCATTTGACTATATTGCTCAGTTTAGACCTTTGAAACCGCCTGAGGATATTGATATTGAAGAATACAAGCGAACACAAGCCCCCTACTGCCTGAGTGGCAAAGTCACAGCAGAGAAAAACGGTAGCTATAAGCGTAATAATACCAGTCTGGTATATCGTGATTTAATTTTTCTTGACTATGACGAGATTAACACAGGCATAGACCTACCTAAAATCGTTTCTGACGCACTTTTTGGCTATTCTTATATCATTTATCCCACAATCAAACACACGGCAGAAAACCCCCGTTATCGGCTTGTAGTGAAGCCCAGTTGCATCATGAACGAAGAATCCTATAAGCAGGTAGTGAAAGAAATTGCTGATAAGATTGGGCTACCCTTTGATATGGCCAGCCTTACTTGGTCACAGCTCCAAGGGCTACCAATAACAACAGGAGACCGAGCAGAGTATCAAAAAATCGTAGAGCATGGTCTAGATTATCCAGTACCAAAGGTTGAACCAAGAGCGAAGCAAGAAACTACTGAGCGTTACAAGCCTATAGCAAGTGGCCAGAGGTCAATGACCATGAGAATTATTGACACGCTTTTCAACGGCTTTGGAGACGAGGGAGGGCGTAACGTGGCACTCACGCGCTTTGTCGGGCTACTCTTTAATAAGTGGGTTGATTGTGATATAGAAACAGCTTACGAGTTGACAAAGATAGCTAACGGTGTGACAGATAACCCATTACCGATTGAGGAGTTAGACCGCACTTTTACCAGTATAGCAAGAGCAGAATTTAGAAAGAGAGGATAGAGCCATAGAAAAAGAAGATTTGAAAAGCCTTGAAAGTGAAATCTTAGAGGCGCGTGAAAGTGAAGATAAGTATTTCAAGACTTTCAAAAGCGTTAGGGGGCAACTTATTAAGGAATGTCAGAGTATTAAAGAAGAAGCCTATCAGATAGCTTATGATGAGGTCATGGCAGACAGCGAACAACTTGAGAATGTAAAAGCGGGCAGATTGACCGAGGTACAGCATAAAGAACTAGCCCACCAAAAAGGACAAGAAGCAAGCGAAAAAGCGTTGCCTAAAACACCGCTAGGGGTTGCTATCATGCTGAAACAATATATCCACTTTATCAGGATTAAACCAGAAGCGCAAGGACAGAAAGCCCCTCTGTACTACTATAACCCTGATTTTGGTATCTGGTTAGAGGATAACGAACTTTTACAAGACCTTATTTCTACAATTTTCCCAAACGCAACGGAAAAACAGGCTTTTGACACCCTTTATAAAATTGCCAGACAAAGCCAAATGAAAGAAATTCAAGGAAAGTATACGGTTATTGGCAAACAACTTTACAATGCTGAAACAGGCTTATTCGAAGAAATAACGCCAGAGATAATAGTTACACGAAAAATAAAAACAGGTTATAATCCAAATGCAAAAGAACCAAATTTAAAAGGCTGGAAGCCTACAACATGGCTAAAAGAACTTTTTGACCATGACGAGGAACTCTATAACCTTGCTATCCAAATTATTAAAGCTAGTATCACAGGGCAATCATTGCAGAAAATCTTTTGGCTATATGGTGAGGGTGGAACAGGGAAAGGAACGTTTCAACAGCTACTAATCAATCTGATAGGTATGGAGAATGTGGCTAGTTTAAAAATTACAGGATTATCAAACAGTCGCTTTTCAACTTCTATCTTATTAGGAAAATCTCTAGTTATCGGTGATGATGTACAGAAAGACGCTGTTATCAAAGATACGTCAGATATGTTTAGTTTAGCAACAGGCGACATCATGACCATAGAGGACAAGGGAAAACGCCCCTATAGCATACGCCTGAACATGACCGTAGTACAATCTTCTAATGGTTTGCCAAGAATGAACGGGGATAAGTCAGCCATTGATAGGCGCTTTAGAATTTTACCCTTTACTAAAATATTCAAAGACAAGCCCAATAAAGCCATAAAAGAGAGCTACATTAACCGCAAGGAAGTTCTGGAATACTTGGTTAAATTGGCGATTGAAACGCCAATCGCTGACATTAACCCTAGGAAGTCTATTGAAATACTAGAAGAACATCACAAAGAAATGAACCCCGTTATTGACTTTATTTCTAAGTTTTTTACTGATGAACTGACAAGCGAGTTTATACCTAATAGCTTTGTCTATCATGTTTGGAAAGGTTTCTTAGAGTATTATGACATCAAACAGACCAAATCAGAAAGAGGCCTACACAAAGAGATTAAAAACAATCTTCCAGAGGGTTTTGAAACAGGTATGAAAATTATACCATCAGGTCAACAACTCCATAAAGGTTTTTACCCTAAAGAAGATCTACCACCCTATGCTAGCTTAGCCTATTCTAACGGGAGAACATCGCCAGAAAAACAGAAAAAGCCCAAAAATGAAAGAGGGTACTACAATCATTGGCCAGAGTATAAAAAGAGGAGAAAAAAATAAAATTTATCACGTTTATCACAAACGAAAATTAAACGTGATACAAATGAGTCCAGTCATACCAAGGGGTTGACACATTTATCACGTTTAACACGAAAAAAACAAAATTTCCCATATATAGGTATATAGGAAGTAGTCCTTGAATATCTTATATATAGATTTTATTTTTAATGTATAAAACGTGATAAATGTGATAAATAAGAGTTAAACCCTTGATACTACTGACTTAAAATTTATCACGTTTAAAAAAGCTAGTGTGATAAACGTGATAAATCGGAGGTTATATAATGAAAATCAAACTATTTTATCAAAAACACAAAGAATCACTAGATGATTTTGAATATCGGGTCAATCAATTTACCTTATCGGTATCTGTGATAGACATCAAGTTTTCAGAAGCAACTTATGGCAATTATGAAGACATGAGTACCACAACTTCTTTATTGGTCTTGTACAGGTAACTGATATGAAACTACAATTACACACACGAGGTGGTAACACCATCACCATACAAGGAGACCGCACCCTTTATAATGAGTTGGTCAAATATCTTTTATCTGGCCAACAACCAAACTGGGTAGCGTGTCCTTCTGCCATTATCAATTTATCAGACATTATAGCAATCACAAAGGAGAAATAACATGAGAACATTTTCAGACACACCAAAAACATTCACATTCCACTACACTTTTAAAGACTTTGACACCGCTCAGGTAGCTTGTCATGCTATCTTAGGTTACATGACTGGTACTTATGAGCAACCAGTGATTGACGCAACTTATCACAATGATGACCAAGGTGGTCATGCTAATCAGTTAGTCTTAAAATATGCTGAAGATAGAAAGTTAAGCAAGGTCTTCAAGCGTATCTGTGACAGTTTCAAGGACTATTACAACCAACCTGAGGATATGACGGATGAAGAACTTGATGACATGGCTCAGGAAAATGAATTAATTAAGGAAGTTGAAGAACTTGATGATCAGCGCGTGGTTCCTTTATTTGAGATTACTCAAGAGGAAGCTAATGAACAAGACACACTCATGGCTTTCATCTCAGACCATGACCAACTAGCTGAACATCTCTCTATGAATTATCAGGAGATGAGCCAAGACGATTTAGGAGCTATCCTTGAAACTATCAGTCAAGCCTTTAACCATTTGTATGATATGGTTGTTGAAGGTCAGTTACTCGTTAAATAAACAATCAGAGGGATTTCCCTCTTTTTGTCGTTTTATCAATAGTTTTGGGTTGTTTGAGTTTTAAGGAGAAAGAATGTTAGAACTATCTATTGAGAGTATTATTAAACCGATGAAGAAATATGACAAGACAAAGATTACAGGAACAATGGATAACCAACCTATTCGCATAGACCTAGATAATCTGGTTATTCATTATAACCATCAAAACTTATTACTTGAAACGATACCAGGAACTTATGGTGGTAAACGCTACTTCTTCTTGTGTCCTAAATGTGAGAGACGTTGTCGGAAATTATTTAAGGCTTCTCATGCCTTTGCCTGTGGTTCTTGTCAGAAAGTTCATCAAGCCACACTCAATCGAAGCAAGACAGACTGTTGCTACTACTGGCGATTAGCCTTTAAAGAGTGTTTGAAAGTAAATCCAGAAGCAAGACACATTCATGGATATTATAGTCGTGATGACTTTCCTAAACGTCCAAAGTACATGAGATTGGCAAAATATTTACATCACTGGAGGAGATTTCATTATTATATGGATAAGGGAGACAGTCACTGGTTATAATACGGAAACACACCCACTCTTTTTTTAACGGGGCTATGTCGTTCATGTTTTTGAGAACGCCGCCCTTTTCCGTGCAAAAAATTCCCTTTTTGAAATTTTTGATAAAAATTAAAAGCTTGATTCTAAAGGATTTTATATCTAATTTAAGCTAAGTACCCTACCACAAAGAATGACTTTATCAGACTAAAATAAAACATGGTTTTAGAACTTCTATCTGACAAGTTGATATTTTATATTACCAACTTTAAAAAGCGCTTAGAAACGATTTTAGAAGCCAAAAGCGAAGTACTACAAAAAATATCTAGTTTACAAAACGAGAAACACAAAAAGACGCTCACACAGAACGTCTCCTTGGTTAAATTTAAGCTTAACTAAATTATACCAAAAAGGAGTTAATCATGGGCGCTAAAGAACAATTAAAAGAATTGAAGCCACTTTTTGCTTTAATGACCTTATTTGAGGAACAACGAGACAAGGACATCAAGCTGATGAATGCTTTTCGTAATCCTGAGTTACTAAATGGCATTGAAAAAGGTACTGCACAGCAACTCTTATGTTTGGCAAAAGAACGTGACAAGAGGCTAGCCATGATTACCTCCCTACAAGATGAGAATCAGATAGCTGTTATTAAGGCTAGATATGTGGATGACTTATCATGGGACGAGATACCAGATAAAGTAGGTTGTTCAAGGAATACTGTTTTCAAACTACATAGAGAAGCTTTAGAGGTGTTAGATGAGCAAGAAGAACGCCATGCGTAAACTTAAGGAGTTCCAGAGGTGGCAACGTATCGCCAATAGCCTTAATTTAACCTATAACGAGCGTTACCAGTTTGATATAGATTACCATCCCACGCGCAGAAAACACCTTGAAATAAGCCGAGAATGCGCTCTAGAGGAGCTAGACGCGATTAAGCATGCCATTAATCAACTATCTAAGATAGACTACAGACAAATACTGATCGAGTGTTACTTGATTAGTGAAAAGTTATCTAATCAAGAGATCATGACGAAACTTAATCGCTCTGAAAGTTGGTACTACGAGACTAAGAAAAGAGCTTTGCTTGAGTTTGCGGAGCATTATAGGGATGGAATTCTAAATAAAATAAATTAATAAATCATAGTACCTTTATATCTTATATGTGGCATAATATCCGCCAGGGAGTAATTTTTTGATATAATATCTTCATAATAATTTAAATTTATTTTTTAGATGGAGATAGTGAAATACAAATAAAAACTTTTAATATGGCATATCCAGATAAGTCGTTTAAACCAACACCCATTAATGAATTGATAGAAAAGTTTGATAAAGAAATCAATCAATTCATGGAAAATCAAAAAGAAGTTATCTCTGTTAACACACAAACAAATGGACTTGCTGGTGGTTTTCAATATTTTGTCACTGTAGTTTATCGAAACTGACTTTGAAGGGATAAAAGAAATTAAACAAGCGGATAGAATATTTAAAAACTATGCTGTATTTAAACGTCTATATAAGCTATCTTGACCAATCAATACTTAAAACCTAGCAAAAATAGGATAAGCAGGAGACAATTTTGTACTGATAATCAGATAAGCCTTTCAGAATATATAATGTTACGAGAAATAGCACTTCTAAATTTTTATGAAAAAATACCAATATTATTTTGATTAGATAATGAAAAAAGCGTAGCTGATGACTACGCTAGTTCTTGCCTACTGAACTCATTAATTGACAGAGTTGTAAATTAAATTTTTGCTTACTTTTTTGCTAACTTTGAAGGAAATTTTAATGTCAACTAATGTTGACAAAAAAAGCTTAAAATGTTGATTTAAAGCTATAAAGACTTGTAAAGCGATCTTAAGGAAGTCTCAAAAATGCAATACAACAAAATGCTTTAATTATTACATTACATACTTTAAAAGCCTATTTTATAGGCTTTTTTTGCTATATACTTTTTAGTGAGTCATTATATTTAATGAACCAAAAAGATTTTAAACTAACATTAGAATAAAAATCAACACTGTCAGTTTGTAATGAGTAATTTTTTACTTTGTAAAAAGGATATAGTAGAGTTAACGTTACAAATACTTGAGAATGATAACTTATCTCGTCGAATCTTATATAACTAAGGAGATTTTATTATGAATCTAAATGATAGATTAAAAATAGAAGAAATGGAAGAGAAGTATGATAGCTTCAAACCTAGAATCAATGCATTAGTAGAAGCTATAGATGATTTTCAAAAGCACTATGAAGATTACGTGAAATTAAGAGAATTTTATGGTAGCGAAGACTGGTTTAGACTATCAGAACAAACAGAAAATAATCTCAAATGCGGTGTACTGAGTGAGGATCAGCTCTTTGATTTTATAGGAGAACATAACGAGCTTGTAGGCCAATTTTTAGATATGTCTTCTCAAATGTATCGTCATTTATAATGTCAGTCCTTATTAGTGTTGTTATCCTATAATGAGGATAAAATAAACCTAACTAAAAATGACCAGCCTATAAGGAAGGCTGGTTTTAAGTTTGAGGTAATAAACTGAGTAGCACTTGTGTAATTTGTTGAGGGCTTTCTTTTTTTCCTCGTGTTATCCACATTTGATAGACTCCAAAAATAGCATGACTGAGATAGACACTATAATACAAACGGTTGATATCAGACTTTGTTGCATCTGGATTGACCACAGGTAATTCTTTAGAAAGCATTAATTGTAATTTATTAAGGATGTAGGTCTGAATTTCTTTTGTTCCATTTTGGGTTAAGAGAGCAGCAAATAATGATTCTCTATCTAAGAATTGAAAAATTTCGAGCAAGGCATCTTCTTTTTTAAATTGATTGCGATCAAAAATATATTCGACTTTATTGAAGAGTGACTGTTGGTATTGATCAATCATTTCATATTTATCTTTATAATGAGTATAAAAACTAGAACGACTGATTCCAGCTGTTTTAGTTAGATTAATCGTTGAAATTTCATCGAAGCTCTGATCTTTTAATAACGTAATCATAGCTGCTTCAATAGCTCTTTTTGTTTTTTCTCTCCTCGTATCGTTTACCATATTAATTACCCCTTAATATTTTTGTACATTTTTAAACACAGTGTCCAAAAACGAGATTTTTATCTTGAAATTATCTATCATCACTGTATAATATATTTTATCAAAAAAATGAACAATATGTCCAAAATAGGAGAAAAAATGTTAGACGAATTAAAAGCAATCATAAAAAGCCCAAAATTATGGATTACGATGGCTGGGGTTGCACTGATTCCAACGCTATATAATGTTATCTTTCTAAGCTCAATGTGGGATCCTTATGGGAATACTAAAAATTTACCTGTGGCAGTCGTTAACCAAGATAAATCGGCTAAATTAAATGGAAAAACTATTTCAATTGGCAAAGATATGGAGGACAATTTGTCTAAAAATGATAGCTTAGATTTCCATTTTACAACAGCTAAAAGAGCAGAAAAAGAATTAGAAAAGGGTCACTATTATATGGTTATTACCTTTCCTAAAGATCTTTCTAGAAAAGCGACAACTCTCATGACAGAAAAACCAGAAAGGTTAAATATTACTTATAAAACTACTAAGGGGCGTAGTTTTGTAGCTTCAAAAATGAGTGAGACAGCAGCTAATAAACTAAAAGATGAGGTAGCAGAATCTATTACAGGGACTTATACTGAATCAGTTTTTAAAAATATGGGTTCTATGAAAACAGGTATCAATAAAGCTGCTGATGGGAGTCAAGAATTATTAAATGGTTCTAATAAGCTACAGAATGGGAGCCAAACCTTGACAAGTAATTTAGATGTTTTAGCAAGCTCTAGTCAAACTTTTTCTGGAGGAGCTAATAAACTAAATAGTGGAATAAACCTTTATACAGATGGTGTGGGAACCCTATCTAACGGGTTAGAAACATTATCAGATGGTGTTACTGCTTACACAACAGGTGTGCATAAGTTGAGTGAAGGTAGTCAAAAATTAGATGATAAGTCTCAAGCATTGGTGGAAGGATCAGAAAAGTTGACGGTTGGTTTACAACAATTGTCACAAGCAACTCAACTAAAACCAGAGCAAGAACGTACTTTGCAGAACCTTTCAGATGGATTAAAGAATCTAAATCAGATTATTACAAATTTACAATCGACAGCAACTACTGATAGCGATACTAATAGTAAGTTATTTAATTTTTTATCAACTATTGAATCAAGTACAACGGCTTTGATGAATACGGCTGCTGCTGATAAACAAAAGCAAATGACTGCGGTACAATCAACGTCAGCTTTTAAAAGTTTAACCCCTGAACAACAATCTCAAATTACCTCAGCGGTTACTGGAACACCTACTTCAGCTGAGACAATTGCAGCAAATATTTCTTCAAATATAGAAAATATGAAAACTGTGCTTAGTGAAGCATCTAGTTCAGCCCCTTCTAATAATAACTCACAAAATTTTCAAACTTTGTCAGGAACAGCTAACAATTTAGTATTAAAAGCTATCTCAGATTTAGATAAAATTCAAAAATTGCCAACGGCTACTAAGCAGTTATATCAAGGTAGTCAAACCTTGACAAAAGGAATCACGGATTATACGAATGCTGTAGGGCAATTACGCAAAGGTGCAGAAACTTTAGATAGTAAATCCAATCAATTGATTTCAGGAACACAAAAAGCAAGTCAGGGAGCTCAAACTTTAGATAGTAAATCGGATCAATTGAGAGATGGAGCGGGGCAATTAGCTAGTGGTTCTGATAGAATTGCAGATGGTTCTAATAAGCTTGCTGGGGGAGGACATCAGTTGACAGATGGGTTGACAGAGTTGTCAGGTGGTGTTTCTCAATTATCAAGTTCTTTGGGTAAAGCTGGGGACCAGTTGTCCATGGTTTCTGTAAACAAGGATAATGCCAATGCTGTATCTAGCCCAGTCACTATCAAGCATGAAGATTATGATAGCGTTGATACGAATGGTGTTGGAATGGCACCATACATGATTTCAGTTGCGTTGATGGTGGTAGCTTTATCAGCCAATGTTATTTTTGCGAAAGCTTTATCTGGCAAAGAGCCAGCTAATCGTTTTAGTTGGGCTAAAAATAAATTATTAATCAATGGATTCATTGCAACTCTAGCAGCAACTATCTTATTTTTTGCAGTTCAATTCATAGGTCTTAAACCAGATTACCCTGGAAAAACCTACTTTATTATCCTATTGACAGCATGGACTTTGATGGCATTAGTAACTGCTTTAGTGGGATGGGATAATAGGTATGGTTCCTTCTTGTCGTTATTAATATTATTATTCCAGCTTGGTTCAAGCGCAGGAACTTACCCAATAGAATTGAGTCCTAAGTTCTTTCAAACAATTCAACCATTTTTACCGATGACTTACTCTGTTTCAGGATTAAGGGAGACCATCTCGTTGACAGGAGACGTTAACCATCAATGGAGAATGCTAGTAATCTTTTTAGTATCATCGATGATACTTGCTCTTCTTATTTATCGTAAACAAGAAGATTAATAGAAAGTATCTAGTGATAGACTAACAGTATGATATGCTATGTCAAAGTATTTAGGAGGAGAAGATATGTCTACTTTAACAATAATTATTGCAACATTAACTGCTTTGGAACATTTTTATATTATGTATTTGGAGACGTTAGCCACCCAGTCAAATATGACTGGGAAGATTTTTAGTATGTCTAAAGAAGAGTTGTCATATTTACCCGTTATTAAACTTTTTAAGAATCAAGGTGTATACAACGGCTTGATTGGTCTATTCCTCCTTTATGGGTTATATATTTCACAGAATCAAGAAATTGTAGCTATTTTTTTAATCAATGTGTTGCTAGTTGCTGTTTATGGTGCTTTGACAGTTGATAAAAAAATCTTATTAAAACAGGGTGGTTTACCTATATTAGCTCTTTTAACATTCTTATTTTAATACTACTTAGCCGTTCGATTTAGTTGAACGGCTTTTAGTAATCATTTTTTTCTCATAATACAGGTAGTTTAAGTAATTTGTCTTTAAAAATAGTATAATATAACTATGAATTCAAAGAGAGGTGACTTTGGTTATGACTGAGAACTGGTTACATACTAAAGATGGTTCAGATATTTATTATCGTGTCGTTGGTCAAGGTCAACCGATTGTTTTTTTACATGGCAATAGCTTAAGTAGTCGCTATTTTGATAAGCAAATAGCATATTTTTCTAAGTATTACCAAGTTATTGTTATGGATAGTAGAGGGCATGGCAAAAGTCATGCAAAGCTAAATACCATTAGTTTCAGGCAAATAGCAGTTGACTTAAAGGATATCTTAGTTCATTTAGAGATTGATAAAGTTATATTGGTAGGCCATAGCGATGGTGCTAATTTAGCTTTAGTTTTTCAAACGATGTTTCCAGATATGGTTAGAGGGCTTTTGCTTAATTCAGGGAACCTGACTATTCATGGTCAGCGATGGTGGGATATTCTTTTAGTAAGGATTGCCTATAAATTCCTTCACTATTTAGGGAAACTCTTTCCGTATATGAGGCAAAAAGCTCAAGTTATTTCGCTTATGTTGGAGGATTTGAAGATTAGTCCAGCTGATTTACAGCATGTGTCAACTCCTGTAATGGTTTTGGTTGGAAATAAGGACATAATTAAGTTAAATCATTCTAAGAAACTTGCTTCTTATTTTCCAAGGGGGGAGTTTTATTCTTTAGTTGGCTTTGGGCATCACATTATTAAGCAAGATTCCCATGTTTTTAATATTATTGCAAAAAAGTTTATCAACGATACGTTGAAAGGAGAAATTGTTGAAAAAGCTAATTGAAAAAGTCAAATCACTGACTTCTGTGATTAAAATTGTATTTTTTATATCTGTTTTAGTGCTTATTATTGTTGAAATGATTCATTTGAAACGAACTATTTCTGTTGAGCAACTAAAGAGTGTTTTTGGGCAATTATCTCCAATGAATCTTTTCTTAATTATCCTTGTGGGGGTTATCGCTGTCTTACCGACAACCGGATATGACTTTGTACTGAATGGACTTTTACGTACAGATAAAAGCAAAAGGTATATTTTACAGACTAGTTGGTGTATCAACACTTTTAATAACTTGTCAGGATTCGGTGGCTTAATCGATATTGGGTTGCGCATGGCTTTTTATGGTAAAAAAGGTCAAGAGAAGAGTGACCTAAGAGAAGTGACTCGTTTTTTACCCTATCTTATTTCTGGTCTGTCATTTATTAGTGTGATTGCCTTAATCATGAGCCATATTTTTCATGCCAAAGCTAGTGTTGATTACTATTATTTGGTATTAATTGGTGCTAGTATGTATTTTCCTGTTATTTATTGGATTTCTGGTCATAAAGGAAGCCATTATTTCGGAGATATGCCATCTAGTACTCGTATAAAATTAGGTATTGTTTCTTTTTTTGAATGGGGATGTGCAGCCGCAGCGTTTATAATTATCGGTTATTTAATGGGCATTCATCTACCAGTTTATAAAATTTTACCACTATTTTGTATTGGTTGTGCCGTCGGGATTGTATCCCTTATTCCCGGTGGATTAGGAAGTTTTGAATTAGTTCTATTTACAGGGTTTGCTGCCGAGGGACTACCTAAAGAAACTGTGGTTGCATGGTTATTACTTTATCGTTTAGCCTACTATATTATTCCATTCTTTGCAGGTATCTATTTCTTTATCCATTATTTAGGTAGTCAAATAAATCAACGTTATGAAAATGTCCCGAAAGAGTTAGTATCAACTGTTCTACAAACCATGGTGAGCCATTTGATGCGTATTTTAGGTGCATTCTTAATATTTTCAACAGCATTTTTTGAAAATATTACTTATATTATGTGGTTGCAGAAGCTAGGCTTGGACCCATTACAAGAACAAATGTTATGGCAGTTTCCAGGTTTATTGCTGGGGGTTTGTTTTATTCTCTTAGCTAGAACTATTGATCAAAAAGTGAAAAATGCTTTTCCAATTGCTATTATCTGGATTACTTTGACATTGTTTTATCTTAATTTAGGTCATATTAGTTGGCGACTATCTTTCTGGTTTATTTTACTATTGTTAGGCTTATTAGTCATTAAGCCAACTCTCTATAAAAAACAATTTATTTATAGCTGGGAAGAGCGTATTAAGGATGGAATCATTATCGTTAGTTTAATGGGAGTTCTATTTTATATTGCAGGACTACTATTCCCTATCAGGGCTCATATTACAGGTGGTAGTATTGAACGCCTGCATTATATCATAGCATGGGAGCCGATAGCATTGGCTACGTTGATTCTTACTCTCGTTTATTTATGTTTGGTTAAGATTTTACAAGGAAAATCTTGTCAGATTGGTGATGTGTTCAATGTGGATCGTTATAAAAAACTACTTCAAGCTTACGGTGGTTCTTCGGATAGCGGTTTAGCCTTTTTAAATGATAAAAGGCTCTACTGGTACCAAAAAAATGGAGAAGATTGCGTTGCGTTCCAATTTGTAATTGTCAATAATAAATGTCTTATTATGGGGGAACCAGCCGGTGATGACACTTATATTCGTGAAGCTATTGAATCGTTTATTGATGATGCTGATAAGCTAGACTATGACCTTGTTTTTTACAGTATTGGACAGAAGTTGACACTACTTTTACATGAGTATGGTTTTGACTTTATGAAAGTTGGTGAGGATGCTTTAGTTAATTTAGAAACGTTTACTCTTAAAGGGAATAAGTACAAACCTTTCAGAAATGCCCTAAATAGAGTTGAAAAGGATGGTTTCTATTTCGAAGTTGTACAATCGCCACATAGTCAAGAGCTACTAAATAGTTTGGAAGAGATTTCTAATACTTGGTTAGAAGGACGTCCTGAAAAAGGTTTCTCACTAGGATATTTTAATAAAGATTATTTCCAACAAGCCCCAATAGCTTTGGTAAAAAATGCTGAACACGAAGTTGTTGCTTTTGCTAATATTATGCCAAACTATGAAAAGAGTATTATCTCTATTGATTTAATGCGTCACGATAAACAGAAAATTCCGAATGGCGTTATGGATTTCCTCTTTTTATCATTATTCTCTTATTATCAAGAGAAGGGATACCACTATTTTGATTTGGGGATGGCACCTTTATCAGGAGTTGGTCGCGTTGAAACAAGTTTTGCTAAAGAGAGAATGGCGTATCTTGTCTATCATTTCGGTAGTCATTTCTACTCATTTAATGGTTTACACAAGTATAAGAAGAAGTTTACACCATTGTGGTCGGAACGTTATATTTCTTGTTCTCGTTCGTCCTGGTTAATTTGTGCTATTTGTGCCCTATTAATGGAAGATAGTAAAATTAAGATTGTTAAATAAGCTTTATTTGGCAATTAAAAAGAGCATGTCATGCGACATGCTCTTTTTAAATCATTTAATACCATTGATTGCTTGAATCTACTTTATAATATGATGTGCTTTTAAATATTGTTTAGCTACTGTAGCTGCTGATTTATGCTTTACAGCTACTTGGTAGTTCATTTCTTGCATTTCTTTTTCAGTGATATGACCAGCAAGTTTATTGAGAGCTTTTTTTACTTGAGGGTATTTTTTAATCGTATCTTGCCTTAGTAGCGGTGCTCCTTGATATGGCGGAAATAGATGCTTATCGTCTTTGAGAATTTGAAGTTGATACTGGATTAATTCACTATCGGTAGAGTAAGCGTCAATAATATTGACATCTTTACTATTGATAGCTTGGTATCGTAAAGCAGGTTCTAAGGTTGAGATATCAAGGTTTAAACCATAATGTTTCTGTAAACCAATACTCCCATCCTCTCTATCCTTAAATTCTAAAGTGAAACCAGCTTTTAGTTTATCTAATTTTTTTAGGTCGCTGATATTTTTGAGTTGATTAGCTTCAGCGTAATCTTTTTTAACAGCTACAGCGTAGGTGTTTTGATAAGCCATAGGTGACAAAAGTGACAACTTATCTTGTTTTAAAATACCGTTTTTGGCTAAGTTGTAAACCTGTTTAGGGTTATTACTTACTTTAGGAGGATTTTTAAGTAAACTTGATGTAATAGTACCTGTAAACTCTGGGTAAAGATCAATATCACCAGATTTTAGGGCTTGATATAAGAAAGTTGTTTTTCCGAAATTAGGTTTAAGCTTAACTTTGATATCTGTCTGATCCTCAATAAGTTCTTTGTACATATTAATTAAAATATCTGGTTCAGTTCCTAACTTCCCTGCAACAGTTATCGTTGCAGTATTTGTTCCAGGCATCCATTTTGGAGCATAGGATAGTCCTAAGCCTGCTAGTAAAAGTATACCAGAAACGGCTATGGTTCGTAATCTAGCCTTTTCTAGTAATCCAATTAAACCACTAAATATAATAGCTAAGACAGCAGAAGAGATTGCCCCTATGAGAATTAGAGAAGGATTGTTGCGATCAATCCCTAACAAAATAAATGATCCAAGGCCACCAGCTCCGATAAGACTAGCTAATGTAGCTGTACCAATAATCATAACAGAGGCAGTTCTAATGCCTGAGATGATAACAGGCATACTTAAAGCTAACTCAAACTTTTTAAGCCTTTCCCAACGTGTCATTCCAAAAGCGGTTGCTGCCTCAATGAGATTAGCATCAATTTGCATCAGTGCTGTTACAGTATTTTGTAAAATTGGAAATAGAGCGTAAATAATTAGTGCAACGACAGCTGGTACAGTTCCAATTCCCATAAAAGGTATAAATAAACCAAGCAAGGCTAAAGAAGGAATTGTTTGAAATATCCCAGTTATCTGAAGGACAACATGACTGATTTTTTTATAATGACTAATGATGATACCGAGTGGAATAGCAATTAAAGTTGCTAAAATAAGTGTTAGTAGTGATAGCTGGAGGTGTTCAATAAGACTTTGAGTCCAATCTCCAAAACGCTCTTGAAAGGTAGTGATTAGTGTTGTCATACTCAGTTCTCCTCTTCAAATAGGGTTCTAACAAATTGGTCAGAGGGATTATTTTGAATTATTTCTGGTCTATCCAATTGCACTATCTTACCTTCCTTAATAACACAAATTCTATCTGCAAGACGCATAGCTTCCTTCATGTCATGGGTGACAAACACTAATGTAATACCCAATTCAGACTGTAATTGTTTGGTGATATCTTGTAATTGACGTCTTGAGATAGGGTCTAAAGCAGAAAATGGCTCATCCATAAGTAGTACCTTAGGTTTAGCAACGATTGCTCGTAGGATACCTATGCGTTGTTGTTCCCCACCAGAGAGCTCATGAGGATAGCGATTAAAGTAGTCCTTAGCAGGTAAACCCACCTTATCAAGAAGGTCGCTAGCGGCTTTTTTTTGGTCACCTTTTGACCAGCCCTTCATTTCAGGGATAAGTTCTATATTTTCTCCAACTGTTAAATTAGGGAAAAGTGCAATTTGTTGCAAGACATAACCAGTTTCTAAGCGTAATTGTCGCAAATCAAGTGATGTAATGTTTTCCCCATCTAAAGTAATAGCGCCTTGGCTTGGTTCGATGAGACGATTAATCATCTTGAGGATGGTAGTTTTACCACTGCCACTGGCCCCCACAAGGACAAAGAATTCTCCTCTTTGAATATGGCAACTAATATTATCAATGATGGTATGATCACCATATGATTTACTAACATTTTCAAATGAAATCATGTAATTTACTTTCTAGTGCGTAACGAGTGTAGGTCGTATGATATTAGGGTTATATTAGCATAAAGTAGACATTCAAACAACTATCTGACATTTAAATTGTCAGAAACGATAAACTAGAAGCAAAAACAAACACCTTGCGGTAGACAAGGTGTTTGTTGGAGATTTATGAAAAGAAAAGTTTTAGGATGGTTATAGTATATAAGGCCATGCTTAAACAAGTCTTAAAACGTTTTACTCTGTAAAATAAGTTCATCGAAAAAACGTTTAAGTGAAATTTTACCACCATACATGCTTTTTCCTTGAATAAGTTGTGCCTCATTATGGATATTCTGAAATCCAAACAATGCATTAGCATATTGCAGTGTTAATTCATTTTCAAAATCATCAATGTACAGATGAGCCATATTTATCATAGCTTTTTTAACGGCACGACGAATACGTTGTAAAATGATTTTTTGTTGGTGTTCATCGATAGAAAGTTCTTTTTGAAAATCAAATTGGGCAAAATTTAATTCTTGTTTTAATAAAAGTTCACAGATGTTAAGAATATCTGTGTAGGCTGTCTCTGAAGTAATACCTAAATAACTGAGTATTGAACGGATTTTAGTGAGGTTACTAGTCGTTATAGGCTTTTGATATGATGGCGTATTTTCTAGGAGATTTTGGATTGTATTTAATTTTTTTTGCATTTCGATAGTATCAGTGACACGTTTCACGACGCTTTTTACTTCAATAATATTAATGGGTTTATTAATAAAAAATTCGATTCCTGCTTTATATGCTTCTTGTCGTAAATCATTATCTTTGACTTGGGAAATCATAATAAATTTTAAATCGGAACGCTGTTTATAGATTTTTTGGACTAATGTTACACCGTCTAATATTGGCATTAATAAATCAATCAATACGATATCAACATCTGCAATCAGCAATTCGTTGTATGCTTTACTGGAGACATTATTCACTCTGACTACTGTATTATTGAAATCTTCTTCAATAATATCTTGTAAAATCATAGTGATAGTGGGGTCATCATCAATAATATAGAATTTCACGTATTATCTCCTAACTTAAATCGATTTTTACGGAATAACAGTGTAAATGTTGTTCCATTTGGCTGATTAGGACAAACAGTTATCGTTCCTTGATATTGCTCTTCCATTAAAATACGCACGTGGGATAGCCCGATTCCTCGATAGATATCACCATTAGCATCAAATTTAGTCGAAAATCCAGGTTTGAAAATCATGTGTTTCATTTTATCAGGTATTCCTGGTCCGTTATCACTAATCTCAATTTTAATAAAATCTTCTAATTCTTCTGTGTGAACACTGATTGTACCCTTTTTTTGTTTATCAATAGCTTCTACTGCATTTAAAACGATATTGGAAATAATGGTTAGTAAATAGTAATAGTTTGATATTATCAAATTACATTTATTATTTTCGAGAATAATGATATCTTGATGCCGAAATTGAATAATACTCCTAGTATAAGATAAAACAATTTGAAAGATATCTTTCAATGCCATAGTTGATTCATTTTTTACACTAAAATAGGTTCCTAAGCCTTTAATAATATTTTGGTAATCTTTCTTAACTTCGTGAACGTCCCGCGAAATATCTAGAGAGAGGTGTTGGTATTCTTTAGGTAGGTGATATTTGGATAACTCTTTATCTAATAAATAAGCATTTTTCATGATGTTTTCAATTTCAATGATATTTTTTTGCATAAAATAAACCTCGCTTTTAACGGCTGAAGTTGACCACATAAAATAATAGTATCGACGTTCGTGATCGTCTTTTTGTAAGAGAAGTGATAGATAACTATAAGTATAAGCCACAGCGCAACTAATAAAAGCTCGCAAAAGTGCTATGGCAAATAAAGTAGCGAATATAGTTATAGTATAATTGTTAAACTTTATGAGAAAACTAATTTCTACAAGGTTGGCAAAATAATCACAAATAATGATAGAAAAGAAAAAAGTACCTTTATTACGGTAGGAACGATGCCAATAAATAGTATAAAAGGTGATGCCATAACAAATATAAAACGCCATATCAGTTAAAACGAATTCAATTATTTGATGAATCTCAGCCTCGCCAGCGATACTTAATATGATTCCTCTGAAGATAGGAGAAGCAAAAGTAATTCCTAGACAGAGAAGAATTGGATTAATGTCGTCATTAAAATATAAAAAGACAGGCAAAATGAACAAAGATAAGGTCATAATAAACCCATCAGCAAGTATTGAGATATTGATTTGAGCAGCTAAGGCGATAGCTATTGCAGAGATAATAATACGCTGCCTTCTTTCTAGATGTTTTTCTGATAATATATCTAGCATATAAATGTCCTTAAAGTTTTTTTGAAGATTTTTGATGAATTTTGATTATTTTTGAAAGCGCTATCTACAATAAGAGTATAAAAAAAAAGGAGGCAATAAGCAATGAAAAATTTACGTAACCGTAGTTTTCTTACTTTATTGGATTTTAGTACAGCAGAAGTTGAATTTCTTTTAAAACTTTCAGAAGATTTAAAACGTGCTAAATACGCAGGAATTGAACAACAAAAACTTGTTGGTAAAAATATCGCTTTGATTTTTGAAAAAGATTCTACACGGACACGTTGCGCTTTTGAAGTTGCTGCTCACGATCAAGGAGCTCATGTTACTTATTTAGGTCCAACAGGCAGTCAGATGGGTAAAAAAGAGACCTCAAAAGACACTGCGCGTGTGCTAGGTGGTATGTATGATGGTATTGAGTATCGTGGATTTTCTCAAGAAACAGTTGAGACTTTAGCCGAATTTTCAGGAGTTCCTGTGTGGAATGGTTTAACCGATGCTGATCATCCAACGCAAGTACTAGCCGATTTTCTGACCGCTAAGGAATGCTTACATAAGCCCTATAAAGATATTCGCTTTACGTATGTGGGTGATGGACGTAACAATGTCGCTAATGCCTTGATGATCGGTGCTTCTATTGTAGGCATGACTTATCATTTGGTTTGTCCTAAAGAATTAGAGCCAGATCCTGAACTACTCTCTAAATGTCAAGAAATTGCGAAAACTACTGGTGCTTCTATTGAAATCACTGCTGATATTGCAGAAGGCGTCAGAGATTCAGACGTCCTATATACAGATGTTTGGGTTTCAATGGGAGAACCGGATGAAGTTTGGAAAGAAAGAATAGCTCTTTTAGAACCCTATCGTATTACCCAAGAAATGCTTAATATGACAGAAAATCCAAACGTTATTTTCGAGCATTGCTTGCCCTCATTTCATAATATAGATACTAAAGTTGGATACGACATTTATGAAAAATATGGTTTGAAGGAAATGGAAGTATCAGATGAAGTTTTTGAAGGCCCTCACTCAGTTGTTTTCCAAGAAGCTGAAAATCGTATGCATACTATTAAAGCAGTTATGGTAGCAACTTTAGGTGATTAGGAGGAATTTTCATGGCAAAAATTGTTGTTGCACTAGGAGGAAATGCCTTAGGAAATTCTCCAGAAGAACAATTAAGATTAGTAAAACATACTGCAAAATCATTGGTGGCCTTGATAAAAAAGGGACACGAAATTGTTGTAAGTCATGGTAATGGACCACAAGTTGGTGCCATTAATTTAGGAATGAATTTTGCGGCTGAGAGTGGTCAAGGAACTAATTTTCCTTTTCCAGAATGTGGAGCAATGAGCCAAGGATACATAGGCTATCATCTCCAACAGAGCCTTTTAAATGAATTACGTCAAGAGGGAATAAATAAGGAAGTTGCTACAATTATTACCCAAATTGAGGTGGATGAATCAGACCAAGCATTTAGCGCACCTACCAAGCCTATAGGCACCTTTTATGATAAGGAGACATCAGAAAAGATTGCTATAGAGAAAGGGTATACTTTCGTAGAAGACGCTGGACGAGGGTATCGTCGTGTTGTTGCTTCACCTGAACCTAAAAAAATCATCGAAATTAATAGCATTAAAACACTTATTGAAAATGATACCCTAGTTATCGCAGGTGGAGGTGGAGGCATCCCTGTCATTAATAAGGGAGGTTATGAAGGTATTGCAGCTGTTATTGATAAAGACAAATCTAGTGCACTGTTAGCAGGAGAACTAGCTGCGGATCAATTGATTATTCTCACTGCAGTTGATTATGTTTATACTCAATTTGGTAAAGAAAATCAAAAAGCTTTAACAGAGGTTAATGAGAATCAAATGATTGATTACGTTAACCAAGGTGAGTTTGCAAAAGGAAGTATGTTACCTAAAGTAATAGCCTGTATGAGTTTCTTAGATCACAATCCGAAAGGAATAGCCTTAATCACCTCATTAAATGGTTTAGAAGATGCATTAGATGGGAAATTAGGAACACGTATAACTAAGTAATCTCAGATAAGTGCAAAGAAATGATTATTTAACCTTCATCTTTGCACTTTTTCTGATGAAGTCAATCTATTTTTATTATAGAGGAGGCGTGTCATGCCAGAAAAAATGACAAACAGTGAAAACAAAAGGAGTAAAGGTTTTCGAATGCCAGGTGCCTTTACAATATTATTCATTTTAACAATCTTTTCGGTTTTGGCTACATGGTGGATACCTGCTGGGTCCTATTCAAAATTACAATTTGATACAGCATCATCCAAACTAGTAGTAACAGATCCAAATGGTAAGACAGTTCATGTTCCAGCAACGCAAACACAGTTGGATAAGATGAATGTCAAAATTAAAATTAAAGAATTTACTTCTGGTGCTATTAGTAAGCCAGTTTCAGTTCCAAATACTTACAAACGTTTGAAGCAAAATCCAGCAGGCATTGGCTCCGTGACGACTAGTATGGTAAATGGAACCATTGAAGCTGTTGATATTATGGTATTTATCATGGTACTTGGAGGCATGATAGGAGTAGTTAGAAAGAGTGGCGCTTTTGAGTCTGGTCTTCTAGCTTTAACAAAGAAAACCAAAGGTAGAGAGTTTTTATTGATATTTTTAGTTTCCTTATTGATGGTTTTAGGCGGTACTCTATGTGGTATTGAAGAAGAAGCAGTTGCTTTTTATCCTATTTTAGTTCCAATCTTTTTAGCCATGGGTTATGATTCTATCATTTGTGTAGGTGCTATTTTCTTAGCAAGTTCTGTTGGGACATCATTTTCAACAATTAATCCGTTTTCTTCTGTTATTGCTTCAAATGCAGCTGGTATTAGTTTCACAGAAGGCTTATCATGGCGTACAGCAGGGTGTATTGCAGGTGCTATTTTTGTTGTGGTGTATCTACATTGGTATGCTAAAAAAATAAAAGCGAATCCAGAGTTTTCATATTCCTATGAAGATAGAGTAGAATTTAATGCTAAATGGGGCATGACAACTAACCATACACCCTCACTCTTTACTATTAGACAAAAAATTATTTTAAGTTTATTTGTTATTTCATTTCCTTTGATGGTTTGGGGAGTAATGTCACAGGGATGGTGGTTTCCAACCATGGCTTCTTCCTTTTTAGCTATTACAATTATTATTATGTTTTTAACAGCAACTGGGGCAAATGGTATTGGAGAAAGGGATGTTGTTGATGAGTTTGTTAATGGTGCATCAAGCCTTGTTGGGGTTTCATTAATCATTGGTTTAGCGCGTGGTATCAATATTATTTTGAGCCAAGGTTATATATCAGATACGATGCTTTACACAGCTTCAAAATTAGCTTCACATGTTAGTGGCCCTGTCTTTATCATTGTTATGATGTTTATCTACTTTGTGTTAGGATTTGTTGTTCCATCCTCGTCGGGTTTAGCAGTACTTTCAATGCCAATTCTAGCACCTCTTGCAGATACTGTTGGGATTCCTCGTTCAGTAGTAGTAATGGCTTATCAATTTGGGCAGTATGCAATGTTGTTTTTAGCACCTACTGGACTAGTTATGGCAACCTTGCAGATGTTAGATATGAAGTACTCCCATTGGCTAAAATTTGTGTGGCCGGTTGTTTTATTCCTCCTAATATTTGGTGGCGGTTTGTTAGTTCTACAAGTTTTAATACTTTAAAGATTTCAGCTATTAGTCTCAAAAATATCTGAAGAGATATAATAAATTGAGTTTAAGTTAAATAAAAAAAACGATAGGTGTAATCTATCGTTTTTTTTATTTCCTTTCTCTAGTCTTTCTTCAATTTTGGAAAGGTGAGCGTAAACTGACTGCCATCATCAGGTTTAGAATCAACCCATATTTTAGCACGGTGTATTGTAGCGATTTGTTTTACTAAAGATAGCCCTAAACCAATTCCAGACTGACTATCCTTGGTTCGAGCAGAGTCCACTTGATAGAAACGGTTCCAAATTTTACTTTGGTCATCAACTGAGATACCTAGACCATTATCTTTAATAGAGAAGACAATTTGATTATCGGACTGTCTTAGACTAATAGAAATATGATTGTTTGTAAATTTAATAGCATTTGAAAATAGATTATCAAAAAGCCGTTTGAGTAGTGTTTGTTGACCTATAATCCAAAGGTCATCTTCGATTTGAGAGTCAAGGTGTATAGGGGTATTATCTAATAATCTACTCGAATCGGATACTAGTTGCTTCATCATAATTGAGAAATTAAGAGGTTCTAACTGAATTGATAATGGATTTTCTGCCTTAGTCAATTCTAGAAGTTGCTCAACTAATTTTTTCATTGATAGTGACTGACGGTGTATAACCTCAAAGGATTCTTTTGCTTCACTTAAATTTTCTGCGTAGTTTTTTCCGTATTCACTTTCAGAAAGTATAACTGTTACAGGAGTCCGTAGTTCATGAGAAACATCATTGTTAAATTGTTTTTCCCGAACAAATGATGATTCAATAGAAGCCAACATAGTATTGATAACAGCTGCTAGCTCAGTTAATTCATTTTCGTTATTTTTAGTGATAATTCGCTTAGTATAGTCTTCATTTTGGGTAATAAATTGAGCGGTTTCAGTAATTTCTTGAATCGGTCTAAAAGCGCGCTTTAAAATTAAATAGCCACCAACAGTTATTATAATCAACATAAGAGGAAGAACGATACCCAAACTAAATAACAATTCAGTTAATTGCTTATCCAGTCTGTCAACAGTACGGATAGCACGTAACCACTGATTTTTCCCAGAAATTGGAATATCAACATACTGAAAGGTACGATTCTCCATGGAAAATAGAGATAATTTCTTTTTATGTTTATGTTGATGGTCTAAATCCCTTTTAAATCCTTTTGGAAAACCAGAATAGATAACTTTTCCATTTTGGTCATAGACTGAATAAAATATTCCATCTTCAAAAGCCTCATACCGATGACCTTTAGCTAACGCTTGACTCATTTGCACAGCTTTAGCTTCTAAATTTTTTTTAGATTTGTTTTCAGCAATGCTTTTTGAAATAAAAAATGAACCAATTAATACACCGATAACAAGGATAAAAATAAAAGAGCTGTACCAGAGGGTAATTTGAGTGATGATGCTAGACTTTTTAGGGTAATTTATTTTACTTTGGAATAACATATCCTAAACCTCGTTTAGTTTTTATTAGTGATCCATCTCGATTGTTATCTAGTTTTCGACGAAGGTTTTTGATAAGGACATCAATAATATTGGACTCTCCATAATAATCATAATCCCAAACGTGTTCACGAATTTGATGACGAGAGAGGACTTGGTCTCTGTGACGTGCCAAATACTCAAGGACTTCGTATTCCTTAGCTGTTAAATCAATCAAATTGTCGTTTCTCCAAACTTGCTTTGTAGATAAATTGATTGTTATATCTTGAATTTGAATATCATCAGAAGATACTTGTCTATTTGTACGTCGTAACATAGCTCGAATTCGGGCCATGAGTTCTCCAAATTCAAATGGTTTTACAAGGTAATCATCCGCACCAAAATCTAGACCTGCGATACGATCTTCAACGGCATCTCGAGCAGTCAACATAAGAATAGATACTTGACTTCCTTTGTTGCGAAGCAGTTTTAAAAAGGTGAAGCCGTCCATTTTTGGCATCATTACATCTAAGATAATCACATCATATTCTGCCACTGAAACAAATTGTAAGGCTTCTTCACCATTTGAAGCACTGTCAACACTGTAGTGTTGCTTTTTTAAAAGTTTTACAATACTACGGTTCAAGTCAAACTCATCTTCAACAACAAGGATTTTCATTTTTTGGCCTCCGTATGGCTTTTTTCCATTATATCACAAAAGGGAATGGAGTACTGAGGTCCTATTCCCTTTAATACACTAGTATTAGTCGTGATTTTTATGAGTTGTATTAAGCTTATTTGCCTTTATAAATGATGCTTTATCACTATCAAATTGGGCAATCTTAGGAGTATTTCCATCAAGTAGTTTTACTTTATAAACTAGCTTATTTGATTTGTTATTCGCAAGAGAAATTTCTTTTATTTTTGCATTTTTATATTTTGCTTGAATAGCTTGTAATGCAGTCTGAATATCTTTACTTGGTTGTTTTAATTGGGCATCTTTTGAATTGAGTTGATTATCTGATGTTGTTGAAAGGATCTTCCCAGAATTAGCATCAATTTTATATTTTTTAGCTATTTTATTATCAATAACTTTGATTTCATAAAAAGGTGTATCACCTTTGGTATTTAATTCAATTTGTGAAATAAAGCCTGAGCGAGCTTCTTTTTTGGCAGTTTCTAAGGCAGTCTTATAATCGATTTTTGTCGAGATATTCTTTAATGTTTTTAGTGAGTATTTTTCTCTATGATCGTGATGTTTATCGTGTCCTTCATGCTTATGTTCAAAAGACATGTGTTCTGAGTGATGGTTATGCGCTAATGCAGCTCCACTTACTCCTATAGCTCCCCCAATACCAAGTAGCGTAATGGAAGCTAACCCTACGTATAATTTATTGCTCATGAATTTTTTAAAGTTGTTTTTATAGTTTGTCATACTGACTTCCTTCTTTCTTTTTTCAAACCTTGGATTAGGTTTGTTACTTCTGAGTATATAGTCGTAAAATGAATCTAAAATGAATTTTTAAAATTAAGAACAATATTTTCAGTTATAAAAAAGTGAGTTTTAAAAGAATGACTAACTACCTGAAGGTAAGAGGTAAATTTATACTTTTTTGTCAGATTTTATTTTTAAAAATAAAAAGCCCAGAAATATTGATTTCATAGGCTTTTTTATAATCAATTATTTAACTTCAGTAAAAGTGTATTATTGTCTATTTCATTGCCTTTAAACCCTAATATAACAGTTTTTATCTAAATTTAAAAGAAAATGTAGAGAAAAATGTAGAGCTGTTAATGTGTTAATTCAGAAATTTTATTCAGAAAAATTTCTACGACTTCTTGTTTTTTTGTAGGTGCTAATTCTGCGTACGTATCCATAGTGGTAGAAATGGATTTATGCCCCATTCTAACTTGAAGCTCTTTCCAGTTTGCGCCTGCATTTAGCATCATGGAAGCATGAGTATGACGAAAAATATGAAAGCCATAATCAGGTAAATTAAGTGATGACAATCTTTTCTTTAATGTAAGACGTTCATTTCTATCACACATATAATTTCCATAGATTGTTGGAAAAATTAATTTTGTAGTTGGTAACCTATGGTCTTCAAAATAATTATTCATTTCTTGATGAAAGTCTTTTAATCCATTCAAAATTTCCTTTGGAACTAGAACTCGACGATTTCCCGAGTCTGACTTTGGACTTTGTTTACAAATCATCTCACCCTTAATACCTTTGTTCTTATTACCAGCTTTCCACACTAAAGTTTTGCTGACTATAATTTCATTTGTCATAAAATCTAAATCATCAATTGTTAAAGCTAATAGCTCGTTAATTCTAAGTGCTGATGCTAGAAGAGTATTACATATTATTTTAAATCTTCTATTAGCCCGATTATTTTCTAAAATTTCTAAATATTCTAACCAAATAGTTAGTTCATTGTCATGTAATACCCTAATTCTTTTTTTTAATGATTTTGGTTTTGGCGGAATTTTAATTCCCTTTACAGGGTTGCTTTGCAATCCAAAATTTATTACTCCAAAATCGAAAATATCATCGAGTTTATGGACGAAAGCTCCAAAATCCTTGGAATGTCCTTTTTTTGACTTTTTAACACCTGATGCAACTGATTTAACAGACTGTTTAGCTAATTTATTAACCCATATTTGGATGTCTAATGACTCGATATTTTCAGGCATATATTCTCCGAATTCTAGCTCTCAAGTACCGACAACACCTCAATATCAGGCACCTTCACCAAGTCCACAAGCACCGACAACACCTCAATATCAGGCACCTTCACCAAGTCCACAAGCACCGACAACACCTCAACATCAGGCACCTTCTCCAAGCTCACAAATACCGTCTACACCTAATACGCCTTCTAATAACTTTGGAAGTGGAGACAATGGAATTGATTTTGGGGAGGGATTATAAAAAAATAGAATTTATATCAATTTTTGAAGAAAAATAAAAAGAACCTTTGAAGGTTCTTTTTGATTAATTAATAGTTATATAATATTATAAAATATGATATATTATCAAATATAAATAATTCTTATGGGAAGTATTCTTCCACTTTTATTAAGTGGTTTTAGGTGAAATTAAATGATAACATATCAAGAATTTCTTAGTGAAAAAGACTCTCTAAGTTTTGAAGTGTGTACACAATATTTTCAAGACTTAGTTAATTCACTTGATGAAGTAGATGAATATTCGATAATCTACTGGAAAGACTTTATTACTGCTTCTTTAATTTATAGTCAATCAAGAGGTGAGTGGTTACTTTTGAGTCGTGAAGAAAAGCATGCAAAAGATGACACGAGAACTACAAAATACAATAAATTTATTTATACACTAAAAATCTATATTGCTTATTCAAAACAAAAAGGATATGAATTTCCATGGTTTGAATCAATAAAAGATAATCGTAAACAGTTGGGTGACTTGGCATGTTATATAGCCTATATATATGCGGTTAATGCTAGATGATTTTTTAAAGGAGAACTATGATAAAAGAACTTATAACTAAACAAAAAACATGGGAAATTATTTTATTAGTAGTTAGTGGAATTCTTATTCCAGTAATTTTGGCAATAATAAAAATGAAAGTCAATTCAATTAAGTACATTTCTATAACTGACCATAATATTTTAAATATTGATAGTAAAGGTAAGTTACAATATATAAATAAAACAAAAATTTTTTCAAACTTAATAAATCATCAATTAACTGTTGAAAATAAAGGAAATATGAAACAAGCAATAACAGAAATAATTATTTCTCAGATAAAAAAGGTAGAAACTCATATTCCGGATATACAATTGGATGGTGGCTTTTATGAAAAATTTCAAAAGTATTTGCTTATTGGTTACAATAATGGAAATATTGAATCAAAAGTAGAAACTATTCGATTACAGGTCTGCTCAGTAGAACAGAATACTTTTTGTGAAAATCTAATAGATGAAATATTTAGTGATGATAAAATTATTGATTCTGGGAGTGTGGAAAGTATATTTTTAATAGATTTAAAAAAGTATTATTCTATTTTTGACAACAATAAAAAATTATCTGATTTAAAAATAATAGCATTGGATGAAAATGGGAATGAGATTCAAGGATTTTTTATATTAGTTAGATATGATAGAGATGAAAAAATGTTTAAGCCCCATCCTAGGGGACTTGCTGGGCCAGGAGTTGAAAAATTACCATTGATTGATATAACTAAAGATGTTACTAAAGCTACAGCAAAAACCCATCAGATTTTGGAACAAGGAGCAAATCAAGTAGGTTTTAATATTCTTGTTGATAGAACTTGTATTCTGAAATACAAGGTCAAAATTAAAAGTGGACACAAGGTTATAATCGATAATAGTAATTATGAAGTAAAAATAAGAATACCAGAATATAATCAAGAAGTTGGTATGTTGGAGGGGGATTTTTATTATTTTATATATGATAATGTTGTTGAATTAGAAAATCATTTTGTATATTCAAAACAAAATATCAAAACAATAAGTCCCAAACTTGTATTTGATAAGTATAGGACAGTTAAAGAGATATACAAATGAAATTTTGTAAAATTAAAAAGATAACTATTAAGATATGTGAAAGAGTAATATAACTTCTGTATTATTTGTGAGTTCCATATTATTTTTTATATTATCAAGTATTGTGATGATTTGTCTTATCTTTATTTTTTATTTTGTAGAAGATAAAGAAAAGGTTCCCGAGTCTAAAATTCCTCACAAAAGAAACTGAAACCCTTACTATATTTTTAGTAAGGGTTTTTGTATCTTTAATACTTTATTTACATTTTAAATCTTTAGCTCTAGAAATACGAGTACTCCATCTATCGATTGTCTTTGGGTTAATATTTGATGACAGGGTGCTTTTTTTGAATCTTTCAATTCCTTCTTGTAGTATTAGAATTTCATCATCATAATTCTTTATTTTCCTAAAAGCCATCGCATAAGAATCGTATAAGGCGGGTACAAAATATCCTAGTTCACGTGCTTTATCAAATAATTCAATTGCACTAGTTATTTCGCCTTCTTTTCTCAGAATTTCTCCTTTTTCAAAAAGTGGAAAGCCTAGTTCGAATCCTTTATCAAAATTTTTTATATTTTTTATTTTATCAATATTAACTCTGTTGTAATTACTTGTAAGAATAAGATTTTGAGGACTTTTTTCTATAATTTTTGGAATAATATCAGTATTATTTTCTAGAATTTTTTTTCTTTATTAGTTTTCCTTTTTCTTTTTAAAAATAATTTAGTTTCTTCATGAGTCTCGGATAACAAGCTATATAAATCATTATATATATTCTTATCTGAAATAATATCAATAACTTTAATCTCTCGTTCATATAGACTAATATTTCCGAGCAAAAAGGCACCAACAGTTCCTAGTGAATGCTCATTTTTTATTTTTATAATATAGTATTCACTGTTAAAATCTTCTTTTATTTTTTTGCTAAGTATATTTTGAAATAATTCAGCTTCATTTTTTATATATCGTGTATTAGTAAAATTAACTAATTTATGAATTTTCATTATATCTTTTGGTGTTAAATAATGATTAAAACTAAACTTTAAAGCTAAAAAAGCATTATCCGAAAGAGTGTCAATATCAAAATAATTTAAATATTCTACTTTTTCTGTCTTTAATGCAATTAAAGCAAGAGCACTATTTGTATAAAATTGAAAGGAGCTATTTTTATGGTATTTTTTAAGTTTTAGTAGAATTGGGAAAACTTTTTCATAATCTCCGTTGGATATAAATCGTTCTAGACCATAATAAAAAGTAAAAACATAGCCAATCTCAACTGGTTGACTAATATCAGTTAACCAATTTAAATATTTGTTTCTTTGAGCAGGACTCATATTTGAATATGATGGATAGTATCCAAGTTCCCCTGTAATTCCATGACCAATTGGTAAAGATAAGTTTATAGCGGAAGGTTCGTCTTGAAAATTGTAATTTTTATATTTACCATTTGTAAACCATAACAATTCAAAAATTTCATTTGGAATTTTCTTTTGTTTTATACGGTGAAAAGTTAAATTAGCTCCCTGTTTGGGTTTGTCAGATAAATGGTTTTTTGTATTAGATGATGAAGAAGTTTCTTCAATACTAAAACATTTCTTACATAAACCTTGTTTATTAATTTTTAAAAAAAGTCCTATTTTTCCACAAGATAGACACTTACTCATACTAACCTCGCACATTATTATTTAAACAAATATAAAGTATTGAAATGATTGAATTTATTATATCATATACAGATACATTTATATTGAACGAATATAATTTATAATAGATTATTGAAATAAAGTAAATTGATTTATAAATAATAATAAAACCCCACTAACTCTTGCTAGTGGGGTTTAGTTATCCGTCATTTTTTTCTTACCAAAATGTAGAGAAAAATGTAGAGATTCAACTGATTTATATTGCAGTGTAGTGAAATATAAAATTTCAAAAACTCATAAAACCAATCTTTTTACTGCCTATTGACGTGTAATGAATCCTTATTTAACTTCAGTAAGAGTTAAATAATTTCTATTTTAGCTGTTAGAAACGTTGGTACATCAATGTTTCTAGAATGCTACATAATAAAAGGTAGAGTGAATGGTAGAGTAGTTATTGCGTTAGCTCAGCAATCTTTTCAAGATAAATCCCCACAGCTTCTAACTTTCGTTGTGGTGCTAATTCAGCGTAAGTATCCATTGTAGTTGAAATGGATTTATGTCCCATTCTGACTTGGAGTTCTTTCCAATTTGTTCCAGCATTAAGTAGCATTGAAGCATGAGTATGTCGGAATAAATGGAAACCATAGTTTGGTAATCCAAGACCTACTAACCTTTTCTTAAGAGTTGTTCTCTCGTTTCTGTCACACATATAGTTCCCATAGATTGTAGGGAAAATCAGTTTTGTTCTATGTCTGTTGTGCAATTCAAGATACTTGTTCATTTCGTGGTGGAAATCTCTGAGTTTTTCTATTATGGGGGGAGGGACAGGGACAGAGCGATTTCCTGCATCAGTTTTTGGTGTAGCTTTACAGATAACTTCCCCTTTTGTCCCATCTTTTTTATTTGCGGTTTTCCACATCAATGTTTTACTGACGTTAATAGAAGAATTTTCAAAATCTAGGTCATCAATCGTCAATGCAAGTAATTCATTTATTCGCAAAGCGGAGGCTAATAGAGTATTACAAATTAACTTAAATCTACGATTGGCTCTATTGTTATCTAAACTTTCAAGATAATTAAGCCATATTACAAGACCATCATCATGTAATACCATGATGCGTTGCTTATTTGATTTTGGCTTAGGTGGTATCTTAACAGTGCTAACAGGATTAGTGATTAGTCCATAGTTTGTAATTCCATAGTCAAAAATATCTTTCAACTTATGGATAACAGCACCAAAATCTTTAGCACTACCTTTATCAGCACGCTTTATACCAGATTCAATGGACTCTTTTGATTTCTTTGCCAAATCGTTTAACCAAAGCTGGATATCCGCAGATTCAATTTTATCTGGTTTGTAATCTCCAAATTTAGGGATAATATAATTATCAAGATAACCTCTTACTCTGTTCAGAGTATTATGCGAGTTAACCCAGGTTTTATATGATTTAAACCATTCTTCAGCTAAATCTTCCAGTGTATCAATGACGATAACTTTTTCTCGTGTTGAGCCATTTTTTTCAAATTCTAGTCGTGCTTGAATGATTGCTCTATCTAACTGTTTTAGTGTCTTGGCTGTAATGGTAGTAGTGACTTGCTTACCAGTTTTGATATCTTTTCCCAGAAATGTCCCCTTCAAAGTGTATGAGATGGACTTATCTTTTTTGATTTTTTTAATGACTTTTTTGCCATTATGAATAATTGTTTCAGTTTCCATATTTGCCTTTCTTCATGGATATTGAAGTAGGCTAAAATAGTTACCACTCTTTCTTTTAGATAAAACTATTTTAGCACAAATTTTCAGAATTAGGATTGTAAAAAGTTGATAATATCATCTAGTAGATAGAAGACGGTTCGAGTTCCCTCTATAGGAGGTTCTAATCTTTTTAATCCTTTTTGTTCCCAAGTTTTTAGTGTGTTTGGGGAGATATTTAGCTGTTTTAGCAATTCTCGCTGTTGTATTATCTTTAGTGGTATGTTCTGTTCTTTGATTTGAATGAGTTTGATAAGTGTTTGCAATAATTGTTCAATTTGTTCTAATTTTTCGTTATTCATTATTCTCTTTCTCCTCTGTGTTTGAATTATGGAGTCGATTAGGATTGTATCTTCGTGAATCTAGGTATTTAGCGAAGAAATATGTACGTTCAATGATAAGCCCTAATAAATTGGTATTGTTTGCTCGGGCATACCAGACCAATTCTTCAAATTCGGTAAAGTCGTTCTCTTCGATAATATCAACTACTTCATGTATAAAATCCGAGGAGTTCATCTCCATCAAGAATTTTTCTAAATTAAAGCCGCAACCGACTTCAATATCCTCAATGTTGTAGGGGGTCTTATCTGGATTTTCCGCATGGGTAAAGTAGTCAAATAAACCAGTGGGAGACATAACTACCTCCACATGTGCTGGACCGTTTAGTTTGTCACTGATGATATTTGATACTTGTGAATAGCTTTTCAGTGAATCAAAGAAGAAAGCACCGTGTTTGTGCGATTTCTTGAACTCTCCCGTCTGTCTATTAACGTCCTTATCGTGCCAAGGACTAAGAATAAACGGAATATGGAGTTCCTCTAATATATTCAAGTAGTTCTCTGGGGCGCTTTCCTCGTAGAAGAGAAAAGTCCATTTGGTTGAGCGCTGTTCTTTTGCCATAGGCAGTTACCTCATTTCTTTTGGGTTCTATTACTAAGGAGAAATGACAGGTCGTATGCAAAGTTTTTTTGAAAAAATTGAATTTTTTGTGATTATTGATTATTGACCTATTGGGGGTCGTAGTCACCCCAATAGGTCATGATAGAAAAGAATATAAAAAGGGGCTGTCTGGCTTTTGCTTAACGCAAGCCACAGCCCCAAGGGATTAACGTTTTTGTCCAGTGAACCACAATTGGTTACGAACTCGAATAGGAGAGGAGAAATAATAGTCTGCGTGTTGGCTGACGATTTCTTCTTTTAATTGTGCTTCCATCTCTTTTAGGATTTTTTGCCCTTGTTGGTCTCTAGGGACTTTTAGAAAAATAGTGATGGTATCTTTTCGTATATCTACGATACACTTACGAACAGCTCGGTTAAATCCGTTATGGATTGGGTTGATAGTAGTAACCGTCTGATGTTCAAGATTGCTTATCTTCTGTACTCGTTCACGCTGAAACAGGAAGTGTCGCAACAGAAAAGTGTGATAGACAGATTGGATATAGTTCCAAAGACTATCTGTTTTCAACCGTTGTATTATTTCTAATCCAACCAAAAATAAGGCAAGTAGAAGAGAAATAAGTGCAAATCCATGACAAACGGAACTAATGATATCCGTAATACTTTTGACCGTATCTAAATTGACAAACGTGATATTTGTTAATTGAACGGAAAGATAATTGAATAACCATCCAAATGCAGAACAGATAGGTGCAAATAGAAATAAATATAGTATGAGATTAAAACTTCTCATAAAGTAGGTTTTATTGGTCATAGAATACCTCGTTTAGTGTAGTAGGTTGGACAGAGTAAGGGCAGAACTTGGTAGGGATGTTCATTATCGATAACTTGAATGATACCTGTCCCATGTCCTATTGGAATAACAATACCCTCTGGGTCTAGGTCTGGAAATAAAAATTGAGTAGTTTTCTGATTGATATTTCCAATTTGCAACAATACGTTTAGCTGTTCCCTCACTGAAATTGGAATAGTATTGTGGTCAAAACGCTGGCTTACCAAAAACAGATGGATTTTGGTAGCACGTCCTAATAAGGAAATCTGTGAGAGTAGGGAGAAAAAGGCTTCTTTGATATTCTTATTGACTCCCTCTGATAGAGCGAGGACTTCATCAATAACAATAGTTAGATGGGTAAATTGATGATTGGGATTATCATACAAGATAGCTTGTCGTTTCTGAATGAGAGTTGCACACTGACTTAATTGTTCATTGACCTGTGAGACAAAATCTGATTTTGAACGGTTTTCAACAGGGTGTATAACAGCAACGTGATTTTCTCTTGCCCATCGACTTGGGGTATCAAATTTAGGGTCAATGATAATCAAGTCAGACATATGCTTTAGTACACTCAAGAAATAAGTGAGAGCGTACGATTTCCCAGAACCTGAATTTCCAGCAATAGCCCAGTGATTAACCTTATCTAAATTGAGTTCAAAGTACTTCATGATAGGGATTTTCCCCTGTGGCAAGCTAGCTGAAAACTTATCCAAATCTGGAATGACTAAACGTTCTGAAATTCCCTTTTTCCAAGGGAAAAATAATCCACGCTGAGTGTGTAAGTCATCTGTTTCTAGAGGGACAAAATAGGTAGCGTTTTGTTTTAGAAGCGTATATTGTGGATAAAGTGAAGCATTGGCAATCAGAAAGATTTTCTTGTACAAGTCATCATCAAGGATATAAGCACATGGTAGACGAGGGACAAAGATAAAGCCGTCTGCTTGAATAACAATATTAAAAGAATTGGTGTAGCTGGTTTCTCCCTGCATTAAAGCCCCCAGAGCCATGTTTAGGCTCTGGAGCAGGTAAGATTGCAGGTAAGATTGGTTCAGCACATCACGAGATTGTGAAGTCATTACCGAACCTCCTTGATACCATTTGCTTTGAAGTAGATGTTATATTTTACTTCGCAGGCTTGTAGTGTGTCAAATTGAATCATGGATTGAAAAGCTGGAAGCTCAATCGTTTCTTCAAATTTTACTTGGAAAGGGTCTTGCCCTTCCTGTACAAACCATGCTTTATAAGCTACGATTTCTCCGGTTGGTTTTCCTTCTTCAAACCGTTGTTGTGGTTCAAGTTCGGTACTAAGTGAGTAAATCGGTTGTTTTTGACTGATAATTTTATCAGCCAATGTAGTTGTATAACCACCTTTTGTGGTTTTCATTTTAAACGCCATAGGGCAAATCCTCCTTATGAATAAGAGATAGTGTGAATGCGACAGGCTCGGTTTGGGTCATGAGCTGGACTTTGTTTTTTAGGTTATCTGACCACCTCCTCATTACTAAGGAGAATGAGACAGCTAAACGCAAAGTTATTTGTTGAATTTTTAATTTTTTTTTACAAAAAATCCAGTGACAGAGACACTGGATTTGAGGGATTAGCGGTAAGCTTTTAATAAAGGAGCTAATTTTTTTAGCGCTTTACAATAATGGGATTTAACAGTTACATCACTCATTTTCTTATAATGTTCAGTGATATAGCGAGCCGTTTCTTTATAGCTTGAACCTTGTTCCGCTATCATTTCAACAATCTTACTGTCAATTTCTGATAGGGATGCTTTAGCTTCACGAATAGCTTGTCTTAACTCCTCTAGGATTAAAGCTTCTTCGGGATTCAAATCAGAACTTGCAATGACATCATAACGTACAGACTTTTTGGCATTTTTGCTAGCTATTGTTTCGTCTTTGATTCGTCTATTGTGGTATCGGTCACGACGTTCTGCGTTACTTTGTTCTTGTTGAAGCAAACGAGTTACTTCATCCCAATTTTTAGCTTTAATAGCTTCTTTGATTTTACGCTCACGACGTTCTTGTACTTTATTACTCATAATGATGAGCTCCTTTCTGTCCTTTGGACAGAAGGAAACAAAATGAGCAAATATTGAACGCTGAGTATACCAAAAGGCACAACAAAGAAACAGCGAAACAATTCTATGCAAGACATGACCTTTATCGTCATGTCATCATATTTGTTTCAATCTGTCCTTTGATGGCCATCAATTTGGACTATTAAAATTTATATCAAGAGTTTTTCTTGATATATTCAGTATAAGGC
The DNA here is from genome assembly GCF_002073795.1 of Streptococcus sp. 'group B'. Lineage (NCBI taxonomy): Bacteria > Bacillati > Bacillota > Bacilli > Lactobacillales > Streptococcaceae > Streptococcus > Streptococcus sp. 'group B'. The sequence goes on along the minus strand of NZ_CP020432.1, from coordinate 111,593 downwards.
GTAATGTTCTTTTATTTTTTACTTCTTTTTTTACTTCAATAGACTAATTTGTAAAACGAGGCGCAAAAAAAGACTAGGCGATTCACCTAGTCTTTAAAGAGCAAATTTTCGTATCTCCTCTTCACTTAATAATTTAATAAAGGCCTGTTGTACGTTATCTAAAGCGTGAGCCATTGACAGCAACTCCTTATTTAATTGTTCTTGGAAATAGTATGTTACTTGGGTGTTATTAGTCAATAACCCCACAATATGGCGATTGACGCTTGTATTGTCTAAATTAATATCATATAGGTCAACTAAATCAATAAGGTCGATTTCGCTTAGTCCTTGAGCTGCAGCTTCTTCAATTCTTTTCTTATCCTCTAGTGAAAATCTTGTTGGCTCTAATTGAATAGTGTGCCTTTCTTGAATTGGTCTTGTTGCATAAGGGTTGGAAACCCAACTGATAATTTCATCAAAAGTTCTTTCCTCAGTCCTTTCTATATCATTGGATTGATAAATATTAATGCCTAGATTTGCCAACTCTTCTTTAGAATATTTTTGATATAACTCTGCGATATCCTTACCTTGACTGAGTAATTTCATATAGTCCTCATATATCTGTGTGAATTTCACTCCATCTATTTGTTGACCACCAGTCATACTAAACGAATAGGTTGTTCTTCCTTTTTGAGAAATAACTAATGGGACGGATGTAAGGTAAGATTTTGGAATATTCTCTTTATACATTCTTTCTAATATATCATTTACCATAAATCCGATATTAAACAAGGGATTTTCTTTGAGTTTTTTTATTAGATTAGGGATAATTTCTGTCGAAACATTATCATACCACCATTTATTGATGAGAGGATCAATGTTTTCTTGCCTAAATGTTGAGGGTATGTCATTTCCGCCTAATTCAAATAGGATACCACAGACATTAACTTCAAATGATTTAATTAAATTATCCCCTAACATCAACCAAAGAATATCAAACATTTCTTCAAAATCAATGACAGTCAATTCATTGATGGTACGGGTTCTAAAACTTCTAGCGGGGTTATAACTTTTTCCACCAACCCATACGTCAATGTCATCTTTCTTGTGAAAAGTATCCATTTCAGTTTCAGTAGAAATCATAAATCTTTTTCTTTGAATATTGAAATTTGCAAATGTCTTGGCAATACTTAGACAACTTGATTGGATTGAAATTAAATCATCACTCATGAAAGAATATAGTTTTTCATCTACAGCCTCTAAATCTCTATATAAAATAGAACTGAAAAAATAATGAAACAGATTCTCAATAAACTCATCTAACTCTCCAAAAACGATATACGTATAGCTCGAAGCGGTTAGAGCATTTAAATAAACTAACATCGAACTCGTAATTGGTCGCTTACCACTTTCAACTTGACTAACTTGACCTGCATTGCCTAGTTCGCTTTGTGTAATATTGTATTTTTTTCTTAAATTTTTGATACGAGTAGGTATTTCTTGTGAATAATTTTCTTCAAAAAATTTCATATATAATCCCCCTATAATCATGGAAAAGTAGAAAGTAGTAGAAATAGTTGTTATCCTAGTTGATTAAAAAAATCTCTGATTTCCTCATCTTTTATAAAATAATATATAATTTTCCCCTCTCTTCTAGTGTCCAAGATGTTTTGATTGGCTAGTTTACGAAGATGGTGGGAGGCAGATGCCATACTGAGATTTAATAAACAGGCTATATCGCAGACACAGAGTTCTTCGACGGCAAGGAGATAAAAGATGATATTTATCTGTTTATTATCGGTAAATTTTGATAAAATGCGAAGTGATTTTTGGACTTTTTCCTTTTCAAGGTAGTTCGTTGCGGTTGTAACATTTTGTTGATTTATAACATCCACTTGACAGATACTATCTTTTTTCATAATTTTTTCTCCTAGCCTAACACAGCCCATAGCATGTCAAAGCTGTTGTTTTCAATCAGGATATACATCCCCAATCCTAAATAGACAACGGCAATAAACCATCTGCTATATTTTTCCAAAGTTTCTCCAACAGAAGGGACTTGTGCTAATTTTTGTGCAGAAAAAACCAAGAGATAAATCATGACTAGAAAAGTAAGTAAAGTCACTATCAAATTCGCTAAATTTAAGGTGGTAAAATATGGGACAAAGACACCAATATTGTCAGCGCCACAACTTGCAAAAGTAATCATAGCGACTAGAAAAATCAGGTTTTTATTGTCTTTTCGCAAACCATCTTTTGCAATAGCTTCTCCATCAGAATCTCCTAAAAGCAAAACTTTTAGGCCTAGGAAAATTGGAATCAAACCGAGTAAACCTAAAATCTCTTTACTAGGAATATAATTTAAGACAAATGCAAAAAGCAAACTTAGGAATATTAGACTAACAGAGCCTAGAAATTGTCCTAAATAGATGTTAATGATGTCTTTTCTGCTTTTTCTTTTGGCAAAAAATAACATTAGGATAATAAGTAAGTCTACGGCTGTCCCAGAATACAGGATTATTGAAGTAACAACATTTTGAATCATAAAATACCTCATTCAAATATATTTTTGAATGTATTCTAACATTAAACTTTGTAGATGTCAACTTAAAATCCACCAAAATATAGATAAGAAGTTAGTGTACAAATATTAAAAAGCCCTGCCATCGAAATGATAGCAGGGCTTAACTTCAATATCCAGATGATATATTTATCTAAAAAAGGTAGAGTAAAAGGTAGAGTTTTTATTGATTTGTAGTGCGATATAATGAGTTTCAAAAAATCAAAAATCGCTTAAAATCAATATTTTGACGTCTATTGATGTGTACTGAAACCCTTACTTAACCTCAGTGAAAACAACGTGTTTACGAAGTTTTGGTGAGTATTTTTTCAATTGAAGACGGTCTGGAGTGTTACGTTTGTTTTTTGAAGTAAGGTACAAGCGTTCACCAGATTCTTTATGTTCAAGTGTAATATTTACGCGCATGGTATCTCCCTTCTATTATTTAGCTTCGTTAGCTTTAGCGATTTTACGTCCTTTGTAGTATCCTTTGAGTGATACACGGTGTGAACGTGAGTAATCTCCAGTAGTTTCGTCGAATTGTACAGATGGAGCTGTCAATTTGTAGTGTGTACGACGTTTGTTTTTCTTCGCTTTTGAAGTGTGACGTGCAGGTACTGCCATTTTCTTATTCTTCCTTTCGATGTGTAAGTTTTGATTTTCATCAACTTCACTATGATAACATATCTTTTTTGTAAAGTAAAGTTACTTGACAAAACTTTTTATTTTTACAATTTCATGGTGAAAATACTATCAAACTAAAGCAAATGATATATGCTTGTTTAAAATATAAGAAAAAATGGTAGAATGTTTAAAGAGAAAACTAATCGAAGAGGTAAACTTATGAAACTTCAAAAACCAAAAGGGACTCAGGATATCTTACCTGGAGAATCAGCAAAGTGGCAATACGTTGAAAATGTTATACGCAATCTCTTTAAACAATATCATTATGATGAAATTCGTACACCAATGTTTGAACATTACGAGGTTATTAGTCGCTCAGTTGGGGATACAACGGATATCGTTACAAAAGAGATGTATGATTTTCATGATAAAGGAGATCGTCACATTACGCTTCGTCCAGAAGGAACAGCACCTGTTGTACGTTCTTATGTTGAAAATAAACTATTTGCACCAGAAGTTCAAAAACCAACCAAAATGTATTATATTGGATCAATGTTCCGATATGAGCGCCCACAGGCTGGTCGTTTACGAGAATTTCATCAAGTAGGCGTTGAGTGCTTTGGATCAAATAATCCAACAACTGATGTTGAAACAATCGCAATGGGACATCATCTATTTGAAGATTTAGGTATCAAAAACGTTAAACTTCATCTTAATAGTTTAGGAAGTCCAGAAAGTCGTCAAGCCTATCGCCAAGCTCTTATTGATTACTTAACACCCATACGTGAACAATTGTCTAAGGATAGTCAACGTCGTTTGAATGAAAATCCATTGCGCGTACTAGACTCTAAGGAGCCAGAAGACAAACTAGCAGTTGAAAATGCTCCTTCTATTTTAGATTATTTAGATGAGTCAAGCCAAGCCCACTTTGATGCTGTGTGTCATATGCTTGATGCTCTAAATATTCCATACATCATTGATACTAATATGGTTCGTGGTCTTGATTATTATAACCATACTATTTTTGAGTTTATCACTGAGATTGAAGATAATGAATTAACGATCTGTGCTGGAGGCCGTTATGACGGCTTAGTATCCTATTTTGGTGGACCAGAAACACCAGCATTTGGTTTTGGATTAGGATTAGAACGCTTGCTCTTAATATTAGATAAGCAAGGGATTTCTTTACCAATAGAAAATACTATAGATCTGTATATAGCTGTATTAGGATCAGAGGCTAATCTAGCTGCCTTAGATTTGGCACAATCAATACGTCATCAAGGTTTTAAAGTAGAGCGTGATTATTTGGGTCGTAAAATCAAAGCACAATTTAAGTCTGCAGATACTTTTAATGCTAAAGTGATTATGACATTAGGTAGCAGTGAAGTAGATTCGAAAGAGGTCGGTTTAAAAAATAATCAAACACGTCAAGAAGTTAAAGTTAGTTTTGAAAACATTAAAACAGATTTTTCATCTGTGCTTAAACAATTAGGATTGTAAAACAGTTCCTAAAAACTCTCCTTAATGGGTGGGGTTTTTAGGTGCTTTTTGTTATAATAGGTTGGAATGAATATTTTAAATGGAGAAAATAGATGAAACGTAGTATGTATGCTGGGCGTGTTCGTAGTGAGCACATAGGAACATCGATTACTTTAAAAGGATGGGTTGGTCGTCGTCGTGACCTTGGAGGCCTTATTTTTATTGATCTTCGCGATCGCGAGGGAATCATGCAATTAGTTATTAATCCTGAAGAAGTAGCAGCCTCAGTTATGGCAACCGCAGAAAGTCTCCGTAGTGAATTTGTTATAGAGGTTAGCGGTGTAGTGACAGCACGAGAACAAGCTAATGATAATTTACCAACAGGAGAAGTTGAATTAAAAGTGCAAGAATTATCGGTTCTTAATACCTCGAAAACAACACCATTTGAAATTAAAGATGGTATTGAGGCAAATGATGATACACGCATGCGTTACCGTTACTTGGATCTTCGTCGTCCGGAAATGCTTGAAAATTTCAAATTACGTGCGAAAGTAACACACTCAATCCGTAATTACCTTGACAACTTAGAGTTTATTGATGTCGAAACTCCGATGCTAACAAAATCAACTCCAGAGGGGGCACGAGACTATTTGGTTCCATCACGTGTCAACCAAGGACATTTTTATGCCCTTCCACAAAGCCCTCAAATTACAAAACAGCTATTGATGAATGCAGGATTTGATCGTTATTATCAAATTGTCAAATGTTTTCGTGATGAGGATTTACGTGGAGATCGTCAACCTGAGTTTACACAAGTTGACTTAGAGACATCATTCCTTAGTGATCAAGAAATTCAAGACATTGTTGAGGGTATGATTGCTAAAGTAATGAAAGACACTAAAGGTTTAGAGGTTTCTTTACCATTCCCAAGGATGGCATATGATGATGCAATGAATAACTACGGGTCTGATAAGCCTGATACAAGGTTTGATATGCTTTTACAAGACTTGACAGAAATTGTAAAAGAAGTTGACTTCAAGGTGTTCTCAGAAGCTTCAGTAGTTAAAGCGATTGTTGTCAAAGACAAGGCGGACAAGTACTCTCGAAAAAATATTGATAAATTAACAGAAATTGCAAAACAATACGGTGCCAAAGGTTTAGCATGGCTAAAATATGTAGATAATACTATTTCAGGTCCGGTTGCTAAGTTCTTGACAGCTATTGAAGGTAGGTTGACAGAAGCTTTGCAGCTAGAGAATAATGACTTAATTCTATTTGTAGCAGATAGTCTTGAAGTAGCTAACGAGACTTTAGGAGCGCTTCGTACACGCATTGCAAAAGAACTTGAACTCATTGATTATTCTAAATTTAATTTCCTATGGGTTGTTGATTGGCCAATGTTTGAGTGGTCAGAAGAAGAGGGACGATATATGTCGGCTCATCATCCATTCACCTTGCCAACAGCGGAGACAGCGCATGAGTTGGAAGGGGATTTGGCTAAAGTACGTGCAGTTGCCTATGATATTGTTTTGAATGGATATGAGTTAGGCGGTGGTAGCCTACGTATTAACCAAAAAGATACACAAGAGCGTATGTTCAAGGCTTTAGGATTTAGCGCTGAATCAGCTCAGGAACAGTTTGGTTTCTTACTTGAAGCTATGGATTACGGCTTCCCACCACATGGTGGATTGGCAATAGGCCTTGACCGCTTTGTTATGTTGTTAGCAGGCAAGGACAATATTCGAGAAGTTATTGCATTCCCTAAAAACAATAAGGCTAGTGATCCAATGACTCAAGCTCCTAGTCTCGTTTCAGAACAACAATTAGAAGAATTATCACTTACTGTAGAAAGTTATGAAAACTAGACGAACCCCTTTAGAAAAAAAGGTAAAATATATTATCAGTGTATGGGCTAAAAAATTTGGTCTCTTACACACTTTAAAAAGTATCTCACGAGAAAAATATGCAGAGAAAATTTCGGCTTCATTACTGTATGGTATTCTATCCAGTGTTGCTGTTAATTTCTTTTTTCAACCTGGACATGTTTATTCAAGTGGAGCAACTGGTTTAGCTCAGGTTATTTCAGCTGTCAGTAAACACTGGTTTTCTTTTGAAATACCAGTTGCTTTAGCTTTTTATGCCATTAATATCCCTTTGCTGATATTATCTTGGCGTAAGATTGGACATAAATTTACTATTTTTACGTTTATCACAGTAACTGTAAGCTCTATCTTCATTCAACTAATGCCTCAAATCACCCTTACAACTGATCCCTTAATCAATGCTATCTTTGGTGGCTTAATTATGGGAGCTGGTGTTGGTTTTAGCTTTAAATCTAGAATTTCTAGTGGGGGAACAGATATTATCAGTTTGACAATTAGAAAGAAAACAGGCAGAGATGTAGGTAGTATTTCTTTTATTATTAATGGTATTATTTTATTATTTGCAGGTCTTTTATTTGGTTGGAAGTACGCTTTGTACTCGATGGTGACAATTTTTGTATCAAGTAGAGTTACAGATGCCATTTTTACAAAGCAAAAAAAGATGCAAGCGATGATTGTTACCAGTAAGCCTGATTGCGTCATTAAACGTATCCATCGTGATTTACATCGTGGTGTAACCTGTATCAATGATGCTGAAGGTACTTATAATCATGAGAAAAAAGCAGTTTTAATAACTATATTAACACGTGAAGAATTTAGTGATTTTAAATATTTAATGCTAAAAGCAGATCCAAAAGCCTTTGTTTCCGTTGCAGAAAATGTTCATATTATTGGACGATTCGTTGATGATGATTAACTGTATATATGACTTTTGGTCAACCGCCACTAAGGAAACATTATGATGTTATTAAGCTAAGTTGTTTAAACAACTTTAGCTTTTTTGAATAAGGAAGGATTAAGCCTATGTTGAAACTGGATTTAAAAACAAAGATAAAAGAAGCTATTTTAATTGCCTTTGGTGTGGCTCTCTATACTTTCGGCTTTGTCAAATTTAATATGGCTAATCATTTGGCTGAAGGAGGTATTTCCGGTGTCACTTTGATTATCCATGCACTTTTCGGAGTTAATCCAGCACTTTCATCACTTCTCCTTAATATCCCGTTATTTATATTAGGGGCTAGGATTTTAGGGAAAAAATCCTTATTATTAACTATATATGGTACAGTGTTAATGTCTTTTTTCATGTGGTTTTGGCAACAAATCCCTGTAACAGTCCCTTTGAAAAACGATATGATGTTAGTTGCAGTAGCTGCTGGAATTTTAGCAGGAACTGGTAGTGGTTTAGTATTTAGATATGGTGCAACTACAGGTGGTGCAGATATTATTGGTCGTATTGTAGAGGAAAAATCTGGAATAAAATTAGGGCAAACCTTATTGTTTATTGATGCTATAGTTCTAACGTCTTCACTTGTTTATATTAATTTACAACAGATGCTATATACGTTAGTAGCTAGCTTTGTATTTAGTCAAGTGTTAACAAATGTTGAAAATGGGGGCTACACTGTTCGTGGAATGATCATTATTACCAAAGAATCAGAATCTGCAGCAGCAACCATTTTGCATGAAATTAATAGGGGTGTAACTTTTTTACGGGGCCAAGGTGCCTACTCAGGTAGAGAGCATGATGTCTTGTACGTAGCTCTTAACCCAAGTGAAGTGCGTGATGTGAAAGAAATCATGGCTGATTTAGACCCAGATGCTTTTATTTCTGTTATAAATGTAGATGAAGTTATTAGCTCAGATTTTAAAATTCGACGAAGAAATTACGATAAATAAAAATACAGGCTGTCTGGCCTGTATTTTTATTTTGGTCCTCCACTTAAGAAACTACCAAGCATAATAGCTGAGATAGCAGTTCCCTTGTAATGGCTAGCTTTTGTTTTTACCAAGCGACTAAGATCAAATATGCTTTTAGGAGCATCAAATTGATGTGTTAAGACGTATTGATTGATAAGTGAGTCAATTTTTGTAGCTAGGAGTGAGTTCATCCCCTCTTTTTCAAGTTGACTAGCGAGCTCGAAAATAGCTTGACGAAAATAATCATCTGCTTGTATTACTTCTTCGCTATAAACTTTACTAAGAGCATCTAATATTTCTTTTTCTGATGGCATGGCATTCTCCTGTAACTTATTGTGCTATTATTATAATATAAAAAATTAAGACTGTCATAAATTTGACAGTCTTAGTAATGTCATTTCTTACATTTCATTCGGAGCATCAACTCCTAGGAGGCGAAGAGATTCTTTTAATACTGTAGCAGTTGCATAGCAAAGTGCTAGACGACTACTGATTTCAGCATCTTCATCTAAAATACGTGTGTGGGCGTAATATTTATTGAAGCACTGAGCTAAATTGATAGCGAATTTTGCAATAATAGAGGGCTCAAAATTATCTGCTGCACGCACAATAATACGAGGAAAATCTTGGATGAGTTTGATGATTTCCCAGCTTTCAACATCGTTGAGACTGTAATTATCGCTATTAGATGGGTTAAAGTTAGCTTTACGTAAGATTGATTGAATACGAGCATGTGCATATTGTACATATGGCCCAGTTTCACCTTCAAATGATACCATTGCTTCTAAGTCAAAGTCATAACCATTTGTACGATCAGTTTTCAAATCGTAAAATTTAATAGCACCTACACCAACTGCTTGAGCAACTTTATCTTTATCTGCTAGGTTAGGGTTTTTAGCTTCAATCTGAGATGCCGCACGATTAATAGCTTCTGCAACAGTAGGTTCAAGGAGAATTACATTTCCTTTACGAGTTGATAATTTTGCTCCTCCTTTTGTTACAAGGCCAAAAGGAACATGAGTCATATCATCGGACCAATCGTAGTCCATTTCTTTAAGAACAGCTTTTAGTTGTTTAAAGTGTGCAGACTGTTCGTTTCCTACAACGTAGATTGATTTTGCAAAATCGTAGGTACGTTTACGGTAAAGTGCAGCAGCTAAGTCACGTGTAATGTAGAGAGTTGCTCCATCGGATTTTTTAATGAGGGCAGGATGTTCAATACCGTATTTTTCTAGGTTAACAACTTGTGCACCTTTAGATTCGACTAGGAGGTTTTTAGATTCTAGCAGTTCAAGCACTTCATCCATTTTGTCGTTGTAGAATGCCTCGCCGTTATAGCTATCAAATGTAACATTCATTTTATCGTAAAGACGGTTGAATTCTAATAATGACTCGTCACGGAACCATTGCCATAATTCAGTTGCTTCAGGATCGTTAGCCTCAAGTTTACGAAACCACTCACGTGCCTCTTCATCAACGCTAGGGTCTATCTCGGCTTCAGCATTAATACGGACATAAAGTTTTAAAAGTTCATCAATGGGATGAGCACGGACAGCCTCTTCATTGCCCCATTTTTTATAGGCAACGATTAACATTCCAAATTGTTTACCCCAGTCGCCAAGGTGATTAATTTTAACAGGATGATAGCCAATTTTATCAAAAATATTAGCTAAACTATCACCAATAACTGTTGAACGAAGGTGTCCAATTGAGAATGGCTTAGCAATATTTGGACTAGACATATCAATGGCAACATTTCGTCCTTCACCAATATTTTGAGTAGCATAGGCAGAACCATCAGATAAGACTTGTTTTAAAACTTGACTTGAGATTGCGGCTTTATCAAGGAAAAAGTTAACGTAAGATCCAACAGCTTCCACCTTTTCAAATTGGTCGCTTTTAATTTGTTCAGCAATGTCACTAGCAATTATTTGAGGTGCTTTGCGTAGAGTTTTAGCCAAAGAGAATGCTGGGAAAGCTAAATCTCCCATGCTCGAATTTTTTGGGGTTTCTAATAAAGAAAGAATGGCCGATTGTTCCATATATGGAACAACTTTTTGAATTTCACTCGCAATTAGATGTTTTGTATCCATGGTATCTCCTATTTTAATTAGTAATATAGTCACCCTATTTTAACATAATTATGAAAAATAGACGAGAACTTGTTGATTAAATTCATAATGCATTCTGTAAAGAACTAGCCTACTTTATAGCTTTTTTACAGAATGATTACGATATCACTACTAAGTGAAAAAGACAATTTTTTTTGATATAATTTGGTAAGCATAATTCTAACTAAAAAGGATTGAATAACATGAATAAAATAGAACGCCAAAAACGTATTAAACGTTTAATCCAATCAGGGCAGATTGGCACACAAGAAGAAATTAAATTACATTTAAAAAATGAAGGAATCGATGTCACGCAAGCGACTCTATCAAGAGACTTGCGTGAGATTGGTCTTTTAAAATTGCGTAGCCCAGAAGGTAAGCTATATTATAGTTTATCAACAGCTACTTCAAATCGATTTAGCCCAGCCTTACGCTCCTATATTTTGAAAGTATCGCGAGCAAGTTTTATGTTAGTTTTAAATACTAATTTAGGGGAGGCTAGCGTTTTAGCAAACTTTATTGATGAGAAAGGGCTGCCAGAGATTTTAGGAACAATGGCAGGAGCAGACACCTTGTTGGTGATTTGTCAAAATGAAGATATTGCCAAAGTTTTTGAAAAAGAACTATCAGTAGGTTTATAAATATAATGATTGAGGAGCTGAGCATGGCAGCCAGCCCCGTTAGTTAGGAGTGAGAAATGGCCAAGCCAACGATATCACCGGGAATGCAACAGTATCTGGATATAAAAGAGAATTATCCAGATGCTTTTTTGCTTTTTAGAATGGGTGATTTTTATGAATTATTTTATGATGATGCGGTAAAAGCAGCACAAATCCTGGAAATTAGCTTGACTAGTCGAAATAAGAACGCAGAAAAGCCAATCCCAATGGCAGGAGTTCCCTATCACTCAGCTCAACAGTATATTGACGTTTTAGTTGAATTAGGTTACAAAGTAGCCATTGCTGAGCAGATGGAAGATCCTAAAAAAGCTGTGGGAGTGGTCAAGCGTGAGGTAGTGCAAGTTGTTACCCCAGGAACGGTTGTGGAGTCAACGAAGCCGGATAGTGCTAATAATTTCTTAGTAGCGATTGATTCGCAAGATCAACAAACACTTGGTCTAGCATATATGGATGTCTCAACTGGAGAGTTTCAGGCAACCCTTTTAACAGATTTTGAGTCCGTCCGTAGTGAAATACTAAATTTAAAAGCTCGTGAGATTGTAGTAGGATATCAATTGACGGACGAAAAAAATCACCTACTGACGAAGCAGATGAACTTGCTTTTATCATACGAAGACGAACGACTTAATGATATTCATTTGATTGATGAGCAGTTAACTGATTTGGAAATATCTGCTGCGGAAAAACTTTTACAATATGTGCATAGAACACAAAAGCGTGAACTTAGTCATTTACAGAAAGTAGTTCATTATGAAATAAAGGACTATTTACAAATGTCATATGCAACGAAAAATAGTCTAGATTTACTGGAGAATGCTAGAACAAGCAAGAAGCACGGAAGTCTTTACTGGTTGTTAGATGAGACTAAAACAGCGATGGGAACTCGAATGCTGAGAACTTGGATTGACAGGCCTTTGGTAAGTATGAATCGAATCAAGGAACGTCAAGATATTATTCAAGTGTTTCTTGATTATTTTTTTGAGAGAAACGATCTCACAGAAAGTTTAAAGGGTGTATATGATATTGAACGCCTAGCAAGTCGAGTATCTTTCGGAAAAGCCAACCCTAAAGATCTATTGCAACTCGGACAGACCTTATCACAAATTCCTCGGATTAAAATGATTTTACAGTCCTTCAATCAACCTGAGCTTGACATCATTGTCAACAAAATTGACACTATGCCTGAATTAGAAAGTTTAATTAATACGGCGATAGCCCCAGAAGCACAGGCTACTATCACTGAGGGAAACATTATCAAGTCTGGATTTGATAAGCAATTGGATAATTATCGAACAGTGATGCGTGAAGGTACAGGTTGGATTGCTGATATTGAAGCTAAGGAAAGAGCAGCAAGTGGTATCGGTACCCTTAAAATTGATTATAATAAAAAAGACGGCTATTACTTCCATGTGACCAATTCCAATTTATCACTAGTACCGGAGCATTTTTTCCGTAAAGCGACATTAAAAAATTCTGAACGCTATGGAACAGCAGAACTAGCCAAAATTGAAGGTGAAATGCTCGAAGCTCGCGAGCAATCTTCAAATTTAGAATATGATATTTTTATGCGTGTTCGTGCTCAAGTAGAATCTTATATTAAACGTCTTCAAGAGTTAGCAAAGACTATTGCAACCGTTGATGTTCTACAGAGTTTGGCAGTAGTTGCAGAAAATCATCACTATGTTCGTCCCAAATTTAATGATGAACATCAGATTAAGATTAAGAATGGGCGTCATGCAACCGTTGAAAAAGTGATGGGAGTGCAAGAATATATTCCCAATAGTATCTATTTTGATAGTCAGACAGATATCCAGTTGATTACAGGACCAAATATGAGTGGTAAGTCGACCTATATGCGCCAGTTAGCTCTGACAGTTATTATGGCACAAATGGGAGGTTTTGTATCGGCAGACGAAGTTGATTTGCCTGTATTTGATGCAATATTTACTAGGATTGGTGCTGCTGATGACTTAATTTCTGGGCAATCAACCTTTATGGTAGAAATGATGGAAGCGAATCAAGCTGTAAAACGAGCCAGTGATAAATCTTTGATTCTTTTTGATGAATTAGGTCGAGGGACAGCCACTTATGATGGTATGGCATTAGCTCAATCGATTATAGAATATATTCATGACCGTGTTAGGGCAAAAACAATGTTTGCAACTCATTACCATGAGTTGACAGATTTATCTGAACAATTGACAAGGCTTGTCAATGTACACGTGGCTACTTTAGAGAGAGATGGAGAAGTTACCTTCTTACATAAAATTGAACCTGGACCTGCGGACAAGTCTTATGGGATACACGTCGCAAAAATAGCTGGTTTACCAATTGACTTATTGGATAGGGCAACTGATATTTTATCACAGTTGGAAGCTGATGCAGTACAGTTGATCGTATCAGCCCCCCAAGAAGCTGTTACTGCTGACTTAAATGAGGAACTAGATCCTGGGAAGCAACAAGGACAATTATCGCTTTTTGAAGAACATTCAAATGCAGGTAGGGTTATTGAGGAGTTAGAAGCGATAGATATAATGAATCTAACTCCAATGCAAGCTATGAATGCTATATTTGATTTAAAGAAATTATTATAAAATAGCCTTTAGGCAACAAAAAAGAGACTAAATAATTCATTTAGGCTCTTTTTTAATTATTTAACAAGATTGATATTTGTTGCTTGTGGTCCACGTTGACCATCTTGAATATCAAATGTTACTTTTTGTCCTTCTTCAAGAGTTTTGAAGCCATCAACTTTAATCTCTGAAAAATGAGCGAAGACGTCTGTTCCAGTTTCGCTAGAAATAAAGCCAAAACCTTTTTCTGAGTTAAACCATTTCACTGTACCTTGTGTCATTTGTTTATTACCTTTCTAAAAATGTTACTGTAAAAAATAAAAAAGGTAAAAATGTTAAACAAAAATACAACTTCAAAACTTATTACGCTCCCTAAGTCTAACAGGTAATAGGAGTGATGTCAACTAAAAATTGTGTTATTGTCAAATTAATATTTTGAATATGGTATAATGGCTAAGATATCACAAAAAAAGTTACAAAAAATCATAAAAAAAGGAGGGATGAACTTGTCTAAAATTATTGAATTACCGGATATATTAGCTAACCAGATTGCTGCTGGTGAGGTTGTTGAAAGGCCTAGTAGCGTCGTTAAAGAATTAGTTGAAAATGCCATAGATGCAGGAAGTAGCCAAATTACCATAGAGGTTGAAGAATCTGGTCTTAAAAAGATTCAAATAACGGATAACGGTGAAGGGATGACTAGTGAGGATGCCGTTCTCAGTTTACGACGTCACGCTACATCCAAAATCAAAAGCCAGAGTGACCTTTTTCGTATTCGGACCTTAGGTTTTCGTGGTGAAGCTCTACCATCAATCGCTTCGATTAGTTTAATGACAATAAAAACAGCTACAGAGCAAGGGAAACAAGGGACGTTACTTGTTGCTAAAGGGGGAAACATTGAAAAACAGGAAGTTGTTTCAAGTCCTCGTGGAACAAAAATTTTAGTTGAAAATTTATTCTTTAATACGCCTGCCAGATTGAAATACATGAAGAGTTTACAGTCTGAACTAGCTCATATTATTGATATTGTTAATAGACTCAGTCTAGCGCATCCGGAAGTTGCTTTTACACTGATAAATGATGGTAAAGAAATGACTAAAACTAGTGGGACTGGCGATTTGAGACAGGCGATTGCAGGTATTTATGGTTTAAATACTGCAAAAAAAATGATTGAGATTTCAAATGCAGATTTAGATTTTGAAATTTCGGGTTATGTAAGTTTGCCTGAATTGACACGAGCTAACCGAAACTATATTACCCTATTAATTAACGGTCGTTACATTAAAAATTTTCTTTTAAACCGCTCAATTCTAGATGGTTATGGTTCAAAGTTGATGGTTGGAAGATTTCCAATTGCTGTCATTGATATTCAGATAGATCCTTATCTAGCAGATGTCAACGTTCATCCGACTAAGCAAGAGGTGAGAATTTCTAAGGAACGAGAATTAATGAGTTTAATAAGCTCAGCAATTTCTGAGAGTCTGAAACAATATGATTTGATTCCGGATGCTTTAGAGAATTTAGCGAAAACTAGTACCCGAAGTGTAGATAAGCCTATACAAACAAGCTTCTCACTAAAACAGTCTGGTTTGTATTACGATAGGACTAAAAATGACTTTTTTATAGATGCAGATACTGTATCTGAACCTATTGCTAACTTTACAAACCTTGACAAAAGTGACGGTTCAGTTGACAATGATGTAAAAAACTCTGTTAATCAAGGAGCAACGCAGTCTCCTAATATAAAGTATGCTAGTAGAGATCAAGCTGATAGTGAGAACTTCATTCATTCTCAGGACTACCTTAGTAGTAAACAGTCACTTAACAAACTTGTTGAAAAATTAGATTCGGAAGAAAGTTCGACTTTTCCAGAGCTCGAATTTTTTGGTCAAATGCATGGGACCTACTTATTTGCTCAAGGGAATGGTGGGTTGTATATTATTGATCAACATGCAGCTCAAGAGCGTGTAAAATACGAGTATTACCGTGAAAAGATAGGTGAGGTTGATAATAGTCTTCAACAATTGTTAGTACCATTTCTATTTGAATTTTCAAGTTCAGATTTTCTTCAATTACAAGAAAAAATGTCATTATTACAAGATGTTGGTATTTTCTTGGAACCGTATGGTAATAATACTTTCATTTTAAGGGAACATCCAATTTGGATGAAAGAAGAAGAGGTAGAGTCTGGCGTTTATGAAATGTGTGATATGTTGTTGCTCACTAATGAAGTATCAGTGAAAAAATATCGCGCAGAGTTGGCTATTATGATGTCTTGCAAGCGATCTATTAAAGCAAACCATACGCTAGACGATTACTCAGCACGTCATTTATTAGATCAGTTAGCGCAATGTAAAAATCCTTATAATTGCCCTCATGGAAGACCTGTTTTAGTTAATTTTACAAAAGCTGATATGGAGAAAATGTTTAAACGAATCCAAGAAAATCATACAAGCCTCAGGGATTTAGGAAAATATTGATAATTACTTGTTAGGGAAGAAGGGAGAAAAAGTGAAAGAGTTTTTTGCTTTGCCAAAACAGCTACAGTTAAGAGAATTATTGCGTTTTATTTCCATTACGGTTGGTTCAGCTATTTTTCCTTTTATGGCAATGTATTATGTTCAATATTTTGGAAATCTAGTTACAGGAATTTTGATCATCATAACTCAACTATCAGGGTTTGTAGCGACCTTATATGGAGGCCATTTGTCAGATGCTATAGGGAGGAAAAAAGTTGTGATTGTAGGTTCACTGCTGGCAACCATTGGTTGGGCTATAACTATAGCTGCAAATGTTCCAAATCATATTACGCCACACTTGACCTTTGTAGGTATCCTTATCATTGAAATAGCTCACCAATTTTATTCCCCTGCCTATGAAGCTATGACCATTGATTTGACGAACGAACAGAATCGTCGCTTTGTTTACACTATAGGTTATTGGTTGGTTAACATCGCTGTAATGCTAGGTTCTGGGATTGCTGGGATTTTCTATGATCACCATTTTTTTGAATTATTAATAGTTCTTCTTATTATTTCAGCGATTTGTTGTTTGGTGGTCTACTTCAAGTTTGATGAGACAAAACCACAGGAGGGAACCTTCAAGCATGATAAGGGAGTTTTAGGAACTTTTAAAAATTATAGTCAGGTTTTAGTGGATAAAGCGTTTGTTGTTTATACTTTAGGAGCAATTGGTTCCAGTGTTGTCTGGCTCCAGGTTGATAATTATTTCTCGGTCAATCTTAAGCAAAATTTTGAAGTAGTGTCTGTGTTAGGACATACAATCACAGGTGCTAAAATGCTTAGTTTAGCAGTCTTTACGAACACTCTATTAATTGTCTTACTAATGACAACTATAAATAAATTCATAGAGAATTGGCCTTTGAAACGTCAACTAATATTAGGAAGCTTGATTTGTGGTTTTGGAATGCTTTTTAATATTTCTCTAAACACTTTTGGAGCTATTTTGATTGCCATGACGTTTTTCACCTTTGGCGAAATGATTTATGTTCCAGCTAGTCAGGTTCTAAGGGCGGAGATGATGGTGGAGGGAAAAATTGGATCATATTCTGGATTTTTAGCTATCGCACAACCTGTTGCAAGTGTATTAGCAGGTGCCATGGTTTCGCTCAGCTATTTTACAGGAAAAATAGGTGTTCAAATAACATTGACCATTTTTATGTTAGCAGGTCTGGTTTTAATCTTATACGCTACCAAAATGAAAAATATTGAGATAGGAAAATAGAATGTACGATTATATTAAAGGAAAATTGAGTAAAATAACGGCTAAATTTATTGTTGTGGAAACAGCTGGATTGGGATACGTGATATATGTGGCAAATCCCTACTCTTTTTCAGGTTACGTTAATCAAGAAGTTACCATCTACTTACATCAAGTCATTCGCGATGATGCACATCTTTTATTTGGTTTTCATACGGAAAATGAAAAAGAAATTTTTCTTAATTTAATTTCAGTATCAGGAATTGGTCCAACGACCGCTTTAGCAATTATTGCAGTCGATGACAATGAAGGTCTCGTAAGTGCCATTGATAATAGTGATATTAAGTATTTGACTAAATTTCCAAAGATAGGAAAAAAAACAGCACAACAGATGATCCTTGATTTGTCAGGGAAGTTTGTAGAAGCTTCTGGTGAGAGTGCGACTAGTCGTAAGGTTAGCTCTGAGCAGAATAGCAATCTTGAAGAAGCTATGGAAGCTTTGTTAGCGTTGGGGTATAAGGCGACTGAATTGAAAAAAGTAAAAGCCTTTTTTGAAGGTACGAACGATACTGTGGAGCAATACATCAAATCTAGTTTGAAGATGTTGATGAAATAATTTAGAAGTAATGAGGTTTCACATGAAACGATGTTCTTGGGTGAATTTAGATAATCCATTATATGTAGCTTACCATGATAAAGAGTGGGGGAGAGCTGTTCATGACGATCATGTACTCTTTGAGTTACTATGTTTAGAAACTTATCAATCGGGTTTATCTTGGGAAACAGTATTAAATAAACGCCAGGAGTTCAGACAAGTTTTTCATCACTATAATATTGAAAAGGTAGCTGCAATGTCAGATGCGGATTTAGAGATAATCTTACAAAATCCTAGGGTTATTCGTCATCGTCTAAAACTTTTCTCAACACGACAAAATGCTAGGTCAATTATATTAATTCAGAAAGAATTCGGAAGTTTTGATCGCTCCATTTGGTCTTTTGTAGATAATAAAGTACAGGTTAACTCAGTTAACAACTACAACGATGTGCCTGCAAGTACTACCTTATCCGAACGCTTATCTAAGGATTTAAAAAAACGCGGTTTTAAATTTGTTGGTCCAACTTGCCTCTATTCTTTTATTCAGGCCGCGGGTATGGTTAATGACCATGAAAATATATGTGATTTCAAGTAATATCAATGTGATATATTTTAAGTAGCACTTCTGCTACTTTTTTTGCTAAAATGTAGTCATTATTTCGAATAGATAAGAGGGTGAAGTTGTGAGGGCTGAAATTATCGCTGTAGGAACAGAAATTTTAACAGGACAGATCGTTAATACAAACGCACAATTTTTGTCGGAGAAAATGGCAGAATTGGGAATTGATATTTATTTCCAGACAGCTGTAGGAGATAATGAGGAACGTTTATTATCGCTTTTAGATATAGCTAGTCAGCGCAGTCAAATGGTTATCCTATGTGGTGGACTTGGACCTACAGAGGATGATTTAACGAAACAAACTTTGGCTAAATTTTTAGGTAAATCATTAACAGTGGATTTATTAGCTAGTCAAAAATTGGATCGTTTTTTTGCAAGTCGTCCTCAGTTTGCTAGAACGCCAAATAATGAACGACAAGCTCAATTGGTTGAAGGCTCAATACCTCTACAAAACCTTACTGGTCTAGCTGTTGGTGGTATCGTTACATCTAAGGGAGTCCAATATATGGTTTTACCAGGTCCGCCTAGTGAATTAAAGCCAATGGTTATGGAGCAGGTGGTACCTATTTTGTCAAATAATGGCACAAAATTATATTCACGTGTATTGAGATTCTTTGGTATCGGTGAGAGTCAGTTAGTCACAATCTTAGAAGACATAATTAAGAATCAGACAGATCCAACTATAGCACCATATGCAAAGATTGGTGAGGTAACTTTAAGGTTATCAACGAAAGCTGAAAATCAGAATGAAGCCGACTTTAAATTAGATAGCTTAGAAAAAGAAATACTTGCTCTTAAGACATTAGATAACCGTAAATTAAAAGATTTATTATATGGCTATGGTGATAATAATAGTATGGCACGTACTGTTTTAGAATTATTGAAAGTACAAAATAAAACGATTACTGCCGCAGAGAGCTTAACAGCAGGGTTATTTCAATCTCAGTTAGCAGAATTTTCTGGTGCTTCGCAAGTTTTTAATGGTGGCTTTACGACCTATAGTATGGAAGCAAAATCACAACTTCTCGGCATCCCTAAGAAAAAATTGCAAGAATATGGAGTTGTCAGTCATTTTACAGCTGAGGCAATGGCTCAGCAAGCTCGCCAGCTTTTAAAAGCAGATTTTGGTATCGGTTTAACGGGAGTTGCTGGTCCTGATGAGTTGGAAGGATACCCTGCAGGTACAGTTTTTATTGGGATTGCAACCCCTGAAGGCGTTTCTTCTATTAAAGTATCGATTGGAGGGAAGAGCCGCTCAGATGTCCGTCATATCAGTACTTTACATGCTTTTGACCTGGTGCGTAGGGCTTTATTAAAGATATAATATTTGTTATAATTAGTAGAACGATTTCTAAATTTGAATCAACCTAGATTCATAGAAATATAAGGAGAAGACATTGGCTAAAAAAACGAAAAAAGCAGAAGAAATTACTAAGAAATTCGGTGATGAACGTCGAAAAGCCTTAGATGATGCTTTGAAAAATATTGAAAAAGATTTTGGTAAGGGCGCAGTGATGCGCTTAGGTGAGCGAGCTGAACAAAAGGTTCAAGTAATGAGTTCAGGTTCTCTTGCTTTAGATATCGCTTTAGGAGCAGGTGGATATCCTAAAGGACGTATCGTCGAAATTTATGGACCAGAGTCATCTGGTAAAACAACGGTTGCCCTTCATGCCGTAGCTCAAGCCCAAAAGGAAGGTGGGATTGCTGCCTTTATTGATGCTGAGCACGCTCTTGACCCAGCCTATGCTGCGGCTCTTGGAGTTAATATTGATGAGTTACTCTTGTCTCAACCTGACTCAGGTGAGCAAGGTCTTGAAATTGCAGGTAAATTGATTGATTCAGGCGCAGTTGATTTAGTTGTTGTCGATTCAGTTGCAGCCCTTGTTCCTCGTGCTGAGATTGATGGTGATATTGGTGACAGCCACGTTGGTTTGCAAGCTCGTATGATGAGTCAAGCAATGCGTAAATTGTCAGCATCCATTAACAAGACAAAGACAATCGCAATTTTTATCAACCAGCTAAGGGAAAAAGTAGGCGTTATGTTTGGTAACCCTGAAACAACACCTGGTGGTCGTGCTTTGAAATTTTATTCATCGGTTCGTCTAGATGTTCGTGGTAATACTCAAATCAAGGGGACTGGTGAGCATAAAGATCATAATGTTGGTAAAGAGACAAAAATCAAAGTTGTTAAAAATAAAGTTGCTCCACCATTCCGTGAAGCTTTTGTCGAAATTATGTATGGTGAAGGTATTTCTCGCACGGGTGAGTTAATTAAAATTGCTAGTGATTTGGATATTATCCAAAAAGCAGGTGCATGGTACTCATATAATGGTGAGAAAATTGGACAAGGTTCTGAAAATGCCAAAAAATATTTAGCAGATAATCCAGCAATTTTTGATGAAATTGACCATAAAGTGCGCGTGCACTTTGGAATGACTGAAGATGATTCGCCAGTTCAGTCTGAGCTCGTTGAAGAAAAAAATGAAGCTGATGATCTTGTTTTAGATTTGGACAATGCTATTGAAATTGAGGAATAAAATAGCAACTATACATCTTGAACTTGAATAAATGTAACTAAAATAAGTTCTGACAGTGGTTGGAACTTATTTTTATACTAAAAATAAGCTTAAAAATCCCTAAAATCTATTTATTTTTATTAGTAAATTGATAAAAAATAGGTCTTAAGTCCCATGTTTGATTTTTGTGACTATGTTAAACTATAACTATCATGGGATAGAAAGTGAGAAGGCACATGATTAAGATTTATACTATTTCAAGTTGCACAAGTTGTAAAAAAGCAAAAACTTGGCTAAATGCTCATCAACTTCCATATAAAGAACAAAACCTAGGTAAAGAATCACTAACACGTGATGAAATTTTAGAAATATTAACAAAAACTGAAAGTGGTATTGAAAGTATCGTTTCTTCTAAAAATCGTTATGCTAAGGCGCTCAATTGTAATATTGAGGAGTTGAGTGTAAATGAAGTTATTGATCTTATTCAAGAAAATCCACGTATTTTAAAGAGTCCAATTCTAATTGATGACAAACGTCTTCAAGTAGGTTATAAGGAAGATGATATTCGTGCTTTTCTACCTCGCTCTATTCGTAACGTTGAAAATGCAGAAGCTCGTCTTCGTGCAGCACTTTGAGCTTTAGATAAGCATAAGTGAGAGTCACATGATAACCTGTAAAAATCACCTATAAGGTAGGGAGTAAAGAAATCAAAGAATCACCTCTTGGTTTCTTGTGCTCCCTTTTTGATTTTCTAATATAGTGTTTATCAATTTCTTGTACAAATACTTTATTTAAGTTATAATAAGTGAAAGAATTAAAGGAAAGAAGGTGTAGGTATGGGATTTACAGATGAAACTGTTCGTTTTAGATTAGATGATAGTAACAAAGTAGAAATTAGTGAAACATTAACAGCTGTTTATCGTTCATTAGAAGAAAAAGGTTACAATCCCATCAATCAAATTGTTGGTTACGTATTGAGTGGGGACCCTGCTTATGTACCTCGTTACAATGATGCTCGCAATCAAATTCGTAAATATGAACGTGATGAGATTGTAGAAGAGCTCGTTCGTTATTATTTACAAGGAAATGGAATAGATTTGTAATGAGAATAATGGGACTTGACGTCGGCTCGAAAACTGTTGGCGTTGCAATTAGTGATCCACTCGGTTTCACTGCACAAGGTCTTGAAATCATTAAGATCGATGAAGAATCTGGAAATTTTGGTTTTGACCGCTTAGCAGAGTTAGTAAAAGAGTACAAAGTTGATAAATTTGTAGTTGGTCTACCTAAAAATATGAATAATACAAGTGGTCCTCGTGTAGAGGCTAGTCAGGTATATGGCGATAAAATCACTGAATTATTCAATCTTCCAGTTGAATATCAAGATGAACGTCTAACGACTGTTCAAGCAGAGCGTATGCTAGTTGAGCAAGCTGATATTAGTCGTGGTAAGCGTAAGAAAGTTATCGATAAATTAGCAGCTCAACTAATCTTACAAAATTATTTAGACCGCATGTTTTAAGCATTCGGCATAAAAAGGAGAAACAATGGCACATAATCATAACCACGGTCATAACCATGAACATCAACATGAAGTAATCACTCTTGTAGATGAGAATGGGAACGAAACACTTTTTGAAATCCTACTAACTATTGATGGACGTGAAGAGTTTGGCAAAAACTATGTTCTCCTCGTTCCTGCAGGTGCAGAAGAAGACGAACAAGGTGAAATTGAGATTCAAGCTTACTCATTTACAGAAAATGCTGATGGAACTGAAGGAGACCTTCAGCCTATACCAGAAGATTCAGATGCAGAATGGGACATGATTGAGGAAGTTTTCAACAGCTTTCTAGATGAAGAATAATATTGAAGCGATTGAGCAATTGTTCAGTCGTTTTTTTTTTCGAATAATAATAGTGATGATGTAGTAAAAGGAGGTGATGTTAATGTCAGATACTCAGCTAACATTAGAAGAACAAGAATTTCTCAAACAATATATGTCTAGAAGATACCACTACTTTAGGGATATTATTCGTTACGGTCAAGTGTTGGCTAAATTGACTAAATAAGGTTTTCTGATATACTGGTAGTATGTAAATATGAGGAGAAAAATAGTGGTAGAAAACCTAGAAAAACCAATTGGAGTGAGCTATAAAAATAGCCCATCAATGAGTAAACGAACGGCTATCAGAATGAAGAAATCTAGTCGATTTTCAATTTTACTATATAGTGTTTTGTCAACTCTCTTAGCAATTGCAAATCCTTTATTGACTTATTTTGCAAATGGTTTGCAGACTCAGAATCTCTATACAGGTTTGATGATGACCAAAGGACAGATCCCTTATAGTGATGTTTTTGCTACAGGAGGATTTTTATACTATGTAACGATTGCTCTAAGTTACCTTTTAGGGTCTAGTATCTGGTTATTTATTGTACAGTTTATTGCTTACTATGTATCTGGAATTTATTTTTATAAATTAGTTTATTATGTGGCACAAAGTGAAATTGTCTCGATAGGCATGACGTTGATTTTCTATATAATGAATATTGTCTTAGGATTCGGTGGTATGTACCCAATACAGTGGGCATTACCTTTTATGCTCATTTCGCTATGGTTTTTAATTAAATTTTGTGTCGATAATATCGTTGATGAAGCATTTATATTTTATGGTATTTTAGCAGCATTCTCACTATTTATAGATCCCCAAACACTGATTTTTTGGCTTTGCTCTTTTGTTCTCTTAACAGCAACCAATATTAAGCAAAAGCAGTCACTACGAGGGTTCTATCAGTTTTTATGCGTTGTTTTTGGTATGATTTTAATTGCTTATACTGTTGGTTACTTTATGTTTAATCTACAGATTATCTCTTCTTATATTGACAAAGCTATTTTTTACCCCTTTACGTATTTCGCTAGGACAAACCACTCATTCCTTCTTAGTTTAGCAATTCAAATTGTTGTCCTTCTAGGGTCAGGTTGCCTCTTTGGACTATGGGATTTTATTCAAAATCGTAAAAAAG
Organism: Streptococcus sp. 'group B'; assembly: GCF_002073795.1. Taxonomy (NCBI): domain Bacteria; kingdom Bacillati; phylum Bacillota; class Bacilli; order Lactobacillales; family Streptococcaceae; genus Streptococcus; species Streptococcus sp. 'group B'. The sequence continues at coordinate 87,315 of NZ_CP020432.1, read as the reverse complement.
CATCTTATCAAATCGGCTTGAACTTTATTGCCTGTATTTTTATTATTTACGCTATAATGGCCATTTTTTCAAGAGATTTTAACCTTTACCACTTTTTACCTGCTTTACCATTTGGTCTTTTGCTAACGAGTAATAAAATTACTATTCTTTACCAAAAAGTGATTGACAGGCGTTCACATAGACGTCAGTATTTCTCTGGTAAATCTCTTATCGTAGACCTTTTTGTAAAGAAAACATATTATTTGCCCCTCTTACTAGTTTCCTTATTGATAGGGTTACTTGTTTATAATACTTATCAAAATGTTACTCTTAGTAAAGAAAGGCGTGACATTTCACATTATTTGACTACAAAAATTGATAGAGATGGTAAGATTTATGTTTGGGACAAAGTTGCTAGCATTTATAGCCAGACTCGGTTAAAATCTGCTTCGCAATTTGTTTTGCCACATATTAATACAGCGCAAAAAAATAATGAGAAAATTTTGAAGGACGAGCTGCTTCAGCATGGGGCTAAATACTTTATCTTAAATAAAAATGAGAAGTTACCAAATGAACTGAAATCTGATATTAAGAAGCACTACCAAGAAGTTCCTCTATCAAATATCACTCATTTTGTTCTATATCGTTTCAAATAGATTAAAAAATCAATATATTGTGTCTGAGCAAAAAACTTGACACAATATATTGATTTTTTTTCTTTGCATGCTATAATTGTCACTGGAGGATATTTCACATGATGGTATTGGAAAGAGAACGATTTATGACAGAATCTGATATCAAAGTGATTAAACGTGACGGGCGTTTGGTCAGCTTTGATAAGTATAAAATCTACACGGCTCTATTAAAAGCTAGTAATAAAGTTATCAAAATGTCTCCTTTAGTTGAGGCTAAACTTGAGATGATTGCAGATCATGTCATCGCTGAGATCTACAATCGTTTTAAAGATAACATCAAGATATATGAAATACAAAATATCGTTGAACATAAATTATTGGAAGCTAATGAGTACGCTATTGCACAAGAATATATCAATTATCGTACCCAACGCGATTTTGAGCGTTCACAGGCTACAGATATCAATTTTTCTATTGGAAAATTAATTAATAAAGATCAAACTGTTGTTAATGAGAATGCTAATAAAGACTCTGATGTGTTTAATACCCAACGTGATTTAACAGCAGGTATTGTAGGGAAATCAATTGGTCTGAAAATGTTACCTTCTCATGTAGCAAATGCACATCAAAAGGGTGATATCCATTACCATGATTTAGATTACAGCCCATACACTCCCATGACAAATTGCTGTTTAATCGATTTTAAGGGAATGCTTGCAAATGGTTTTAAGATTGGTAATGCAGAAGTTGAGAGTCCAAAATCTATTCAGACAGCGACTGCTCAGATTTCACAGATTATTGCGAACGTTGCTTCAAGTCAATATGGTGGCTGTACAGCAGATCGCATTGATGAGTTTTTAGCTCCTTATGCACAGTTAAATTATCAAAAACATTTAAAAGATGCAAAAGAATGGGTTATTGAAGATAAACAAGAGGACTATGCGCGCGCTAAAACACAAAAAGATATATATGATGCCATGCAATCTTTGGAGTATGAGATTAATACTTTATTTACTTCAAATGGGCAAACGCCATTTACTTCGCTTGGTTTTGGATTGGGAACTAATTGGTTTGAACGAGAAATTCAAAAAGCGATTTTGAAAATTCGGATTCAAGGTTTAGGAAGCGAGCATCGTACTGCTATTTTTCCAAAATTAATTTTTACGCTTAAAAAAGGTCTTAATTTAGAAGAAAATAGCCCCAATTATGATATTAAACAATTAGCATTAGAGTGTGCGACAAAACGGATGTATCCAGATGTCCTTTCTTATGATAAAATTATTGACTTAACGGGCTCTTTTAAAGCCCCTATGGGCTGTCGTTCCTTCCTACAAGGGTGGCGAGATGCAAATGGTCAGGATGTAACATCTGGTCGTATGAATCTTGGAGTTGTAACAGTTAATCTACCGCGTGTTGCCATGGAGTCTAACGGTGATATGGATAAATTCTGGGAGATATTTAATGAACGTATGAGTATTGCTAGAGATGCCTTGGTTTATCGTGTGGAACGTGTCAAAGAGGCTATCCCAGCAAATGCGCCCATTCTTTACCAGTATGGAGCATTTGGAGAACGTTTAGGAAAATATGAGAATGTTGATCGACTCTTTAATCACCGCCGTGCAACGGTGTCTCTTGGTTATATTGGTTTATATGAGGTGGCGAGTGTTTTTTATGGTGGTGACTGGGAAGATAATCATCAAGCTAAAGCATTTACTGTAGACATCGTTCGTAAGATGAAGCAGTTATGTGCAGATTGGTCTGATGAGTATGATTATCATTTTTCAGTTTATTCGACACCATCGGAGAGCTTGACTGACCGGTTTTGTCGTTTAGATACTGAAAAATTTGGTATAGTAACTGATATTACTGATAAGGAATACTACACTAATTCATTCCATTATGATGTGCGTAAGAATCCAACACCTTTTGAAAAACTAGATTTTGAGAAAATCTATCCTGAAACGGGTGCATCAGGAGGATTTATTCACTACTGTGAATACCCTGTTTTGCAACAGAATCCAAAAGCTTTAGAAGCAGTTTGGGACTATGCTTATGATCGGGTAGGTTATCTAGGTACTAATACACCAATTGATAAGTGTTACCAATGTCAATTTGAAGGGGATTTTACACCGACAGATCGAGGCTTTACTTGTCCAAATTGTGGTAACAGCGACCCTAAGACAGTAGATGTTGTCAAACGTACATGTGGTTACTTAGGTAATCCACAGGCTCGTCCGATGGTTAATGGTCGTCATAAGGAAATCTCTGCTCGTGTAAAACATATGAACGGATCAAGTATTAAAAATCAAGGTAATTAATTAAAACCTCTATTAAAACCTCTGGTCTATTATATGTTAAAATAAGAAGATAAAATAGAAGGAGTTATTAAGATATGGGGAAATACCAATTAGATTACAAAGGGCAAGCACAAGTACAGAAGTTCCATGAGAAGCACTCTACTGGAGAGAATGCTAATCAAAAATCACGTCTAAAAGATTTAAGGAAACAATTTTTGGAAAAGGCAAAGAAAAAATAGAAGGAGGATGCTATGTTGCAACTTGGAATTGTCGGTTTAGGAGGTATTTCACAGAAAGCTTATCTACCTTATATGCGTCAAGTGACAGGTGTGCACTGGCATCTTTTTACACGCCAAAAACAGATTTTAGAAGAAGTTAATATGCTTTTTGGTTCTTCTACAGCTTATGACAGTTTAGATAGTCTAGCCGAGCATCCTTTGGATGGAGTCTTCATTCATGTCGCGACTAGTGCTCACTTTGATATAGCAAAGCTTTTTTTAAAAAAGGGTATTCCAGTTTTTATGGATAAGCCTTTGACAGAAGATTATACTTCAACTAAAGCATTGTATGATTTGGCGAAGGATCATAAAACATTTTTAATGGCAGGTTTTAATCGTCGCTTTGCACCACGTATTATGGAAATGAAAAAAGTAGAAGATAAAAACCATATTCGCACCTTTAAAAATGCTGTCAATGCACCAGCGGATTTTCAATATAAGCTTTTTGATATGTTTATCCATCCTTTAGATACGGCGCTATTTTTGACAAATAATGTTGTTAAAAGAGGATACTTTGTGACTAAACGTGATGGGAATAAGATATTACAAGTATCAGTAACGCTAGAAACAGACAGTGAGATAATAGAAGCAAGCATGAACCTGCAGTCGGGGTCTCGTCGAGAAATAATTGAAATAGAGTCGCCAGAAGTAACCTATTCATTAGATGATTTGTCAAATCTTTCTGTTATTGATGGCTTTGACCGTCGTGCTATCGGTTTTGGTTCTTGGGCAAGCACTCTAGAGAAACGTGGTTTTGAACCAATGATTGATGCTTTTATTCAAGCTATCACTACAGGTGTCAATCCTATATCACCAAAGTCTAGTTTATTGAGTCATTTTATTTGTGACCAGATTAATAAAGCGAATGCTCCTTTTGGAATGCTTAACTTGAAGATAATGGAATAGGAAACAATATGAAATTACGGCGCCCAGTGTTAGAAGATAAAGAAGAAATTTTAGCCATGTATAAAGAGTTTCAAAAAGAAAGTAGTTCAATGGATGGTGGTTTTTATGAACCAACTACGCATTTTGAAGACTGGCTAGATCATAACCTAAATATGGAGTTAGGGATAGGTGTTCCTGATAATTTTGTTCCATATATTCAGTTTGTGTCTTTTGACAATGACAATAATGCTATAGGTTTCTTAAATTTACGTTTAAGACTAAATGATACTCTTTTAGAAAAAGGTGGACATATTGGTTATTCCATACGACCTCGCCAGCGTGGTAAAGGTTATGCTAAAGAACAGTTGAAGCTAGGAATTGAGCAAGCACATCTAAAAAATATCAATGAAATACTTGTGACATGCCATGTAGACAATGATGCCAGCAAGTCAGTAATATTAGCTAACGGTGGTATTTTAGAAGATTGTCGTCATCAGACAGAGCGTTATTGGATAACCTAAGATAGTACTTTAAGATAATAATAAAAAGACCAGTTAGTTCTGGTTCTTTTCATATCAATAGAGAGGTTAGAAATGTCAGAAGAAGCAAGTTGGAATACTCCAAAGCCTGGGGAGTGGAAAAGCGAAGAATTAAGTCATGGCCATATCATTGATTATAAAGCTTTTAATTTTGTAGATGGTGAAGGTGTTAGAAATTCACTCTACGTAGCTGGATGTATGTTCCACTGTAAAGGGTGTTATAATACTGCTACATGGTCCTTTCGAGCCGGAATCCCTTATACAAAAGAGCTTGAAGATCAAATTATGAAAGATTTGGCACAACCTTACGTCCAAGGTTTAACGTTATTAGGTGGAGAGCCGTTCTTAAATACAGGTATTTTGCTGCCACTTCTTCAGCGTATCCGACGTGAATTGCCAGAAAAAGATATTTGGTCATGGACGGGGTATACTTGGGAAGAAATGATGCTGGAGACTCAAGATAAATTGGAGATGTTATCTTTGATTGATATTTTAGTGGATGGTAGGTTTGATCAAAGTAAGCGAAATTTAATGCTACAATTTAGAGGATCTTCAAATCAAAGAATCATTGATGTACAAAAATCTTTAAAAGAAGGTGAAGTCGTGATTTGGGAAGGATTAAACGATGGTGACAATAGTTATGAACAAGTCAAACGAGATTATTTACTTTAGTGTCAAAAATTAACTTTTAAATAGAAATTGAAAGTTATGTTTATCCACAGCTTGTTTATAAGTATTTGACAGTCTGTGACAAGATGTTGACGTTTATTATTGTTAATTTAACAAGTATTTTTGAAATCTAAAGGTATATACAATGACATTACTGTTAAGTAATCAACTTTATATAAACAGATTATCCTCTGTCTATCCCCATAGTTATCCACAAGTTGTTGATAACAATTATTTTTTGTTAATATTATTTGAAACCTTGATATAGAGAGGTTTTTAGACCTTACAAGTTTGTCAAAAAGCAAGAGATACGATTATCTCTTGCTTTTTGTGTGAATAAATTGTGGATAAATAGTTACTTAAGTCTGTTTTTTAACAAAAGTTAATTGCTTAGAGTCTGAGAGTTCATTATCATAACAGAAGCCATCAAAGCGTAATTGCTTTAAGTGTTCTAGAGTTTGGCAATTATTTTCCATCATAGAAGTTAAACACTTTCCTCTTGCTTTTTTTGATATGGTAGAGTGGGTTTTTAATTGGCCATCTCGATCTTCAATAAAGTTAAGATGTATTAGTTTTTGACGCTCTTTAGGAGAAAAGACGGTTTTAAATTCATTAGAAAGCAAAGAAACCATAATGTCATCTGACTGCATAAAAGTATCGTAATTTTCACGCCAAAAAACTTTAAGAGAGTTATTGTTGATTTTGATTTTAGTGTTAAAATCTAAACGATGAGGGGATATTAGTGTCATAGCAGGAATGATGCCATAAAGAGCACTAGTAATAAAAACAGAATTTTCCATAAATTGTGCTTCACTTGTGGATAAGTTGTGCCTTTTGATATTGCGGTACATAAGACCGTTGAATAACTTAATAGCAGGATTCAGAGTAAGTTGTTTACATTTAAAATCTTGCCATCTTTGAGCCTCACAACGAGCTGCACTTGTATTAATTCTGTAGATATCCTCTAAGTCTGAAACAGTTAAAGTAGAAAAATAATCAATTATAATTTGCGTTTGTGCACTCAGTTTAGGCCTTGCAATGTTTTGACACACTTTCATTTCTTTTGCAGTTGGGATCAAAATTTTTATCATATTGACATTATGTAAAATGAAGAGTCAAAAGTCAAGTGATGGTTAATTCTCTGGTTTTAGAACAACTTTAATTCGGATGCCATCAAAATCTTCAATAATATAATAATGATCTTGTTTTTCAAGGAAAGTCAGTTGGTAAAGTTGCGCTTTTTTTAAGCTATCTCTAAAAAGGTTGTCATCATTGTAAGCAATTGTCAATAAGGAAATTCCGGGTCTATTTTCTTGGTTTTTAGAAAGATTTGGACCAGCCCAATTATTAAAGGCTAGATGATGATGGTAGTTACCGGATGCAATCCAACTAGCTGTCGGGATTGCAAATTTCTCATCAAGGCCAAAAACATTTTGATAGAGTTTTGAGCTAATCTTAGCATCTTTAACACTCAAATGAATATGACCAATACGAGTTTTTTCAGAAAGCTTATAGTTATTAGGAACGTTGACAAGGCTGTCAAGTAAATTGTCAATATCTAGTCTTTCAGTAATACCAATAATTTGTCCACTCTCTCTGATATCCCACATAGAGATATCCTTATCATTATAAATTTCAATTCCATTACCTTCAGGATCACTTAGATAGATAGCATTGCTATAGCCATGGTCAGCTCCACCTTCTAGAGGGATATGCTGAGATAATAAATGATTTAGAGCTAGACTGAGATGGTATTCATCTGGTACTAAAATAGCAGTGTGATAAAGGCCATAGGTACTATGCTTTTCAAGTTCAGTTTTTTCAAGGATAATAAGAGGGATTTTTTGATTTACCCCTAGTAAGGCTCTAGTGCTTGATTTGTCAATAACAGTTAACCCAATGATATCGCTATAGAAGTTTACGAGGTTTTCGAGGTCATTTACTTTTAAGGTGATTGATTCAATGGAATGATTGGCTTTGTATGGATACGGCATAGTTAATCCTCCTATTATTACTATATAGTAACATATTAAACCGTTCATTGAGAGAAATAAACTAATTTGTTTTGAAATATAGCTTATATTAGTAGTCTCATTAGACCAGACGAAGTTTATTTGCGAAACAAAAATTTAAGTGTTAGACTAAAGTAAGCGCGTACAATTATATTTTGGAGGATAATATGGTAAGGCTAATATTTAGTGATATTGATGGTACTTTAATTAACAGTAATTTTAAAGTAACACCTAAGACACGGCAGGGAATTAAACAAATAGTAGCTCAAGGGGCTACTTTCGTTCCCATATCAGCTAGGATGCCTGAGGCAATTACTCCGATTATGGAACAAATTGGAATAGATTCTTATATTATTTCCTATAATGGGGCTTTAATACAAGATATGCAACAAAAAACAATTGCTTCCCACACAATGGATGGTCAAGTTGCCTTACAAGTTTGTTCTTATGTAAGCAAGCATTATTCGAAAATTGCATGGAATGTCTATCGTTATCATGAATGGTATTCCTGTGATAAAGAAAATGAGTGGGTCCAAAAAGAGGAGGAGATTGTTGGTTTACAATCTAAAGAGATGAGTTTGATGGAGTTAGAGAAGCAAGATAGGATTCATAAACTTCTCTTGATGGGAGAACCATCTCTGATGGGAGAATTGGAGAACACTTTGAAAGCTCAATATCCACATTTATCAATCGCACAATCTGCTCCTTACTTTATTGAAATAATGGCTCCAGGTATTGAAAAAGGAAAATCTGCTAAAACTTTAGCAGACTATTTAGATATTTCTCTTGCAGACTCTATTGCGTTTGGTGATAACTATAATGATTTAAATCTGCTTGAAATTGTGGGTAAAGGTTTTGTCATGGGGAATGCTCCTAAAGATTTACAAGAGAGAATTGGAAATGTAACTCAGGATAATGATAACGATGGTATTTATTATGCTTTAGTAGAGTATATGGAAAATTAAGGATAGCAAATCTAAATTTCCTTAAAAGTGTGTTATATCAACGAATGACTATTATTTAAATTATCTATCTAACAAGAATTTTCAAAAAAATCAAATTTAACTATTGACAATTATTTTTAAATGACGTAAACTTATAGGCAACCATAAACAAGGAGAGAATAATATGTTAATCAAATCGTCTATTATTAAACAAACAAATACTTATTATTACTTTAGTTTCTTTAGATAGACGTTTGTAGCCTCAAGGATACAAACGTCACGCAAAGTTTGTATCTATGAAGCTAAAGCATTTTATGATGAAAGCAGAGCCGATTAGATCATTTCAATAATCTAGTTGGTTAAGGCAATATTTTTTCGCCCTCCCGTGCACAGAGGAATTGAGAGAAATAATTAACCAACTAGATGTAGGGTCTAGTTGGTTTTTTGTTTTATGGAAAATTTGATGGTATTACAAGGAGATAGTAATGAAAAAAATAACAAAGATGGTAATTAGCAGCGTTTTAGCATCTGTTCTGATGACAGCTTGTTCACAATCTTCTCAAAATGGTCAATCTGATGTAAAACATATTGGTATTTTACAATATGTAGAACATCCCTCTCTAACTGCCACTAGGAAAGGATTTATAAAAGAATTAGCTAAAGAAGGCTATAAAGATGGCAAAAATATCAAAATTGAGTATAAGAATGCTCAAGGGGATCAGTCAAATATCCAATCAATTTCTGAAAAACTCATTAAAGATAATAAATTAGTATTGGGAATTGCGACTCCGGCGGCTCAATCGTTGACAACGGTGTCAACAGAAACACCTATTTTATTTACAGCAGTGACAGATCCGGTATCAGCCGAATTAGTAAAATCAATGAAAAAACCTGAAGGTTTAGCGACTGGTACAAGTGACATGTCTCCAATTAAAAAGCAAGTATCCCTTTTGAGAAAAGTAATGCCTAAGGTTAAACGTGTTGGTATTATGTATACCACTAGCGAGCGTAACTCAGAAGTTCAGGTAAAACAAGCAAAAAAAATCTTCCAAGAGGCGGGGATTAAAACAAGTGTTAAAGGTATTTCTTCCACTAATGATGTACAAGATACTGCTAAGAGTTTAATGTCTAAAACAGAGGTTCTTTTTGTACCAACAGATAATATTATAGCCAGCTCAGTAACGCTGTTAGGGAATCTATCGAAAGAATTAAAAGTGCCTGTTGTGGGAGGTTCAGCAGATATGGTACCAAGTGGTTTGCTCTTTTCTTATGGGGCTGATTATGAGGCTTTAGGTTGTCAAACGGCAAGACAAGCTGTTAAAATCCTCAAAGGTAAAGACGTCGCTAAAGTTCCTTCAGAATATCCTCAAAATCTAAAAGTAGTAGTTAATGAAGATATGGCAAAAGAGCTTGGAATTGATGTTTCAAGTATTAAAAATAATAAATAATCAGAAAGGTATTGTATGTTAGATATTATCTTATCCGGAATTTCGCAAGGATTACTTTGGTCAATTATGGCAATTGGCGTGTTTATCACTTTTCGTATCTTAGACATAGCCGATCTCTCTGCAGAAGGGGCTTTCCCTATGGGGGCTGCAGTTTGCGCCTTATGTATCGTTAATGATATTAATCCAATTGTGGCAACCATAGCGGGCATGTTAGGTGGTATGTTGGCAGGACTAGTATCGGGTTTTCTTCATACTAAAATGAAAATACCAGCCCTCCTAACAGGTATTATTACGTTGACAGGACTTTACTCTATTAATTTACTTGTTTTAGGAAGATCAAACGTCTCTTTTGCTCTCAAAAATACTTTGGTTACAATGGTAACAAGATTAGGTTTAAATAAACTTTCAGCAGTTTTATTAATTGGAATTGTTTGTGTAGGTTTAGTTATCTTAATTTTGTATCTCTTTTTAAATACCCAACTAGGATTAGCTTTAAGAGCGACAGGTGATAATGAGGCTATGGGACAAGCCAATAGTATTAAAGTAGATCGGATGAAAATGCTAGGATATATGATTGGGAATGGCCTGATTGCTTTATCTGGTGCACTTTTAGCGCAAAATAATGGCTATGCAGATTTGAATATGGGAGTGGGTACAATCGTTATTGGATTGGCTTCAATTATCTTGGCAGAAGTAATGATAAAATACTTACCTCTTGGTAAAAGGTTATGGTCAATTGTATTAGGTTCTGTTTTATACCGTATGATTATTGTTTTCATATTAACAACCGATATTGATGCACAGATGATAAAGTTGGTTTCAGCAATTTTGTTGGCTCTCATTTTGTATGTCCCAGAATTACGAGCTAAACTAGGAGTAAAAGCCTCTAAAACGCTTACAAAGGAAGGATAAGAACATGTCATTACTTGAATTAGTCAATCTGCACAAAACTTTTGAAAAAGGAACTGTCAATGAGAACCATGTTTTACGTGGTTTAGATTTAACGATTGAAGACGGTGATTTTATTTCAGTAATTGGAGGTAACGGTGCGGGAAAATCAACCCTCCTTAACTGTATCGCTGGTCTGATCCCTATTGATCAGGGGACAATCACATTAGACAACCAATCAATTACTAAAGACTCTGTAGAAAAACGATCTAAGGGTATTAGTCGAGTCTTTCAGGATCCTAGAATGGGAACTGCAACAAATTTGACGATTGAAGAAAATATGGCAATTGCACATAAAAGAGGCAATAAGCGTCACATTTTTAGACAGTCAGTGACTGACGATGACCGTCAACTATTTAAAAAGTCTCTATCACAATTAGGTCTAGGCTTAGAAAATCGAATGAAGACTGATGCTGCATTTTTATCTGGCGGTCAGCGTCAAGCCCTCACGTTAGCTATGGCAACTCTTGTTCGTCCCAAATTATTATTACTGGATGAACATACAGCGGCTCTAGATCCCAAAACTAGCGATATGGTTATGGAATTAACACAGAAAGTGATAGAAGAACAACGATTGACAGCCTTAATGATTACACACAATATGGAGCATGCCATTGCTTATGGTAATCGTCTCGTGATGCTCTACCACGGGAAAATTGTTGTTGATGTTAAAGGAGAAGCAAAGAGGAACTTAACAGTTGCAGAACTAATGGAACTTTTCCATAAAAACTCAGGTCAACAGTTGATAGATGATGCCCTTGTCTTAGGTTAAAATATAAATTTCTCTAGTGAATGGACAGGATAACTAGGGAAATTTTTCTTGTTTGAAACGTGCCTTTTCTCTTGACTAATTCTGACCAAGTGATAGAATAGTTTTTGTAGTTAGCACTCTCTTTATAGGAGTGCTAAAAAATCAAAATATATCTCGTATGGAGGTTCGTTTATTATGTTAAAACCATTAGGTGATCGTGTGATCATTTCGTTTGTTGAAACTGAAGAGAAATCTGTCGGTGGTTTTGTTCTTGCAGGAGCAAGCCATGATACGACAAAGACAGCCAAAGTTCTTGCTGTGGGTGACGGTATTCGTACCTTAACAGGGGAATTAGTTGCACCTAGCGTTGCAGAGGGTGATACTGTTTTAGTCGAAAATGGTGCTGGTTTGGAAGTTAAAGACGGTAACGAAAAAGTGACAGTTGTTCGCGAAAGTGACATTGTTGCTGTCGTTAAATAGGTTTTATTAAGCAAGAAAGGATATAGGCCTATTAGAGAAAAGTTGCTTTGTAAAGAAAGTAGACTTTGTTAAATTTTAGGCCTGGGTATTAAATTATGGCAAAAGATATTAAATTTTCAGCAGATGCCCGCTCAGCAATGGTGCGTGGTGTTGATATTTTAGCTGATACAGTCAAAGTAACATTAGGTCCTAAAGGCCGTAATGTTGTTCTTGAAAAAGCATTTGGTTCTCCTTTAATTACAAATGATGGTGTGACAATTGCTAAAGAAATTGAGCTAGAAGATCACTTTGAAAATATGGGAGCTAAACTTGTGTCAGAAGTGGCTTCAAAAACTAATGATATTGCAGGGGATGGCACTACAACTGCTACTGTTTTGACCCAAGCTATTGTACGGGAAGGTCTTAAAAATGTAACTGCAGGGGCAAATCCGATTGGCATTCGTCGTGGTATTGAAACAGCTGTTTCAGCAGCAGTTGAAGAGCTAAAAGAGATTGCACAACCAGTTTCAGGCAAAGAAGCTATTGCTCAAGTTGCGGCTGTGTCTTCACGTTCTGAAAAAGTTGGGGAATACATTTCTGAAGCTATGGAGCGCGTGGGTAATGATGGTGTTATCACTATTGAAGAATCGCGAGGTATGGAAACAGAGCTTGAAGTTGTGGAAGGAATGCAGTTTGACCGTGGGTACTTGTCACAGTATATGGTAACTGATAACGAGAAAATGGTCTCTGAACTTGAGAATCCGTATATCCTTATTACAGATAAGAAAATTTCAAATATCCAAGAAATTTTACCATTATTAGAAGAGGTTCTTAAAACAAATCGTCCGTTGCTAATCATCGCTGATGATGTTGATGGAGAAGCTCTCCCAACGCTTGTTCTTAACAAAATTCGTGGAACTTTCAATGTCGTAGCTGTTAAAGCGCCTGGATTTGGTGATCGTCGTAAAGCCATGCTGGAAGATATTGCTATCCTAACAGGAGGAACTGTCGTTACTGAAGACCTTGGTTTAGACTTAAAAGATGCTACTATGCAAGTTTTAGGACAGTCTGCTAAAGTAACAGTAGATAAAGATTCTACTGTTATTGTCGAAGGTGCCGGTGACTCATCAGCAATTGCTAATCGCGTAGCCATCATTAAGTCACAGATGGAGGCTACAACTTCTGATTTTGATCGTGAAAAATTACAAGAACGACTTGCTAAGTTAGCCGGTGGTGTAGCAGTAATTAAAGTTGGTGCGGCGACTGAAACAGAATTAAAAGAGATGAAACTTCGTATCGAAGATGCGTTAAATGCAACGCGTGCTGCAGTTGAAGAAGGTATTGTTTCAGGTGGAGGTACGGCTCTTGTGAACGTTATTGAAAAAGTAGCGGCACTGAAACTTAATGGTGATGAGGAGACTGGACGTAATATTGTTCTTCGTGCTCTCGAAGAGCCTGTTCGTCAAATTGCTTACAATGCTGGATATGAAGGTTCAGTTATTATTGAACGTTTAAAACAGTCTGAAATTGGTACAGGATTTAATGCGGCTAATGGAGAATGGGTAGATATGGTTACCACAGGTATCATTGATCCTGTCAAAGTAACACGTTCTGCACTTCAAAATGCGGCATCTGTAGCAAGTCTTATCTTGACTACAGAAGCAGTAGTAGCAAATAAACCTGAACCAGAAGCTCCTACAGCTCCTGCAATGGATCCATCTATGATGGGTGGCTTCTAATCACTAACTTATCACAACATAAAACTCCCCTTTAACAAAGGGGAGTTTTATGTTGTGATAATAGAGATATGATAGTCACTACCACTTGCGGTAAGAAGATCATAAGGATAGGCCATCTAATATTTGCCAGTAGTGGGAGGAAAAAAGTAGCAAAACAATGATTGCTATTATCTTAGATTGAGATTGATAAGCTAAGAATTGAATTATAGCTAATAGAATTAAGTAACTAATAAGTATAAATAACATAGAAAAGAGCATTCCGTACCCAGCACCCATTGACGGTTCCTTTGGAGGGGCTAGAAAATAACTTAACTTAAAATAAGCGCCAACTATTAGGCCCATAATTAATTCGGTAAAAGTTATGAAAAAAGCAACTTTTAATAGTCTATTTTGCATAGGCTTGCCTCCTTAATGAGAGGTAATGGACAATTCAAAGTGCTCAATGGGAACGTAATGCTTATTACACATTAGTATTTTCTCTTGGTTAAAAATTGTTTCTTGTATTAATATGAATTGTCCATGATCGGATAGGGTGTATTTAGTTGCTGAAAAATTGCCAGATGTCGCATATCCCAAATGGCTTTGTGAGTGGCTTGATATGCCTTCGTGATAGATACCTTCTTCAATGAAGTTTAACAACTGTTTAGTATCATGTAAAGAAATCTCAGCATCTGAAATAAGTTCGATAGGGATAAAAGAAAGTGTGTAAGCTAATGGTCCATCATCGGTGTGGTACCAACGATCAGCAATAACAACTACAGGGGTTTCTTGTTTAAGTGAAGCTGTGATAGCTTCTGCAGGAACCTCTACACGAAATTCTAATTCCACTTCTGTAATTTTGGAAGTTAGACAAGTTTTAATGGGGTGTTGTCTATTTTCGTAACCGTTTTCAGACAAGTTGCTAGAATTTTCTCTAATGAAATTACCTTTTCCTCTGATATTTTTAACCAAATGGTCTTCTTGTAATAGTGCTAATGACTTTCGTAAAGTAGCTCGACTAACATTAAGTTGCCCTGCTAATTCGGGCTCAGAAGGCAATTGCATTCCAGGAGAATAAGTACCGTCTTGAATCATGTTAAAAATCTTATTGTAGACTTGCACATGCTTTAGTTTATTTAGTTTATTATTTAGTTCATTTTTAGGCATTGTAACCTCCGTATACAAGTTAGTTTAATTGAAAAAATTAGAAAAATCAAGTTAAAAAATAAAACGTTTTCTTTCGATAAAAGCGTTTACAAAGGTTGTCTTGTATGTTATTATACAAGTGTAAAAAAAATAGACAAGACATTAAGGAGGTCTTTATCATGCAGAATTATTCAGGTGAAGTCGGATTGCAATATCACCTACAGATTCGTCCAGGTGATGTAGGTCGTTATGTTATCATGCCAGGTGATCCAAAACGTTGTGCAAAAATTGCAGAACATTTTGATAATGCAGTTCTTGTAGCAGACAGCCGTGAATATGTTACTTATACAGGTACATTAAATGGTGAAAAAGTCAGTGTTACTTCAACTGGTATTGGTGGTCCATCAGCGTCTATTGCGATGGAAGAATTGAAACTCTGTGGCGCTGATACCTTTATCCGTGTTGGAACATGTGGTGGTATTGACCTTGATGTTAAAGGCGGAGACATCGTTATTGCAACTGGAGCTATCCGTATGGAAGGTACAAGTAAAGAATATGCTCCGATTGAATTTCCTGCTGTAGCTGACTTGGAGGTAACGAATGCTCTAGTTAATGCAGCTAAAAAGCTTGGTTACACAAGTCACGCAGGAGTAGTTCAATGTAAAGATGCATTTTATGGACAACATGAGCCAGAACGTATGCCAGTTAGTTATGAATTATTAAATAAATGGGAAGCATGGAAACGTCTGGGAACAAAAGCGTCTGAAATGGAATCTGCAGCTCTTTTTGTAGCAGCAAGTCATCTAGGAGTTCGTTGTGGATCAGATTTCCTTGTTGTTGGTAATCAAGAACGCAACGCTTTGGGTATGGATAACCCAATGGCTCATGACACAGAAGCAGCTATTCAAGTTGCTGTTGAAGCACTCCGCACACTTATTGAAAATGATAAATCACAATAAGCGAGGTTTTGGAAGTCATCATGCAATTTATTTATAGTATTATTGGTATTTTATTGGTATTAGGAATTGTGTATGCAATTTCTTTCAATCGTAAGAGTGTTTCTCTAAGTTTAATTGGAAAAGCTCTTATCGTTCAATTCATTATTGCGCTAATCTTAGTACGTATCCCACTAGGCCAACAAGTTGTTAGTGTTGTTTCAACTGGAGTTACTAAAGTAATCAACTGTGGTCAAGCTGGTTTAAATTTTGTGTTTGGTTCATTAGCAGATAGTGGAACAAAAACTGGTTTTATTTTCGCCATTCAAACGCTTGGTAATATTGTTTTCTTATCTGCCCTAGTTAGTCTACTTTATTATGTAGGAATCCTTGGATTTGTAGTAAAATGGATAGGTAAGGGTGTTGGTAAAATTATGAAATCCTCAGAGGTTGAGAGTTTTGTTGCCGTAGCTAATATGTTTCTTGGTCAAACAGACAGTCCAATTTTGGTTAGCAAATACCTAGGTCGTATGACTGATAGTGAGATAATGGTTGTGTTGGTATCAGGTATGGGAAGTATGTCAGTTTCTATTCTTGGTGGCTACATTGCATTAGGCATTCCAATGGAATATCTCTTGATTGCTTCAACAATGGTTCCTATTGGCAGTATTCTCATTGCTAAAATCTTATTTCCTCAAACAGAACCTGTTCAAAAAATTGATGACATTAAGATGGATAATAAAGGTAATAACGCCAATGTGATTGATGCAATCGCTGAGGGTGCAAGCACAGGTGCACAAATGGCTTTCTCAATTGGTGCTAGTTTGATTGCCTTTGTTGGTTTAGTTTCTTTGATTAATATGATGTTAAGTGGATTGGGAATTCGCTTAGAACAAATCTTCTCATATGTTTTTGCTCCATTTGGTTTTCTTATGGGATTTGACCACAAAAACATTCTTCTAGAAGGAAACCTTCTTGGAAGTAAGTTGATTTTAAATGAGTTTGTTTCGTTCCAACAATTGGGTCACCTAATCAAATCTTTAGATTATCGTACAGCATTGGTAGCAACTATTTCACTCTGTGGTTTTGCTAATTTATCAAGTTTAGGTATTTGTGTTTCAGGTATTGCTGTTCTTTGTCCAGAGAAACGTGGCACCCTAGCTCGACTTGTTTTCCGTGCAATGATTGGTGGTATTGCTGTAAGTATGCTTAGCGCCTTTATCGTCGGTATTGTAACTCTATTCTAAAAGTTGACAAAAGAAAGAAGGATAGTAACGTGGAAGTAAAAGATATTTTAAAAACGGTAGACCATACTTTGCTAGCAACAACAGCAACATGGCCAGAAATCCAAACAATTTTAGATGATGCAATGGCTTATGAAACAGCTTCAGCATGTATTCCAGCCTCTTACGTCAAAAAAGCAGCAGAGTACGTTTCAGGTAAATTAGCTATTTGTACTGTTATTGGGTTCCCAAATGGCTATAGTACAACTGCAGCGAAGGTTTTTGAATGTCAAGATGCTATTAAAAATGGTGCTGATGAAATTGACATGGTCATTAATTTGACAGACGTTAAAAATGGGGATTTTGATACTGTTGAAGAAGAAATTCGTCAAATCAAAGCTGCATGTCAAGACCATATCTTAAAAGTTATCGTTGAGACATGTCAATTAACTAAAGAAGAACTTATCGAACTTTGTGGAGTTGTCACACGTTCAGGTGCAGACTTTATTAAAACCTCTACTGGTTTTTCGACAGCAGGTGCTACATTTGAAGATGTTGAAGTGATGGCAAAATATGTCGACGAAGGTGTTAAAATTAAGGCAGCAGGTGGAATCTCATCATTGGAAGATGCTGAAAAATTTATTGCTTTAGGAGCTTCACGCTTGGGTACTAGCCGTATCATCAAGATTGTTAAGAACCAAAAAGTTGAAGAAGGCACTTATTAAATAATATAAAGGAAATAGGAAGGATGCTGGTCTGACTTCCTATTTTCAATTGATAAAGGAGAAGTTATGTCACAATTTGATCGCATTCACTTAGTTGTCTTAGATTCAGTGGGTATTGGAGCGGCACCAGATGCCAATGATTTTGTCAATGCAGGAGTTCCTGATGGTGCTTCAGACACGCTTGGCCACATTTCAAAAACAGTTGGACTTGCGGTGCCAAATATGGCTAAAATTGGACTTGGTAATATTCCTCGTCCCCAAGCGCTTAAAACCGTTCCTGCAGAAGAAAATCCAAGTGGCTACGCGACGAAGTTACAAGAAGTATCACTTGGTAAAGATACAATGACAGGGCATTGGGAGATCATGGGCTTAAATATTACAGAGCCATTTGATACTTTCTGGAATGGTTTTCCAGAAGATATCATCACAAAGATTGAGGATTTTTCAGGACGTAAAGTTATTCGTGAAGCGAATAAACCTTATTCAGGGACAGCTGTTATTGATGACTTCGGACCACGCCAAATGGAAACTGGTGAGCTCATCATCTATACCTCAGCTGACCCAGTCCTACAAATTGCAGCTCATGAGGATATCATCCCTCTAGAAGAACTTTACCGTATTTGTGAATATGCTCGTAGTATCACAATGGAGCGTCCAGCTCTCCTTGGTCGTATTATCGCTCGTCCATATGTAGGTGACCCAGGCAACTTTACGCGTACAGCCAACCGTCACGACTATGCAGTATCACCATTTGAAGATACCGTATTAAATAAACTAGATCAAGCTGGCATCGATACTTATGCTGTTGGTAAAATCAATGATATTTTCAATGGTTCAGGCATTAATCATGATATGGGACATAACAAATCGAATAGTCATGGTATTGATACTTTGATAAAAACAATGGGGTTATCAGAGTTTGAAAAAGGCTTCTCCTTTACTAATTTGGTTGACTTTGATGCTCTCTATGGTCACCGTCGTGATCCTCATGGCTATCGTGATTGTCTTCATGAGTTTGATGAGCGCCTCCCAGAGATCATTTCAGCAATGCGTGACAAAGACTTACTTTTGATCACTGCCGATCATGGTAATGACCCAACTTATGCAGGTACAGACCATACAAGAGAATACATTCCTCTCTTAGCCTATAGCCCATCTTTCACAGGAAACGGCCTTATCCCAGTAGGGCATTTCGCAGATATTTCAGCAACAGTTGCGGATAACTTTGGTGTTGATACTGCGATGATTGGAGAGAGCTTCTTGCAGGACTTGGTATAATCATAGACAAAAATTTTAGAGGTTGAAATCGGATTATGGTTTCAATCCTTTTTTCGTTTTGTTATAATAGAAAAATAGCGGTTACAAGTACAAATACAGCTGTTTTATCAGTGTTGTAACTTTTCTTTAAGCAATTTACTTTAATATAAAGTGAATGAGAGGATAAGGTATGTTTGATTTTTTTAAGAAAAAAGTTGTTAAAGTGTGCTTAGTTATTTTTGGTATAGTTTTAGTATCACTTCTGAGTCTAGGATTCTTTTATTTTTCAAAGGGACAAGTACTTAGTCGTTTTGTAGCAGCACGTTCTCGTACGTCAGGTCAAGCGTTTGATAATATTAAAGAATACATGGTTTGGTCAGATACGGGAGAATCTATCACAAATGATGAGGCCAATTACGCTAATTTTGAGCCTTTGTCTAAAAGTGAGGCGCGTAAATTAGGGCAGGAAATAAAAGAAGGAAACAAAAATGATTCAATGTATCTAAAGCGTGTAGGTAGTCGCTTAGGTATATTCCCTGATTATCGTATTGCTAATAAGCCTATGTCTTTGACCTTGAAAACCAATGTTCCTAAATTGGATGTTTTGTTGAATCAAAAAAAGGTCGCGACAAGCAATTCAGATCATTTTTCAGTAACGGTGGAACGTTTACCTAGAACCCATTATACTGCTAGCCTTGAAGGGACTAGTGACGGAAAAGAGATTAAACTCAAAAAAGATTATGATGGTAAAAACCAAACTATTGATTTATCGGTCGCTTTTAAATCTTTTACAGTAACAAGTAATCTTATGGATGGTAATCTTTATTTTGGTGATAATCGTATTGCTAAATTAAAAGATGGTAGCTATTCCGTAGAGAATTATCCAGTGACTGATGGTTCAAAAGCTTATATCAAAAAAGTTTTTAATGATGGTGAGATAACCTCTCATAAACAAAAATTAATCTCTATCGCTGATAATCAGACAATCAAATTAGATGTTGATGGTTTATTAAATGAAAAAGAAGCTGGACAGAAATTGATAACTGCTTTCAATCAATTGATACTTTATGTATCAACTGGGCAAGACCCTCAGACTTTAGGAACAGTTTTTGAAAAAGGTGCCGAAAATGATTTTTACAAAGGATTGAAAGAAAGTATTAAAGCAAAATTTGTAACTGATAATCGTAAAGCGAGCCATTTCACTATTCCTAATATTGTCCTTAATAAAATGACACAGGTTGGGAAAGAAAGTTATCAAGTTAATTTTGCTGCCGATTATGATTTTAATTATGATAAATCAACAGATCCTGATAAGAAAACATATGGCCACATTATTCAGAATTTAACTGGTAATTTTATTATGAAAAAATCGGGAAATAGTTACCTTATTTCTAATGATGGTAAAAAAGATATCACAGTAGCTAAGGAAACTAATAAAGTTAAGGCTGATCCCGTTTCTATTTTTCCAGAGAACCTTGTAGGAAGTTGGAAAGGTGAAGTTGAGGACGGTACAGTAACGATGACTTTTGATAAGGATGGTAAAGTTACTCAGAAAAAAGTTTACAAGGATAGTAAATCTAAGGAAAGTAACCATTCTGCTAAAGTTACGAAGTTGGAGGATAAGGGAAATGGGCTCTACCTTTATCAATATGAATCAGGTACTGATACTACAACTTTTGTAACAGGAGGTATCGGTGGTCTTAAAGTTAAATACGCCTATGGAATAAAAATTGAAGGGAATAAGATCATCCCAGTAATCTGGCAGACATCTAGTGATGGAGAATTTGATTACCATAAACCACTACTCAGTAAGCCATTAACTAAGCAATAATGATTAAAAGGAGTTGGATAATTATTATCCAACTCCTTTTTTATAATTGTTTAAAACCTTCTCGAAAGTAGATGAAGGGGCCTCTACGCTAATAGTTTCGCAAGTTAATGGATGGGATAGAGTCAATCGGTGAGCGTGTAGCATTAACCTTTCATTATTAGAAGAAGGGTTGTAGAGGGGATCTCCTATTAAAGGATGTCCGTGATGAGATAAGTGAATGCGAATTTGATGGGTTCTTCCGGTTTCCAGTCGGCATTTTATGAGACTACTATTTTGGATATACTTCAAAACGTCAATGATTGTCATAGCATGTTGACCGTTTTTAGAATCAATGATTCGTTTACGTCTGTCATGACGGTTCCGTCCAATTTTGTCTCTCAAAACTTGATGCTTAGGTGAAAATTTTCCTTCAACTAAAGCCCAATATTCACGCCAAATTTCTTTTCGTTCTAAGCGTTGATTGATAAGGGGAAGTATAAATGGATTTTTAGCAAATAAAACAGCTCCACTGGTCTCCATATCTAGGCGATGAACAACATAGCATGTTTGTCCAGAATAGGCAGATACATGATTTAACAGTGCTATTTCATTTGGTTGGTTACCGTGAGTTTTCATACCTTCAGGTTTATTAACGATAATAAGATGTTCATCCTCATAAAGACAATCAATAAGCTCTGCTCTGCCCAGAGGAATTTTTTTAGTAGGGTAATCCTCATCATCAAAGATTAAGGTAATAGTATCGTTTTCTTGGACGACAGTTTGCCAATTAATGAATTCATTGTTTATAAGTACATGTTTTTTAACACGCAAAAAATGTCTAATCTTACGTGGAATCAAAAAATAATCTTCAAGGAGTTCTTTAACGGTATGTTCACCGTATGGATTTCTAATTTTTAATGAAAATGACATGGTTTTATTATAGCATTTTATTGAAAATTGATATAATAAGTCTATGAAATTATTTGATAAGTTTATAGACTTATTTCGTGTTGATGAAGACAACGACGAAATGACAAGAAAAAATGAACAAGAAACTAGAGAAGAAACTAGCAATTTGGATGGCGAAGAAGTCTATGATATTGATGATATTACCCGACCTAGTAAATCCCAGTATCAGCGAGGCATTCGTCACCAAAAGGAAAATGCTAAATCTCGACTTGAATGGCTACAAAAAGTTGATCGTTACCTCCCTTCTCCTAAGAATCCTATCCGTCGTTTTTGGCGGCGCTATCGTATTGGGAAGTTGCTTTTTATCGCCTTAATGGCTTTTATTCTTATATTTGGTAGCTATCTTTTTTATCTTTCTAAAACTGCTACAGTTAGTGATTTACAGAGTGCTCTAAAAACAACCACCACCATTTATGATAAGAATAAAGAATACGCTGGAAAACTTTCGGGACAAAAGGGAACTTATGTAGAGTTAAATGCTATTTCTGATCATCTCAAAAATGCTGTTATAGCAACTGAAGATAGAACTTTTTATGAAAATAATGGTGTAAACTTTAAGCGATTTTTTTTGGCAGTAGCTACACTTGGGAAATTTGGCGGAGGCTCAACTATTACCCAGCAATTAGCAAAAAATGCTTACTTGTCACAGGACCAAACGATTAAACGCAAGGCGCGTGAATTCTTTTTAGCGCTAGAATTGACTAAGAAATACAGCAAGGCTGAGATTCTGACCATGTATCTTAATAACTCTTATTTTGGTAATGGTGTTTGGGGTGTGGAAGATGCTAGTAGGAAATATTTTGGAACCAGTGCTGCTAATTTGACAGTAGATGAGGCTGCTACACTTGCTGGAATGCTTAAAGGACCAGAAGTTTATAATCCTTATTATTCTGTTGAAAATGCAACTAACCGAAGAGATACTGTTTTGGCAGCGATGGTTGATGCAGGTCAACTAACCAAGTCTCAAGCTAAAGAAGCTGCTTCAATTGGTATGAAAAATAGATTAGCAGATACCTATGCTGGTAAAATTAATGATTACAAGTACCCATCCTATTTTGATGCTGTTGTCAATGAAGCCATTGATACTTATGGTATTTCAGAAAAAGATATTGTCAATAATGGCTATAAGATTTACACTGCATTAGATCAAAATTATCAATCAGGAATGCAAAAAACATTTGATGATACTAGCCTCTTCCCTGTATCTGACTATGATGGTCAATCTGCCCAAGGTGCTAGCGTAGCTCTAGATCCAAAAACTGGTGGTGTAAGAGGTTTAGTTGGACGTGTTCAAAGTACTAAAGATGCACAGTTTAGAAGTTTTAACTACGCGACTCAATCAAAGAGAAGTCCAGCCTCAACCATAAAACCTTTAGTTGTTTATTCACCAGCTATTGCTTCAGGATGGTCAATAGATAAAGAACTTCCTAATAAAGTTCAAGATTTTCATGGTTATAAACCAAGTAACTATGGTGGAATTGAGACTGAAAGTATCCCGATGTATCAAGCACTAGCTAATTCTTATAATATTCCTGCTGTTTATACTTTAGATAAACTAGGAATCAATAAAGCTTTTACTTATGGCAGGAAGTTTGGTCTAAATATGTCATCAGCAAACAAAGAGCTAGGAGTGGCGCTAGGTGGAAGTGTAACTACTAATCCTTTAGAAATGGCACAAGCTTACTCAACTTTTGCAAATGATGGTATAATGCATCGCGCTCATTTGATTACTCGAATTGAGACAGCTAATGGAAAATTAGTAAAGCAATTTACAGATAAGCCTAAGCGAGTTATTAGTCGCTCAGTGGCTAGTAAAATGACTAGTATGATGTTAGGAACATTCTCAAACGGTACAGCTATTAATGCCAATGTTTATGGTTATACAATGGCAGGTAAAACTGGAACAACCGAAACAGATTTTAACCCCAATTTATCTGGAGACCAGTGGGTAGTCGGCTATACGCCTGATGTCGTTATTAGTCAATGGGTTGGCTTTAAGAACACAGATAAACACCATTATTTGACAGATTCTAGTGCAGGTACAGCTTCAAATATATTTAGCACGCAAGCTTCATATATACTACCGTATACTAAGGGGTCTAGTTTTACTCATATTGAGAATGCTTATTTCCAAAACGGTATTGGTTCAGTTTATAATGCACAAGATGCTAGTAATACAACGAACCAAGAATCACGCTCAATTATTAATGATTTAAAAGATTCGGCAAGTAAGGCTGCACAAGATATTTCTAGAGCTGTGGAAGATTCAAATTTCCAAGAGAAGGTAAAAGATGCTTGGAATAGTCTAAAGGACTACTTTAGATAGCTTGCAGGATTATACAAATCATGTTAAAATAACACTTATGGAGGCGTTATGGCACAAAAGAAAGCAAGCCTAGCGTGTACAGAATGCGGAAGCCGAAATTACTCAATCGGAGTAAGTAGCACCCCCAAGCCAACACGACTAGAAGTAAATAAATTTTGTAAATATTGTAAGAAATATACAATACACAAAGAAACGCGTTGATATAGCGTAACAAACTGCAAAAAGGAGAACTGATAATGTTTGTCAAAGGGATTTTTCAAGTATTGCGTGACACTACTTGGCCAAATCGAAAACAACGTTGGAAAGATTTTATTTCCATCTTGGAATACACTGTATTTTTCACAATCGTTATCTACATCTTTGACAAACTGTTAGCTGCAGGAGTCATGGACTTGATTAATCGATTTTAATAATAGATTATTTTAGATAGAAACAACCCAAACCCTTAGATTTTACTAAGGGTTTTTTTGTGTGGAAAATAACATATATATCCGATTAAATTATAAAAAAATAATCTTTTGATTGTTTTTACTAGATTATTAAGCAAATAATATTAAAATAAAAGTTATTCAATTTAATAAAATGTAAATAAATTAAAGAAAAAGTGTTGAAATAAAAAACTCCAAGTTATATAATTAGTTAAGGAACTCAAATTAAATTAAAATAAACGTGGTCCTATCCTAATAAATTAGGATTTTTAACTAACTATATAAGGGAGCGAATATGAATAATAACGAAAAAAAAGTAAAATACTTTTTAAGAAAAACAGCTTATGGTTTGGCTTCAATGTCAGCGGCGTTTATAGTATGTAGTGGTATTGTAAATACTCCTACAGTGTCTGCTGATAGTCCTGATACATTAAAAGTCGAAAAATTAGGCAAATTGAAAGATGTGAAATCAGTTCATGAACTCACACCCATATCAATACCGAACGAATTAAAAGGTGCTAAAGAGCAAGCACTTTCTTCAATAATTTCACATCCTAATATAACTAATTCGGAAGTAGACAAACTAGCTAGTGACTATAGTTTTAGAATTAATACATCTAATGATGTGAACGACGTTAAACGTCTATTAAATGAATTTTATAACGCAGTTGCAAGGAAACAGTTAGATACAAATTCTGCTGACTACCGTAGTAAAATTGATAATATCAGTACTACAGGTCTTGCGATAGCTCTTGAGGCTAAAGAAATTTATGAAGCAAATAAATCTATATTACCTCATCGTTACAAAGATTCTGTTGGAACTTATGTGAACAGTTTTGAGGAAAGACGAAGTCCAGGAAAATTTAATATTTGGAATGGTCAGGAAGGATTTAATGCAGCTCAAAAATTGTTAGAAGATGTTAAAAAATTATTACTTGAGCTACAAAATTTAACAAAAAATAACAAACCAAATATTCAAGTACCTAAACAAGCACCTACAGAAGCTGCAAAACCAGCTTTGTCACCAGAAGCCTTGACAAGATTGACTACATGGTATAATCAAGCTAAAGATCTGCTTAAAGATGATCAAGTAAAGGACAAATACGTAGATATACTTTCAGTTCAAAAAGCTGTTGACCAAGCTTATGATCATGTGGAAGAGGGAAAATTTATTACCACTGATCAAGCAAATCAATTAGCTAACAAGCTACGTGATGCTTTACAAAGTTTAGAATTAAAAGATAAAAAAGTAGCCAAACCAGTAGCTAAAGGTACATACGATGTTAAGTATGTAGACACAGAAGGAAAAGAAGTAGCTAAGTCACGTCACTTCGAAGGAGAAGAAGGCGCAGCTTTTGTCACTTCAGCGAAAGAAGTAGCGGGTTACAAACTTGTTAGAACGGAAGGCGCTGTTTCAAATGTCTTCACAGCAGGAGCACAAGTACGTACATATGTTTACGAAAAAGTAGCCAAACCAGTAGCTAAAGGTACATACGATGTTAAGTATGTAGACACAGAAGGAAAAGAAGTAGCTAAGTCGCGTCACTTCGAAGGAGAAGAAGGCGCAGCTTTTGTCACTTCAGCGAAAGAAGTAGCGGGTTACAAACTTGTTAGAACGGAAGGTGCTGTTTCAAATGTCTTCACAGCAGGAGCACAAGTACGTACATATGTTTACGAAAAAGTTAAACCAGAAGTTAAACCAGACGTTAAGCCAGAGGCCAAACCAGAGGCTAAGCCAGAAGTTAAACCAGACGTTAAGCCAGAGGCCAAACCAGAGGCTAAGCCAGAAGTTAAATCAGACGTTAAGCCAGAGGCTAAGCCAGAAGCCAAACCAGAGGCTAAACCAGAAGTTAAACCAGACGTTAAGCCAGAGGCTAAACCAGAAGCCAAGCCAGCAACCAAAAAATCGGTTAATACTAGCGGAAACTTGGTGGCTAAAAAAGCTATTGAAAACAAAAAGTATAGTAAAAAATTACCATCAACGGGTGAAGCCGCAAGTCCACTCTTAGCAATTGTATCACTAATTGTTATGTTAAGTGCAGGTCTTATTACGATAGTTTTAAAGCATAAAAAAAATTAAATTTATTTTTAAACATAAATCGAAAGGTCTATCCTTTCAAAATCTTAAGGCAAACCTCATCAGAACTTTGCCTTTTTTATTTGAATTTTAGAATGATTTAGTCGGTACTTTAATTGACAGCTTATTTTATTTTCTTTATAATATATATTGAAAATAGCAGTCCAATAAGCCGTAAAAGGCTTTTTTATTAAGGAAAGGAAAACTTATGTTAGATTCTTTTGATAAGGGTTGGTTTGTACTCCAAACCTACTCAGGTTATGAAAATAAAGTAAAGGAAAATCTCTTGCAACGTGCGCAAACTTATAATATGTTAGACAACATTTTGCGTGTGGAAATCCCTACTCAAACTGTAAATGTTGAGAAAAATGGGAAAACAAAAGAAATTGAAGAAAATCGCTTCCCAGGTTATGTACTTGTGGAAATGGTAATGACTGATGAAGCCTGGTTTGTTGTTCGTAATACTCCAAACGTTACTGGATTTGTTGGATCACACGGCAATCGCTCTAAACCAACACCGTTGTTAGAAGAAGAGATTCGTTCAATACTCATCTCAATGGGACAAACCGTTGATGTCTTTGATACTAATATCAAGGAAGGTGATGTTGTTCAAATCATTGATGGTGCTTTCATCGGACAAGAAGGACGTGTAGTTGAGATTGAGAATAACAAAGTTAAATTAATGATCAACATGTTCGGCTCAGAAACACAAGCAGAACTTGAGTTGTACCAAGTTGCAGAATTATAAAACTTCTGAAAAATCCATCTTAAAATAAAGATGGATTTTTGTTAATTTATAATTGATTTAGGTTTAATTCGTTAATTAAAACAACCATATTATCAATAGAATTATGATTAACGATATGTTTGGTTATATTCTCTTGATGAGACGTGTTGTTGAAAGAATAAATTGGCTTTTGTTTCAAATGAACTCTTTGTAAAATATTACCTACTTCTGGACCATGATTAATATCAAGGTATGCAGTGGCTAATGTTATTAATTTTTCAATTCTTGCCTCAATTAATTCAGGGTAAACTAGGACATTTGGATATTGTTCTAGTTTGCTAAGTTTATTTGACACTGTTGTGTAGGCACCAATATGGAATTGAACAGTAGGACATCTACAAATTAGCGATTCAATGTGTTCCAAATTATCGGAAGATGTAAGGGTGAAAAGATGAATATCTGAAACAGAAAGCAATTCCATGGACTTTTCGTAAGAAATCACTTTTCTTTGCTTGCCGGTTAATTGGCAAAAATCAAGTTGGAAGTAATACCACCATAGTTCTCTAAACCTTGCAACGCTATTTTCATTCCAAGGTTTGTCACTAGTTAAAAAATGTATAATATTAGGAGTTCTATTTTCTATGTTTAGATATAAATAAGATCGATGATTATAGCGGCTAACGACATCATAAGTTTGAAAGTTCCATGTTTTGTTCAGAGATAACCAACGATTATGGCAAACAATGTTCAAGATACTTTGATCCCCTGTTTTGACAACTCGGTGGAGTTCTTCAGCTGTTTTTAGTAATGTTTTAGTGAGGCCATCTTCCCGCCATAGTTCTAGATTAGCTAAAAGCATGCCAGCATTAAACCCTCCTTCTTCATTTTTATGGGGATCTTTGACGGCTGCTAAGTAATGACCTTTAAAATCTAGTTCAAATAAGTAATCAAGATTAGTGTTAACGATAATATCTGAATCTAAATAAAGTACACGTGAACTAGGTATATAATCTGCTAAAAATAATCTAAACCATGTACTAACAGTTAGAAAAGTCGTTAGATGAGCAATATCATAGTTATATATTTTAACATTAATCAGTTTTGATCCTAGAGGCTCTAGTTTCCTGTTTATATTACGTACCCATTCAACTGGGGTATCTTGATTGAATAAATAAAAAGTTATATTTCTATTATAAACACAAATAGACTTTATTGTTACTAAGGCTTTATCCAAGTAGTTTGAATCAACTGCAAGTGCAACTGCTTTTTCCATTTAAATTCTCCTAGTTAAGTGTTTAGAATAATGTTGGGTATATAGTGAATGGATGCCAATTTTTTTATATAGACTGAAGATAATTAATTAAATCATCGATAGATGCAAAAACTGTTTCTGGAACAAGCTGGCTATTGCATTCTCTTGTAGTAAGAATTGGTTTTTCAGATTGTGACATTTTCTGTAGAATGCCCTCCATTTTTCCAAAAACATTAATATCAAGATAAATATCAGCTTCTGCTAATAATTTATCAATAATAGGTGGAGTGTAAGTTTTATGAAGGCGGATATTTTCAAAAGCTAATAGGCTTATAAGAATGTCAGACATAACTGTTGGTGCTGCAATGTGAAATAGACAATCTGGAAGGGCAGTGACTAATTCTGAGATAGATGGTATACAATCAGAAGTTGTAACAATAAGGAAATTGAGACGATAATTTTGTGTTTTAATTGGGTGGTCTAAACCAAATACTTTTTTACTAGATATGATACTTGACCATTCAAGTAAATTATAGTGCCACCATACCTCACGGAGTCTCATATTTGATAATGTTTGCCAAGGTTTGATTCCCGAAATGTAGTGAATAATTTTTGGGAGTGGGGTAATTGGGATGTCAAAAATAAATTTATGCCCATCGATAGCAGCTCCCATATCAAAACCAATTTGAAAATTGTAGGTATCATCTAAATAAATTACCTGATTTTCAAACATGCGATTAAGAATTGTTTGATCCCCTTCGTTGGCATTCTCAATTTCCTTTTGATTTTTTTCAATTAATTTAATAGTCATATTTTCTTGTCGCCAACGTTGGTTGTTAATTACCATTACTCCAGCATTAAACCCATATCCAAGCCCAAAAAGAGCTGGAACTGCAGCTAAATATGCATTGTCTAGTGAAATTTGAAAGAGGTTATCTAAATTAGTAGTAACAACTAAGTCAGAGTCAAGATATAAAACTGTATCAGCTGAGATGTACTGAGGTATGAAATAACGAGCATAGGTCATATAATTAATATGATTAAGCTTTTTATTTTCCCATTTTGGGGATAAGTGATCATGGAAGAGCTTTACATCCTGAATTTGATTTCCAGTTTGTCCAACCCTATCTTTCATAGCTAAAAACCATTCTTGAGGAATATCTTGATTAAAAATAAAAATTGAGAGATTCTCATGATAGACACAGAGAGATTTTAATGTGGTTTCAATTTGTCTAATGTAGGAATAATCACCAGCCAAAACAACTGTTTTTTGATAAGTCATAAAAAATCCTTTATTTATATTAGTTAGATATAGTAAATATAAATTTAAAAACTATTAGTATTATTCTATCATAGGTGAGTGTGATTCAGAAATTATTATTAAATTAATTATGGAGTTTATATAGTACAACATATTCTTTTTCAGAAAAAACAGCTATATTTTGCTATACTTTAATCAAATATCAATATTAGAAAGTGATTGCCTATGTTGTCTGTTGGTTTAGTTTTAGAGGGTGGCGGAATGAGAGGTCTTTATACTGCTGGAGTTTTAGATGCTTTTCTAGATGCAGGAATAAAAATAGATGGTATCGTATCTGTCTCTGCGGGTGCATTGTTTGGTGTTAATTTTGTATCTAGACAACGAGAGAGGGCTTTGCGATACAATAAAAAGTATTTATCCCACCCTGAATATATGAGTCTAAGATCATGGCTTCGAACAGGGAATTTTGTTAATAAAGATTTCACCTATTATGAAGTTCCTATGAAATTGGATGTATTTGACGATGAAGCATTTAAAAAATCAAGTATTGATTTTTACGTAGTTGCTACAGAGATGACATCTGGTAAACCTGAATATTTTAAAATTGATAGTGTTTTTGAACAAATGGAAATTTTACGTGCTAGTTCAGCATTACCAGTAGTCTCAAAGATGGTTGATTGGCAGGGGAAAAAGTACTTAGATGGTGGTTTATCTGATAGTATTCCCGTTGATTTTGCCCGTGGTTTAGGATTTGACAAGTTGATTGTTGTGATGACTAGGCCGCTCAATTATCAGAAAAAGCCTTCAAGTGGACGATTGTATAAAACTCTGTATAGGAAATATCCTAATTTTGTAAAGACAGCCTCGAATCGGTACCAACAGTATAATAATAGTCTTGAAAAGGTCATGAGCCTTGAAAAAACAGGCGATCTATTTGCAATTAGACCGAGTAAGAGCTTGGTTATTGGCCGCTTAGAGAAGAATCCGGATAAACTTGATAGTATTTATCAGCTTGGTATGAAATATGCTAAAAGTGTGATGCCTGAGCTGAATAGTTATCTAATGAAATAAAGAAAACAGTATTTCTCAATTGAGGAATACTGTTTTGTAATATCAGTCAGTTGGTTTGACATCTAATTGTGTTAAATTAGTGTGATATTTTTGACGTTTTAATTGCTTAATGCTTAGCATTGATAAGAAACTAACGATATAGAGACTTGCTAAGAAAAGCATGACCATAGAGACATTTGAAACGTCTAGAATCATTCCGATGATAACAGACGAAAAGCCACCTATTGCACGACCAACATTTAAGATAAGATTGTTAGCTGTTGAACGAATATGATGTGGATAGAGACGTGTAATCATGGCACCATAGCCTGCAAACATACCATTAACAAAGAAGCCGACAACTGCCCCGCCTATAATCATAGAAGGCATTGTTGTTGCAAATTGAAAGAGATAGACACAAATTGCAGATGATAGAAGGAAACACCCGTATACTAAACGCGGTCCAAATTTATCTAACAATTGACCAAATACTAGCATGCCAAGACACATTCCAAAAATGGTTGCAATCATCCATAATGATGAATTCTTGACAGAAACGTTTAAGTTGGTTTGGATAATAGTTGGTAACCAGTTCATCATGCCAAAGTATCCGGCAATCTGAACAGTTGTCATAACCATTAGTGCTAGGCTCTGTGTGGCTAATACAGGAGTATCAAATAAAGCTTTTATACTGATATCTAGAGGTTCATCATCTGCGTCTGTATTATATTGATCTAAGATATCTTTATCATCAATAGCAAATTGCATCCATAGGACGAGAACTATAGGAAGAAGGCCAAAGAGAAAAAGTCCCCGCCAACCGAGTGCTGGTGCTAGCCATCCTGCTAAGAGTGCTGAGCTAATAGATCCGACTTGACCAGCGATACCATTTAGTGAAGAAATCCGGCCCATTTTATTAGCTGGGACAATTCCTGCCATAATGGCAATAGCGATACCATATTCGCCACCAACGCCAATTCCTGCAATGAAGCGCATGATATAGAGATATGATAAATTAGTAGTGAAGAAAACTAAACCAGTTGCGATTGAAAAGATTAGAATCGTCCATTTGAAAACTTTGAATTTATTGTAGCGATCAGCTAATAAACCAAAGATTAGTCCTCCCACGAGCATTCCCAAGTTGGTAATTGTCCCAATCCAACCAGCCTGTGCCGCAGATAAATGAAGATCAGTAATGATAGTTGACATAGAAAATGCAAGGAACATGATATTTAAATCATCGGTTCCGGATGCGACAATGGCAGCGATTAGGGCGCGCCAATTATTCTTATTGATATTTAATGGTGACATAAGTCTCCTCCTTTAATGATGGCTCACAGACCACCGTTATTAAATACTGTCAATAGAAAAAATTCTAAAGCAGAGATGTCATAGCTGCTTCAACTCATTATAATGTAAAAGAAAAAACTCAAGCTGCTACCCTTGAGTTCTATAAACGCTCGCAAAAATAGTAGGATTTCTGTATAGAATCCTATTTTGGTCGCTTATATGTCTCACAGGACACGGTTAAAGCATTATGTCATTTGGAAATAGTATAGAGTAAGTTTAGTTTATTGTCAAGGATAAGTGGGGAGAGAACGCTAAATTCTCAAAGTAAGTTCCACCTCTAGTAGAAATGGAATTTAGTCTGATAAAAACCAATAAAAACCAACGAAAATCCGTCTCAGACTAAGTTCCGCTATGGTTGAAGTTAGTGTGAGACGTTTAGGTTGTATCAGTTAGTTGATTAGGTTAGATTTTGTCTTTTAATAGTTTGGGAGATTGGCAGACGTCTTCCGCAGTAATTTCCTCAATACCGAGTATACTTGCGATGTCTTTTCCGTAAGTAAAAGAGAATAGCTCATAAGCCGTTTTACCATTTAGAGCCTGTCTCTTAACGCTGTTGATATGAGATAGTGCCAGATTAATGTCCTCTTGAGTCAAGTTGTCGAAGGAAGTCCCCTTAGGCAGTATGTCTCTCACGAGGGTATGATTCTTCTCGATTCTTGCTTTCTGGTCAGACCGATTAGGGTCACAAAAGAAGAGTTGAGACTGTCCACAAACATCTATCTCAATATCATCCACTCTAGCGAATTCCCCACCATTATCCGTTAGGATAACAGGAAAGAGTTCGAAGAAGTCTCTCTTGTTATCATAGAGTGTCCTCTTAATGACCTGTATGTGTTTAGCAGTTTCGATAGCTGTCTTAGAATCCATCAGTTTGGCAAAGATGAAGTTACAGAAGGCGACATTGAAGGTGAGAAGGACCTTTCCACCAATCCGTCCAATAACCGTGTCCATTTCAAGCCAGGAGTTCAGCTCTGATTGGTTCATGTGTTCTATAAAATCCTCGTACCGTCGCCCTTCTTTAATCGCTTTTGGAATAGGAGGGAGTGTGCTCTTTCGCCTTTTTTTGAACTTCACAGCTCTGGGTAGGTCGATTGGTGTGATGGATAGGTAGCCTTTCTTGATGTGTCGATAAACGGTTGAAGAACTCACTTCTAGATCGTTGGTTTTGAGGATATGATAGATACGTTGGCCCTTCTTGACCCCATTAGAAAGCACTCTATCTATTTTCCAGAAGGTCTCTTTGTTCAAAGGGATTCCTTCTCTAGATTCAACTAAAAGTTTTTCATAGTTTCTTTGAGCTTGCTTAGCAAGATAGAAGGTCTTCTTGTAACCACAGTTGATCCTCCTCTTTGGACACCCATTACAAACATAGGGAGCTTTTCTTAGTAGCGGACAGTCTAGGCAGTCTTTGGTTGATTCTCTTAGTTGCTTATTTCGTTTGACTTCTTTTGCGATAGTAGTAGGGTGTTTCAGTAGATTAAGCCCGATGGCTTTAAAGGTTTCTCCTCTATCCAAACCAGATTGGATGTCATTACGGTCTGAGAGAGTTAGGTGTTTGTGTTTTGTCATGATGGATAAACTCATTTCTAACCCAAACGTCTCAGACTTAATTCCACCATAAAAATCCTTTTCACACTAACTTCCGGTTTTGGAGGGCAGACGGAACTTACTTTGAGAAATTACTGTGGGGAGAGAACCTGCTGTTGAGGGTATTTTCACCTTTTTTATTGCTGTTTTTCGTGTTATAATAAGAGGACTATACTTTTTTGACATGGAGAAGTGCGATGACATTCTATAATCACAAAGAAATCGAACCCAAATGGCAAGCTTTTTGGGCAGATAATCACACCTTTAAAACAGGAACAGACGCATCAAAACCTAAGTTTTATGCCCTAGATATGTTCCCATACCCATCTGGAGCTGGTCTCCACGTTGGTCACCCAGAAGGCTATACAGCAACGGATATTCTCAGCCGTTTCAAACGTGCCCAAGGTCACAATGTCCTCCACCCAATGGGTTGGGATGCTTTTGGACTTCCTGCTGAGCAGTACGCTATGGATACTGGTAATGACCCAGCTGAGTTTACAGCTGAAAACATCGCTAACTTCAAACGCCAGATTAATGCTCTTGGTTTCTCATACGACTGGGATCGTGAAGTTAACACAACTGACCCTAACTACTACAAGTGGACACAGTGGATCTTTACCAAGCTTTATGAAAAAGGTCTAGCTTACGAAGCTGAAGTTCCAGTTAACTGGGTTGAAGAATTGGGAACAGCTATCGCCAACGAAGAGGTTCTTCCAGATGGTACATCAGAACGTGGTGGCTACCCAGTTGTCAGAAAACCAATGCGCCAATGGATGCTCAAAATCACTGCCTATGCAGAGCGCTTGCTAGAAGACTTGGAAGAAGTTGACTGGCCAGAATCAATCAAAGACATGCAACGCAACTGGATTGGTAAATCAACTGGTGCTAATGTAACCTTCAAGGTTAAGGATACAGATAAGGACTTCACTGTCTTTACAACACGTCCTGACACCCTTTTTGGTGCAACTTACGCAGTTCTTGCTCCTGAGCATGCCTTGGTTGATGCTATTACAACAGCTGACCAAGCAGAAGCCGTTGCCGAATACAAACGTCAAGCAAGTCTCAAATCAGACCTTGCTCGTACAGACCTTGCCAAAGAAAAAACAGGTGTCTGGACAGGTGCCTATGCCATTAACCCAGTTAATGGTAAAGAAATTCCAGTTTGGATTGCGGACTATGTCCTTGCCAGCTACGGTACAGGTGCTATCATGGCTGTTCCAGCCCACGATGAACGTGACTGGGAATTCGCAAAACAATTTAAGCTAGACATCATTCCAGTTCTTGAAGGTGGTAATGTTGAAGAGGCTGCCTTTACAGAAGACGGTCTTCACATCAACTCAGACTTCCTAGATGGTCTCGATAAAGCGTCAGCTATTGCCAAAATGGTCGAATGGCTTGAAGCAGAAGGTGTTGGTAATGAGAAAGTCACTTACCGTCTCCGCGACTGGCTCTTCAGCCGTCAACGTTACTGGGGTGAGCCAATCCCAATCATCCACTGGGAAGATGGTACATCAACAGCGGTTCCTGAGAGTGAATTGCCATTGGTTCTTCCAGTAACTAAGGATATCCGTCCTTCAGGTACTGGTGAGAGCCCACTTGCTAACTTGACAGACTGGTTGGAAGTGACTCGTGAAGATGGTGTTAAAGGTCGTCGTGAGACTAACACCATGCCACAATGGGCAGGTTCAAGCTGGTACTATCTCCGTTACATCGATCCACACAATACTGAAAAATTGGCTGACGAGGAACTCCTCAAACAATGGTTGCCAGTTGATATCTATGTCGGTGGTGCAGAGCACGCCGTGCTTCACCTTCTCTACGCTCGCTTCTGGCACAAGGTTCTTTACGATCTCGGTGTCGTACCTACCAAAGAGCCATTCCAAAAACTCTTTAACCAAGGGATGATTTTGGGAACAAGCTACCGCGATAGCCGTGGTGCTCTTGTGGCAACTGATAAGGTTGAAAAACGTGATGGTAGCTTCTTCCATGTGGAAACTGGGGAAGAGCTTGAACAAGCACCAGCTAAGATGTCTAAATCACTTAAGAACGTTGTCAACCCAGATGATGTTGTTGAACAGTACGGTGCTGACACCCTTCGTGTTTACGAGATGTTCATGGGACCACTTGACGCTTCAATCGCTTGGTCTGAAGAAGGTCTTGAAGGCTCACGTAAGTTCTTGGATCGTGTTTACCGTTTGATCACGACTAAAGAGATTACTGAAGAAAATAGCGGAGCCCTTGACAAGGTTTACAACGAAACCGTTAAGGCAGTTACTGAGCAAGTTGACCAAATGAAATTCAACACAGCTATCGCTCAACTCATGGTCTTTGTCAATGCAGCCAACAAGGAAGACAAACTCTTTAGCGACTATGCCAAAGGCTTTGTTCAATTGATTGCACCATTCGCACCACACTTGGGTGAGGAACTCTGGCAAGTCTTGACAGCCTCAGGTGAGTCAATCTCTTACGTACCATGGCCAAGTTATGACGAAAGCAAATTGGTTGAAAACGAAATTGAAATCGTTGTCCAAATCAAAGGTAAGGTCAAAGCTAAACTTGTAGTTGCTAAAGACCTTTCACGCGAAGAATTACAAGAAGTTGCCCTTGCTAACGAAAAAGTCCAAGCCGAAATCGCAGGCAAAGACATCATCAAAGTCATCGCAGTACCAAACAAACTGGTTAATATTGTGGTGAAATAAGATAAAGATTTTACTAGAAATAGTGATATTTACGCGTATAAAATCCCAAAAGTTTATGAACTTTTGGGATTTTTCTATTTTTAGCTAAATCAGTCAGCTCGTACTGTTTTTTTAGCATAGTAAGTTTTTAATACCTCTTTTGTAATACCATGTTTTTGATAGATTTTTTCTATTTTTGACGTTAATATTTTTAGTTCTTTATTTTGGTTTTCAATAGAGTTATCAAATTTTTGATAGCGGTCGTTCAACCTTGTCTCAAGGTAAGCACGTTGTTCAAAATATAATTTTAATCTATCTTTTTCGTTAGTGGATAGGGTTGTCTTATCAATCAATTTTTTGACTTCACTTGTGCTATCCCATGTTTGATTATCAATAGAAGTATAGAATTTAGTTAGTAGACGTTTATTTTGCTTCTCTAGTTGGTTGATATCTTTGTTAATATACAATTCAATAACTTTTAAATCTTTTGCTTTTTTGACTTCAATATGTCGTTGGATATGGTCGATTTTAGCGTAGAGAGGAGCAGCTTCTTTATCTGCAACTTTTAACTTATGTTCAATAGTTTTTTGACTCATATGAACAGTTGATGTTTTTTGTGATTGTTCAGCCGCTACATGATTTGGTTGTAAACTCGTATATGTTGCTAAAGAGAGAACGGCAATAAGCGATAAGGAATGTATTTTTTTAGAATGTAACATATAAAAACTCACTTTCTTTTAGAATAACTTTTTGATCTATAGGTATTATAGGTTAAAAAAGCAATAACTTCTTTGAATTTTTGTAGGAAAAGTTAGGCAATTTTGTGGCAATTGAAATAAATCGTAAAAGTTGTTGAGGTCGAATCACTCTCAGCGATGATATTACCATGATGTTGCTTGATAATTTCTTTAGTCATTGCAAGTCCAATACCTGTTTGGCCGCCATGTCCTTTATAGAAGCGATCGAAAATATAAGGCAAGTCTTCTTTTGAAATGGCTGGTCCGTCGTTTGAGATAGTTAGTTTTTGATTTGTGTAAGAGATTTCAATATGAGAAACAGCATAGCGTAGTGCGTTACTAAGGATATTATTGATAGCTCGTTGAATCAACTCTTCGTTACCTTTTAGTAACTTTTCATGCTTGTCTGGTCTATAAGTGATACTAATCTTTTGTTTATTAGCTAGGGGTTTGAAATAAGCAATAATACTATTAAGTAATTCATTTAAAGAAAATTCATCTTTTTGATCACTTAAGTTACTATCTAATTTAGAGAGTAAGATAATATCGTCTACGAGCTGTTTCATTTTTTTGCTCTCTTGCAGAATAACAGAGTGTGCGAGCTCGGCATCAATAATACCCTCTTGAACTCCCTCAGTATATCCTTGGATGGACATTAAAGGTGTCCGTAACTCGTGGGAGGCATTTTGAAAGAAGTTTCTTTGGCTCTCTTCTGCCTGGTAGATTCGATTTGCCATTTCTTGGCTCTCAAGTAGAAGAGGATCGAAATCAGAAAAGACAATTTCTTTTTGACTAGATTGATGATTGCCTTGATTTTTCCAAAGGCTGGAAATATAAGTTTGTACTGATTGAATAGATTCTCTAATTCCAGTGAAAGTCTTCCTCATAATAAATAGCATGGGAATATAGGTTAGTACTAAGATAACTATAAGAAAATGATTAATTTTAGTAATTAGATGCTGGGTGTAAGTAATGTCTGAAAAGTTAATCACATGAAAAAGTTGCGACTGTGCTTTAGGAGCTTTTTTTATGCTACCATCAACAAGGATACCAGAGTAGTCTTTGGTCATTACATAATAGGTTTTTTTCTTGATGGTTATAAACATACCATCTTTTTCCTTGGAAATTTGCCACAATCTTTTTTGGGTAAGATAGCGAATAATATCATGGCTCTCTTTTTTATGATTATCAGTGCCATATTTCATACGATAATGCTGGTCAAAAATAGCATAGTAAGACCAAACAAAGATGCTATCTTGGTTAACCATATTTTCATCTGGTATTTTCTTGTTGTTATAGATACTATCTAAAATGGTGAAATTCGCCTGCATGGAATTCCTTGTCATTTGATGGACATAGTCTTTAATGACATAGTTGACAGAAAAATAGATGAGGTAAAAACCAAGAAATAGAGTGATGCTATTAATAAGGATAAGATTGCTAATTAAACTTTTCTTTTTCATTTGTCCTCTTTGATTAATTTGAAGCCGTAACCCCAGACAGTTTTGATACTAACCTGACTGTGGTATTGCTTAAGTTTTTTACGTAATCGTTTAATAGTGTCATCAACTGCTCTGCTTTCAATATCATCAAATCCCCAAATACGATTAAGCAGTGTTTCCCTAGAAAAAGCAGTTTCAGGTTTTTCAATTAATACTAAAAGAAAATCAAATTCTGTCTTGGTTAAGGGCATTTCTTCATTTGATAATAGGGCTATTCGCTTTTCAGTATCCAGAATTAAATCTAGAACTGATACTGAGTGTCATTTTTGATTGCTTTTTCATCAAGGCGTTTGAACAATGCTTTAACATGTAGACTAAGTTTTATAGGTGAAAAAGGCTTGGTGAAGTAATCGTCAGTTCCTAAATTAAAAGCCGTAATGAAATCAACATCAGAATCTCTAGCTGTTAACATGATAATAGGAATATTATCATATTGGCGGATGCTTTTCATAACATCTAAACCATTAGTTCCAGGCATCATTATGTCTAATATAACTAAATCGGGTTTTTGGTTTTTATAGGCTTCTAAGAGAAGGTCTCCAGTTTCAAATGCTCGAACAGTGAAACCATCATGTTCTAAAAAAGGAACCACCAAGTCACGAATATTCTTTTCATCATCAGCGAAATAAATTATTTTTGTCATGTATACCTCAATACCCATAGTTATAATTTGACTTTTAGCTAGCTGTTTATGTTATATCAAATATAACAAAAAAAGAGTTTTTTTCCTATTCTTTGAAGTGTTATAGTGTTATAAACCAAGATATTGCAGAGAAAAGGTCTTTAGGAACATCATTTTAAGCTCCTCAAAAAGGCACCAGTCACTAACTATTAATAGCTAGTAATTGATGCCTTGCTCTATTTTTTAAAGTATTTTATTCTCTTTTGATAGACTTTAGTTTGATTGTTGCCAGACCTAGCATAGAGAGACTAAATAGCAATATTGTATAGGTTATTTTAGGAGTGCTTTCGCCTGTTTTAGGAAGCTTGTTTGTCTTTATCTTTTGATTATCGGTTTGGCTAGTCACCCCTAAGACACGCTTCTGAGCAACCTCACTTTCTTTAGTCATGCCTTTTTTGAATATCAACGCCTGGGGCTGATTTGGCGGATTGATAGGTGTGGTATTGAGAGAGTCATTATCATTGAGTGATTGACTATAATTCTCTGCGGAAGAAACTCTATCGCGACCATCAAGTTCTTGTTCGGTTGCTTTTATTTGGTTTAATAACTCTTCAACTTGAGCTTGTGTAGCTTGTCTATTGGAAAGCAGCAATTCTGCTTTCTTGATAAGGTTATTATAATTTTCTTTAGCAAATTGACTGGCGTTCTGATATTTAGATGATGTTTGTTTCAGAACATTTGCTTTAATTATCATATGGTGTAAACCAGAGTAATCAGTTTCATGACCATTTAATTGATTTTTAGCAATATCAAGATTTTCTAAGGCTTTGTCTACTTCTGATTGAGTGACGTTAGGTTTTTGTAGAAGATTTTTCGCCAATTGGACTTGATTGATATAAGTTGATTGGCTTAATGGACTAGCATTAACAAATTGATAGTTTCCCTTGATTTCTGTTTCAGCTAAAATAGCTTTTGCCAGTAAAGAAGTATCTGTTTCTTTACCGTTAAGAGCTTGGCGACTTTCTCTCAAAGCAGCAATAGCATTATCAATACTTGTTTGTTCCACTCTATTTTTAATTAAAGTTTGTGCCTTTTCAAGATTAGCTAGGTAATTATTTTTTAAGTGAGTTCCAGCATTATAAAACACAGGTTGGGAAATAATGTCAGTTTGTTCTGCTAGGGCATTAATTAGAGGAGCTTTATTAATCAGCGTCAATTTTGTTAGATTTACTTGACCTTCTTTTACGGATACAAGTAAATCATCTAAGTTCTCTAAAGTGCTATACCCACTAGGCAGCGTTACGTTTAAACGATAGTCTCCTACAGGTATGTTTTTACCATAGTCAGTAGGAGAATAAGTTGCTTTTGGTAGATCAACAACAGTATTTGTCTTAGTAACCAACTGGACTGTTGCTCCTTTTGGTAAAAGCTTGTCAAATTCAACGAGTAAGGCTGCTTTCTTGAGTAAGTTAACTTTAAATAAGACGTCTTTAAGGCTATCTTTTTCAGAAATAGTTACAGTGACACTTTGGGGACTGATTAGATTTGCTCGTTCCTCATCGTATAAGAATAGGTCAAACGTATAGGTACCAAAAGGCAATTTCAGTAAATTGAGGTCTTTCCCGTGATGTTGCTTTTTGATGACATTACCTTTGTCATCTTTGACAGAGTAAGAGAAATCAATATCGACATTACTGTTAAGCTCAGGGCTAAACACTTTGACGTTTACTAAACCATTTTTATTGCCAATATTGATCAAATCTTCGAGTTTTGCTGACACTAGATTGCCTGCATAATCTTCAACAGTGTAGTAGACATGAGAGAAATCATTAACCTCTTTAGGTAGAATAAAGCTACCATCCTTTTCTTGTTTGATAAATACTTTGTTATCTTCAACAAGGATACCGTCTTCTCCTTTTTGACGTAAGACGCTATTATAATGACCATCTTTATCTTTTTTTAAGTAAAAAACTTGTTCTCTAAAGATACCAGATTCCCCGTGTTCTACTGCAGGACGAGCTTTGAAGATACGTCTATCTTTGTCATAAGTTGCTGTTGTTAGTGTAGGAGCTTGTCTATCCAAAGTGATATCAAATACCATTTGTTGTGGCTTAGAGCCAGGGACATCAGAGTAGTATGTTAAAACGTATTTGTATTTTCCATCTTCTAAAGGAATACCATCAGTAGTGGTTCCTTTCCATTCTGTGTCATATAAAAATGTAGATTTTGGATTTTCAGTATTTCCGCTATAGTAATTTTTATCTCCTGCTTGGGGAGCACTTACCCATAGTGGTTTTTGTAAATTAACATCATCTGCACGATAGACTTTGGCTCTTAAATTATTGAAATTACGTAAGAAAACACCTTTCAGTGCAACGGCATCTTGATTTTGGTCATCATTAGGTGAAATGGCTAGATGAGGCTGGCCTTTTTGCTCTAGTTGTAAGATCCATTTTCCATCTATAGACTTATAGCTTCCCAAGGCTTTCAATTGGATAGGACTAGTACCGTCTGTTGAGTAGATAGGCTCTGAACTTGTAGTCATTAAGGCAGTATAATCTTCTGAACCAGGAACTTCGTTTGTTTGTTTCGGTTGGAAATAAAATCCCTTTTCTTTGTTAGCAACAAGCTTATAAATGGATTTTTCTAAAACTTCTAAGTTTTGGAATTCTCCCTTAAATCCAACATAAGGAATACTAAGAACTTCCCCACCATCAACAGGGTCTGTAAAACGTACGTAGCCTTCTAGGAAATAGCCGTTTGGCATTACTTTTTTTAACATGTCATGGTATTTCGAAACATCTATATCAATTGTAATCGTTTTAGTTTGCCCTGGTTCAATCCGTATCGTTTTCCCTGTAAATGTACCAAGTTGTTGAGGAGCCAATGTGACAAAGCCATCTTTAACTTGATCAGTATTTAAATAGGTTGTATAGTGTAAATCTTTTGCAACTTTATTGATATTATGAACAGTAACATCAAAGGAAATTTTATCTTTAATATTTCCTAATGTAACGCTACCATAGTTGTTTTCCCCACCAGTTAGGTATAATCCTGTCTGAACTGCTGCTGCGACATCGATAATACCTGCTCCTTGTTGGCGTGGTGAGGTGTAAGCGCCTGTATCTTTGTTTAGGTGTGCTTTAGCAGTACTCATAAGAAGGTATTTGACAGTTCTTTCAATGTCACCTTTTTTAAGTTCTGGATGTTCTTTCAATAAGTATTGTTTAACTAGAGCAGTAGCACCAGCGACATGGGGAGAAGCCATACTTGTCCCACTCATCATATCATATTCATTATCATTGATAGCGGCGTAAATAGAGCCTCCAGGAGCAGATAAGTCAGGTTTTAATTGTCCGTCTGCTGTTAATCCCCAGCTTGAAAAGTCAGATAGGACACCTGCATTAGGGTTGGCTTGTTTATTTTTGATATTGTTAAATACAATTTTATAGTTGTTTTTAGCTAAAACATCTCCAAACTCTTTTTGAGTAAAAATGGCAGGAATAGCGCTTGCTTCAGGATCTAAACTCATTGTTAGATTAGCTTCTCCAGCTTTGTTATTAAAGATAATAGCTCCCACAGCACCGTGATTAATAGCGTTGACGACTTTTTTTGTAAAAGTAATATCTCCACGTTCAATTAAGGCGATTTTACCATTTAAAGTTTTGTCCTTATAATCATTGTCGTTTCCTTTTCCTACGAAAACATAATCATATTGCTTCCCTACTTCAAAGGTCTTATCACTAACTTTAGGATCTGCATAAGCAGCTAATCCGTTGTTGAGATTTTTGTTGTTTTCTAATCCGATAATGTTGAAGACTTTATTAACCAGTGTTGTATTATTATATGATGCTACAGAAATGGCCTCACGAGCTGTTGATGGACTACCAACTAAACCATAATCAGGATAAAGAGCAGAAGGCTTTGATGCTCCACTCCCAAATGTACCGTCGTTACCTGCTGCTATAACAACAGAAACGCCAGCGAGTCTAGCCATCTCTAAAGCTTTTATAAGTCGGTCATCGGCATTAACTAAAGAGCCATTAGCTCCACCTAAACTTAAATTAATGCTATCAGCACCGAGTTTAACGGCATCTTCAATAGCTTTAACATAAAGGGCTGGTCCAGTTCCTCTTTTTTCATCAGAGAAGACTCTCATAAACATTACTTGTGCTTCAGGAGCAACACCATAGATTAATTCATTTGTATCTTTCTTGCTAGGATTAGCTGTTGCGATACTGGTTACGTGCATACCATGAGAAGTGCTTTTCACCTCTTTTAGCTCTGTATTGACATCAACATAGTTGTGACCAAAGATTACTTTGTTGTTATACCATTTTCCATAGTTTATACCAGCTTTTGCTTTAGCAGCATTCATTTGCTGTTCGTTTTGGTATTTTGCTTTTGTCGAATCATTTAATTGGAGAGCATCGTGATTGGTATCTAGTCCTGAGTCAATAATTGCTACAACAGTTCCCTCTCCTTTGTAGCCTGTGTTCCATACTTTGGGGACAGTGATAATTTTATTACTATCAATGTTTTGAGGGGTTTCTTTAGAAATAGCTGGTGTAGGTTTGACTGCTAAATTTTGTTTGGTTAAAGGAGTTTTAGAAACTTCTTGAGTGCTTTCAACCGGTTGATTTGCGGCTGGGGAAAATGTCTCGGTGGCTTGAGAGTGAGGCTCAGTTACTGGTTGTGTTTCTGTTGGACTATTATTATTAGCCTTTGTAACAAGATTGTCTTGAGCTGTTGACGCAAGGGCTGATGACGTGTTGTTAGTAGGTGTCTCATTTGCTATGCTCGTTGGACTGTCTTTTACTTGCTGTTCAACTGCAATATCAGATGGCTTATTTATGACAGAATCAGCAGCTACATTTGTGATACCGCCTAAAAAAAATAGGGTTCCCAAAAGTACAGATACGGCACCTAACTTATATTTCCGGATTGAAAAACGCTGTTTTGTGTTCATAAAAATCTCCTTTTCTTGTAACATAATAATTACAAAAACTATTAAAACATAAAAAATCAAAATTTTCTACAATTTTCTGAATTTTCATTACAAATTATTTTGTGGTCAATTTAAG
Source organism: Streptococcus sp. 'group B' (assembly GCF_002073795.1). NCBI lineage: Bacteria > Bacillati > Bacillota > Bacilli > Lactobacillales > Streptococcaceae > Streptococcus > Streptococcus sp. 'group B'. The sequence goes on along the minus strand of NZ_CP020432.1, from coordinate 43,007 downwards.
ACCGTACCTAAAGCATTTTTTAAAAATCATTCTATGAAAATAATAATATTGTCCAACTATATGGCTACAATATCAAAGGTTTATAGAATAATTACAGGATATTTATTAGTCTAATTGCTGGCAAAGCTAAATAATCATTCCTCTTCTTTCTTAGTAATCACCGTTGTGCTATAATAACTGAATATACTGAAAATTTAGGGGGATATGATGGAAAAAGGATTTAAAGAGGGAGTGAAAGATGCCTTGCCCACAGCTTTAGGGTATATCTCAATAGGCTTGGCGTTTGGGATAGTTGCTTCAGCATCAGATTTATCTGCAATAGAAGTTGGTCTTATGAGTGCCTTGGTATATGGGGGATCTGCTCAGTTTGCTATGTGTGCGCTATTATTAGCAAAAGCAGACTTGATGACTATTACGATGACAGTATTTTTAGTTAATTTGAGAAATATGTTAATGAGTTTACACGCGACTACTATCTTCAAGTCTGCTCACCTAATGAATCAATTAGCCATAGGAACTCTAATAACAGATGAGAGCTACGGCGTTTTACTTGGAGAAGCATTGCATCACAAAGTCGTATCGCCTAGTTGGATGCATGGTAATAATGTGATGAGTTATTTGACATGGGTAATCTCAACGATAATAGGAACTTTACTGGGGAGTACTATTCCTAATCCAGAAATGTTTGGTTTAGACTTTGCATTAGTCGCCATGTTTATAGGTCTCTTTGTATTTCAGTTGTTTGGGATGTTATCTGATGGAAAGCGACTTGTTGTATATGTTCTTGCTTCTGTAGGTTTAAGTTACTTCTTATTATCCACTTTTTTGTCAGGAGCCTTATCAGTATTGCTTGCGACTGTTGTTGGATGTAGTGTAGGAGTTGTTTTAGATGATAAATAGTACCGTTTTTCTTGCTATTCTTTTAGGTTTTGTTGTTTCTTGGGTGCCAAGAGTCGCTCCATTCATATTTGTAAAATACAAAGGGCTACCAAATAGTCTTGTGAAATTTTTAAAATTTCTTCCTCTTTCTATTTTATTTGCCCTAACATTCTCTAGCTTTTTTTCAGTTAAATTAGGACAATTGCCAACACTAAAATGGTTAGATTTATTGGCTGGCATACCAACTCTAGTTGTCACTATTCGATATCGAAATTTATTTTACACTGTTCTTACTGGTATCGTTACTATGGCTTTATTGAGATTACTATTTTAACGTGTAGGAATGGAAGATTAATAAAAACACAAAAAACGCATCTATTTCTAGATACGTTTTTTGTGTTTTTGTCTAGACAGGAACTTTTGATAGCCGATGTGTAATAGTTTGACTAATTGTTAATAATATCAACAGATTTTTCTGTATCTTGATAATATGAGTTGATTGTAAGATTGCTTTTTAAAGATATCTACATGCTGCTATTTTAAAATTTATAAAAAGGTCCATAGTGGTTTATATAGTTTAAAACTATATAAATTGCTAAAAATATAAAATATTAAAAGCTATTGATATTATAGTTTTCATGGACTAAAATAATTCATAAAACTAAAATGGTTAGTTATTAGCTATAACTTGATGGAGGAAATTATGGTAAAAGTTTCAAATTTAGGGTATCCACGTCTTGGTGAACAGCGCGAATGGAAGCAAGCGATCGAAGCTTTCTGGGCAGGGAATCTTGAACAAAAAGATTTAGAAAAACAACTAAAACAATTACGTATCAATCATTTAAAGAAACAAAAAGAGGCAGGTATTGACCTTATTCCAGTGGGGGATTTTTCTTGTTATGATCATGTTTTGGATTTGTCATTTCAATTCAATGTAATCCCAAAGCGTTTCGATGAGTATGAGAGGAATTTAGACCTTTATTTTGCTATTGCAAGAGGTGACAAAGATAATGTCGCATCATCTATGAAAAAGTGGTTTAATACCAACTACCACTACATAGTCCCAGAATGGGAGGTTGAGACTAAACCTCACTTGCAGAATAATTACTTACTTGATCTTTATCTAGAAGCTAGGGAAGTAGTTGGTGATAAAGCAAAGCCGGTTATCACTGGTCCAATAACCTATGTTTCCTTATCATCAGGAATTGTCGACTTTGAAGCGACTGTTCAGCGGTTATTACCACTTTATAAGCAGGTCTTTCAAGATCTGATAGATGCAGGCGCCACCTATATTCAGATTGATGAGCCGATATTTGTAACTGATGAAGGTGAACTTTTAGTAGATATAGCTAAGTCTGTCTATGATTTTTTTGCAAGAGAAGTACCACAAGCCCACTTCATCTTTCAAACCTACTTTGAATCAGCAGTCTGTTTAGATAAACTCTCTAAGCTGCCAGTAACGGGATTTGGCCTTGATTTTATACATGGTAGGGCGGAAAATGTAGCTGCTGTTAAGCAAGGTCTATTCCGCGAAAAAGAATTATTTGCAGGAATTGTTAATGGTCGAAATATCTGGGCAGTAAATTTAGAAGAAACGTTGGCTTTATTGGAAGAGATAGCTCCCTTTGTTAAACGTTTGACCCTTCAACCTTCTTCAAGTCTTTTACATGTACCGGTGACGACTAAATACGAAACACATTTAGACCCTGTGTTAAAGAATGGCTTATCATTTGCTGATGAAAAACTAAAGGAATTAGAACTATTAGCGAGTGCTTTTGATGGTAATAAAACAAAGGGATATCACGAAGCTTTATCTCGTTTTTCAGCTCTTCAAGCTGCTGATTTTCGTCATGTAGCGTTGGAATCATTAGCAGAAGTAAGGCTTGAACGAAGTCCGTATAAATTACGCCAAGCTTTGCAAGCTGAAAAATTACAGTTACCGATTTTACCAACAACAACTATTGGGTCCTTTCCTCAATCACCTGAAATTAGGAAGAAACGCCTTGCTTGGAAAAGAGAAAATCTATCTGACTCAGATTATAAAGATTTCATAAAAACTGAAATTAGAAGATGGATTGCTATTCAAGAAGATCTTGATCTTGATGTGTTAGTACATGGCGAATTTGAGCGCGTGGATATGGTTGAATTTTTTGGTCAAAAGTTAGCTGGTTTTACGACAACCAAATTAGGCTGGGTACAGTCTTATGGTTCAAGGGCGGTCAAACCACCTATCATTTATGGTGATATCAAACATATTCAACCCTTAAGCCTTGAAGAAACGGTTTATGCCCAAAGCTTGACTAAGAAACCTGTTAAAGGCATGTTGACAGGTCCTATTACTATAACGAACTGGTCATTTGAGCGAGATGATATCAGCCGATCTGATCTTTTTAATCAAATTGCTTTGGCTATAAAAGATGAGATTCAACTTTTGGAACAATCAGGTATTGCTATTATACAAGTGGATGAAGCAGCCCTTCGAGAAGGCTTACCCTTACGCCAGCAAAAGCAACAGGCTTACTTAGATGATGCTGTTGCGGCCTTTAAAATTGCAACTTCATCTGTGAAAGATGAGACACAAATTCATACACATATGTGTTATTCAAAATTTGACGAAATTATTGATTCTATCCGTTCACTAGATGCAGATGTTATTTCTATTGAAACGAGTAGAAGTCATGGGGACATCATTGAAAGTTTTGAAACAGCAGTTTATCCTCTAGGAATTGGTCTGGGTGTTTATGATATTCATTCTCCTCGCATACCTACTAAGGAAGAAATTATTGTCAATATTCAACGATCACTAAAATGTCTATCAAAAGAGCAATTTTGGGTAAACCCTGACTGTGGCTTAAAAACACGTCGTGAAGCAGAAACAATTGCTGCCTTGGAGGTTCTTGTTTCAGCTACCAAAGAGGTTCGTCAGCAATTAGATAATTAATAGGTTAATCAGTAAAGGATTGCCATGAGGGAGGAGTAAAGAAGATGTCCAAGTTTTTAGAGAAATTAAAAACAGATATTCTAGTAGCTGACGGTGCAATGGGAACTCTCCTTTATACTTATGGGCTAGATACTTGTCATGAATCCTACAATGTAACACATCCAGAAAAGGTTCTAGCCATTCATCAAGCTTATATTGAAGCGGGTGCAGATGTTATTCAGACGAATACCTATGGGGCTCAACGTCATCGATTAAAGAACTACGGTTTGGAAGATCAGGTTGTCTCTATCAATCAAGCAGCAGTTAATATAGCTCATCAAGCGACTTTGGGTAAAGAAACATTTATTTTAGGTACTGTTGGAGGTTTTCGTTCTCAAAGACAATGCGATTTAACATTGGATAATATTGTAGAAGAAACTTTGGAACAAGTTGAGGCTTTATTGGTGACAGGACAGCTAGACGGATTATTGTTTGAAACTTATTATGATATTGAGGAGATAACGACAGTTTTAAAAATTGTGAGGGAGATGACTGATCTACCAATTATTACTAATATTTCTCTTCATGAAGCAGGGGTAACATCAAATGGAAAGCCTATTGTAGAGGCGCTCAGCCAATTAGTTATGCTAGGTGCAGATGTGATTGGCTTAAATTGTCACCTTGGACCCTATCATATGATCCAATCATTGAAGCAAGTTCCTTTATTTGCCCAGTCTTATTTGTCAGTTTATCCTAATGCAGGTCAGTTATCTTTAGATGGTGAGAATAGTCAATACCAGTTTAGTCAGAATTCAGAGTATTTTGGAAAATCTGCAGAACTTCTCGTAGCAGAAGGAGTTAGGCTTATTGGTGGTTGTTGTGGGACAACTCCAGATCATATTAGAGCTGTGAAACGATCTATTAGAGGATTGAAACCTATTGAACGAAAGGTTGTTACTCCTATAATACCTGTAAAAGATTTTGTTAGGCGTATCAGACGAACAGATACTCTAGTGGATAAGGTAAAAAAAGAAGTAACAATTATCGCAGAATTAGATCCTCCAAAACATTTAGATATCGTTCAGTTTCAAAAGGCTATACGAGCGATTGACCAAAAAGGTATTGCAGCAATTACTTTAGCAGATAATTCACTATCTAATACACGTATTTGTAATTTAAGTATAGCTAGCTTGCTTAAAGACGAAATTAGTACACCCTTTTTACTACATATAGCTTGTCGTGACCATAATTTAATTGGTTTACAGTCTAGACTGTTGGGCATGGAATTATTAGGTTTTAACCATATTTTAGCCATAACAGGAGATCCGACTAAACTTGGTGATTTCCCAGGAGCGACTAGTGTTTATGATGTGACTTCCTTTAAACTCCTTTCTCTGATTAAACAACTTAATCAAGGTTTATCTTATAGTGGTGCTAGCTTGAGACGTCCAACAGATTTTACAGTTGCTGCTGCCTTTAATCCTAATGTGAAAAACCTTACTCGAACCGTAAAATTGATTGAGAAAAAAGTAGCTTCTGGTGCTGATTATTTTATGACACAACCAATATTTGATCACTCTGTGTTAAGGGAATTAGCTGATCTTACTAAAACAGTTGAACAACCCTTTTTTATCGGAATTATGCCAATAACAAGTTATAATAACGCTGTTTTTCTACACAATGAAGTTCCTGGTATTAAACTTTCTGAGTCATTTTTATCTGCTCTTGAAAAGGTAAAGGACGACAAAGAAGCTTGTTTAACTTTGGCCTTAAACGAGAGTAAGTCCTTGATTGATGAAGCCTTGAACCATTTTAATGGTATCTATTTGATTACTCCCTTTTTACGCTATGATCTGACTCTTGAGTTAATTGACTATATACAAAAAAAGCAAGTAAGAAAGTCCTCTTAACTTTCTTACTTTTTAGTTGGTCGTTTATTATTATAATAAAAGTTACGTACCAAAACAGAGGTTAAACTAGATTTTTAAGCCACTTTCTATACTAAGATAAATTAGTTAATTTAAGTTTTCTTTAAGTTTATAGACTTAGAATAAAGCGTTATTTTGATGGGTAGCATAAAATCAAGGCATAATATAGATGTCAGCGATTTTTTTAGACTAACGAAATAACGATGTAAAGCTTAATAGGGGTGTATCGAATACTCACTTATATAGTACCAAAAGCCTATAGCCTGTTGGCTAGCTTGACCGTATTCAAATGTTGAATAAATCTTGGTTGAGAAAGGGAGGTATAAAAATGGTATGTGTCGATTTTATTGATCAAAAAGTTTATAGTGAAGCAGAAGGTCTATTTGTTTCCGATTTAGACTTAGGCATTAAAGGTTTAATAAGAGCACGTTATCCTTTCGCTCTGGATAGTGACTTTATTTCGTATGGGAATTTAAGTCATTATTGTATGAATTATCTTGATGAAATTGTTCAGCGAGCGAATCAGAAAAATGAGAAGATAAAATATAATGTGACTACCTTGATGAAAGAAGAAGAGAAGCCCTTCAACGTTGAAGAGCGTTTGAACAAGCAAGCAACTATCGGTCAACGAATTGCTGATGATGTTGCACGTTTTGGCGGATCTTGGACTTTTATTATCGTTTTTGTATCCATTATGGCTATTTGGATGTTGGTTAATATCATGAAGCCTTTTGGTATTCAATTTGATCCTTACCCATTTATCCTGTTAAACTTAGCTTTATCAACGATTGCTGCGATCCAAGCACCACTTATTATGATGAGTCAAAATCGTGCTGCTGATTATGATCGTTTGCAAGCTCGAAATGACTTTAATGTCAATAAAACCTCTGAGTTAGAAATTAGATTATTGCACGAAAAAATTGACCATATGGTACAACAAGATCAGTTTGAATTGTTAGAGATTCAAAAGTTACAGACAGAAATGCTAGTATCATTGGGAAATCAGTTAGCACAATTGAAACAACTACAAAAATAATCTTTTAGCAGTTATTTAAAAATACTGATACAATACTAAGAATTTAAATTAATACTGCAACCTCCTATAATGGAGAGCAGTATTTTTACTTTATTAATAACAAAAACCCCTTAGATGATGTGTCTAAGGGATTTTTGTATCGGAATAATCGAGTTGGTGAATTATTAGGCTAGTGTCTGTCCGAAAGCGTCTGCTGCTAAAATAGCTTGAGCAAACATTTTGGGATCGAAAGGGGTATTTTTGTATTCATTAGTAGTCATTGCAATTTCAACAATTTTTGGAATATCTTTTTCTGATAAAGAGACGTCAGCTAGAGTTGTTGGCAAACCTAGTGACTTATTAAAACGAGCTACTTTTTCAAGTTCTTCTAGTTCGTTGAAATAAGCATGTAAAACTAACACACCAAACGCAACTACAACGCCATGTAAGAATTCACCTTGTCTTTGAATAGCGGTTGTACCATAGTAAAATGCATGCGCGTGACAAGAATTGTAGTAGAAATCAGGTTGATTAACTAAATTAGAAGCATAGCCAGTTGAGATTAAGATATCAAGCGCAATTTCTTCAACTGCACGCGAAGCTAAATTAGCTTCAACGTCTTTTAGACCTTGTTCACCAAATTGATAAAAAGCTTCCTTTGAAGACAGAGCGACTGCTTGTCCTAACACTGCAGTATGTGGTAGTTTATTGGTCTTAGCCTCTAAGGTAGCACGTTCTACTTCAGGGGCTTTTGAAATACCGTCCCCAATACCAGCCCAAAAATATTTGCTTGGTGCCTGTGCAATGATCCGTGTATTGATAAAAATATGAAGTGGAGACTCGGGATAGCCGTATCTTAAGAAAGAATGGTCATCATTATATACAACTGCAATGGCAGTACCTGCGGAGCAATTAGAACAAATAGTTGGGATAGTAAAGCTATTTTTACCTAACTCTTTTGCTACCATTTTAGCTGTGTCTAAAGCTTTTCCACCGCCAAAACCTAAGATAGCATCAGCAGCTTGAACTTGTGGGTTGGCTACTAACTTGTCAATGTTAGATTGTGTTGAATCCGTTCCATAGACAAAGCTTCCTGTGACTTTAATATTTGCTTCCTCTAAAATAGAGCGAACCTCGGCTTCTGAGCTGTCTAGGGCACGTTTGCCACCCACGAAAGCAATGCTTTGAATACGGTAAGTTGCCAAAACGCTAGGAATTTCTTTGAAGCAATCTTCTCCGTAGCTATAATTTGCCATTACATTTGTTGTCATTCAGTGTCCTCCTCTATTCCAAAGGTCGATTAGAGACAGCTATTTTCTAAAAGTGAATAGTTTTTTGTCTCTTGACCAAGTGATTATCATATTATAGCAGAATATTCAGAAAATTGGAACATGAAAAATAATTTAATTTTCAAGAATAAGAATAGAAAAGGTAAAGCGAGATATACGAGTAAATACTGTCAGTATAATAATTATAAGCTCTTGAGAGGGTCTGTATTGGATGCAACAGGGAGTTCTTTTAGGTATTGATCAAGATCGCGTTGGTGTTTTAGCACCTTTATTTTTTGAGGGTAGTCCTCAACAACTTGTTTATAGTTTGATTTTTGTTTGTCAGAGCGACCGTCTTTAAGAATCCAACTGATAAATTCAAAATCTAATTTTTCCGGGCATCCATTGGCCATATCAGGTCTAGTCTTACCACGAAACTTACAGTAACGTTTGAATGCTCTCCACAAGCAGTTGAAGCGATTAAAGTCAAAAAAAATAATCTCATCTGCATCTGCTAGACGTTCTTGATATAGCAGTTTTTTGTAGTTACCTTCTATAATCCATGTTCTTTTTTCTAACATGCTGCTGACATCGTCAATCATGTCATCATATTTTCTCTCTTCCCAATTTGGGGCGAAGTGAATACTATCAAGGTGTAATACATTGCAATTATAGTAATTTCCCAATTTTCTCGCTAAAGTGGACTTACCTGACCCACTATATCCGATTATTGCTATTTTCATATACTACCTCCGTTAAATTGTTTACTTGAAGTTAATGCTGTACTTAGGATTTACTTATTTTATAAGGGTTATTCACTTTTTTAGATTAATATATTTTTGATATAAGTTATCCATACACATGGTAACATAATTACCAGTAAATGTAATCTAGATATCAATACTATGGTTGACGATATTGTTAACTTTTGGGTTCAAAAAATTGGGGTAAAAATCATCGGAGGGAACTGCCAAACAAACTCACAGTTTAAAATACTAAGTAATAAAAAGTCTTGAATTTATTATGTTTAAGGCTTTTTAAGCGTCTAAAATACTTAGTCTAGTATGAATTTCTAAACAGAAAGTAAAAATAATGAGTTTTAGTATGGTTTTTGGGCATAATGGAACGATTTTATCTAAAATAGTACGTTTCTTATTAAATTTATTTTTTTAGAAAAACATTAGGCTAACCTATTTGATAAAAATAGTGATAAGTAGAAATTTTCTAAAATATTTAGATTTATATAAGGTGGTAAATTATCGTTATGGTTTTTTACATGAAAATCTAAATTAAATTATCAGAAATTAACAAAAGGATAGGCGCAAGTATATTATAGCAAAATGATAATATTAGTTTTATGAAAAAAATGCAGTTTATTTGTAATAATGTAAAATATAGGGGAAAAGAAAGCGCTTGACGACCTTTTGGACAAGTAGTAAGATACAAACATGGGCCCTGTAAATTAAAAATACTGCAGTAAAAGTGATTTTAGTTTAAAGGAGGAAATTTATTATGAACGTTAAACATATGATGTATCTATCTGGAACTCTAGTGGCTGGTGCATTGTTATTTTCACCAGCTGTATTAGAAGTACATGCTGATCAAGTGACAACTCCACAAGTGGTAAATCATGTAAATAGTAATAATCAAGCCCAGCAAATAGCTCAAAAGCTTGATCAAGATAGCATTCAGTTGAGAAATATCAAAGATAATGTTCAGGGAACAGATTATGAAAAACCGGTTAATGAGGCTATTACTAGCGTTGAAAAATTAAAGACTTCATTGCGTGCCAACCCTGAGACAGTTTATGATTTGAATTCTATTGGTAGTCGTGTAGAAGCCTTAACAGATGTGATTGAAGCAATCACTTTTTCAACTCAACATTTAACAAATAAGGTTAGTCAAGCAAATATTGATATGGGATTTGGGATAACTAAGCTAGTTATTCGCATTTTAGATCCATTTGCTTCAGTTGATTCAATTAAAGCTCAAGTTAACGATGTAAAGGCATTAGAACAAAAAGTTTTAACTTATCCTGATTTAAAACCAACTGATAGAGCTACCATCTATACAAAATCAAAACTTGATAAGGAAATCTGGAATACACGCTTTACTAGAGATAAAAAAGTACTTAACGTCAAAGAATTTAAAGTTTACAATACTTTAAATAAAGCAATCACACATGCTGTTGGAGTTCAGTTGAATCCAAATGTTACGGTACAACAAGTTGATCAAGAGATTGTAACATTACAAGCAGCACTTCAAACAGCATTAAAATAATATTTGTATTTTTCGTGTGATGCTGTCGACTTCGTGATTTTGTACTACCATGATTGTTATGATTAAAAGATTTACGACAATAGTCATAATAGTAGAACGATGTCACCATTTTAAATAATAAAGTGATTAGTCATTTGACTAAATTTGCCAAGTATCAAAGGAAATAAAGATTATGACTAAAAAGATAACTGTTGTAGCATTAGAAACATTGATTGCCCAGCATAATAATATCCATTTGATAGACGTTCGTGAAGAGCATGAGTATCGTGGAGGGCATATTCCAGGTGCGATAAATCTTCCTTTGAGTCAACTCAGTCATAAGTTTGAACAGTTAGATAAAAATAAGGAATATTATCTTGTTTGTCAACGAGGGGGAAGATCTATTAGAGCATGCCAATTTCTCGAGTTGAAAGGCTACAAAGTAATCAATGTAGATGGTGGCACAGAAGCGTGGAGAGGAAATCTAGAAGTGTAAATATGTCCTGTGTAGTCTACCATATTTGATAATAAAAAAATTGACATTATCTCACTATTAATGACCTTTTAGTAAACATAAAGAAAAGTATGTGTTTTGAAAAGGAGGATGATTATCCTTTTCAAAACCATACTTTTTGTGTCTTGTGGCTTGGTCTTAATTAATAGTTGTTAGGACAATGTCGTAAATGACAAGGAGAATAAAAGGCCAACTAGTAAGTAATAATTTTGTGTGTTGTTTAGAGTTTATTGAGTCAGCCTCTCGAACGTTAGAGTGCAGACTTATACGACGGCGAGCAGTATTCCTATGCGTAAAAAGGTAATATAATATAAATAAGATTGCTAAAATTAGCAATATATTTTCAAAATAAGTCCCGTATAACTCGTTTACTGTTGATAGCTGGGTGAAAATTTCTACGATAAAGTTATTGCAGATATGAAGGAGTAGGGCTACCTTAAAGGAATAATGGTAAGCGATAAAACCCATTATGATACCCGCAATAGATGTAGTCAATAGCTGAGAAATGTCTTGGTGCATTAAACCAAATAGGATGCCAGAAGTGATAATGGCAAACCATTTACCATACTTGGATAATAAATTCAATACTATTCCTCGGTATAAAACTTCTTCAAAAAAAGGACCTACAACAACAGAATAACTAATCATAAGTATACTGAATGTGGCATCATAATTTTGACTTTCCGATTCCATAATATTGAGATGATTTAGCACAGCATCCCATATTGTGGAGACTATATTATTAGTAGTATATATAATGCTTAACAAGAATAAAATAGTGGTGAAAGTGATTGTATGATGAGTTGCCGTTAGATGTTTTTTTAAATTTTTAAAACCCATAAAAAAACAAGGAATGAGTAAGGCGATTAAAGTACTTGCTATACCTATCCAGACATCATTTTGTAAGATTTCAGCAAATAGTGTAGTCGCCAAACTTAAAACAATAGCCTGAGCTAAAAGTATCAGCCCGATTAGGTTAAGTCTCTTTTTTTCTTGATTCAATTGATTACCTCCTTATTAATAACGGTAACGACAAAGAAATATTATAATGTATAATGTATAGGTTTCTAAGTCATTAGTCAATAGGGACGAGCACTTGGATACTTCTAATAAGATAAAATACATAGACAAGACTATGGTTTTGGCTTCTCTAAAGATTACCTAAAAATTTATAAGTTCTCGAGCAGAAAGGATGAGTTTGGATATTGAGAGGATGGGCTTGACCAGCTGAAAGAAAAATGAACCAAGGGTAATCGCTTCGAAAAAAGAAGGAAATTTCAATTAGAAACTTCCTTTTTTTATCAATCTAGTATTGGCGCGTGCTAGGGACTTTATAATTCGTTATAAAATCTTCGATTTCAGCAATATCATCTGAGAATAGGACATTTTCTCTATCTTCCAGACTAAGAAAACCCTCACTAACCATATGATCAAACATATTTTTTAAATCATTAAAGTAGCCATTAACATTATATAAAATGCAAGGATTATCATTTTGACCGATGCGAGACCAAGAGATAACTTCGGAAATTTCTTCAAGGGTACCAGGTCCACCAGGTAGAGCGATAAAGGCATCTCCAAGTAGCATCATTTTTGCCTTACGTTCAGGCATATTATTTACTATGATAAGCTCTGATAAATTTTCATGTGCAATTTCACGATCTCTTAAAAATGTCGGAATAACACCAGTAGTATAGCCACCATTTGCAATCACAGTATCAGCCATGACTCCCATTAAGCCAACTTTTCCTCCACCATACACCAGAGCATGTTTGTTTTGTGCCATCCATTGTGCCAAGGCAACTGTTTTTTCACTATAAACAGGATTTTCCCCAGTACTTGCTCCACAAAAAATAGTTATTCTCATGTTTCAAACCTCTTTTCTAATTTAGTGCGATGTGCGCTGATAATCTCTTCTAGTGAGATATTATACTGATCAGCAAGTATGAAGATATTATCTAAGACATCTCCTAGTTTTTCTTTTATATCATTTAAGTTTTCCAAATCAGTTTGTTCGGTTTCGTCAGGTCTGTCACGTCCAATTTCATATTTGCGAATGGCTTGAGCCAATTCGCCGACTTCTTCTGAAAGAAAGTTACTTCTAATAAAAGAATTGTATTGATACCAGTTTCTTTTTTTATAGAATTCGCTCACCCATTTTTGATAATCTGTAATATCCATTGTTCCCTCCGTTTCAAGTATATTGTAGCAATATTGCTTTATTAATGAAAATTTGAACGCTAATTAATAGGAAAAGTTCGTATTTGGTATTTCTTCTAGTTTGTGAATAGTCATATTTAAACTTAAGAGGTTAGCGCGTGCTTTAAGCATTTTTTAAATATTTTAAACCATAATGTATGAAGATTTATCTCTTTATTAAAGTGAGGTTATGTAGTGAACAAGAAATCCTTTTTCCAGTGTGTTATACTACTTGTTTCTTTTTTAGTGTTAACATTAGCAGTTAAATCTCAAAGTGATATGATAAGTTATTTGGATAATATCACTTCAGCTTTTTTTCAAAGCATACGAAACTCCGATTTAACTAACTTAATGACGATAATATCAACAGTTGTCAGCCCTTTGACAACGTCATTAATAGCACTTGTTATCCTTGGGTATCAATATTTTTTAAACCAAAGGATAGCTGTGTGGCTATTTATGTTATTTTTTGGTACCAATGCTTTGGCATTGCTTTTAAAAGATATCATCGCACGTCATAGACCTATGAATCAACTTATTTTTGACTCAGGTTATAGTTTTCCCAGTGGACATACGATATCAACGTTTTTATTAATGATTCTTGTTTTAGTGGTTGCAAGACAGAGATTGAGAAGAGTATTGTCACAAGTAGTTTTCGTAATATTTGCATTAGTAATCCTTGCATCAGTTATTTTTTCAAGACTTTATTTAGAAAATCATTTTTTAACGGATATTTTAGGGTCGTTGTTACTAGGAGCATCGTCATATTGTGGTTTGTCTGCTATTGTATCTTTGAAAGAGTTACAATAAAAATAGTAGTTACCAATGAATTATAAAAGAGCCTTTCTTTGAACTGCACCCCAAAAGTTAGACAAAAAATCTAACGATTGGGGTGCTTTTCTGATGAAATTAAGTTATGAAGATAAACTAGAAATATACGAGTTAAGAAAGATCGGGATGTCCTGGTCTCAGATTAGTCAACGATATGATGTTCGTATCTCGAATCTTAAATACATGATAAAACTCATGGATCGGTATGGTGTAGAAATCGTCGAAAAAGGTAGAAATGAGTATTATCCACCTGAATTAAAGCAGGAAATGATAGATAAAGTCTTGATTCATGGTTGTTCTCAACTCTCTGTTTCTCTTGATTATGCTCTCTCTAATTGTTCTATACTCACAAATTGGCTTTCCCAATTTAAGAAAAATGGTTATACTATTGTTGAGAAAACAAGAGGGAGACCGAGTAAAATGGGACGTAAGCGTAAGAAAACTTGGGAAGAAATGACAGAGCTCGAGCGACTTCAGGAAGAAAATGAGCGCTTGAGAACGGAGAATGCCTTTCTAAAAAAGTTGAGGGATTTGCGCTTGAGGGACGAAGCCTTACAGAGCGAACGGCAGAAACAATTAGAGAAATGGTCACAGGAGGATTCCGACTAGACCTCTTACTTGAGATAACTAAGATAGCTCGTGCAACTTACTATTATCAACTAAAGAAACTGAATAAACCAGATAAAGACAAAGCAATCAAATCTGACATTCAATCCATTTATGATGAACATAGAGGAAACTATGGCTATCGTCGGATTTATTTAGAACTGCGAAATCGTGGCTTTGTCATCAACCACAAAAGGGTGCAAGGCTTGATGAAAAGTATGGGCTTGACTGCTCGTATTCGTCGTAAGCGCAAGTATGCCTCTTACAAAGGTGAGGTTGGTAAGAAGGCTGATAACCTGATTCAACGCCAGTTTGAGGGGTCGAAGCCCTATGAGAAGTGCTATACCGATGTGACGGAGTTTGCTTTACCTGAAGGGAAACTTTATCTATCGCCTGTTCTTGATGGCTATAACAGTGAGATAATTGATTTTACCCTGTCTCGGTCTCCTGCCTTGAAACAGGTTCAAACCATGCTTGAGAGGGCTTTTCCTGCGGCTTCATACAGCGAAACCATTCTCCACAGCGACCAAGGCTGGCAGTACCAGCACAAGTCCTACCATCAATTTCTGGAGGACAAAGGCATTCGTCCTTCTATGTCACGGAAGGGGAACAGTCCTGACAACGGTATGATGGAATCTTTCTTTGGGATTCTAAAGTCTGAGATGTTCTATGGCTTGGAGAAGTCTTACAAATCACTTGATGACCTTGAGCAAGCTATCACAGATTACATTTTTTACTACAACAACAAGCGAATCAAAGCAAAACTAAAAGGACTTAGTCCTGTGCAATACAGAACTAAATCCTTCACTTAAAATAAATTGTCCAACTTTTGGGGGTCAGTACACTTAAGGGCTCTTTTATAATTCATTATTTTTCAATGACAAATATTAGTGAAGTTAATTTTTATTTAACCATTGTTATTATTAATGCTGTTTTGCCACTTATTAATCAACGAAAAAGTTTCTTCTATGGAAACTTTTTTATATTATATTTCCTGATAGGAACTTTTATTTTTGATTTAGAAACTCTATAATGGACGTGAAAGGAGATTGACCGATGCTTGGAGAGAATATCTATTTACAACGTACTCAGATTGGTATGACGCAAGAGAATTTGAGTGATTATTTGCATTTAACAAAAACTACAATTTCAAAGTGGGAAAATAATCAAGCTAAACCGGATATTGACTATCTTATTTTGATGGCTAATCTTTTTGATATTAGCTTGGATGACTTAGTCGGTTATCAAAAAACATTGTCAGATGATCAAAGAAATCAGCTCATTAAGGATCTAAAAATAAAAGCAAATGTATTGTCTGAGAGAGATTTCTTTCAGGAAGTTAAGGAATTATCAAAACAGTTCCCTAACGATTTTAAGACTCTGTTGATAATGATTAATATGGTCTTGAGCAACCTAACCAACCTTAATGATTCAGAAATGAAAGAGTGGTCACTAAGTACACTAAATAAAATTATTAGTAAAACAGTAGTTGAGTCTGACCTCCAGACGGCGATAATGTTCAAAACGGTCGTTCTTTTTCACAACCTTGAATATGATGAAGTGATAAACCTTTACCAGAATAGTCCCTATAAATTAGGTGAAGAATTACTTTTAGCTAATAGCTTTTTTGCAAAAGGCGATGTTTACCGAGCTAAGCAAGTATTACAGGTTGAAATTTATCAGCAGATTCTACTTGTATGCGAGTATCTATTGAGTTTATCAACTTTTGAAGTTGAAGAAAACAAAGGCGATATTTTTGAAAGGCTTGAACATATGATAGAAGCGTTTCAATTAAACTCTTTGCATCCCAACACAGTCATCAAGTGTTATTATAGTTTAGCTTGTCATTATAGTAAAAGTGATGATGATAAGGCATTAGGATATTTAAAACAATGTTTTAAATCTTTAAAACAGTTGCTCCAAAGATTTGAATTACACGGTGATACTTTCTTTTATACCATCGATGATTGGTTAGAGACAATACCTACTGGTATTGCACCACCGACGAGTCAATTACAGGTAATAGAACGAGTTGAGGACTTATTTCAAAATTCACAATTTAAAGAACTATCAGGGCGTAAAGAATTTCAACAAATTATTCAAAAACTTAACGATTTAAAAAAGGATTACTAATATGAATACAGAAATACCAAATCAATTATTACCATTCCTAGTTCCGTTGATTATGTTGCAAGGAGCTTTAATTATCATTTCTCTAGTCAAACTAAGTAAACTTAAGATGACTAAACACCTTTCAAAGCCAGTTTGGTTTTTGGTCATTATATTTCTTAATATAATTGGGCCAATTGCATTTCTTATTTTGGAAGGGAATAATGAATGAAAGCTATCTCATTTCAAAACGTTACAAAATCTTTTGGTCCTAAAAAAATATTAAATAATGTTTCTTTTGATTTAGAAGAAAATATGATTTATGGATTCGTAGGACCAAATGGAGCAGGTAAAACAACGACAATAAAAATGATTTTAGGATTGTTAAAATTTGATACGGGTTTCATAACAATTTTTGGTAAAAAAGTTAATTTTGGAAGAACAGATACCAATCAACTGATTGGCTATCTCCCAGATGTTCCCGAGTACTACGATTATATGACAGCTCTAGAATATCTTGATTTATGTTCTGGTTTAGCGAGATCAAAGCATAAGCTTTCTAACAAAGAACTACTTAGGTCAGTTGGACTTGACGATAATCACCAAAAGATTGCTACTTATTCTCGAGGAATGAAACAACGTCTTGGATTAGCCCAAGCACTGGTCCATGATCCTAAAATTATTATTTGCGATGAACCAACCTCTGCATTAGACCCGAAAGGTCGCCAAGATATTTTAGATATTATTTCAAATCTTAGAGGAGAAAAAACTGTGATTTTTTCTACCCATATTCTCTCTGATGTCGAAAAAATATGTGATCACGTTCTGGTGTTAACTAAGTGTGGGATTTATTCTCTTGAAGAGTTAAAAGGAAAAAAATCAGAGGAAAATTATTCGGTTCGTATTTTAATAAAAGTGACAAAGTCTGAAGCTAAGGTACTATCTCATAACTATCAGATAGAAAAGAAAGATAATGAGTATGCACTGACTCTCAAAGGCTCTAAAATGGATAACAAAGCAGATTTACTAGCTGGTTTTTACCAAGATTTAGTTTCTTTAAAGATTAGCCCATCAGCTATTGAAGTCATTGACAATAGTTTAGAGGAGCTTTATTTGGAGGTTACCAAATGAAATCTTTAGCAGTAATGTTAAAAAAAGAATGGATGGAGAATGTTAGGACATACAAAGTTATATCTATTCTGATTACTTGTTCAATATTTGGTATATTAGGTCCCTTAACTGCACTTATGATGCCTGATATTATGGCAGGAATTTTACCTAAAAAACTACAGGGAGCGATACCAGAGACTACCTATATTGATTCTTATATTCAGTATTTTAAAAATATGAATCAGCTTGGTTTAGTTATTTTAGTATTTTTATTTAGTAGTACACTGACGCAAGAATTTTCAAAAGGAACCTTAATTAATCTAGTTACGAAGGGATTAGCCAAAAAAGTTATAATCCTTGCTAAATTTATAGTAATTACCCTTCTATGGACAGTGTCATACTTATTAAGTGTTGTCATCCATTTTAGTTATACGTTATATTACTTTAGTAACGAAGGAAGTCATAAATTAATGGTTTACGGTGCAACATGGTTTATCGGTATTCTTTTCATAAGCTTAATACTCTTTTTTTCAGTTCTTTTTCGTAAAACTTTAGGGATTTTGTTAGGTTGTCTTTTTATGGTGGTGTTATGTGTAGTATCTGGATTTTTTAAAATCAGTAAAAGCTATAATCCTATGCTTCTTATCCAAAAACAAGGAGAAATGTTAAGTGGAAAGTTTAAAGTTCAAGACTTAATGGAACCGAGCATATTAGTGTTTTTGCTTATTATAATGACGTTATTACTTAGCATGTACATTTTTGAAAAAAGTGAAGTTTAATTTTGATAAGATATCAATAAGGCGATAGCTACTTTTTGAAAAAATAAAACCGAATTAAGAGCTTTGCTGCTATTTGACTTATCTAGATCAATATTTCCAACTAATATGATATCCTATGCATATCTCATTGCAGAAATATACTTTAAAGTCAAAATAAGGAAATATATTATGGAAATTAAAGAATACGAGAATAATCCGTACCATTTAGCACAGCTAGTAGATTTAATTAATTATTGTCAGAATATAGAAGCTAAACTTGATATAAAGATGGCTGAACAAGACGATATTTTTCAAATAGAAAATTATTATCAAAACAGAAAAGGTCAATTTTGGATTGCATTAGAAAATGAAAAAGTAGTTGGTTCGATTGCGTTACTGCGTATTGATGATAAAACAGCTGTTCTAAAAAAATTTTTTACATATCCAAAATATAGAGGAAATCCTGTTCGACTCGGTCGAAAATTATTTGAAAGATTTATGCTTTTTGCTCGAGCTAGTAAATTCACAAGAATTGTCTTGGATACTCCAGAAAAAGAGAAAAGATCTCACTTCTTTTATGAAAATCAAGGATTTAAGCAAATAACAAGAGATAAACTAGATGTAGACTACATTTTTCCAGATAGAGATTCAAGGATATATGTAAAACTTCTTGATTAATTGTGAAGAAAACTAGCCAAACAGATGAATAAACCCAAATAACGATTATTTTAGATAATACATTGGAAAAGTGGTTGTAGAATATAGAAAAAGAAATTTTTAGGATTACGGTTATCATTGGTTATGGTAGCTTATTCAAGTAATATCATAAGAGATGAATCAATGGATATAAATTGAATAAAAAATAATAGAGGCCAGAGTGATGAACTCTAGTCTCTATTATTAATTTTAAAAACTATTGTGTTTATGAGGAGGTATTTTAACTGTATAGATTGGATAAGAAGTTATAATTAAAGGTATTAAGATCAGGATGAGATGAATAAACAACAGTACTATAGTCAATAGATTATAAAAAACTATAGTACTTTTGAGAAGTTACGACTAAAATAAAAAACTCCAAACGAATAATTGGATAGGCTATCTGTTCTTTTCTTTTTAATAAGTTTAAATATACAGTTGACCTATATAGTTATATTATATAGAATAACTATATAAAGTTTAACTGTATAGAAAGAAAATTGATGAAAAGGAATAAACATTTACCGTTAACAGAAACTACCTATTATATTTTATTAGCTTTGTTTGAGGAAGCGCATGGCTATGCTATTATGAAAAAAGTTGAAGAAATGAGTGGCGGTGATGTTAGAATAGCCGCAGGGACAATGTACGGTGCCATTGAAAATTTACTTAAACAAAAATGGATAAAGTCTATCTCAAGTGACGATAGAAGAAGAAAAGTTTATATTATTACTGAGACAGGAAAAGAAATAGTAGAACTTGAAACGAATCGATTAAGAAAGTTACTTAATACTGCTAATCAGTTGGGTTTTGGAGGAGATGGTTATGATAAAGTTTAAATTATTTTTTAAATCCACAGAAAAAGAGGAAGAATGGATCGATAAGGTTCAAAAAAGTGGCTATACTTTTACAGGCATTAACTCATTTCTTCCAGCCTTCTATTATTTTAAGAGAGATAAAGAAAAAGACAAGATGTCAATAAAAATGGATTTTAAAAAATACATGTCGAAAGATGACTATACTAACTATATCACTTTATTTGAGGACAGTGGATGGAAGCATATTAGCGGTAGTCGTTGGGGAGGGCTGCATTATTTTCAAAAAATAAAGCCTGAAACCAGTTCAGAGATTTTTTCTGATCAAGAATCAAAATCAGCGATGGCTATGAGTTATTATAAATATACTTGTGAGCATGCGTTTTTCTCTTTATTTTATTTCTTTCTCTTGATAAGAACAACTTCTATCACCATATTTGATCCAAAAAGTTGGTATCTGACGCAAGGTCTATGGGAAATGCAAGGGAAAATATTTTGGTTAGGGTTCTTATTTGAAACACCATTTGCCTTATTAAGAATATTACCTATGTTTTACTTTTTAATTTCTGGAATATACTATATTACACGAGCTGTAAAACCCAAGGAAATTATAAATTAAGCAGAAGTATTTTAGATTTTTATACTTTTATACTTTCTATATTCTCTGGTAATTTTAGTTCTATCGTATATTTATGGTATGCCTCAATTTTTTCCTAATAGAGGTTACAAGGTAGGCCTTCGCTATATTTCTAGAGTCAAAGAATAAGTACTAAAAATTTCTGATATAAAAGTGAGTATCCAAGTAAAAAATTAAAGTTACTATAATCATTTTAAAGTGAAAACGAAAACTCTAATGTTACACTTTGGAAAATATAAAATATAAAGTCATGCAAGGAGAAACATGGAAGCAAGTGATGTAATCAAAAAGATAGAAAATAATTATCCAATTGATGAGAATGTTTTATCTTTTTGATTACATCATATAGGAGATTGGAACCCGAGAGTTCGAGATGAAATAGTATATGGGTCTTGGGTTAAATTAGTAATAGAACATAAACTGATGCAAAGCCAGAAATTAAATATCCTTCAGAGAGTTTTAAGGGATAAATTTCTTTTACAAGGATTAGGAGTACCCAACAGTAATACTGTGTTAAACAGATCTTTTACTGCTCTATTACTAGCTTTATTGTTGGAGGACTCAAATAATAAAAGTTGGATATCTGAAGAAGATCAGATAAAAATTATGAATCAGGCATTCTCCTGGCTTATAGATGAACTTGATTTTAGAGGCTTTGACGAAGAGCTTGGATGGATACATGTCTTTGCTCATGGAGCTGATTTATTAACAGAAATAGTCAAGATGAAATGTTTTTCAAAAGATGACAGTTCAAAAATCTTAACTATCATAAAAAGAGTGATGATAACTGATGACATACTAACATTAAACGGTTGAAAATATTTTGAATCATAATCAGTTGTTCAGAAAAATTTAAAATTGAATCCTTGGAGGTCGTAAAGGTATTTCCATGCTAATTTAAGTTTATGATTGCATGCTTAGAGAAAAATACAAGGGTAATATAAAGGTATTAGAAAAAATATGGTAATATAAAGTGAAGTAGGAGGTAGCCATTATGAGAGATGAGCAAGAAATATATAATTTGGTTTTAAACATAGCAAATCAAGATAAGAGAATCGAAGCTGTACTATTGAATGGATCTCGGGCTAACCCAAATGTACCGAAAGATGATTTTCAAGATTATGATATTGTTTTTGTTACTAATTTTATAGAAGATATTATTTCTGATACTAATTATCATAAAAAATTCGGTGATATTCTTATAATGCAGAAACCAAATGAGTTTAGAAATAAGACGGAATACAATTGCTTTGCTTACTTAATGCAGTTTCAAGATCTGACGAGGATTGATTTAAGACTTATTAAACCAGAATTCTTGGAGGATTATTTAGATGATGCTTTTTCAAAAGTACTTTTAGATAAAAAGAATAAATATCTTGATTATAATTTTGAAAGAAGTTCTCTGTACGAAACAAAGCAATTGTCAGAAGATGAAATCAACAAAATTCTTAATGAAATATATTGGGTTAGT
Organism: Streptococcus sp. 'group B'; assembly: GCF_002073795.1. NCBI lineage: Bacteria > Bacillati > Bacillota > Bacilli > Lactobacillales > Streptococcaceae > Streptococcus > Streptococcus sp. 'group B'. The sequence goes on along the minus strand of NZ_CP020432.1, from coordinate 20,992 downwards.
ACTTATGTAGTCAAGGGGATAGCAAGAAATGATATTATGTATTCAGAGTTTATGATATCTAATCCTATTAAAAATGCTTTTATTAAACTTCTAAAACAAAAAATATTAATAGAAAAAGAGCTTGATTCATTATCTTTTGGAAAGCTCGACAAGGATATCTTGCAATATATTACAGATAAAGATCAACTATTGAAAATTTTTTCAAATAAATCTTTAAAAGACATTGAGTCTAATTTGCGATTTTTATTGGATGAAACAAATCAAATGGCGAAATATATTTCTATTAATAGGAAACTTAATCTGAACCAAGGAGAATACCAATCAGCAATGAAATTTATGAATATCTTTTTGTCAAATTCATATCAAAATTTCAACTAATATTATTGTGTAAAAGGATAATAGGCTGTGATTGTCTAAACTCAATTACTATTCATAAAGATTTTCAAGAAAAATAATAAATAATTTTGGGGACAAATGATGGGACAAATCCTCTTCTGTCAAGCAAAAAAGCCTAAGAACAATTGTAATAAGGAGAAAAGATGAAAAAAAATATTTATTACTTCTTCCAATAGTATTAATTATAGTGGTAGTAGTTGGCATACTTAATCATAAAAAAATGCCAGATGAAGGAAGATATTATTTGACTGAAAAAAATTATAATAATCATACTATCTCATTAAATAAAACTGAATTTTTTACCATAACCGATGATCAAGTTACCTATACAAAAAATGAGGAGTTAGAAAAAATATCTTATGATAGCAAAAATAATGAATTGCTTTTAAATGGTAAAAAGTTTTGGACTCATCTCACTTCTGGTGAGCTTCAGTTAACAGATCCTAAGAACACTGATATGACATTAAATTATGCTAGTAAAAATAGTCCTTTATTCAAATCATATGAAAAAGGAACAGCAAAATTTAAAGAGGAAAATTAAATTATATTATTAACTGCTGAATAAGTTATGGTGCAAGACATACTTGTGGGAGTGTTAAGGTTCAAGAAGGAGTAGTATTGAATCTTCAATTATTTGGGAATCTGAATTACCTTCTTCAAGAAAAAAGAGGTAATTTAATTAATTTAAAAGAAGTTATCTATATTTGAATGGTATAGAAAAAACAGAGGTTTATTTGCTTATGAAAAAACGTATATGGTATTTGATAATAATAATCACAGTAATTTTAGGAGGACTAGCCATGAAAAACTTATTTGCAACAACAGAAGCATCATCAAGGAAACAGGAACAAGATAGAATTGTCAATTACATAAAACAACATGTTGAGTTAACAAATGGTAATCAAATAAAAAAAATTGAGTTTATCGACTTTCAAAAAAATGAGATGACAGGTACATGGGGAATTTCTACTAAAATTAATGAACAATTTTCGATTAGTTTTTCTGAAGATAGAATTGGTGGTAAACTTAGAGCATTAGGATATCAACCGAATGAAATAGGTTTTTCAAAGGACATCAATAGTAATAATCAAAATGTTAATGATATTGAAGTGATTTATATGAAGAAAGAATAGAATGATTTCAGAAGAAAGTTACAGATATTTAGTTGAGGATGCTTATCGAGTTGATTCAAAAAAAGTAAAAATACCTCTGAAAAGAAGTGATATTGTAGGGAACAGTGACTATGTTATTATTGAACCACCTATAGATAATACTTCAAATGGTATGCAAGCTATGGTAGTTGCTCCGATAAAAGAAGGAATGACAGCTGAACCAGATACTAGTGAAATAGTGATTGTTTATGCAGGTACTAATTTAGGTGAGCGTTTAGACATAGCTACAGATGTTGAAATGGTTGCTGGAGGGGATACATATTTACTTGCTGATCCTAAAACCAAGACTTTTAGGAAATCTCAGGGAAAATCAGCACTAGAGTACGCAGAAAAAATATCGAGTAAATATCCTAATTCAGAAATTACTACAACCGGTCACTCCTTAGGGGAATCAGAGGCACTATATGTCGCTTTAAAAATGGGTTGGATGAATGTTGGTTATAATGGTCCAGATATTCATAACATGATATAAAATGACGAAATAGATTATATGAAATCTCATCCAGAATAATTTAGAAAAAAATCGAAAAATATGAGTTGTTTGAGTTAAAATTTTAACTATGGAGATAGAGTCCTGTATTATTTGATTTTGTAGTAAACTAGTTAGGAATTTATTCATAGGATATTATAAAGGAGTTAATGATGAAGAAAAAATATTGGATATTACTAATATTACTATTAACAGTTTTATCAGGAGGCGGATATATGGTTTTTAAACAACATACAGAAAAAGAAAAAATGATTGCAATTGCACACAGTGCAGAAGCGATGCAAATTTATGAGAAGCATATGAAAGCAAATGATTCGCGAGCTTTTTCAGAGCAAGGAATTATTCATAATTATAAAATTAACGATTCAGAACTCAATTATAATCCTATGGGAGGAATGGAGGTTACTGTTTATGTGAATAATGATACCAATAAATATTTTCAATTTACTATTTTAGATAATGGAAATGGTAAACTTGAATCTGGGAGCTATATTATAAGTGCAGATTTAGATAATGATTTAGAAACCAATAAAAAATGAAAAAAATATATTGATGAAGAAAAATTACAAATCGCAATGTCAGAATATAAAACAATCCATCCCAACGCCAGATTAAAGGATCAATATGATAACACAATTGGAGTTGTTTCGGAGGTTTACGACAATACTTCTCATTCTGGAGAACAGATTTATGCTGTGGTTGATAATCGTCATATTCCAAAAGAAGATGTAAAAGAGGTGACGGTACTTTTTCGTGGATCAACATCTCCTCAGGAATTTATTAATAATCCTGCAGATGTGACTTTGGATTGGTTAGAAAATGACATTCCTATGGCAAGTAATATTTGGGTAATGAAAGATTTTGGGAATCCTCATAATTTCAGTGCTGTATCACCACAGTTGAAAGCTTCATCAGAACATTTAAAAGAGATTATGAAAAAATATCCAAATGCAAAAATAAACATTGGTGGACATTCATTAGGAGGTATGGATGCTCAATATGCTGTTGTAGATATTACAGATAAGAAAGACTTGAAACGGATTAACTCTGTACATGTTTATAATGCTCCAGATATATATCCTACACTTACTAAAGGACAGAAAAAGACGGCAGATTCACTGAAATCTAAGATTGTTGTTTATGTTGATCCTAATGATTTTATTGGCATGGTGGGGCGTGAAGGAAAAAAAGGAAGTGAAGACTCTGTAGGAACAGTCTATTATACAGAAAGTCCAGATATCAACTGGATAGATCAACACATGACCTATGGCTATCGTATGGAAAATGGTCAGATTAAAGTTATTGAAACGAATTTACCACCGGAAGTTAGGACTACTAGAAAAGCTATGGGATCTTTTTATAAGGACAAGAAAAAATTTAAAAAATCTGGTAAGGGTCTAAGTTCGCATGAAAAAATCTTCTTGGATGCTGAACAAGCTGCTGTTATTGCAAGTGGTTTAGTCTCTACTGCTGAAACTGCTTTAGAGGATATCAAGACATCTGCGAAAACAGCTGTTGGAGAAGCAGAAGAATTGTGGAATACGACTAAATCGATTCCTTTTGGTATTACGGAGCTTACAGAAGCAGAGTTGGCAGAAGCTTATGCAGAAGGTGGTGTCACTTATGATAGCATAGTAACTAAAACTGATACTCATTTTGATGAGAAAGTCAAAAATGCAGGAGATTTAGTAACAACATATACGACTTTGAAAAGTGATATTCAATCAGGTGTTGAAACCATGTTATCTAAGGATAGTGAATTAGCTGGAGATTTTAAAGCATGGGAAAATTAGACGCTAAAGATGATAAATTAAGTAACAGTAAAAAGGATTTAGAAAAGTTGGAAGATGATTACCATCATAAAACCATAGCTATTTCAGATAAATTCTTTGAACTGGAAGATAAACGATGTGAGTTTGAGACGATGCTTCAGGAAACTTACGAAGCAACAAGTTATCATCTTCGTCAGGATGAGATGATTAATGAAGAGTCCTTTATGACCATGAATCACATTATAGAAGCTTTTCAAAGTGATTTTGATACAGAATATACTAAAGAGAAAAGAAGATTGACTGCCTTAGAAGAAGAAACTAATCAAAAGTACTCTAAAAAGAGACAATTGCTTGAAGAAAAAATAGATCATTTAATGTCAGAAAGGAGAGACTATGGGAATCCTTGGTGATTATGTTTTATCAGAAGCCTCTGATTATATCAGTGGAAAAAAAGATATCAAGGCTTTAAAAAAGAAACTTGATAAAATGTTAGTGACAGGTGTTTATGCTCCAAGAATCAAGTCTAAACGTAGAAGTATTGTCTCTACCTATGATGCAGAGATAACGACTACTGCAACAAACGCAAAAGCTAGTATAACTGCCATTGCAGGTCAAATAGACACTGCAATAAAGGGACAGTTTAGAACTAAAGTTGAAACTGTATTGGATAATAACAGTACAAAGTATGATGAAATTTAAAAGACATGGGCTAAATAATTTAGCTCTTTTTTTATACTCAAAAATAAGAGAAATACAAAACAAAATACATATTTATGCAAGTAAAGAGAAATAAAAAAATCACCATTTTATCTGTCAAAAAAAATTGGTGGGCAAGTGTAAAAAGAGCGTCAAAAAAGCCTATAGGTATAGGCTTTGTTTTATAAGACTGCCCCCTACAAGTAACTATATGTATTTAAAGTTAATGTATAAAAAAAAGAAAACAAGTAATATCAAGGAATTTATCACTTTTTGTTTATAAAAATTAATAAAGAAAGATAAATTTTCTAGAACAAATCTAGAACAAAAATAAGTTATTGAAGAAATACAAGATATGCCTTTTTTAGAGTACTCAAATGTATTTGAATATTGTACAAAAGATGAATACATTAATTTTTGTTGATTTTCAAAATTAAAAAAATCTCCAAAAATTTATTTTTAAATATATTTTTAGTTGTTATATAAAGTAATTTGACTATTGAAATAAAAAAACATTAGGAGTATAATGTGAATGTTTGAACAGATTTAATTTATTTAATATGTAGGAGGAATTATGAAGAGTTTAGTAATTAATCTCTCCCAAAAGTGTAATGCAAAGTGCGATCATTGTTGTTTTAGTTGCTTACCTAACTCTGTCAATTGTCTTACGGATGAAGAAATTGAAGCAGTAGTACGCTATGCGGAAACTCATGAAGATGTTGAACTAGTTTCTTTGACTGGCGGAGAAGCACTATTAAGAAAGAGCAAAGTCTTAGAAACTATTCATCGCTTATCGATTTTAGGTAAAGATGTTACGTTAATTACAAATGGCTTCTGGGCAACTAATGATAAAAATACGAAGAGTTTACTAACTTCTTTAAGAACAGCCGGTTTACGTTATTTAACCGTTAGTTATGACAACTATCATTCAGAGTATATCCCAGTAGATAATATAAAAAGATTATTTTTACATATAAAGAAGTTTGATATTGAAGTTGCACTTAATATGGTAGTAGATAAGAAAAATCGTGGTGTTGATTTATTAGATAAGTTAGGTGAGTCAATATTTGGTGTTCCTATTACGATTGTTCCTGCATCTCCAGTAGGTAGAGCCAAAAATCTAAATATGGAAGATTTGTATTTAAAAACGATAGATGAATTAGAACTTACATGTCCTGCAACGGGCTGGGAATTTGTGATTCATCATGATGGTTATGTTTATCCTTGTTGCTCTCCATCAGTTTTTGAGACGAATTTGAGAATTGGAAGTATTGGTGATGCTGATATATCAGAATTAGAGGATAAATTTTACTCTAATATGTTGTTGTATATATTAAAACGAGAAGGGTTTACTTGGTTTATAGACAAAATGAAATTAGATTTGACTGGTAAGAAATTTGTATCAAGTTGTGAGGTCTGTAAATTTATTTTTTCCGATATGAATAAAATAAAGAGTATTACAGATGATATAAAGGAGTATTATGTCAAAGAATTTGAAAACATCGGAGTATCAAAATTATGAGATATTTGGTGAAGATGATTTATATATAATTAAGGATAAAGTTAGAAAAAAATATTATAAATTGGACTATTCTGATGTACTAAGTATGGGTGTTATTTTCAAAGATAGGGAAGAAAAAATTTCAAATTTTAATTATATTTTTTTCGTATGTTCAATAATAGCTTTGGAAATAGTAAATGTGTTAATACTGTTTTATTCCCATGAAGAGGTAGTAGGTATAACGAGAGATGACTTTATTAAATATCTTCTGATTTACTTTCCCTTCTTTATTTATTTTCATGAATTAGGTCATATAACTTTTTTTAAGTATTTTGGTAGACGTGTAGATAAAATTGGTTTTAAATTTAATTATATTTTTCCTTCGTTTTATGTAAGAATGAATGATACATATATGTTAAGTAAAAAGGAGAAGATAGTTGTTCATTTAGGTGGAATATTTTTTAGTTTAATTTTGAATAATATCATGTTTACTCTGGGAGTATGTTTAAAATGTACAATTTTAATTTATTTAGCAAAATATATGGCAATAGACATTCTTTATAATTCTATCCCTTTAATGAATTCAGATGGTTATAAAGTAATAATTGCAACCAGAGGTGTTCTAGAAGCTAAGTCGTTTAATGAGAATTCAATGCTAGTTAAAGTAATTAAACTTTGTAATATTATTTTTGTTATTCTATACACAGTTTGGTTTATATTTAATATTTAACTATAATTCTACTTATTTCAGAGAGTGACCTGTCCACATAATTTAAGGAGGAAATAATTATGAAACAAAAAAATATTCAGAGAGAAGTAAAACCAATTCTAAATGATATGAGCTTTGCAAAAGTTCTAACTAAGAAAAACGAATTAGACAATGTAAACGATTTATGGTATTTTGTAAGAAGTTCAAAAAATAGATGGGTTGCTGGTTCAGCCCATTAATTAGAGTTTAATCTTTATGGATAGGTTGCTGTCTGAAATAAGTAAATTGGAGTAGCTATGTTTATTAATAATTACACCTTAAAAATAGGAAATAGAATACTTTTAGAGAATACTAACTTAGACTTTGAAGAAGGGGAAATAAATCATCTTTTAGGTAGGAATGGATCAGGTAAATCTCAACTAGCTAAAGATTTTATCATAAATAGAGGGAATTATTTTTCAAATGATATTTATGAAGACACGCTGATTATTTCGAGTTATTCTAATCTTCCTAGTGATGTTACCATTAACGATTTAGAAAGGACAATTCCGTGGAAGCTTTCTAAAGAAATTTATCAGTTATTGAATATTAATCAAATAAGTAAAACGGTTAAGTTAAAGCAATTAAGTGATGGGCAGAAACAAAAGGTGAAATTATTAGTTTTGTTGTCTTTAGACAAGCATATTATTATACTTGATGAAATTACTAATGCTTTAGATAAAAAGTCTGTTGATGAGATAAACGTATTTTTGCAAAACTATATTCAGTATTATCCCGAAAAAATTATTATTAATATTTCACATGATATCAATAATATCAGGTCTTTAAAGGGAAACTATTTTCTAATTGATAATCAAAAAATTTGTAAAGTAGACACATTAGATGATGCTATTAGTTGGTATTTAGGAGAATAAAAAATGTTAGGATTGGAGTTTAGAAAGTCTATAAGAGGTAGAACATTATTTTATATTATATCTACTGTAGCTTTGACCTATGTATTAGGATATATTTTACCAGTAGGGATAGATAAAATAAGACATTTAACTTTGGGAGAATTTTACTTTAGTACCTACACAGTATTTACCCAATTTGGATTTTTAATATTCGGCTTTGTCATTGTATATTTCTTTAATAAAGATTACTCTGACAAATGTATTTTATATCACTATTTTTCAGGGTATCATCTAACTAAATACTTTTATACTAAACTGTTAGTATTATTTTCAGAATTTTTTATTGCTATAATAGTTTGCAATATATTAGCTTCATTGCTTTGGGGATATTCACTATTTTATTTTTTAACAACTACAATCTTATTTTCACTCGTTGTTCTACAGTATCTACTAGTCGTCTCAACTATTAGTATCCTGTTTTCTAATATGCTAGTTTCTATTGGAGTTACTATTTTTTATTGGATTACATCCATTATTTTAGTGGCAATTGGAGGAATTTTTAAAGTATCTGCTATTTTTGATGCTTCAAATTCTCTCTATAAAATAATAGGGAAACTTTTCTCACATCCGATGACTATTGATTTAACCGACTTTTTTATAATTGTTCCTTATATGATATGCCTTAGTGTAATTAGTTTTTTGATAGTGTGCTTATCAAATAGAAGATGGTTATTAAATGGAATGTAACCTCCTATGATAAGCTAGCCTTTATAAATAACTTTGCATTAAAAAGAGGAATTTGAGGTTATCAAAAATTTCATTTAAAATCGCAACGAATCCACTTCAAGGAACACTAAAAGCCCCATCCCTAGGGCTTTTTTTGTTGAGTTAGATGTCCCTATTAGTAATTAAAGTAATTTAAATTTAATTTCTAAATAAAAATATCTAGTAAAATCAAGGGATTTGTCATTTTGGGTTTTAAAAAAGATTAAAGTAATTTTTATATTCTAGAATAAAAATTTTTTAGTATAAGTTATCTAGAATATGGGAATATGTACATACATTTTTATCTCTAAGAATAAATTCTGAGTCCAGTTAGCACCAGCCACTAAGGCTGTATCTAATGATCTCTAAATATTTTAGGTTACAACAAGATTTTTTATACATATCAATAATATTATCAAAATAGATAGCAACTCCTTATGTTGAGTTCTTTTCAATGTTATAATTGACTTCTTAAAAAATAATATCAATAAAAGTAGTAGAATTATTCTACTACTTTTATCTTTACTTGAGGCTACCTAGTTTACTAAATTAAGTTGCACTTTGTTGCATCGTACTGTATTTTTTATTTCCTTTATACAATTCAACAATAGTCCATATTAAAGTTAGTATTACACTAATAATGATGATATGAGCTATTTGATGCGCAAGAATAATTTGTTGATGAGTTGGGTTATCTCCCCAAAAACCTTCAATTTGATTTGGCAATCCCTTCATATTGAGATAAATTAATCCTATAACTGAAAGCCAACCAAGAATCTTAATTATCCAAGTATTTTTAAAATCATCATCCATTTCAACTTTACTATTAGTAAATATTAGTAGAGGTAACATTGAGAATGGTAATGCAAATGCTAAGAAGACTTGAGAGTTATTCATTAAGTTATTAATAGCTATATGTTCTTCAACAGTACTTCTACCACTAGTTACTAAGACACAAATCATTACAGGAATAACAGAAATTAGGCGAGTAATGATACGACGGAACCAAATTGGAACTTTCATATGAATAAATCCTTCCATAATAATTTGACCTGTTAATGTTCCAGTAATAGTTGAATTCTGTCCAGATGCTAATAAAGCTATTGCAAATAAAAGTGATAAAATACCTGAACTTGCTATATGAGCTAAAATAGAATTACTCATAATAGTAGAATTAGATAGTGCTTTAAATAGACCAAAGAATGATGGATCAGTAACACTTCCTGTTTTGAAAACAGCAACGCCCATAATGAGTAATAGTGAATTAACAAAAAAGGCTACTGTTAATTGAATATTTGAATCAAAAGTTGAAAACCTAATTGCTCTAGCGATATCTTTTTTGTTATTATGATCTAGTTTTCGACTTTGAACAACTGAAGAATGTAGATAAAGATTATGTGGCATAACAGTTGCCCCAATAATGCCTAAGGCACCTGAAAGTGGTGTTTGTCCATTTACTGTATGAGAGGTTGAGAAAGCTTCAGATGTAGGTACTAAACCTTTAAAAATATCCGTCCATATAGGATGAGAAAGAGCCACTTGATATGCAAAAACTAAGAAAATAACCAATATTAAAGCAACTACTAGAGCTTCAATTTTTCGAAATCCTATTTTTGTCAACAATAATAAGAGTAATACATCAAATACTGTAATGAAAACAGCAATCGCAAGTGGAATATGAAACAGTAAATAAAGTGCAATAGCCCCACCAATAACTTCAGCAATATCTGTTGCCATTATAGCAAGCTCAGTGAGAATCCATAAGACAATTCCCAACTGTTTACTGGTCCTTGCTCGGATAGCTTGAGCAAGATCCATCTGAGTAACAATACCTAGCTTAGCTGACATGTATTGAAGTAGCATAGCAATTAAACTAGACATTAAGATAATTGAAATTAGTAAATATTGAAAATTTTGACCGCCAGTTATGGAAGTGGACCAATTTCCAGGATCCATATAACCAACAGCAACAAGTGCACCCGGTCCAGAATAAGCTAGTAAAGTTTTAAAAAAGCTCAAATCTTTAGGAACTTCAATTGTCCCATTTATTTCTTCTAGGGAAGGACCGTTTGCATAATGGATAAAACTATTTGTTTTATCATTTTTTTGTAGATTCATTGAACTATAAACCTTTCCATTGAAATAGTATGGTTAAATAATATATTAACCACACCTAATTTTAGTACAATGATAAAAATTTTTCAATGTTTAATTTTAAAAATAAAGAATTCTCTTATCAGGAATAAAAGTTTAAGGGAATCAGAATCTTACTCTTTTTTCAGATCGCTATAAAGTGTTTATGTTGATACCGAAATAAAATCTTATTTAAAAAGTTAATTTTATGGTGTGACTGAAACCGAACAAATTTAAATAGAATAGTAAAGGTATAATGAAATCAAAAGATAACAACTACTTATATTTTTAGAAGAATCGACATTTATACTGTTGGGCTTTTAACACTTTAAATATGGAAAATATAACATAGTCTGCTTTTTATATATTTTAATAAAATTTATTTTGTTGAGGTAAGATTAAATAAGAAACACGTATGAAATTTAATTGATTAGCATGAAAGTTCAGAAATATTTAGATTAACTTAAATTTAAAGGGTCTTCGGAATATATAGTGGAATTACTTTCTTAATAGTTTAAAAACAACTGGTGTTTAAATCGGATTTTCTGGTGGGATGTTAGGATAATCAATAGTATTATATAAAAGTATCAATCACATACGAGTGATACTTTGGGAAAAAAATAAAATAGTCCAATTTACTTGACCGTGTACTATGGTACATGGTTTATAATATTCAGGGGGTGAAATAAGATGATTTATCGCATTAGTGAGTTTGCAGATAAATGTGGAGTTAATAAAGAAACGATCAGATATTACGAGCGAAAAAATTTATTACAAGAACCTCACCGAACGGAAGCTGGTTATCGGATATATTCATATGATGACGTTAAGCGTGTTGGGTTTATTAAACGAATACAGGAACTTGGTTTCTCTTTAAGCGAGATTTATAAATTACTTGGTGTTGTAGATAAAGATGAAGTTCGTTGTCAAGATATGTTCGAATTTGTTTCTAAAAAACAAAAGGAAGTGCAAAAACAAATAGAGGATTTAAAACGAATTGAAACTATGTTAGACGACTTAAAACAACGATGTCCAGATGAAAAGAAATTACATTCGTGTCCAATAATAGAAACATTAACATGAGAGATTAATTAACGAAAGGAGCTTTTTTATGAATAAATTTAAGGTAAACATTTCAGGAATGACTTGTACGGGTTGTGAAAAACACGTAGAATCAGCACTTGAAAAGATAGGTGCTAAAAATATTGAGTCTAGTTATCGTCGTGGTGAAGCAGTATTTGAACTGCCCGATGATATTGAGGTTGAAAGTGCAATAAAGGCGATTGATGAAGCAAATTACCAAGCCGGAGAAATTGAAGAAGTATCATCACTAGAAAACGTGGCGTTAATTAATGAAGACAATTATGACCTTCTTATTATTGGTTCTGGTGCTGCTGCCTTTTCTTCGGCAATTAAAGCTATAGAATACGGTGCAAAAGTTGGAATGATTGAGCGTGGAACGGTTGGGGGAACCTGTGTGAATATTGGCTGTGTTCCGTCAAAAACTCTTCTTAGGGCAGGGGAAATCAATCATTTATCAAAAGACAATCCGTTTATAGGTTTACAAACATCCGCTGGAGAAGTGGATTTAGCTAGTTTAATCACGCAAAAGGATAAATTGGTGAGCGAACTTCGGAATCAAAAATATATGGATTTAATTGATGAATATAATTTTGATTTAATTAAAGGTGAAGCAAAATTCGTTGATGCTAGTACGGTTGAGGTCAATGGGACAAAGTTATCTGCAAAACGCTTTTTAATTGCAACAGGTGCATCGCCTTCGTTGCCCCAAATTTCAGGACTTGAAAAAATGGACTATTTAACTAGTACAACACTTCTTGAGTTAAAGAAAATACCAAAACGATTAACTGTAATTGGTTCAGGATACATTGGAATGGAGCTTGGACAACTATTTCATCATTTAGGTTCAGAAATAACGCTTATGCAAAGAAGTGAGCGACTTTTAAAGGAGTATGATCCTGAGATTTCAGAGTCAGTTGAAAAAGCGTTAATTGAACAGGGTATAAACCTTGTCAAAGGGGCAACTTTTGAGCGTGTTGAACAAAGTGGAGAGATAAAAAGGGTTTACGTAACAGTAAATGGCAGTAGAGAAGTCATTGAATCAGATCAGTTACTTGTTGCCACTGGAAGAAAACCAAATACGGATTCTTTAAATTTAAGTGCAGCAGGTGTTGAAACTGGAAAAAATAATGAAATCCTGATCAATGATTTTGGTCAAACAAGTAATGAAAAGATTTATGCAGCAGGAGATGTGACTTTAGGACCACAATTTGTATATGTAGCAGCCTATGAAGGTGGAATTATTACTGATAATGCTATTGGTGGATTAAACAAAAAAATAGATTTATCGGTAGTTCCTGCTGTTACGTTTACGAATCCGACGGTTGCAACGGTTGGTTTAACAGAAGAACAAGCAAAAGAGAAAGGGTATGATGTGAAGACATCTGTATTACCTTTAGGTGCTGTTCCAAGAGCAATTGTAAACCGTGAAACAACCGGTGTATTTAAACTAGTAGCAGATGCAGAAACACTAAAAGTATTAGGGGTTCATATTGTATCTGAAAATGCAGGAGATGTCATCTATGCAGCATCATTAGCTGTTAAATTTGGCTTAACGATAGAAGATTTAACAGAAACCCTAGCACCATATTTAACAATGGCTGAAGGGCTAAAATTAGTTGCACTTACGTTCGATAAAGATATTTCGAAATTATCTTGTTGTGCAGGCTAAGGGAACTTTTTTACAACTCCCTATTCAAGTGAACCAGCTAATGCTTTAAGGGATTTTCTAAGTGCATTTGTGGTCACAAAAATAATTTAACACTGATGATTTCGACATCAAATCTATAATTGATACCTTAACACCGCAGAGTAATAAAGGATGAATAATATGTCAGACTTATTATCCCTACCAGACATTAAAACAATAGAACCGCCACAAGAAAATGAAACCGATATGATGTTTAAAGTTGAAGCAGTCGGACCACCTGAACGTTGTCCTGAATGTGGTTTTGACAAGTTGTACAAACACAGTTCAAGAAATCAACTAATTATGGATTTGCCCATTCGTTTAAAGCGAGTGGGCTTACATTTGAACCGTAGACGATACAAGTGTCGTGAATGCGGATCTACCATATCTGTAGATGAAAAGCGTAGTATGACCAAAAGGCTTTTAAAGTCCATTCAAGAGCAATCCATGTCTAAGACCTTTGTAGAAGTCGCAGAAAGCGTTGGTGTTGACGAGAAAACCATTAGGAACGTTTTTAAGGACTATGTGGCACTCAAAGAACGTGAATACCAGTTTGAAACTCCTAAGTGGCTTGGGATAGACGAGATACATATTATCCGTAGACCTCGGCTTGTATTGACTAATATTGAACGCAGGACTATTTATGACATCAAGCCTAACCGTAACAAGGAAACAGTCATCCAACGTCTTTTAGAAATCAGTGACAGGACTTACATTGAGTACGTCACAATGGATATGTGGAAGCCCTACAAAGACGCAGTGAACACTATCCTTCCACAAGCTAAAGTTGTCGTAGATAAGTTTCATGTAGTTAGAATGGCTAATCAAGCCTTAGATAACGTCAGAAAGTCTTTGAAAGCCCATATGAGCCAAAAAGAAAGACGTACCCTTATGCGTGAAAGGTTTATCCTTCTAAAGCGTAAACACGATCTAAATGAACGTGAATCATTCCTCTTAGATACTTGGTTAGGTAATCTTCCTGCTTTAAAAGAAGCCTATGAACTCAAAGAAGAGTTTTACTGGATATGGGATACTCCTGATCCAGATGAAGGTCATCTTCGTTATAGTCAATGGAGACACCGTTGTATGTCCAGCAACTCTAAAGACGCATATAAAGACCTCGTGAGAGCCGTAGACAACTGGCATGTTGAAATATTCAACTACTTTGATAAAAGGCTCACTAATGCTTATACGGAGTCAATTAACAGCATTATTAGGCAGGTAGAGCGAATGGGTAGAGGTTACTCGTTTGATGCCTTACGAGCCAAAATCCTTTTCAATGAGAAGCTCCATAAAAAGCGTAAGCCACGATTTAATTCAAGTGCTTTCAATAAAGCTATGTTATACGATACTTTCAATTGGTATGAAGTGAATGATCACGACATTACAGACAACTTAGGTGTCGATTTTTCCACACTTATTAAGAATTTGGAGAAGGGTGATTTATAAGCCCTTTTCCACCATAAAATCCGAATACCCAATTTAAAAAGATAATAGTTGCTTTTATAGTTATAGCTAATTCTAATATGTCTGAAAATTATATTTTATAGGATTTTATTATATTATATAAAAATAAAATATTTAATCTCATTAAAAAATAAGTGGAATTATATGATTTTCAATAGAATTATATTTTAAATTAGGTTTGACAGTATTTTTTTTAGACTGTATACTACTGGTGTAGGTACCTACAAGTTAAAAATACTGCAGTATATTAAGTTATTTTGATTTAGGAGGGAAAAACCATGGCAAAGAAACAAGTAGTCTATTTTTCCATAGCTATTTTGACAGGAGTTGCATTGTTTTCTCCAGCGATTTTGGAAGTTCATGCTGATCAAGCTACTAATCATGTCGTAGTTAGTCAAGTTAATAATCAACAACAAATAAAACAAAAACTTGATCAAGATAGTGTTCAATTGAATACTATTAAAAATCAAGTTCAAGGCACAGATTATGAAAAACCTGTAGATACTGCTATAAATGCTGTTGATAAGATGAAGTCTTCTTTAGGTGGTAATCCAGCGACAATCTACGATCTTGGTTCTATTGGTCCACGTATAGAAGCTATCACAGATGTTATTGAAGCAATTAATTTTTCAACACATAACTTGACTAACAAAGTTAGTCAAGCTAATGTTGACATGGGATTCGGAATAACTAAATTAGTTATTCGTATTGCTGATCCATTTGCATCTGTTGATTCTATAAAAGCACAAGTAGCAGAAGTGAAGCAATTAGAACAAAAAGTAATGACTTATCCAGATTTGAAGCCAACAGATAAAGCAACTATTTATACTAAGTCAAAACTGGACAAAGCAATTTGGGATATTCGTGTACAAAGAGACCAAAAAGTTTTAAACAAGAAAAGTTTTGATGTTTATAATGCTTTAAATAAAGCTATCACACATGCAGTAGGCGTCCAATTAAATCCTAATGTAACCGTTCAAGAAGTGGATCAAGAGATTGTGAACCTACAAATGGCACTTCAAACTGCTTTGAAATGAGTTGATACTAAACCAGAACGCGATTACTACTAATCTCCGGTCCGTTCCTATCAAATTAAATAATAAATATGGCCTATTTATTAAATAAAAAGAATGATAGTTTTATTGTTCTTTTGAAAGGCAACAGCGATATTCGTTGTTGCCTTTTTAGATATCTGATTATAAATAGACTAAAAATAAATTTCGATATATGTATTATACTGCTATATCCAAATTTATAAGATATAAAAGTAATAAACAGCTTAGGTTCAAAATAGTTTTTAGTGTAAGTCATTTATAATATTTTTATAGAGTAAAACGTATGTATATTTTTATAAATTAGGTTTATACAAAGGAAAATATAGAAATTAACGTTTATAGCATCACAAAAGTATTAATAAAGTATATGAGAAGTGACATTATGTCTAATGTTGTTGTGAGGGTTGATGACAAGTAAAAAAAGAACTGTTGGAGATATGCTTTGTAGTTTACTATTTGTTGTGTATGAATAATAGTGATACAATAGTGATACAAATATAAGTTGAGGTGATATTATGTCAACAGTAGCAGTAAGAGTTGATGCTCAGTTAAAAGATGAAGCAACAAAGCTTTTTCAATCTTTAGGTTTAGATATGAGTACAGCTGTAAAAATGTTTTTAATTCAATCGGTTAAAACTCAAAGTATTCCATTTGAGATAAAAAATAAGTCATTTATTTCTGATGAGGAATTTCAAAAATTAGTAGAATTAAACTCTAAAGGAATTAGAGTTAGAGCTGATGATCCGGAAAGTGTAAAAGAATTTTTTGGTGATGAGGATTTTTCAGAATATGAGGAATATTTTAAATGAACAATATTGAGGTATATTCTGTTTTAGTTTCATGTATTGATTATGCAGATGGTACTGGTTCAAAAATAAGACCTGCAGTAGTAGTGAAATTTAATAATGAGGTTATTAGGACTTATAGACTAACTACAAAATATGAGAATAAGTCTGATTATATAAAAAGTCAGTATCTAGAAGTTATTGATTGGGCAAAAGCAAATTTAAAAAGACGTTCTTGGATTGATACAATTCAGTATTATGATTTAGAGAATAAGGGATTCAATATTAAAATTATTGGTAAGTTAAGTGATAGAGATATTGAAAGATTAAAAGATTTTCTTAAGGGTAGAGGTTTATAAAATATGAAAAAGAAATTAGTTGGCTTTATTGTTCTAGCTTTATCTACACTAATTTTAGTGGCATGTTCTAATGATTCACTTGAAGGTGAATATTATTGGATTAATAAATATAGAAATGATTTGGAGATGACAATCACTAGTAATGCTGGTAGTGTGGATGTTGATGGGAAAGACTATGCTATTGTTAAAGTTGATAATGAAAACAAGCAAATTACAGTTTCGACTGATTATGGAAATAGGACATTTAATATGAAACTTACTAAGGAAGGTAAGGCTGTAAGTCCTAGTGATCACATTGTTTATAAAAAGGGATCAAAAGCATGTGAGGAAGCATTGAAAAAATATGGTTATAAAGAAGTAGGAAAAGAATAGTATTTTATTATATTATATTATATTATATTCTGTTCCATGAAAATTATTTTTCAGAATAAAAAGGAGAGCTAACTAACTACTAGCTCTCTTTTCTGTGATTTCTTAGATAAAATTCTTTAGCAAGATTTTTGATATAAGTTTCATACTTTTCAGGTACACAAGCATTTTTCATATAGTTGATATAGTTAAAAGATTCATCAATCGGATATTCTTCGTTAATTAGATTCATAAAATCTAATATGCGGTCTTTTTCAGCTTGATTTTCGATATGATGTGAATATGAAGAAATATAAGATAAGCAGTTACTCTGATCATTTTTTGTAAAGTGCATTTTTTCATGAAGAATGATGTTAATTTTTTCTATATCTGAAAGACTTTTGTCGACATAAATACAAGGCTTTTCAAGTGTGTTATCATATCTTCCTTTGGTTTTTGGCATATTACAAAATAAGATAGTAATTCCTAAATCTTCCGTTTTTTTAATTACAGTTGATAAATCCATTATTAATTATTGATTTTTAAAGTGTTCAATAAAAGCTTGTGCCATACTTTCTAGCTCATCTTCAGGAATATCAGAAGTTCCATTGTAACCAAGAGATTTTTTTAGGCTCTCTTTTACTTTTTCAATGTCTAAATCGTTGGCATTTTTTTTATTTGTATTTCCTAATAAATAATCGGTAGAGACATTAAAGAAGGAAGCGAATTTTTCAAGCGTTTCTGCACTTGGTTTTTTTTTCCCACTTTCCCATTGTTGGTAAGCAGGTTGAGAAAATCCAAATTGAGAAGCTATATCTTTTTGAGTTAATTTAGCTTCTTTCCGAAGAGATTTTAAGCGTTCTGAGAACATATATTTATACCTTTTGAATTTTTAATATTTTTTAGTGAAAAAACAGTTGACAATAAAAGCTAAAGGTTATATAATTAAAATACAAGCGATAGCTTATCAAAAACTCTTGCAAAAAAGTGTTAAAGTATTTATCAATAATCCTAAAAAGCACTTATTTGAGTACAGAGTTAAAAATTTAGATCATTGATAATTCAATAGATTATTTGATTGTACTAATGACAATGTTCAAAACTTCTTTTACTTTAAAGGCATCTTCTTCTGATAGTGTTTTTCCTTGATAAGTAATAGTTTCAGCTTTTAATAAGTTGTCAAGACTAACAGTACCATCAGATAGTAATTCTTCAATAGATAAATTGAAGAAATTTGCAACTTTCTCAAGTGTTGCGAGAGATGGAGAATTTTTTCCACTTTCCCATTTTGCATAAGCTTGTTGAGAAATATTCATTTGTTCAGCTATTTGTTTTTGAGAAAGCTTGTTGTTAATTCTTAATTCTTTTAGTTTTTTGGAAAACATAAAATTTCTTGAATTTACCTATTGACAAAACAACTATAAGGTTGTAAAATGATTATAACAACGATATGGTTGTTAGTCAATTCTTTCTATTTGATGTTGAGCAATTAATAATTAGCAAAAGACAACATCGTATAGAAATTAAGAGTGACTAAATAGGTTGCCCATTGATAATTAAATAAAAAGTGCGTCAGACAACACAGCTAAGCTAAGTTGAATAACACACGTAATAAATTCTAGCAAGTTTATTATAACGTGAAATTCTTCAAAAGTAAAGCAGGTGTAGTATACTACACAAGTTGTCTGGCTTGCTTTTGAGGTCTGAACTTTGCTTGTTTAAGCAAAAAAAGCTAGATAGAAGACTATCTAGCAAATGGTTACTATAAAAATTGATGCAAAACAATTGCAGTTATGATTATAGTAATTACTGTGTGTTCAACTAAGCAATGAAAGTATAATCCAAGTAATTGGAAGAATCCTTTCATGATAGCAAACATCACTTCGGTGATAATTTCTATCATACCCTACCTCCTTATTAGACTAACTCTGGAGAGTCAATTCTGTTCAAAGTTTGCTTTCAGGTAGATCTAAAAGGAGTTGGGCATGATGTAGAATCACCAAATATATTTTATCATTCTAGTGATGACTAAACAAGTAAAGTTCAGACCTCAAAAGCACACTAAGGTTTATGTTAGTTAGCCTGTGTTGAGCAAAAAACTAAAACTGCTACCTCGCAAGGGGTGTTGACAATGATTACTAAAAACGTAGAGAGGCGGATAAGGTATGGTATTGTGGGCGGTGTGTTAGATACTATCTAGCTAATGAATAAGGTGGACTTATTCGAACGAGTACCTATGTGTGAAACATTGAGAAAGTAGTATGCGAAGATAAGAGCATATTTTTTAAATTTTTATAAGGTAAGTTATTATTTACCTTTCGTGTTGTAATTTATTTAGAAATTTTTTTCTATGTCGACTTCTTTCACAAGTCGGCTTTTTTGTTTGCAAAAAGAAATAAAAAATATAGTTTAGAATGCGAGGTTTCGTCCTTTACTAAACTATATTTTATTTTTGAAAAGGGTGTTAGATGATAATACCTTTTTTAAAGGTAAATATTAGAAAGGAATTTGAATAATGATTGAACTATCAAAAAGATTAAAACAATTAAGAATAGATAGAGGGATTGATAAGTCACAGTTGATTACCTATTTAGCTATCACTTCAAGAACTTATGATAGATATGAAGATGGTTCACGTAAGCCAGATATTGAAACATTAGTAAAGATAGCTGATTATTATTGTTGTTCGCTTGATGTTTTAGTAAGTAGAAATTATACTGAGGATTTTGTTGATAGGTCGCTAGTTGTTTCTTATCGTGATTTAAAGGAGTTGGGTTTAAATGATAAAATTGCGCATGGTTTAATAAAACAAGTCTATGATGGTTATTCAGCAGAGAAAATTCCTTTGGTCGATTCTATTAAAAAACTTAAATTTATTTATAAAAAAGATTTGGTTAGTTGTTTAAACGATATTATGAAAAATTTGGAGGAAAAAAAGTATGTTTGATTTGTTAAAAAAACAATTTAATTCTTTCAGGTTAAAAAAAGTTTTGATGGATAAGGGAATTAAAAATTATGTTGTATTGTACTTTAAAGATAATGAAAAAGCGTTATGTATTGTAAGAAATGGGAAAAAATATAATCGTTGCTATTTATTAAAATTATCTTTTTACGATTATTCTATTGTTAAATCGTATGTGGCTGACGGTGATTTTTTAATTTATAAGGGTATTTGTAAAACAGGTATGGTTGCTTACCTTTTAGATAATAGAAAAAAATGGAAGTCGGTTGAAGTATGGGATATAGATTGAATAGGTATGTTTGTGTTAGGAAGGATGTCTTTTTAGCTTTAGTGATGCTACTAGTGACGTTAATTGTATCACTTGTTTTTTTATTAAAGAGTGATGGCATCTCATTTTTTAGTGATCAGTACTATAGGTCTCAATTGACTGCTAAAGAAGCTAAAAATGTGATTAATAAAAACTATAATATTGTTTTTTATAAAAAGAGTTGCCCTTACTGCAAAATAGCGAAAAAAGAAATTTTAGAGAAAAGTAAAGGTAGTGATATAACTACTTTTTTTGCTGACGTGGAGACTGTTAGTGGCAAGGAGCTAGTACGTAAATATAGAATATCCAAAGCGCCAAGCATAGTTGCTGTAAGAGGAGACAACTTGAAAGTTAATTTGTATGCAAAAGATGATGAGGATGGTCGTATGATTGTAGAAAAGAAAGTAATAAA